>NZ_AOJL01000060.1:236141-424128 GCF_000337035.1 Halorubrum coriense DSM 10284
TTGCCAGCCCGCTCAGAGATGTGTATAAGAGACAGGGTGATGACCGAGGAGGACGCCGACGTCGACGAGTACACCCACGACACCGACGTCCAGTGGGAGCAGGTCACCTTGCCGGACGAGGTCCTCGGCATCCGCGACGCGCTCAACGAGGTGATCACCGACCGGCTGGAGAAGCTGAAGCAACTGGGCGTGACGAACAAGACGAGCCCCGACCTCTCGCAGAAGGACCTCAACAAGATGCGGGGCCAGCTGAAGCAGATGATGGACAACGACCAGTCGGACGGGTACAAGGGGATGAGTACCCACGCCGAGGTGATGAAGCTCCGGCGCGCGACCGAGCTGGTCGAGACGCAGTCCGTCGAGTCCGTGCGGCGCTACTTCGAGCGCCAGCGCGAGGCCGCCCGCTCGTCGGGCGCGTCGAAGGCGAGCCAGCGCATGGTCGCGGACCCCAAAGTGAGAGAGGCGATGCGGAAGGCGGAGTCGTTCGACGGGCTCCACCCGAAGTTCTCGAAGGCCCGCATCCTGCTGGCGGAGACGCTCGGGATCAACGAGGGCGAGCGCGCGATCCTGTTCACGGAGTCCCGCGACACCGCCGAGGCGCTCGTGGAGTTCCTCTCCGCGAGCTTCGACGTGCGGAAGTTCGTCGGGCAGGGCGACAAGGACGGCTCCGACGGGATGACCCAGAGACAGCAGCAGGAGACGCTCGACGAGTTCAAGTCGGGCGAGTTCGAGGTGCTCGTCTCCACGTCGGTCGCGGAGGAGGGCCTCGACGTCCCCGAGGTCGACCTGGTCTGCTTCTACGAGCCGGTCCCGACCGCGATCCGGTCGATCCAGCGCAAGGGCCGGACCGGCCGACAGGCGGAGGGGAAGGTGGTCGTCCTGATGGCCGAGGACACCCGCGACGAGGCGTTCTTCTGGATCTCCCGGCGGCGCGAGAAGAAGATGGCCAGCCAGCTCGCCGAGCTGAAGGAGGCCACCGACGACATCGAGGAGACGGTCGGCGACGACGGGCAGGCGGGCCTCGACGCGTTCGCGGGCGGACCCGAAGCCGAGAGCGACGGTGCCGACTCGGGGGCCGACGAGAGCGCGGGCGACGGTGACGGCGCGAACGCCGAAGAGGCCGACGCCGGCGAGACCGGGGCGGCCGGTCTCACCGACTTCGCCGAGGAGGCGCGAGCCGGTGGAGACGGCGACGCCGACGAGGCGGACGGCGAGGGCGCGGACGGTGAGGAGACGAGCGGCGAGAAGGCGGACGCGGACGGCGTCGTCGCGACCGCGGGCGTCGACGAGGGCGTCGAAGTCGTCGTCGACCAGCGCGAGCTCGACTCCTCGATCGCGAAGGAGCTCTCGACGCGCGACGGGCTCGTCACGCGGCTGGAGACGCTCGCGGTCGGCGACTACGTCCTCTCCGACCGCGTCGCGGTCGAGCGCAAGTCGGCGGCGGACTTCGTCGACTCGATGCTCGATTCCGACCGGTCGATGTTCGAGCAGGTGGGCGAGCTCTCGCGGGCGTACGCCCGCCCCGTCATGGTCGTCGAGGGGACGAACCTCTACGGCCAGCGCGACATCGACCCCAACGCGATCCGCGGCGCGCTCGCGTCGCTCGCGGTCGACTTCGACGTGAGCGTCCTCCGCACCGAGGGCGAAGACGACACGACGGAGCTGCTCGCGACGATCGCCAAGCGGGAGCAGGAGACGCGCGACCGCGAGGTGAGCGTCCACGGCGAGAAGACGACGAAGACCCGCGCGGAACAGCAGGAGTACGTCGTCTCCTCCATCGCCGACATCGGGCCGGTGACGGCCCGGACCCTCCTCGAACACTTCGGCACGGTCGAGGCGGTGATGACCGCGCCCGAGGACGACTTACTGGAGGTCGAGGGCGTCGGCCCGGTGACCGCGGAGCGCATCCGCGAGGTCGTCGGGAGCGATTACGAGTAAGCCACCCGAGCTCCGGTGTCCGACCGGGGCGCCGGTCAGTCCAACCCGCTCACCAGCGTCACGATCCACTGCCCGAGGTCGTACTCCGACCGGACCTCCACGCGCGTCACCCACTTCACCCACTGGAAGCCGCGGCGGTCTGGCGCGACCAGCCGCGCCGGCGCGCCGTGGCCGTGACTCAGTCGCTCGCCGCCGACGTGCGTCGCGAGCAGGGCGTCCTCGACCTCCGAAAGCGGGAGGCTCCACCGGTAGCCCGTCACCGACGTGAACCGGACGTAGGCCGGGGCGCGGGCGGGCTCCCCGTCGTCGGCCGCGCTGCCGGGTCCCGCGGCGGNTCGCCTCGACCCCGCCCGCCGCGTCGAGCAGGTCGCCGACGCGGATCCCGCCCCACTCTTGGACCGTGTACCAGCCGCTCGTACAGTCGAGTAGGGCCGCCGTCTCGTGGCCCGCCGCCAGTTCGTCGGCGGTCAGTTCGACGGGCTCGCTCACGAGGCCGTCGACCGTCAGCCGGTACGCGTCGCGGTCGATCGGGTCGGGGTCGTCGGCGACCCACGAGGTGATCGGGAACGCGCCGTTGCCGTCCCCCTCGCGGGGTTGCGAGCCGGTGAACCGCCGGTCCGCGCCCGCGGTGTCGAGCGCGTCGTTGACCCCCTGCTGGAGCCGGTAGGTCGCGCCGCCGGCCGCGAGCAGCGCGAAGTAGGTGACGGCGGTCCGGCGGCGCTCGAAGTCGACGCGGCGGGGGAGCCGGAACCGGGTGGAGGCGTGCGCGGCCACGAGCGGGACCAGCGCGAGGCCGAACCCGACGTGGACCGACAGCAGAGTCCAGTACGAGAGCCGCACGTCGAGCCCGAACACCCACGCGACGCCGGTCGCGAGCGCGCCGACCGCGGCGACGAGCGTCAGGACCGACAGCGCGGTCGACCGCCGCCAGAGCCGGGGGTCGGTGAGCCGGCGGCGGACCCGCGCGAGCTTCCACCCGAGCAGCGCGACGATGCCGACGCCGAGCGAACGGTGGAGCCAGAACAGCGGCCACCCCTCTGGGACGCCGACGGTGAAGGAGACGAGACCGGTCACCGTCTCGGCGAGGACGAACGCGAACAGTGACCAGTCGACCGCGCGCGGCGGCGGCTCCAGGCGGTCGATCGCGGTCCGGAGGCGGTTCGCGGCCATCTACGCGTGGTACGTGCTAGCGGGACAAAAGGCTACAGCTCGTACACTTCGCCGTCGACCGCCAGCGGCTCCTCGAACGCCTCGTCGGCGGGGTAGTAGTGCGCGAGGTGGACGAGCCGCGTCCGGTCGGGGTCGAGCTCGTCGGCCAGCGCGAGCGCTCCCTCCCGGGTCATGTGCTTCGTGCCGAACGTCCGCGGGACGCCGTCGGGCCCCTCGTGGCGGCCGCCGATCGGGTGGTGTTCGCAGAGCGCGGCGGGGACGATGGCGTCGGCGAGGAGCAGGTCCGCGCCGGCGAGCGCCTCGCGGGAGCGCTCGGGGACGTCGTAGCTGGTGTCGCCGGTGAGCGAGAGTTTCGCGCCCGTCTCGGGGTCCTCGACGACGACCCCGTAACAGACGAGCGGCGGGTGGTCGACGGGGACGAACCGCACCTCGAAGCCGCAGGTCTCGAACGGCTCGAAGGGGTCGCGGGCGTGGACGCCGATCCGGTCTTCGAGGTAGTCGTACTTGCGCCGGATAGTCTCCGCGACGCTCTCGTCGGTCGCGGGGTCCGTCTCCGCGGGCGCGTGGACGGGGAGGCCGTCGACGAGCCGGTAGACGTTCCCCAACCCGTCGAGGTGGTCGAAGTGGATGTGCGTCACGAGGCCGGCGTCCGGCAGCGGGACGTCGGCCGCGAGGAACTGCTGTCTGAAGTCGGGGCTGAAGTCGACGAGCAGCGACTCGCCGGTGCGCTCGTTGGCGACGTGGACGGAGAAGCGCGACCGCGACACCCCGCGCTCGCGGGCCGTGACGCAGGTGTCGCAGCCGCAGCCGACCGTCGGCGTCCCCGTCGTGTCGCCCGTCCCGAGCAGGGTGACCCGCATGGAACGTCGTGCGCGGGCCACGGCCTTAGCGTCCGCGGTCGGGGCGGGGGAGTCCGCGGAACGCCGGGGCCACACCCCCGAGGTATAACCCCGAGCCGGCCCGAGCCGCAGGCATGCACACCAGTCGCAGCCTCACCCTCGCGCGGCTCCCCTCGGGCGTGCCGATCCGGACGACCGTCCACGCGTACGGCGAGGGCGATATCGTCGACGGCGACGACGGCCCCGAGCTCTACGCCCCCGACGACGCACCCGTGATCTACGCGCAGGCGGCCCAGCACGGCCGAGAAGTGAACGGGACCGCGGTCCTCCGGCGGCTCCACGACCGACTCGTCGGCGAGGCGGGCGACGCGGGGGACGGGTCCGGAGCCGACCCGACGGCCGCCGACCTCGCCGGGACGCTCGTGACGGTCCCGGTCGCCGACCCGCTCACCTTCGACCGCGTCTCGTACACGACGCCGGAGTCGCTCGACTCGCGCCAGCCGAACATGAACCGCTGCTGGCCCGGCGACCCGGAGGGGTCGCTCCACGACCGGATGGCGGCCCGGCTCTGGGCGTTCGCGAGCGGGGCTGACGCGGTCGTCGACCTCCACACCGGGTCGCCGTCGATGGCGACGCACACGGTGTACATGCGCGGCGACGAGGGGTGTCGCGGGCTCGCGGAGGCGTTCGGCACCGACCTCCTGCTCGCGGAGGCCGCGGGGGACGACGCCGACACCGAGTGGGACGAGCGCGGGTTCGCCGGGAAGTTCCGGGTCGCCGCCACGCGCGAGGGGATCCCGACGATCACGCCCGAACTCGCCCACAGCCGGGAGGTCGTCCCGGCGGCGGTCGAGACCGGCGTGGCGGGGATGATCGGCGCGCTGCGGCACGAGGGGCTGCTCGACGGCGAGCCCGAGCCGTGGGACGGCGTCGTCGCGCGCAACCACCTCGGGCGCGTGACCGCGGCCGACTCGGGGCTGTTCGTCCCCGACCCCGACCTCGCCGTCGGCGATTCGGTCGCGGACGGCGAGCGGGTCGGCGAGGTGTTCGACCCGACGACGTTCGAGACGCTCCAGGTCGCGCGCGCCGACCGCGACGGGATCGCGTACTCGGTCGCCCGAGAGGCGACCGTCACCGCGGGCGCGACGCTCGTCGGCGTCGCGGAGCGGATCGACGGGGAGTGAGGAGGGCGGGAGCCGGCGTGCGGTGCGGGACTACGGCCGCCGGACGCGTATCTGTCCGTCGGCGGCGACCGTGACGAACAGCCGGCTGCGGACCTCGCGGCCGTGGACCGCGTCGCCCGCGCGGTCGCCGATCGCCTTCATCAGCTCGGGCGCGGTCTGGTTCACCTTGACGCCGGCGTCGTCGCAGGCGTCGTACACCCGCTTCGGCGCGTCGTAGAGGTCGGTGCCCGACTCGATCTCGACGCGGACCGGCGCGGACAGCGCCTCCGCGAACGCGACCGTCTCGCGGGCGCGCTCGACGTTGTCGCGGGCGCTCGCCTCGACGCTGGAGACGTTCGCGCGCGAGGTTCCGAGCCGGTCGGCGATGTCCGACTGCCGGAGCCCGCGCTCGCGGAGCGCCAACACCTCCGCCTGCCGGCGCGTGAGCACGCTCTCGTCGGCGTCGAACCCGGCCCCTTCGAGGATCGAGTCGGCGTCGACGTCGGCCGGCTCCGGCTGCTCGTCGTCTGCCACCATGTGGGCACCGAGGGACCGGTCGGTCAAAAAACGGCGGTTTCGGGCGACGGGCGTCGGGTGAGTCGGTCGGCGGGGAATCGCGCGACGGATCGACGGCGTCCGGACTGTCCGTGGGGCGGGGCTCCCCCGAGACGCCGTCACTTGCCCCAGAAGTTCTCGCGGCTGCCGAGCCGTTCGCGGTCCGGGCGGTCGCGCCGACTGCGTCCCTCGTCCTCCTCGTCGTCCTCACCCTCGGCGCCCGCGTCCTCGCCGTCGGACTCCTCGGCGTCCGGGTCGTCGGGGAGGCGCTCGATCACGTCCTGTGCCGTCGCGTGGCTGGACTTCACGCGGTGGATCTTGACCTCGGCGCGCGCCGGGGGGAGGAGCCCGTCGACGAGGACGATGAACCCGTCGTCGGTGCGGCCGACGCCGGCGCCGCTCTCGTGGATGTCGTCGACCTCGACGACGACCGCCTCGCCGGGCTGGACCGGCTGCTGTTTCAGCTCGTAGATCGGCATGTCGTAGTGGTTACACCACTCCGCGCCGCCTTTGTTGCCGTAGTGTTGACACCCCATCCCCTGGATCCGTTCGTCGAAGCTGGGGCAGTCGTCGGCGAGTGGACAGTCCGCCATACCCTAGGGGAGACCGGCCGCTGTTGTAAACGTTTTCGACTCTCAGGCCGAAGTTCGCGAAAACGGTCGCGTCACGCGGGCGAACGGCGGCTGCTTCGACGGGCGGTCGGGCGGCGACGGAGCGGCGGCCTCAAAGGAACTCGCGGACCTCGGAGTACCACATGTCGTGGTGGTCGACGGCGTCGAGCCCGTCCGCGACGTCGACCGCGATGGCGTGCCAGCAGCGCTCGTCGGGGTCGTCGGCGTCGAGGTTGTACGTCGCGTCCGCGCAGGTACACTCCCCGTCCTCGACGACGTACTCGTCCTCGTGGCCCACGACGACGGTGAAGTCGCGGTAGCGCTTCACGCGCCCCTCGCCGACCGCCTCGATCGCGCGTTGGCCGCGGTCGCCGTGGGCCTCGACGATGGCCGCGGCGATCGGGCCGGTCAGCTCGCCGGCCTCGGCGATCGCCGACCGCCAGTCGTCGACCGGTTCCATACCCCCTCGTTCTCGGGCGCCCCGTTAAACAGCGTCGGTCAGATCTGACCGACCGGCGCGCGTTTCGGCCCGCTCCTCCGCGTCCGCCCGTCCCGGACGAGACGTACCGGCGCTGCGCACCGCGAGTGGGCGGCCGGGAGCGTTCGGGGGCGGCAGACGAGCGCCGGCGACCATCGCGGCGGAACGCCGGCGACCGTCACGGCGGGGCTCGCGTCGAGCGCGGTCACGCCGGTCTCGGGGCCGTCGTCGCCGTTCCGACCCCGGAAAACACGAACTCGGTCTCGTCCGGCCCCGTCTCGACCGCGCCGTCCCACCCGTGGCCGGAGACGACCCGTTCGACGATCAGCAGTCCGAGACCGCCCCGGTCGGCGCCGAACGCGTCGTCGAACAGCGAGTCGGCTATCTCGGCGGGCATCTCGGGGCCGTCGTTCGCGATCGCGAACCCCGAGTCCGTCCCGCGCACGGTGACCGTCACCCCGGTTCCGCAGTGCTCGTCGACGTTCCGGAAGACGTTCTCGAACAGCTGCCGCAGCCGCGATTCGTCCGCGGTTAGCGCGCGGCTTTCGGCCACCTCGAGCGCGGCGTTCGACGGCGCGACCAAGTCCCACGCCTCGCGGGCGACGCGGCCCAGGTCGACGCGATCGCGTTCCCCCACGTCGACGCCCTCGCGGGCCAGCGCGAGCGTGCTCGCGATCAGCTCCTCGATCCGGTCCAGAGAGTCCATCACCGTCCGGAGGCGCGTCGTGACCGTGTCGGGTGCCGTCTCGATCGCGTACTCGGTGTAGCCGACGGCGGCCGTGAGGGGGTTCCGAATGTCGTGGGCCAGAACGCCGGCGAACTCGTCGAGGCGCTCGTTCTGTGCTTCGACGGTCTGGTAGTGTTTCTCGCGTTCTATCTCGTAGCTGATCCATTGGGTCATCAGCTGGACGAACCGTCGTTCCGTCTCCCGGAACTCGCGGTCCCGAGGCGTCTCGTCCGAGTAGCAGAGGGTTCCGTACGTCTCTCCGTCGACCACGATCGGCCCGCCGATGTAACACTCCCACCCCGAAGCCTTCCGAGCGACGTCGTCGGCGTACGTGGACGCCCCCGCGTCGGCCACCACGAGGAGCTCCCGTTCGTCGACGACGTGTCGACACCACGTCTCCTCCAGGTCGGAGACGGTCCCGGCGGCGAACTCGCCCGCCCGAACCGTCGACCCGGTGATCTCGTGTTCGCCGTCGGCCGTGTACGAGAGGACACCGTACGCGAGGTCCAGACGTTCTCGACCCAGCGTCACCGCCTTCGCGATCTTCTCGGACAGGGGCATCGACTTGTCCGCACCCAGCTCGTATAGGTCTCTGAAGTAGTCCTCCGATGTCTGTGGCATGGACGTACCACCGGTAAGCGATCGCCGGTGATGGCGCTTTTACCCACGCACATCGGTACACCGCCTCACGCACCGATTCACACGGGGCGCCGGACGACGGCCCGCGAACGAACCGCCCGAAGGCCGTGCGCCGCAGGCGGCGTGGACGAGCGGGGCGGGCAGCGTGCGAACCGCCTCGCGTGTTCTCCTCGGGGTCGAGCGGTACGTCCCGAGTTTCCGTCTCCGGGTCGGGGGGTCCTACGCGGCTTCGTCGAACTCGAACCGCGCGCCGCCGTCGCTTCCGTCCGTCACGGACACCGTCCAGCCGTGCGCCTCCGCGATGTCGGCCACGATCGAGAGCCCGAAGCCGGTCCCCCCGTCGCTGGACGTGACGCCGTGCCGAAGCACGTCGTCGCGTCGATCCGGCGGGATCCCGCTCCCGTCGTCTTCCACGTAGAAGCCGCCGTCACCGGCCGACTGCCCCACCGTAACCGTGACCGTCGGTCCGCCGTGCTCGACCGCGTTCCTGAAGAGGTTCTCGAAGAGCTGCGTCAGGCGGCCCGGATCGCCGGTGACCGTCGGCACCGCGTCCGCGACCGCGAGCGCCGCCTCGTCCGTGTCGACGTACCCCCACGCCTCCGTCGTCACGGTGCCGAGGTCCACGGCTTCCGCGTCCTCGACGGCGGTCTCGCCGCGCGCCAGCGCGAGCAGGTCGTCGATGAGCCGCTCGGTCCGGTCGTGAGCCGACTGCACCCGCGCGAAGTGGTCCGGGTCGCCCGTCTCCGTCGCGAGTTCGAGGAACCCCTGCGCGACGGTGAGGGGGTTTCTGAGGTCGTGGGCGACGACGCTCGCGAACTCGTCGAGCCGCTCGTTTTGCCGCTGTAGCTCCGCTTCCCGGCTCGCCCGCGCGAAGGCCGCCTCGACGGTCGCACCGAGGATCCGGAACAGGTCGACGTCGGTCTCGCAGAACTCGCGGGGCGACGTCGACCCGGTGATCATGACGCCGTACTCGCCCAGCGGAACGACGACCTCGCTCTGGATCGCCGTGTCGGAGTTGTATCTGCGGTCCGCGTCGTGAACGTCGTCGTACACCCGCGTCTCCCCCGACTCGAACGCGTCCCACGCGAGCCCCTCGCCGCTGTCGAACCGGGGGGCCTCTCCGAGCAGGTCCGTCGCCGCGTCCGTTTCGCTGACCGGGACGAGCGCGTCCGCCCGCCGGTCGAACTCCCACGCCGCGGTGACGTCGAGGCCGAGCACGTCGGCCGCGGCGTCGACGGCGACGGAGCCGATTGCCTCTGCCGACTCGGCGCTGCTGAGCCGCTGTGCGGTCTCTTGGAGCGCCCGCAGTCGGGCCTCCAACCGCTTCTGATCGGTGATGTCCTCGACGACGGCGAGCGTGCCCGTGACCTCGCCGTCCGGGGCCGTGATCGGGGCGATGGACAGGAGCAGGTCCAGCGTGTCCCCGGCTTTCGTCTCCAGTCGCACCTCCTCGGCTCTGACCCGCTCGCCGCGTAGCGCGCGTCGCCGGTGTGCGGCGAACTCCTCCCACCGCTCGGTCGAGGCGAGCGGGTTCCGCGCGCCGCGGACCTCCTCGTGCGACCAGCCGAACATGGTCTCGGCCTCCTCGTTCCAGCGCACGACGCCCCCGTCGGCGTCGACTTCCATCACGGTGAGCGGGGTCGCTTCGATGAGCGACTCCAGCCGCTGGTTCGTCGTCTCGAGCTCCCGCTCCCGTTCGACCCGTTCGGTCACGTTCCGGGCGATGCCCACGATCCGAACCGTCTCGCCGTCGACGGTCACCGGTGCGAGGCTAGTCTCCCAGAACCGGCCGTCCGCGACCGTTTCGAGCTCCTCGTGGTACGAGATCGGCGCGCCCTCCTCGACGCAGCGAGCGTAGTTGGCCGCGAGCTCGGCCCCCTGTTCGTCGCCGAACACCGCCCGCGGCGTCTCGCCCCGAACGTCCGCGGTCGTGAGCCCCGTCTGCGACTCGTACCCGGGGCTGAGGCGGGCGAACTCGAACGACGGCTCGTCGCCGGCGGCGTCGACGTCGAGCAGGAATATCGCGTCGCCGGAGGTCTCGAGCAGCGCCGCGTACTCCTCCGCGAGCGCCTGATGCTCGCGCCGCTTCGCCTCCCGCTCCGTCACGTCCTGGAACACGCCGCGGAGCGCCGCGTCCCCGCGGCGCGCGTCCTCGACGAACTCCCCCCACGCCCGGACGTCGCGCACCCCGCCGTCGGCGCGCTCGATCCGGAGGTCGAGGTCGTACAGCTTCCCGTCCTCGATCGCGGTGTCGACCGCGTCGGTGATCGTCTCGCGGTCGTCCGGGTGGTAGAACTCGATCGCGTCGTCGATCGACGGCTCGTACCCCTCGTCGACGCCGTGGATCCGGCGCGTCCCGTCGGACCACGTGAGCTCCTCTCGCGCGGGGAAGTACTCCCAGACGCCGATGTCCGCGATGTCTTGGACCCGGTCGAAGAGGAACTCCCGTCGCTCCAGGTCGGCGCGGTCTCGCGCCCGGGAGAGCTCGGCGCTCACGAGCTCGGCCAACAGCTCGACGAACGTCCGTTCGAGCGCCCCGAACGGGGCCACTCGCGTCGTCGGGCTCGAGAAGTTGACCGTCCCGTAGCGAGCGCCGTCGACGACGAGCGGCACGCCGATGTACGACTCGAGTTCGAGCTCGCGGTAGGCGGGATGAGTCGCTTTCCCCTCGCTGACCGCGTCCGCGAACGAGCAGACGGAGTCGGTCCCGACCACTTCCGCGCAGTACGTCGACGCGAGGTCGAACCGGTCGCCGGCCTCGACGTCGGCGTCCGGTGCGTGAACCGCTTCGACCGTGTAGTCGCCGCCCTGCGCCCGCGAGACGATCCCGATCTCGAGCCCGAGCGTCCGGCAGCCGACTCGCAGCAGGTTCCGAAGGCGAGACGCGCTCGAGGTGTCGCTCTCCGCCATGACGGTCTGGAGCTCCCGGAGCGCGTCCCGCTCCCGTTCCAGCTGGTGCTTCGCCGCACTCCGCTCGGTCACGTCGCGGGCGACGACGAGCACCTGATTGGTCGCTCGGCGCTGGAACGGCGTCAGCCGAATGTCGAACGTCCGCTCGCCGTCCCCGACGGCGACGTCTATCCGTAGGTCCGCGTCGTAGAACCCGGACAGCCCGCCGTCGCTCTCCATCTCGTCGAGCGTCAGTTCGACCGCCTCGGAGAACGCGCGGGCGTCCGCCTCGTCGACGCGGTCACCGGCGAGCTCGGACAGCCGCTTCCCGGTGAGGTCCGCCGACTGACGACCGGACAGCAGGCGGTTCGCGGCCGCGTTCGCGAACGCGACGGACCCGTCCTCGTCGACGACTGTCACCGCGTCGTGGACGTTCTCCAGGACCGCTTCGCTGCGTTCCAGCTCTCGCTCGCGTTCCCGTTCGTCGGTGATCTCGCGCGAGAAGACGGTCAGCCCGTCCTCGTCCGGGAACGCCCGCACCTCGACCCAGTAGTCGAACGGGTCGCCGAGCCGCTGTTCGAACGACGCCGGTTCGCCGGTGGCCATCGCCGTTCGATACCGCTCTTCGAGCTCCGTCCCCACGATCGACGGGAACGCCTCCCAGATCGTGTTCCCGACGATCCGCTCCGGGTCGCGCTCGATCCGCTCGGCCATCGTGTCGTTCATGTACTCCACGCGCCAGTCGCCGTCGACCGCGTAGATCGCGTCGGTGGCGCGTTCGAGCGTCCGCTGGAAGCGGTCCGACAGCCGCTCGGCGGTCGCCTGTTTGCGCGCCGCGTCCACCAGCGTTCGGACCCGACCGGCGAGCAGCTCGAAGCTGTCTTGGGTCCCGTGGATCGGGATGTAGTCCGACACGCCGGCTTGGGTCGCCTCGCTGGCGATCCGCTCGCTGCCCCGCCCGGTGAAGAGGACCGTCGGCAGGTCGGGACGTTCGGTCTCGGCCCGCGCGACGAGGTCGATCCCGGTCCCCTCCGGCAGCGAGTACGAGGTGACGAGACAGTCGACGGAGCCCTCGGCGACCCGGCTGAGAGCGACCCGCGTGTCGCCGACGGTCGTCACCGTCACGCCCGGTGCGATCCGTTCGAGCTTCGCCCGAGCCAGTTCGGCGAAGTCGGCGTCGCCGTTCACGTACAACACGTGAATCCGCTCCGGGCGTCCGTCGCTCGCGTGTTCCATTGGCGGCTATCGGCGGTGCGGCTGTATCAATCATTCCCGCCGATTATGTCCAGTGATAGAGCCGCTGAACGAGCCGGCGACGAGACCGGCGCGACTGCGTCGCGAGCGGGACGGCGATCGGCGTCTCGGCGGAACCAAGGGCTACGAAGGCGGCTACCCGGACGTCTTACTCCCTCTATCGGCCGTATTTGAGCTACACCGATGAGCATCGGTATCAGGAAAACGGGACCGATGAATCTCGGAAGCCGCCTTTTCACCGGTGATAACGGACGGCCAAGCGAGGTCGTACGCTCATGAAACCCATTCGCGCGCTCGGTCGGGAGTACAGCATGGAGATCCTCGGCGCAACCGAAGAACCCACGTCGGTGACTCGTCTCAGCGACTCGTTGGACGTCCCGATCGCGACTTGCTACCGCCGCGTCGGCGAACTCGTCGCGGTCGGCCTGCTAGAGGCGACGCCGGCCGCGGAGGCCGACGCGTCGAGGGCGAGCCTGTACCAGCGAACGACGGACGCCGTGGGTATCAGGTTCGCTCCGGTCCCGTCGCTGTTCGCGTGGACGTGCGTCCGTGAAGCCGTGGGCACCGACGCGTCGGCGCTCGAATCGGCCGCGGAGGCGGAGTCGGAGGGGCGGGTTCGAATCGCGCCGATGAGCGGCTCCGCTCCGGACACCGCGGCGGTCACGGAACGGCCCCCCGCGTGGAGTGACGAGTAGGCCGACGATTTATTGCCATGAGACACGTCAACAATACATGACTGGCCCGCGATCGCCGCTCGCGTCTCCGGAGCGCCTTCTCAGCCTCTCGGCGGAACTCAACGGGGCCGAGACCGTTTCGACCGCGATCGGTCGCACGACCGAGTTTCTGGAGACGGTGTTCGACCGGCCGGCGGTGAGCGTCTGTGCGTACGACGCGACGACCGAGACGGTCACCGCTCTCAGGCCCGACGCCTCGTCTTCGTCCGGCGTTGACGGCGCTCCGGACCGGATTCCGGAATCGATCGGCAAGCGGGTGGACGAACGGGGAGACGAGTCGTTGAGCGACGGCGCTCCCGAAGCGGCGGTCGACGACAGCCCGCCGGAGCCGCTTCAGTCCGAGATACTCGTTCCCGTCGGGGGCGACCGCGTACTCCGCGTCGGTCTCACCGAGGTCGAGGGGCCCGACGACGCCGACGTCGCCGTCGTCGAGGGGATCGCGGCGAACCTCGAGAGGACGCTGTCTCGGGTCGACCCCCGACGGTCGCCGGCGGCGGGTTGTGACGTCGCCCGCGCGCTGTTCGATCGGTCGGACGACCCCACGTTCGTCAGCGACGCCGACGGGACGCTGGTGGCCGTCAACCGGGCCGCCGTCGAGTTGACGGGGCGAGACCGGCGTTCGCTTCTGGGCAGTCGGTTCGCCGCGGTTCTGGGGGACTCGTCGGCGGCGGTTCGCGAGCACCTCGACGACGCCGCCGCCGGTGCGTCGGAACCGGTCGCGACGACGTTCGAGCGCGCCCGCGGGGGCGACCTGCGGGTCGAACTCGCCAGCCACCGGGTCGACGTCGACGGGACCGCGCACGTCCGCACGGTGGCACGCGGGCCGTCGCGGGGCGCGGAGCTTCACCGAGGGCGACGCGGGGGGCCGGTGGGCGACGACGCGGCCGCGCTCCGTCGGCTGAGCGAGCTCGCGGTCGACTTCGAGGAGTTCGACGAGGCCATCGAGCGACTGCTGTCGCTCGGGTGCGACCACTTCGGCCTCGACGCGGGCGTACTCGCGCGCGTCGACGGCGACGACTACGAGGTCGATACCGCGGTCGACGCGACCGGGACACACGAGGCGGGCGCGGTGTACGACCTCGCGGACACGATGTGCGACGCGACGCTCGCCGGCGACGCGGCCGAGCCGCTCGCGTTCGCCGACGTCGCGGAGACCGACCACCGGGACCACCCGGCGGCCGACAGCGTCGTCGCGTATATCGGCGCTCCCGTCGTCGTCGGTGACGGGGTCTACGGCACGGTGAACTTCTCGATGCGGAGACCGCGCGTCGTGCCGTTCCGCGCGGAGGAGAGGGAGTTCGTGAAGCTCATCGCGAAGTGGCTCGGCACCGAGATTCGACGGCGCGAGCGGTTCGAGGAGCTGGAGCGGTACGAGACGATCCTCGAGGCCGTCGACGATCCGGTGTACGCGCTGGACACCGAGGGGCGCTTCACCTACGTCAACGACGCCGCGAAGCGAGAGTTCGGGTACGGAACGGAGATCGTCGGCGAGCGTCCGTCGGTCGGCATGAAGGGACCGGACGTCGCCCTGGCGTTCTTCCAAGCGATGGCCACGGGCCACACCGCCTGTACGACGCTCCACGCGGACAGCATCGGGACGGTCCTCTCCCGGCTACAGAACCCGCCGCTACAGGTGCCCGAGCAGATGATCCAAGAGCTCGACATCGTCTGCGTTCAGCGTCAGGTCCAGCGGGGCGAAACGCGGATCCGACGGAACACGAACATCACCGAGATCGGCGAGGGCGACGGCGTACAGCGTAACCAGCTGTATCGGTGGGACCCGACGACCGACGAGTTCGACGTCCGAGGAGAGTCGCGGAAGCTCGAATCGCTCCGTCGCGCGAAGGGCTGGTCGGCGACCCGACTTCAGGCGGAGCTGCGCCGGCGGGCTCGGTTCCTCGCGGCGCTGGTGGAGGCGGACGTTCGCACCTACGAACGGGTCTCGGCCGTCATCGAGCAGTTCCAACGGCGTCCCGAGGAGACGCTCGCCCGGGTACGGAGCGGAGCGATCGGCGGAGACGCCGCCCGCAAGCCGGGAGATCCGGGTGGCGGGACACGGCGATGAACGCGGCGGACGTGGTGGACGGCTTCGGGCTCTCCCGCGTCTACGAGTTCTTCTGGTCGCGCTACCGGCGCGGCGGCGAGGAGTACGCCGAGCTACAGGGCGCGTTGAACGCGGCACAGCTACCGGTCACCGCCGAGACGTATCTCGCGCGGTCGGCGACGCTGTCGGTCGGATTCGGCGTCGTCGGCGCGGTGGCCGGCGTCTTCGTCGGCGCGATGCTCTCGCTGGGCGGGGTCGTCGCGGCGCTGGACGCGCCGCCCGCGCTCCATCCGATCGCGGTCCCGCTAGCGGGGGCCGAACCGATCGGGTCGATCCTCGTCACCGCGACCGTGCTGGGCGGTGGCCTGGGGTTCGCCTACCGACGGTACTCGCTGTCGCGGCCGCAGGCGATAGCCGACAGGCGGGGCCGGGCGATCGACCTCAACCTCCCGAACGGGATCCTGTTCATGTACGCCCTCTCGCAGGGCGGGATGGACACGCTGAGCGTCTTCCGGACCCTGGCCGAGTCGGACGACGCCTACGGCGAACTCGGGTCCGAGTTTCGGGTACTCATACGCGACGTCGACGTGTTCAACAAGAACCTGCTGGACGCGCTGCGGGCCGCGCGCACCCGAACGCCGAGTCGCAGGTTCGCTCGGTTCGTCGACGACGCGGTGAGCATCATCGACTCGGGCGGCGACTTCACGTCGCTCGTGGAGACGGAGGCGAACACGTACCTACAGGAGGCGCGCGCGGAACAGCGCGGCCTCATCGAGACGTTGGCCCTCGTCGCCGAGGGGTACATCTCGCTGCTCGTCGCCGGGCCGCTGTTTCTCCTCGTTCTGCTGTTGGTCATGGCGTTGCTCGGGGCCGAGACGCTGTTGTACGTCGCGGCCGTCGTGTACGTGGGAATTCCCCTCGGGTCGGTCGCGTGTGTGCTGCTCATCGACCGGATCGCCGGCCCGTTCGAGGCGACCTCGGCGTCGATTTCGGTCGACGAGGCGGCCGGCGTCCGACCGCCGGCGGGCGACGCCCGCATCGCCCGCTACGCCCGACGGAAGCGCGTCGGGACGGTCCGGGGATGGCTTCGAAACCCGGTCCAGACGCTCATCGACGAGCCGAGGTTGACGCTGCCGATCACGGTGCCGGTCGCCGTCGGTCTCGTGGGCGCCGTCGCGCTCTCCGGGCCGGCGCTGTTCTCCGCTTCCGGGCTGACCGCCAGGCCGATCGCGGGTTCGATCGCCGTCTTCGTCCTCCCCGTTCTGGTCGTCGCCGCACCGGTGTCCCTCTTTCACGAGCTCCGCCGGCGACAGCGGTCGGAACTGATGAACCGGTTCCCCGAGACGCTGTCGGCGATCGCGAACATCAACGGTATCGGGCTGTCGCTGCCCGAATCGATCGACATCACGAGCGACCGACGGAGCGATCGGCTCGGAGAGCAGTTGGGTCGACTCACGAACGACATCGCGTGGAACCGCGACACGTCGGGGGCGCTGGCGCGGTTCGCGAACCGGATCGGTATCGGCGAGATCACCCAGTCGACGAAGCTCCTCAGCGAGGCCAACCGTGCCGGCGGGGGGATGCGGCGCGCGCTCTCGATCGCGGCGGACGACGCGCGGGCGAGCAGACAGCTGCGGCGAGAGCGCACCCAAGAGCTTCAGTCGTACCTCGCCATCGTCGTGGTCGGCTTCGTCGTCTTCGTCGGCGTCGTGGCGATGATCGACCTGTTCTACCTCCAAGGCATCGCGCAGACCGCCAGCGACAGCGTTCCGGACCGACGCGCCACCGGACTGGCCGTGTCGCTGCGGGAGTTCGAGGTCAACACGTTTCGGCTCCTCGTGTTCCACGCCGCCCTGATACAGGCGGGATTCAGCGGTCTCGTCGGAGGAAAGATCGCGAACAACGACGTGCTGAGCGGTCTGAAGATCAGCCTCGCGCTCGTCGTCGCCACGGTCCTGCTGTTCCTCGGTGTCTGACGATGAGACGCGCACTCCCAGCCCTCGGGTTCGCCCGTGTCTCCCGGCGTCGGGCGGCCGGCCGGGCCGTGTCCACCGTCTTGGGCACGCTGCTGATGTTCGGACTCGTCATGTTGCTGCTCGCCTCGCTTCAGGCGACAGCCGTTCCGATCTGGAACGAAGACATCGAGTTCCGACACGACGGGGAGGTACGGAGCAGTGTCGGCGACGTTCACGACGACATCGTCGAGCTGTCGACGCGGCGGGCCGACCGTTCGAACACGGTCGAGCTCGGGGTCCGCTACCCGACGAGACCGTTCCTGCTCAACCCGCCCGACGCCAACGGTCGGCTTCGGACGCTCCCGAACGGGACCGTGACGTTGTCCAACGCGACGGCGGCCGGGGAGGCGGGCGACTACTTCGACGGGACCGACCGCTCGTTCGTCACCCGGACCGTCGCTTACGAGGCCGACTACAGCGAGTACCGGAGCGCACCGCGGTACCTCATCGACAACGGCGGACTCATCGAACAGCACGAGGGCGCGGACCTCGCCCGCAGCGACCCGATGCTCGTCGACGGGACCCGGATCAATCTCGTCCTCGTACACGGGTCGCTCTCGCGGTCCGGCGTCCGCGACGCGAGCGTGATGACCCGCGCCGGGAGCCCGTCCGCGGACGCGACCGCCGTCAGCAACGAGAGTTCGCCGGTCGGAATCACCGTCCCGACGGCCGCGGGGCAGTCGTACTGGGAAAGCGCCCTCGGGGACGAGCTGGCTTCTGCGGGCGGTTACGTCACCTCGATACGCGTGACCGCGGGCGAGCCGTACAACACGTTGCGGCTCGAGTTACGGCCGAACGTGACGTACCGGCTCCGAACGGCTCAGGTCAGCGTCGGCGGTGACCGCGCGGACGGCGCTCCGGAGTACCTCACGCGGGGTGAGACGACCGGTACGACCGCGGTCGGTGAGCATCGAGAGGTCGAGTACGTGGTCCGCGACCGCTTCTCCAATCCCGTCGCCGACGTCGACGTCGAGGCGGCGGTCGTCGACGGCCCGGGAGAGCTCGTCGCAGCCAACGACACGTCCGACGACGACGGAACCGTGCGGTACCGCTACGTCAGCGATCGGGCCGGGACGGCCACGGTCAGGGCGACGTTCGGTTCCGCGCCCGGAGCGTTGGAGACCGCGGAGCAGTCGATCGCGGTCCACTCCGGCTCGGAGTCCACCGACGGGTGCCGCTTTCCACGGTGGACGGCCGCCGATCCGACCGTTCGGCTCACGAACGCGCAAGAGGGCTGTGCGTGGTCCGGCGTCGAATCCGTCGACGGCGTCTCGCTCTCGGATCCGAACCTGACGTCGCTCACCGGAGCCAACGAGGAGTTCGACCCGAAACGCCAGTACTTCAGGCTCGGGTTCACCGTGGAGAGCGGGGATACGGCGTACTACGTCGCCGTCACTCGGACGACCGACCTCGCGAGCGACGTGGTCGACCTCGACGGGCTGACGCGGTCGTACGGGGGGAGCTGGTCGAACACGAACGTTCAAGTGTACCGGCGGGTCGGCGATCAGGCGTTCGAACTCCGCGGTGAGGGGGCGCTGAGTTCGTCCGCTCTCGAGGAGTGGTACCAGCGGACGAGGTCGGTCGACCTGCTCGATCAGGCCGCGTACGGGTCCGGGAACCCCGGCGTCGACGAGTTACGGAGCTTCACGAGCGGTCGAACGGTGACGATCCGCTTCTTGGAGTTCCACGGCGCGACG
Organism: Halorubrum coriense DSM 10284; assembly: GCF_000337035.1. Lineage (GTDB taxonomy): Archaea > Halobacteriota > Halobacteria > Halobacteriales > Haloferacaceae > Halorubrum > Halorubrum coriense. Next base: position 254,895 of record NZ_AOJL01000060.1, read on the forward strand.
ACGGTCACGGCCGCGTGAACGGCTCGCGACGAACGACAGCCGGACGGCCGGGTTCACCGGCTTCGAGCGGGGACTCGTCTGCCTATCTGAATCGGTGCGACAGACCGCACACCGATGAGGGCAGGCGGAGGGCACGTGTCGATGTGGGCACGATCCGAGTGTATGTCGCATCAGTCCGACGCAGACGCCGCGTCACACGCGGACGCCCAACGAGGAACCGACCCGCGTGTCGTGGCGGGATGGTCGACGGACACGGAGCTAGTGCGGGAGTTCGGTCAGGCGGCGGACATCGGCGACGCGGTCTGCCTGACGGTCGACGAAGCCGTGGCGACGTGGTCGGAGCTCTCCGAGACGCCCTCGCTGCTCCGGTTCGTCGACGTCGACAGCCTCGACGGGCTGTTCAAGGCGAAGGCGACGGACAACAACGGGTGGCTTCCGTCGACGAACTTCCAGTTTCAGAGCTGTCGGGTGACGCTCCTGTACGGCGCCTCGATCCGCGTGATCGTCGACCGCGAACCATGAGGCGCGCTCGACCCGTACCGGCACCGCCCGGGACGCGCCGCGCGGGACACGGCGAGCCGACGAGAACGCACCGGCGGGGGCGGCGGCCGGGAGGACGCGATGCCCGCTGACGCGGACCGGACGCGCGTCCTCGTCGTCGAGGATCGCCGCGACCTGGCCGCCCTCTACGAGACGTGGCTCGAAGACGAGTACGACGTTCGAAGCGTCTACTCCGGTCGGGCGGCGCTGGAGAGCGTGGCGGAGCACGGGGCCGACGTCGTGCTTCTCGACCGGCAGCTGCCGGGGCTTTCCGGTGACGAGGTCGCGGACAGCCTGGACGGGAACGGGTGCGACGCGCAGGTGGTCATGGTCACGGCCCACTCGCCGTCGCCGGCGGTCGCCGACCTCCCGGTCGACGACTACGTCGTCAAGCCGCTGCGGGTGACACAGCTACACTCGATAGTGGAGACGGCGGCGCTGATCAGAACGTACGACGACGACATCTCCGAACTGCTCGGACTGCTGGCGCGAAAGCAGGCGTTGGAGGCGGATTTCCTCGCGAGCGAACTGGCGGCGAGCGAAGCGTTCGACCGATTGACGGCGGAGATCACGGAACGCGAGGAAGCCGCGGCGGATGCGGTGGAGCGGCTGTGGTCGCAGTCGGAGACCGACCTGTTCGCGCGGCTTCCGGTCGCGTCGACCGGGGGCCCGACGACGCGGCTCTGACGAGGCGCGCTTCCGACGCCGTCCGCCCCGAGGCGCGCGAGGCGCACGCGGCGCCCGTCGGTGCCGAAGGGCGTCTCGCGACAGATCCCGGTTCCCCGCTGACGCTTATGCGCACGGCGGTCCTCTCGTCCGGACTCCAGCGGTTTCGGGACCGGAGACCCGACTACTCCAGCACGATCAGCACGTCGCCCATGTCGACGCTGTCGCCCTCGCCGACGTGGACCCCCGCGACGGTGCCGCCGCGCTCGGCGACCACGTCGTTCTCCATCTTCATCGCCTCGAGGACGCAGACCACGTCGCCGGCGGCGACCTCGTCGCCCTCCGCGACGTCGACGGAGAGGATCGTCCCCTGCATCTCCGCGTCGATGGACTCGCCGCCCTCGGCGACGTCGACCGAGTCGTCGCCGCCGTCGTCGGCGGTCGCCTGCGGCGGGCGCTGCTGGCCGCCGCTCCCGCCGCTCTCGGGGACCGGAACGGCGGGCGCGCCGCGCTCCTCTAACTCCACGTCGAAGCGCTTGCCGTTCACCTCGACGGTGAACTCGCGTTCGGTCACCTCCTCGTCGTCGTCCGCGACGCCCGCGGTCTCGGAGCCCCACCGCTCCTGCGCGTCGGCGACGAGCTCCCGGTCGAGCTCCTCGTCGAGGTACTTCGTCGTGTGCGTGCCGTCGACGAAGCGCTCGTCGTCGAGCATGAGCCGGTGGAACGGGACGATGGTGACGACGCCGTCGATGTCGTACTCCGCGAGCGCGCGCTTCGAGCGCGCGAGACAGGTCTCGCGGTCGCCGGCCCGCACGATCAGCTTGGCGATCATCGAGTCGTAGTCGGTGACCAGCTCGTCGCCCTGCCGGAGCGCGTCGTCGACGCGGACGCCGATCCCGCCCGGCGGGTCGTACGTCTCCAGCGACCCCTCGTTGGCGGGCTGGAAGTCGTTCGCGGCGTTCTCGGCGTTGATCCGGAACTCGACGGCGTGGCCCTCCAGCTCGACGTCGTCCTGCGAGACCGAGAGGCCATCGCCGCTGGCGACCCGGAGCTGCTCGCCGACGATGTCGATCCCCGTCAGCTCCTCGGTGACGGTGTGTTCGACCTGGATCCGCGTGTTCACTTCGAGGAAGTAGAACGGCGTGTCGGGGCCGAGCGGCTCCGCCGGGTCCCGGTCGGGGTCCTCCTCGACGAGGAACTCGACGGTTCCGGCGTTGGTGTAGTCGGCGGCGGCGACGCCGCGGCGGGCGGCCTCGCCGATCTGTTCGCGCAGTTCGTCGGAGAGCGCGGGCGAGGGGCCCTCCTCGATCACCTTCTGGTGGCGGCGCTGGAGCGAGCAGTCGCGCTCGCCGAGGTGGACCACGTCGCTCTCGGTCACCGACCCGTCCGGGTCGTCCGCGACGACTTGGACCTCCACGTGGCGGGGGGTCTGGAGGTAGCGCTCGAGGTACACCGAGTCGTTCGAGAAGTACGCCTCGCCCTCGCGCTTCGCCGATTCGAGGGCCTCCGCGGCCTCGTCGGCGCTCTCGACGACTTTCATCCCGCGGCCGCCGCCGCCGCCCTCGGCCTTGATCGCGACGGGGTAGCCGTACTCGTCGCCGAACTCGGTGACGGCCTCGGCGTCGGTCACCGGTTCCGTCGTGCCGGGGACGATGGGCACGTCGGCGTCGTCCATCACGCGGCGCGCGTGGGTCTTCTCGCCGAGTCGCTCCATCGCGTCGCTCTCGGGACCGACCCACGTGATCCCGTCGGCCGCCTCGACGCGGGCCGCGAAGTCGGCGTTCTCGGCGAGGAACCCGTAGCCGGGGTGGATCGCGTCGGCACCGGCCGAGCGCGCCGCCTCGACGACCGCCTCGCCGTCGAGGTACGAGTCCGCCGCGCGGGCGGGCCCGACGTTGTACGCCTCGTCCGCGTACCGGACGTGGCCGCCGTGTTTGTCGGCGTCGCTGTAGACGGCGACGGTGTCGACGCCGAACTCCTCACAGGCGCGCATCACGCGAACCGCGATCTCGCCGCGGTTCGCCACGAGAACCTTGTCGAACATTCCTGTCGGTTCTTCCACCAACTGCTACCAAACTCTGTCGGTCCGTGCCGGGACGGTTAAGGGGGCCGCGGGTCCCACCTTGAGGCATGCTCGACGCGGGAAACCCGTACGTGCTGCCGTCGGTCCTCGTCGGTGCCGCCGTCTATCTCGGGCTGACGGTCGCCACCGACGCATCGCTGCCGATCCGGGTCGGCGCGCTCCTCGTGTTCGTGGCCGTCGTCCCGGTCGTCCTCAACCGCCTGTTCGGCGACCGCGGCGGGTCGGCGGGCCTCGGCGGCGCCGACGAGCCGACCGGCGCGACCCCGGGAGAGGAGACCGGCGACGAGGAGACGCGCTGAGCGACCGCGAGAGGGGTTACCACAGCTATATATGTCAGCGGACCTATCATCCGACGCGCCCTGCGGTGGGGCTGAGGCGACGGCGCGACGGTTCGACGCCGCGCCGTCGGGGGAATGTACGCGACCGGACGCTCCCGCGTCCGGCGATTCGGTTCGACGTGTCGATCGATCGACGAGTAGTGACGCGGTCGAGAAGCGATAGCCGGCGTGCGCGCGCCCCGGGTCAGAACCGGTCGCTGCGACCGGCCGCGGTCCACGGATCCGCGGGCGCGTCGGCGTGGACGCGCACTCGACGGCGGTGGAGTCGGTCGATCCGGCCGGCGAGCGCCCAGCGGTCCTCGTCGCGGCCGTCCCCGCCGTCGCCCGCCGCGGCCGCGGCGGCGAGCTCGCCGTCCCGGAGGTGCGCCGCGACCGCGGCGGCGATGGCGGCCGCCTCGTCGTCGCGGGCGTCGTCGGGGATCGACAGGCCGGCGAGCGCGGCCGCCGGCCCGGCGGTCGCCGCCTCGTCGACCGACCCTCCGCGGCCCGCTTCGTCGTCGGTCGCCATCAGATCGGGATGTTGCCGTGCTTCTTCGCGGGCTGGTCCGAGCGCTTCCCCTTCAGCATCTTCAGGTCCTCGACGAGGCGCGCGCGCGTCTCGGTCGGCTCGATGACGTCGTCGACGAAGCCGCGGTCCGCGGCGGTGTAGGGGTTCGCGAACTCCTCGCGGTACTCGTCGATGAGCTCCTGTCTGCGCGCGTCCGGGTCGTCCGCCTCGGCCAGCTCCTCACGGTAGAGGACGTTGACCGCGCCCTTCGGCCCCATCACCGCGATCTCGGCGGTGGGCCACGCGTAGTTGACGTCGCCGCCGATGTGTTTCGACGACATCACGCAGTAGGCCCCGCCGTACGCCTTCCGGGTGATGACGGTGAGCAGCGGGACGGTCGCCTCCGAGAAGGCGTACAGCAGCTTCGCGCCGTGGCGGATGATCCCGTTGTGCTCCTGATCGGTGCCGGGCATGAAGCCGGGCACGTCCTCGAACGTGACGATGGGGACGTTGAACGCGTCACAGAAGCGGACGAAGCGCGCGCCCTTCTGGCTCGCCTCGATGTCGAGGGTGCCGGCGTTCACGCGGGGGTTGTTCGCGACGACGCCGACGGAGTGACCGTCGAGTCGGGCGAAGCCGACCACGATGTTCTTCGCGAAGTTCTCCTGGACCTCGAAGAAGGAGCCCTCGTCGGTGACGCTCGCGATCACGTCTTTCATGTCGTACGGCTTCCGGGGCGCGTCGGGGACGATCTCGGCCAGCTCGTCGTCGGCGCGCTCGGGGTCGTCCCACGGCTCGACGCGCGGCGGGTCCTCGACGTTGTTCGCGGGGAGGTACGACAGCAGCCGCGCGATGTCGTCTAACGCCTCCTCCTCGCTCTCCTCGGCGAAGTGCGCGACGCCCGAGGTCGACGAGTGGGTGACCGCGCCGCCGAGCTCCTCGAAGCTCACCTCCTCGCCGGTGACCGTCTCGATGACGTCCGGCCCGGTGATGAACATGTGCGAGGTGTCTTTCACCATGAACGTGAAGTCCGTGATGGCGGGCGAGTACACCGCGCCGCCGGCGCACGGCCCCATGATCGCCGAGATCTGGGGGATCACGCCCGACGCCTCCGTGTTGCGCCGGAAGATCTCCGCGAAGCCGCCGAGCGAGGCGACCCCCTCTTGGATCCGCGCGCCGGCGGAGTCGTTGAGGCCGACGACGGGCGCGCCGACGTCCATCGCCTTGTCCATCACCTTACACACCTTCTCGGCGAACACCTCGCCGAGCGACCCGCCGAAGACGGTGAAGTCGTGCGCGAAGACGAACGTCTTCCGGCCGTTCACCTCGCCGTAGCCGGTCACCACGCCGTCGCCCGGGATCTGTTTCTCCTCCATCCCGAACGTGTGGTTGCGGTGGGTGCGGAACCGGTCGAACTCGTGGAAGGTCCCGTCGTCGAGGAAATAGTCGATCCGCTCGCGGGCGGTCATCTTCCCCTTGTCGTGTTGCGACTGGATCCGGTCTTCACCGCCGCCCTTCGCCGCCCGCTCGCGGCGCTCGCGGAGGTCTTCGATGCGGTCGTCCATCGTCACGGCGGACCACCCTGCGTCATTACCTCGTGGGTCGGAGAGCGCCGTCAAAAGGGTTCCCCTATGCGACGTTTCGCCGTTCGACGACCGTCGAATCCGAGCGCGGAGGCGGAGACGAGGAGGGCTCGATCGCGTGAGCGCCGGCGAGCGGCCCTGCCTCGGGTTCACACGGCGGCGGGCGCTTCGACGCTTTTAAACCTCCGATGAACCACTCTCCGATGAGACAGGCTTCGCCTGTTTCACTGACCCGTAGGAGCGACCTGCGTACTACGGAGGTGAAAATGGCAGACACAATACAAGAGGCCGTAACCCTCGCACTCGACGATGCGCCCGAGCGGAACTTCCGCGAGACCGTGGACATCGCGATCAACCTGCGAGACCTCGACCTCAACGATCCGTCGAACCGTATCGACGAGTCCGTCGTGCTGCCGGCTGGAACGGGGCAGGAGACACAGATCGTCGTCTTCGCGGAGGGCGAAACCGCCGTCCGCGCAGAGGAGGTCGCTGACGAAGTGCTGGACAGCGACGCCCTCGAAGACCTAGGAGACGACGACGACCGCGCAAAGGACCTCGCCGACGAGACCGACTTCTTCGTCGCGGAGGCCAACCTGATGCAGGACATCGGTCGGTACCTCGGTACCGTCCTCGGTCCGCGCGGGAAGATGCCTACCCCACTACAGCCGGACGACGACGTCGTCGACACAGTCAATCGGATGAAGAACACGGTGCAGCTCCGGTCGCGCGACCGGCGCACGTTCCACACCCGCGTCGGCGCCGAGGACATGGGCGCCGACGCGATCACGGACAACATCGACGTCATCATCCGGCGACTCGAAGCGAACCTCGAGAAGGGCCCGCTCAACATCGACGGGATCTACGTGAAGACCACGATGGGTCCCGCGCGGGAGGTGCCCGTATGAGCTCGGTCCGCAAGACCGAGACGATCCCCGAGTGGAAACGCGAGGAGGTCGACGAGCTCGTCGAGTTCATCGACTCGTACGCGTCCGTCGGGATCGTCGGCGTCGCCGGCATCCCGAGCCGACAGCTCCAGGCCATGCGCCGGGAGCTCCACGGCTCGGCCGGCGTCCGCATGAGCCGCAACACGCTCACGACCCGAGCGCTCGAGGAGGTCGACGACGGCGTCGAGGCGCTGACGGAGTACGTCAGCGGCCAGGTGGCGCTCGTCGGCACCAACGACAACCCGTTCGGCCTCTTCAAACAGCTCGAAGCCTCGAAGACCCCCGCCCCGATCAACGAGGGCGAGGTGGCCCCCAACGACATCGTGATCCCCGAGGGCGACACCGGCGTCGACCCGGGACCGTTCGTCGGCGAGCTCCAGACGGTCGGCGCGTCCGCCCGCATCATGGACGGCTCGATCAAGGTGACCGAGGACTCGACCGTGCTGGAGGAGGGCGAGGTCGTCGACAACGACCTCGCGAACGTCCTCGTCGAGCTCGGCATCGAGCCCAAGGAGGTCGGCCTGGACCTGCGGGCCGTCTACTCCGAGGGCGTCCTGTTCGAGCCGGAAGAGCTCGAACTCGACGTCGACGAGTACGAGGCGGACATCCGGTCCGCCGCGGCCGCCGCGCGGAACCTCTCCGTCAACGCCGCGTACCCGACGGCCGCCACCGCCGGCACCCTTCTCGCGAAGGCGTCCGGCGAGGCGAAGTCCGTCGGGCTGTTCGCGGAGATCGAGAGCCCGGACGTCGTGCCCGACCTGATCGGGAAGGCCGACGCCCAGCTGCGCGCGCTCGCGGCACAGATCGACGACGACGAGGCGCTCCCCGAGGAGCTCCAAGGCGTCGAGGCCGCGCCGGCGGCGAAGCCGGCGACCGACGACGCCGACGAGGAGGAACAGGCTGACGAAGAGACGGAAGACGCCGAGGAGGCCGACGCCGACGACGCCGACGACGACGACGGCGACGACGGCGGCGAAGGTCTCGGCGCGATGTTCGGATAACACGAGGTACACACCAATGGAATACGTTTACGCTGCGCTCATCCTGAACGAGACTGGCGAAGAGATCAACGAAGACAACGTCACCGGCGTGCTGGAAGCCGCCGGCGTCGACGTCGAGGAGTCCCGCGTCAAGGCGCTCGTCGCCGCGCTGGAGGATGTCGACATCGAGGAGGCCATCGAGACGGCCGCCGCGGCCCCCGCCGCCGGCGCGTCCGCCGGTGGCGCCGCCGAGGCCGACGCGTCCGCCGACGAGGCGGACGACGACGACGAGGACGAGGCCGAGGCCGAGGCCGCCGACGAGGCGGACGACGACGACGAGGACGACGACGGCGGCGAGGGCCTCGGCGAGCTCTTCGGCTAACGCCGGACCGCCCGAACCTCCGACCGCGTCGATCGACGCCCGAACGCGAATTTTTTCCGAGACCCGCTATCCGAAGTGATAACGCCGTCCGCGAGTTTATGTGTCAATCGCGGAAACGGTGGACCGATGAAGATCGTCGACGGCGACAAGGCGGAGTGCGATCGCTGCGAGTCGGTGTTCCCGCTCGAAGACGTCTCGCTGCTCGAAAAGGAGACCAACCGCGACTACGAGCGGGCGCTGTGCGAGGAGTGCCTCGGGGTCGTGGGCGTCCCGCAGGGGTACACGCTCCGCCGGGACATCAGTTTCCTCGCGCGGTGAGCCGCGAGGCGGGGAAGGCGTACGAGTCGACGTCGGAGGGGAGCCGATCCGGGCGGAGCGACTCGGCGTAGACGGCCTCGACGACCGGCTCGTGCGCGCCGTACGCCTCGTTGGCGTCGTACGCGGCGACGAGGCGGCCCTCGTCGGTCCGGTACGCGTCGGCCCGGTCGGTCGTGACCGCCGTCACGACCAGTCGCTTCCCGGTCTCGCGGTCGGCGACGGCGTCGCCCGGTTCGAACGCGTGCCGGTCACAGAGGTACGAGCCCGCGGCGTCGACCGGGACGAACGTCTCGCGCCCGCAGACCGCGCAGGCACCGACGCGCTCGCCGGGGGCCGGAACCGTCCCCGCGGTCACCGCCATCGCGACGCGGCGGAGGTGCTTACACCGAGCCCCGCGGATCGCGTGGTCGGGGCAGGTACAGTCGCCGGCGTCGAGGGCGACGACGTACGTGCCGCCGTCGGTCTCGACGACGTACCGGCGGTCCGGGAGCCGACGGACGGTCATCGCCTCCGTCAGGGCGCGCTCGGAGCGCGCGTCGAGGGCGGCGAGATCCGTCGGTGACGGGGAGTCGCGGCGGGGCGATTCGGCGGCGGGTGACGCGGCCGTGTTTCGGGTGTGCGTCATGAGACGACCGCGAGGCCGGGGCCTCGCTTCGACCGAGCGTAGGCGGCCAAGACGGGTAAACGCACCGCCGACCCGCCCGAAACCGGCGTTTCGGGTCGCGCGGACGTCCGAATCCGGGAGCGACCGCCGCCTTCATCGAAGTCCTTTTTTAGTGGCGACGGAAAATCGCAGTCATGGAAATCGACGCGGAACTCCGTCGGCAGATCACCGTCTCGCTGGCGGCGGCCGCGGTGTTCATCGTCGGGTTGGTCGCGATCGGCGTCACCTTCGGCGGGTCGACGGTCCTCCCGGAGGCCGGAGCGATCGCCCTCGTTGGGCTGCTCGCCGGGTTCGTCCTGCTGATGGCCGGCGTCGGGACGTACCTGATGCGCGCGGACGACGAGTCGTAGTCGGGCGCGCCGCCGCGGTGTCGCTTCGCTCGCCCCGTCGCGTTCACGCTTCTTCCGTCTCCTCCGCGTCTCGCTCGTCCCGCCAGTCCGTCACCTCGTCGGCGGCCGCCACCCGCGTCTCGTAGTACGAGAGCGGGTCGGCCGCGACCTGCATGTGGTCGTCCTCGTTGTGGCAGATCCCGTAGTTCGCGAGCGTCTCGCAGGTCGGCGGCGGGTACTGTGTGCCCCGGTCGTCGGTCAGGAACTCGGTCTGGTAGCGGATCCCCTCGGCGTCGAGGCTCGTGTCCGCGCAGAACGCGACCACCTCGTCGGGCGTCATCCCGATGCCGACGAGGAACGCCATCAGCGCGAACGACTCGGCCGCGGAGAGCGTCACGTCGCGCTCGGCCTTCTCGATCAGGTTGGTCATACACGGCGGGAACAGCGCGGGCGCGACGACGTCCGGCGGCTCGGTGTACGTCCGCTCGGAGAGCAGCCGCCGGAGGTCGGCCACGCGCGGTTCGAGCGCCTCGGCGAGCGGCTCCCCGAGGTCCTCGAAGGGGAGCCCCTCGGCGACCCGCTCCTCGACGGCGGCCTCCAGCGCCGCGAGCAGTTCGTCGCGGGAGACGCGCACCGCGCCGTCGGCGAGCGCGCGGTTGACGAGCCGCCACGAGTCCCCCCACTCGGGGGAGGTGAGCCGGAGGTACGGCCCGACGTCGATCCGGTAGCCGTCGGGGTCGCGACCGGTCCCGCCCGCGCCGCCGGCGACGCCGCCGCGAGCGCCCGCCGGCGCGGTCGCGTCCGGACGCACGGCGTCGGCGAGGTCGAACTCGGCGAGCAGGTCGTCGAGCGCGACCGTCGCCGACGACACCGACCGCAGGTCGTCGTCGGCCTCCAGATCGCGGCGGACCCGCTCCATGGCGGTCGCCGCCTCCGCCGCGGCGTACTTCTCGATGGCGGGGCCGGAGTCGAGCAGCGAGACGAGGATCCGCGCGATGGGGTACGAGAGCAGCTCCGCCTGCGCGTCGGACGACGACTCGCCGGGGAACGCGCCGCTCTCGGAGGCGACCGTGCCTTCGAGTAGCGCGCGCTCGACGCGCTCGCGGGCGCGCTCGACGGCGGGGGCGTCGGCCGCGACGAGGTCGGGCAGCGACACCCCGGCCGACGCGACCGCCTCGCGGGCGCTCGCGAAGAACGGGTACTTAGCGTCGAGCGCGTCCATGTCGGCCCGAGGTAGTGAGGGCCGGCGAATAAGCGGTGCGGTCCGCGGTCGGTCCGGTCGGGATCGGACGAGGCGGGTCGGAGCCGCGGCGGAGACGAGGCGAGGCCGCGAGCTACTCCTCGGGCTCCTCGACGGCCGCGCCCGGCGCGTTCGACTTGACGCTGCGGAGCCCCTGTTTCGCCTTCTGTTTGGAGGCGTACCCCTGCCCGCCGTCCGCGATGACGTTTCCGTTGTCGTGGCGGAGCCGCCAGCGGTACTCGTCCGCCTTGTCGCGGAACAGTTCGAACGTCGCGTCGCTACCCCCCTCGTCGGGCGCTTCCTCGTCGCGCGAGACGTCGATCACGTGCGCGCCCGGCGCGTTCCGCTGGACGCTCTCGATCCCCGAGCGGGCGTCGCGCTTGTCGGCGTACCCCTCGCCGCCGTCGGCGATGACGTTTCCGTTGTCGTGGCGGAGCCGCCAGCGGTACTGGTCGGCGCTGTCGGCGTACAGCTCGAACGTCCCCTTGCTCGCGGCCGCCTCGACGTCGATCTCGGCCTCCTCGTCGGGCCACTCCATCTCGACTTCGAGGTGGACCGTCCCGTCTACGCGTTCGAGTTCGACCTCGACGTCGCCGGTCCCGGCCGCGTCGACGGTCACCGTTCCCTCGTCGTCGACCGGGACCGGTTCGCCGCGTCCCAGCGCCCGAGCGATCCGCCGGAGGTAGGTCGCCAGTCCCTGTCGGCTCCGCGACCGCGTCGACTCGTGGATGGTCTTCTCTGACATACAGGGATCCGTCACCACCGCGAAACAAAAGCGTGTGCCCGAACCGCGAGCGCGACGGGGGGCTGTCGCTAGGTCTCGGCGTCCGGCGTTTCCGAGGCCGACGACGACGCCGAGACGGCCGACCGCTCCGCGACGATCGTCTCGCCCGCGCGGACGCTGTCGCCCTCGGTGACGAGCAGTTCCTCGCGGGTCACGTCCGCGGGCAACACCACGTCCGCGCGCGAGCCGAACGAGACGTGGCCGACGCGGTCGCCGCGCTCGACCCGGTCGCCCGCCTCGACCGACGGGTGGATCCGGCGGGCGAACCAGCCGGCGATGACGAGCAGTTCGTAGTCGCCGAAGTCGATCGCGACCTGCTCGTTGCGGTCCGACTCCTTGTCGAACGCGGGGCGGTTCGCGCCGGGGCGGTGGCGGACCTCGCGGACCTCGCCCGCGAGCGGCGCGCGGTTGACGTGGACGTCGGTGACGTTCATGAACACGCCGACGCGCAGCCGCGACCCCTCCTCGCGCACGACGGAGACGGTACCGTCGGCCGGGGCGACGACCGTCTCCGCGACGTCGGGCGGCTCGCGCTCCGGGTCGCGGTGGAACCAGAGGGTGCCGACGGCGAGCGCGACGAGGGCGACGCCGACCGGGGGGAGGAACGGCAGCGCGACGGCCCCCGCGAGCGCCGGGACGAGCGCCAGGTCCCACGCGGCGTCGACCACCGGGAACGGGAGGAGCCGCGAGAGCGGCGGCGCTCGGCTCACGGGGCCACCTCGGCGTCCCGAAGCTCGGGCGAGAGTCCGGTCCGCCCGGCCGCCCACGCCGCGAGCAGGTGGACGAGGTGGGTCGCGTCGTCGAGCCCGTCCGAGAGGTCGAGGTCGGCCTCGCCCGCGAGCGCGTGGAGCCGCGCGAGGTCGTCGCCGCCGTACTCGGAGCCGGCGCGGGCGACGCGGAGCGTCTCGCGGAGCAGCTCCTGCCCGTCGTACCCCTCGTCGAGGAGGTCGTCGAGCGTCGAGCGCGCGTCCTTCAGGTCGCCGCCGCGGGCGGCGGCGAGCGCCTCGCGGAGCGCGTCGTCGTCGCCGACGTCGCCGAGCGTCTCGTAGGCGGTCGACATGGTGACTTCCTCGCCCTCCACGGCGGTCGCCTGCGCCGAGAGGATCGCCTCGCGGAGGTCGCCGCCGGCCGCGCTGGCGACGAACTCCAGCCCGTCGCCGTCGTACTCGACGCCCTCGCGGTCGCAGATCGTCTCGAGGACGTCGATCGTCTCGTCGGTCGTGGGGGAGCGCACGCGGACGGGGAAACAGCGCGACCGGATCGGAGCGATGAGCTTCGAGGGCTGGCGGGTCGCGATCACGAACTGCGTGGTCCGGTGGTGCTTCTCCATCACGCGGCGCAGCGCCTGCTGGAAGTCCTCGCGGATCGCCTCCGCGTTGTCCAACAGGACCGTCTTGTACTCGCCGGACATCGGCGCGTACGACGCGGACTCCTTCAGCACGCGGTTTATCATGTCCCGTTTCGCCATCCGGCTCCGCCCTTCGAGGAACCCCTCGAAGCGCGGGTCGGTGCGGATCTCCTTTTTCGTCCGGCCGAAGAAGTCGGCGACGTTGATCTCGATCAGGTCGGCGTCCGGGTCGGCGTGCGACGCGTCGGCGAGCGCCCGCGCCGCCGCCGTCTTCCCGACCCCCGGCGGCCCCTGAACGACGAGGTTCATCGGCTCGTCGACGGCCCGGCGCAGGCGATCGCGGGCCTCGTCCTGCCGGATCTCGTCGAGATCGGGCGCGTGCGTGTCTATCCAGAGCGGCCCCTGCATTACCGACGACTCGGGGCCGCGCGCTCAAGAATCGGTCGGTCGCGGCGGCGGTCCGAACCCCTATCGTCGCCTCGCGCGCTCGACGGCGCGGCCCCAGAGGTACGCGGCCACGAGGAGGCCGTAGGCGAGGACGAACGTCCCGAACAGCGGCCCGGCGCGCGAGACGGTGAACAGCGCGCCGGCGAGGCCGACGGTGACGACGAGGGCGGTGAAGCCGAGCGTCCACCCGAAGAAGTAGGCCGCGTGCCCGGCGACCGGGCGGAGGGCGTCCGGGGAGAACGCCCGGCGGAGCGACCCCTCGCGCCCGTACACGGTCAACGCGATCGGGGCGAGGTACGTCCCGAGGATCCCGAGGAAGAGGACGGCCGTCGAGCCAGCGAGGATGCGACCGACCGGCGCGTTCGCGCCGGGCTCCAGCGAGACGACCCCGTAGAGCGTCACGAGGAGGGCGGCGAACGGGACGCCGAGGAACGCCAGAGAGACGACCGCTCCCCCGACCGAGCGGCGGACGAGCGTCCGCGGCGCGGAGAGGAACGGCGGGATCGACTCGCCGCGCTCGCTGGCGGCCAGCACGCGGACGAGGTACCCGACGACCGGCACCGCCGGGAGCACGGGGACGACGACCGACAGCGCGAACAGCAGCCAGACGGCGAGCAGCGGCCGCTCCGCGGCGTCGCCGGCGATCGGGTACGTGACGGCGGCGGTCGAGGGACGCATGGGTACGCTCATCTCCCGAACCGTAGTATGCTCGTCGGTCCGTCGTCGGACGGATGAAAAACGGGACACGGCGATACGACCGCTGACACTCGTTAAAAGTGTACTTCAGAAATTGTTCTAAAAGAATGAGTAAGTATATATGCCAAAGATCCATTGTACATCGTGAAGTACCATGACAGATCAAGACAAGCGGTTGTCGCGGCGACACTTCGTCGGAGCGACGGGGGCAGCGACGCTCGCAGGGCTCGCTGGCTGTTCCGGCGGCGGCGACGGCAGCGACGGGAGTGACGGCGGCGACGGCGGCGGAAACACGCTGGAGGTCCTCCACGCGTGGACCGGCGGCGACGGCGCTCGCGCGGCGGAGGCGCTCGTCTCCGCCTTCGACGAGGAGTATCCGGACGTCGACCACGAGTTCAACCCGATCGGCGGCGGCGGGAACCAGAACCTCGACGCGGTCGTCGCGAACCGGCTTCAGAACAGCGACCCGCCGAGCTCCTTCGCCAACTGGCCCGGCCCGAACCTCCAGCGGTACGAGGGCGTGCTGGGCGAGGTCGGCGACGTCTGGGAGTCCGAGGGCTTCGAGGACGTGATGGTGGAGGAGGCGGTCGACCTCCACCAGTACGACGGCGCGTACCGGGGCGTTCCGCTCGGTTCGCACCGGCTGAACTGCCTGTTCTACAACACGTCGGTCGTCGAGGAGGCGGGGGTCGACCCCGACTCGCTGACGAGCGTCTCGGCGCTGATCGACGCGCTGGAGACGGTCCAGAGCGAGACCGACGCGATTCCGATGACCCACGGCGCGAGCGGCACCTGGACGACGACCCAGCTGTTCGCCTCGACGATGCTCGGTCAAGAGGGGTACGACGCGTACATGAGCTTCATCGACGGGAGCCCGGACGAGGCCGCCGTCCGCGCGACCTTCGAGTCGCTCGCCGAGATCCTCGGGAACTACATCAACGACGACGCGTCCTCGATCGGACTCACCGAGTCCAACCAGAACATCATCGAGGGGAACGCGGCGTTCATCCATCAGGGGAACTGGGCGGCCGGTGCCTACCGGAACGCCGAGGACTTCGCCTACGACGAGGACTGGGGCTTCAAGACGTACCCCGGCTCGGAGGGCATGTACATGCTCCACTTCGACTCGTTCCTCTACCCGTCGGACAACCCGAGTCCGGACGCGACGGAGCAGTTCATGGCCTTCGTCGGGAGCGAGGCGGCGCAGGTCGCGTTCAACCAGTATAAGGGCTCGATCCCGACGCGCACCGACGTGGACATGAGCCAGTTCGGCCCGTACCTCCAAGAGACGCAGGAGGACTTCGCCAGCGCCGACGAGCGGCCGCCGAACCTCCAGCACGGGCTGGGCGTCCCCTCGGAGACCATGACGACACTGAACGACGTGATCTCCAGCGAATTCTCCGGACCGTACAACGTCGACGCCGCCACGGAAGGCTTCGTCGACGCGGTCTCTAACTGACTCCGGTCCACGATGCGACCGGATTTTAGCGGTTTCGGCGCACGAAGAACCATATGACACGAAACACAGACACCGGCGACGACAGTGGCGACGCGGTCGCGGACGGCGGCGTCGCCGAGGGCGGGCAGCGCTCCGGGTTCAGTCCGATAGCCGCGCTGAACGAGCGGTTCGGCAGCGACTTCGTTGAGTCGTCGCAGTTCTGGCTGCCGCCGTTCCTCCTGGTCGGGCTGTTCGTCTACGGAGCGATCATCTGGAACCTCCTGATATCGCTGACGGACTTCCGCGGATTCGGCACGCCGGACTACGGCGACCTCGACCTCCAGATGTACAGCCGCGCGTTGGCGGACAGCGGGTTCATCGACGCCGCGATCAACACCTTCATCCTGCTCGTCGGGTTCACCCTCGTGACGCTGGCGCTCGGTCTCGGGTTGGCGATCCTGATCGACCGCAACATCCGGTTCGAGAACACGTTCCGGACGATCTACCTGCTGCCGATGAGCCTCTCGTTCGTCGTCACCGCCCAGTTCTGGGCGTGGATGTTCAACTTCAACAACGGGGTCATCAACATCGTGATCACGTCGCTCGGCCTCGGCCGAGTCGACTGGATCGGGAACCCGGACATCGTCCTCTGGGCGGTCATGTTCGCGCTGATGTGGCAGTTCGCCGGGTACGCGATGGTCGTGTTCCTCGCGGGCCTGCGAGCGATCCCGAACGAGCACTACGAGGCGGCGAAGGTGGACGGGGCCTCGACGGTCAGGATGTACTGGCGCGTGATCATCCCCCAGCTGAAGGGGTCGACGATCAGCGCCTCGGTCGTCCTGATGGTGTTCGCGCTGAAGGCGTTCGACTTCCTGTACTCGCTCGTCGGCGGCTACCGACCGCCGAACGGGGCAGACATCCTCGCGACGAAGATGGTCCGCGAGGCGTACGCGAACCTGAACTGGGCGTACGCGTCGGCGGTCGCCATCACTCTGTTCCTCATGACGCTCGGGATCGTCGGTCCGTACCTCTACTACCAGTACAATCGAGGGAACCTATGAGCAACGACGCACGAACCGACGGCGGTACGGTAACGGAAGCGGACCCCGGAGCGTCCGCGGGACTGCTCGCGGGCATCGACGGGTACCGGGTGCTCCTGTACCTCGGGCTGCTCGGGATGTTGACGTTCTTCCTGATTCCGATCGAGTCGGGGCTCGTCACCTCGTTCAAGAACCCAAGCGGGGTCTCCGGGTCGCTCCCCTTCGCGCCGCCCACGGGCGGCACGTTCACCTTCGAGAAGTGGCGGGCCGCGTTCGACGCGCTCGGGCGGGGACTCATCAACAGCGCGCTGTACGCGATCCCCGCGACCGTCATCTCGGCGCTCCTCGGGAGCTTCGCCGCCTACGGGATCACGCAGTCGGACTGGAAACAGAAGTACAAGGCGCCGGTCCTCGCGCTGTTCGTCGCCGGGATATTCATCCCGTATCAGGCCGTGCTCGTGCCGCTCTCGCAGTTCTGGTCGATGGTCCCGCTCCAGGAGTGGTTAGGGTTCCTGTGGGCGCTCGGGATCAACAACGACTACGCCGGCGTCGTCGAACTGGTCGTCACCCACGTGGCGTACGGCCTGCCGATCTGTACCGTCCTGTTCAGGTCGTACTACAAGAACATGAGCGAGGAGATGATCGAGGCGGCGCGGCTGGACGGCGCGTCCATCCGCCGGATCTACCGCCGCATCGTGCTCCCGCTCTCGGGACCGATGTTCGCGGTGGTCCTGATCTATCAGTTCACGCAGATCTGGAACGACCTCCTGTTCACCCTCGTGTTGGTCCAGACGGAGTCCAGCGCGGCCGCGCCGATCGTGTTGATCCTCGCGGGACTGGGAACGTCGCTCGAAGGTCAAGACTTCGCGCTTCGCATGGCGGGCGCGTTCATCGCCGCCCTCCCGACGCTCGCGGTGTACATCGCGTTCGGCGAGGAGTTCGCCGAGGGGGTGGCGACGTGACCGCCATCGCTCGCCAGCAGCAATCTATGACTCGACAGCACTCACGCAGCCGACCGGACGTATCGCTCTCAAACCGCCGCACCGCATCGCGGGGGCGATAGGATGGGGACGCTCGAACTCGACGGCGTGACGAAGGTGTTCCCCGACGGCGACGGCGAGATCGTCGCCGTCGACGGCGTCGACATCGAGATGCGCGACGGCGAGTTCCTCGTCGTCGTCGGCCCCTCGGGCTGTGGCAAGTCGACGACGCTCCGGATGGTCGCGGGGCTGGAGACGATCTCCAGCGGGGAGATCCGACTGGCGGGCCAGCGGATCAACGACGTGAAACCGCAACACCGGGACATCGCGATGGTGTTCCAGTCGTACGCGCTGTACCCCCACATGACCGTGGAGGGGAACATGGCGTTCGGCTTGGAGGAGTCGACGGACCTCTCCGACGGGGAGATCGAGACGCGCGTCGCCGACGCCGCGGAGACGATGGGCATCGCGGAGCTGTTAGACCGGAAGCCCGCCGACCTCTCCGGCGGCCAGCGACAGCGCGTGGCGCTCGGGCGGGCGATCGTCCGCGACCCCGAGGTGTTCCTCATGGACGAGCCGCTCAGCAACCTCGACGCCAAGCTCCGGTCGGAGATGCGGACGGAGCTCCAGCGCCTCCAGGACGAACTCGACGTGACGACGATGTACGTCACGCACGACCAGACCGAGGCGATGACGATGGGCGACCGGATCGCGATCCTCAACGCCGGCGAACTCCAGCAGGTCGCGACGCCGCTGGAGTGTTACCACGAGCCGGCGAACCGGTTCGTCGCCGGGTTCATCGGCGACCCGTCGATGAACTTCTTCCCCGTCGAGCGGGACGGCGAGACCCTCGTCGGCGACGTGTTCGACTACTCGCTCTCGGCGTCGACGCTCGACGACGTGGGCGACGTGACGGACCTCACCCTCGGGATCCGTCCGGAGGACATCGCGCTGGCCGGCGACTCGACCGGCGACCACACCTTCTCGACGGTCGTCGAGGTCGTCGAGCCGATGGGCGACGAGAACACCGTCTACCTCCGGTTCGCGGACGCGCCAGAGGGCGAGACGTTCATCGCCACCGTCGGCGGTCTCCAGCAGGTCTCGGCCGGCGACGAGATCACCGTCGAGATCCCCGAAGAGACGGTCCACCTCTTCGACGGGACCTCCGGAGAAGCGGTACACAACCGCGAGATCGACGAGTAGCGCGCCGGGACCGCGCTTCGATCGAACGGGCGGGAGGCGGCGGCCTCGTTTTCACTCCCGCAGCCGCTCGACCTCGCGTCGGACGCCCTCGCGGACCCTGCCCGCGACGTCTTCGGCGGGGTCGTCCACCGTCTCGGCGTCTTCGGTCTCCAACAGGCGGTCCAGCTTGCGCTCGAACTCCCGCTCGTCGATGTCGTCGTTCGCGTACCGCTCGCGGAGGGCGTCGAGCGCGGGGTCGCCGGTCGCGTGCGCGTCCTCGTCGGCGTCGTCGTCGGGGACGGGCTTCGTGAGGACGTGGAGGACGGGGAGCGCGATGAAGAGGCCGAAGAACCACACGAGCGGGAGCCACCACCAGACGCCGGTGAGGAGGGGTGCGGCGACGCCGGCGCCGACGACGCAGAGGACGAACACCCGCCGCCAGCGGTGGCGGAGGTTCCACGCGACCCGGCGAGCGAGTCCGGTCATGGTCGGAGCGACGCCGGCGACGCTGAAAGCGGTTTCGTCGCCGGGCGCGACGACCGCGCGGCGGCGTCACTCGCGGTCGATCAGGATCCGGTCCCCGGGGTCGACGCCGTGGCGCTCGCTCCACCCGCGGGGCACTTCGAGGACGTACCGGCCGGTCCCCTCGTAGCGGGTGAGCGGTCCCGACTCCGGTTCCGCCTCGTGGACCGTCGTGACGGTGCCGTCGGCGTCGACGAAGACGATGTCGATGGGGAACGCCATGTCGCGCATCACGTAGGCGCGCTCCGCGACGTCGCCGTGGACGAACAGCATCCCCTCGCCCGCGTCGAGGTCGTCGGTCGCGGAGAGCCCGACGTACTGTTTCAGGAGCCCGTCTGCGACCCGGGCCTCGACGGTCGCGAGCGACTCGCCGGTGTCGCCGTCGACGGCCTCGACCGTGGCGGTGTCGTAGCCGGTGACGAGGAGCGCCGGGTTCGTCGCGGCGACGGCGACGCCGGCGAGGAGGACGAGCGCGGCCGCGGCCCCGACGAGACGGCGGTTCACGGGCGGGGTTCGCGGCGCGGAAGGAAATCGTTTTCCGCTCCCGGCGGGTTCGAACGGGTGAGGGCTCGTGGTCTAGCTGGTTATGACGCGGCCTTTACAAGGCTGAGATCGGCGGTTCGAACCCGCCCGAGCCCACTTCGCTGTCGCGAACACACCGTGAGCGACAGCGGTGTGCGTGTCTGAGGGGCGGGTTCGAAGCAGGGAACGGAGCGAGCGCAGCGAGCGGAGTGAGTGAGGTTCGAACCCGCCCGAGCCCACTTCCTGCGGCGAGCAACTCCGCGAGCCGCAGGTACGGAGGGACGCTCAGAGGTCGTCGGCGTCGAACTTCAGCAGGCCGGCGAGCGGCGGCGCGAGCGTCCAGAAGACCAACATCGCGGCCGCGGAGAGCTGCTGGTTCGCGGTGTCGCCGCTGAACAGCTGTTCGCCGAGGAACGCGTTCGACAGCGCCTCGACGGCGGTCGTGGGATTCGAGGCGCGGAGGAACACCCGGATCTGCGCCGCCGACACCGGAAGGGCGTCGACGACGGGACCGGCGGCTCCGACGAGGCGGCCGGTGATCGCGCCCCACAGCAGGACGAAGAGGACGTATATCGCGACGCCGGCGATGAGCGCGCGGCGCTGGGTCGCGGACGCCGCCGAGCAGCCGACGGCGATGGCGACGAAGACGACGCCGAGCGCGGCCGCGAAGACGGTGTAGCCGAGGAACGCGCCGGCGTTGAAGACGACGGGCGCGGCGATCAACACGAGCGCGGGCAGGAGGAAGCCGGCGAACACCGCGAGCGCGAGCGCCGCGGCGCGGCCGGCCACTTTTCCGAACACCACGTCGGCCCGCGAGTGCGGCAGCGATAAGAGCAGCTTCAGCGAGCCGGACTCGCGCTCGCCGCTCACGGCGTTGTAGCCGACGACGACGCCGACGAGCGGGACGAGCGTCGTCACGAGGAAGGGCCCGATGAAGACGCTCAACAGCACCTCCGTGGCGAACTGCTCGCTCTGGCCGGTGGGCCGGACGGCGTACGCGAACGCGGCGACGAGCAGCGAGAACAGCACCACCAAGGCGATCATGCCGCGGGACTGAACGGTCTCTTGGAAGTCCTTCCGGGCGATCGCGGCGAGGCTCATCGGTCAACCTCCTCGGCCGCCGGTTCGTCGTCCGTTCCGTCGTCAGTCGGTTCGTCGTCGGCCGGTTCGTCGTCGGCCGGCGTGGACGCGGCGGAATCGGCGTCGCGCGTCGCCGCGTCGCCCTCCGTGTACGCCAAGAAGAGGTCCTCCAGCGAGGCCTCGCGGGTGTGGAAGTCGGCGACCGCGACGCCGGCCTCCTCCAGCGCCCCGATGACCGCCGTCTTCGCGTCGCTGTCGCAGTTCACCACCAGTTCGTCGCCGTCGCGGGTGACGCCCGAGACGCCGTCGAGCGCGCGGACCGTCGCCACCGCCTCGTCGTCGGCACCGGCGGCCGCGACTTCGAGCGTCTCCTCGCCGCCGACGGTCTCGCGGAGTCCCTCGACTGAGTCTTCCGCCACCAGTTCGCCGTCGCGGAGGATGCCGACGCGGTCGCAGACGGCGTCGACCTGTTCGAGGATGTGCGAGGAGAAGAAGACGGTCGCGCCGCGCTCGGCCTCGGCGCGGACGATCTCGCGCATCTCCTTCGCGCCGGCCGGGTCGAGCCCGGCGGACGGCTCGTCGAGGACCAGCAGGTCGGGGTCGTCGACGAGCGCCATCGCGAGGGCGAGCCGCTGGCGCATCCCCTTCGAGTACGCGCCGGCGTCCCGATCCGCGGCGTCGGCGAGGCCCACGCGCGCCAACAGCGCGTCGGGGTCGTCGGCGGCGTCCTTCGACTCGACGGCGAACTCGACGTGTTTCCGCCCGGAGAGGCGGTCGTACACCGAGAAGCCGTCGGGGAGCACGCCGGTCCGGCGGCGGATCGCGACCCCGTCGGTCGCCACGTCGGCTCCGAGCACGCGGACCGTCCCGGCGGTCGGGCGGACGAGGTCTAAGAGCATGTCGATCGTCGTCGACTTGCCCGCGCCGTTCGGGCCGAGGAACCCGTACACCTCGCCGTCTTCGACGGTGAGATCGAGGTCGCGAACGGCCGTGACGCCGGCGAACTCCTTGGTCACGCCCCGCAGTTCGATCGCGGTCATGTCTTCCGGTTCCGGCGTGAGTTGATAAAGGGTTGTGGGTCGTCGCGGAGCGCGGTCGGCGGCGACCGCGCCCTCGTCGCCTCAGTCGTCGGTCGGCGGCCAGTCGACGCCGCGGTCGGCGAGCAGGGCGGCGAAGTCGGCCTCGTCGACGATCGGAACGCCCTCCGCGTCGGCGTCGTCGCGCTTCGACCGACCCGGACTCTCGCCGGCGACGAGGTAGTCCGTGTTGCCCGAGACGCTCGACGTCGCCGACGCGCCGCGCGCCTCGACGTGGGCCTGCGCCTCGCTCCGCGGGACGGACAGCGATCCCGTGAACACGAAGGTGAGGCCGTCGAGCGCGTCGGCCGGAGCGTCGCCCGCGTCGGTCTCGAACGGCTCGGGGTCGACGCCGCGCTCGCGGAGCCCCGCGATCGCGGTGCGGTTCTCCTCGCGGTCGAAGAACGCCCGGATCGACGCGGCCACCTCCGGGCCGACGTCGTCGACCTCGCGGAGGGCGTCCTCGTCGGCGTCGAGGAGGGCGTCGAGCGTCCCGAAGTGCGCGGCGAGCGCCCGGGCCGTCGTCGCGCCCACGTCCGGGATCCCGAGCCCGGCGAGGAAGTCGTCGAGCGGCGGGTCGCGGGTCGCGTCGAGCTCCGCGATCAGGTTCGCCGCGCTCGTCTCGCCCCACCCCTCCAACGCCGCCAGCTCGTCGGCGGTCAGGTCGTACAGGTCCGGCAGCGACGCGACGAGGCCGGCCTCGCGGAGCTGTTCGACCCGCTCCGGCCCGAGCCCCTCCACGTCGAGCGCGTCGCGGCGCGCCCAGTGTTCGACCGCCCGCTCCAGCTGCGCGGGGCAGCCGAGCCCGCCGGTACAGAACGCGAGCGGCCCGTCGCGCTCGACGGCGGCCCCGCAGACCGGGCAAGCGTCGGGGAACTCGTAGGCCCCCTCGCCGCGCTTCTCGACGACCTCCGGGACGTAGGGGATCACGTCGCCCGCGCGGTAGATCCGGACGCGGTCGCCGACGTTCACCCCGAGCGCCTCGATTTCGGCGGGGTTGTGGAGCGTCGCGCGCGAGACCGTGACGCCGCCGACGTCGACGGGATCGAGCTCGGCGACGGGCGTGAGCCGGCCGGTGCGACCCACCTGGACCGTCACGCCCTCGACCGTTGTCGTCGCGGTCCGGGGCGGGAACTTGTGCGCGAACGCCCAGCGCGGCGCGCGAGACGTGCTCCCGAGCGCCTCGCGGTGCGCGAGCGCGTCGACCTTGATCACGACGCCGTCGACGGCGTAGTTCAGGTCGTCGCGGGCGGCGAGGATCTCGTCGCGGTAGTCGATCGCGGCCTCGACGTCGTCGACGACTTCCACGCGGTCGTTCCGCCGGAGCCCGAGGGACTCGAACGCGTCGAGCGCGTCGCGGTGGCGCGCGGGGCGTTCGGGGCCGTCCGCGTCCGCCTCCCACGCCAGCACGTCGAAGAAGAAGACGTCGAGGGGACGCTCGGCGACGACCGCGGGGTCGAGCTGGCGGAGCGTCCCGGCCGCGGCGTTGCGGGGGTTCGCGAACGGCTCCTCGCCGCGCTCCATGAGTTCCTCGTTGTACGCCTCGAAGGCGGCGCGAGGCATGTAGACCTCCCCGCGAACGGCGAGGCGCTCGGGGTGGTCGTCGCCCCGGAGCCGGGCCGGAACCGAGCCGATCGTCCGGACCTGCTCGGTCACGTCGTCGCCCTCTCGCCCGTCGCCGCGCGTGGCCGCGCGGACGTACGCGCCGTCCTCGTAGACCACCTCTATCGAGAGGCCGTCGAACTTCGGCTCGCAGACGTACGCGAGGTCGTCCGGGTCGAACCCGGGGAGATCGCCCGATCCCGCCGCGTCCGCCAGCCCCCCGCGGACGCGCTCGTCGAACTCGCGGACCGCGTCGGCGTCGGTGTCGTTGTCGATCGAGCGCATCGGCGCGACGTGCTCGACCGTCTCCAACCCGTCGAGCGGCTCGCCGCCGATCCGTCGGGTCGGCGAGTTCTCGGTCGGGAGGTCGAACGCGTCCTCGAGGTCCCGCAGCCGGGCGAACAGCCGGTCGTACTCCTCGTCGGAGACGAGGGGGTCGGCCTCGACGTAGTACCGGTGGTCGTGTTCGCGGACGGCCGCCCGGAGCAGGGCCGCCTGGTCGGCCGCCGCCTCGCGAGAGAAGTCGTCGACCGGATCGAAGTCGGTCGGCGGGTCTTCGACGTAGGGGTTCTCGTCCGGGTCCGCGTGCCGGGTCGACGACCCGGATTGCGCGCTCGTCATCGGTCGATCCTTGCGTCTGCTCGGGTTAAAGGCGACCGTTCGTCGCATTCCGCGCCGGGAGAGAAGACCGACGGCGGCGGGACGCAATTAAAACCTGCGCGCGGCGACGACGGCCATTTATAAATCGAACGCGCAGTGCGGTCGGCGCGTGCCGATGAGCGCCCGAAGGGCGCGAATCGCACGCGCGAGGGACGCGGTGAGCGCTCGGAGAGCGCGAACCGCGAGGCTGGGGAGGCGTGAGGTGCGGTGCTGTGCCGGGCGGGACTCAAAGGGGCAGTCGCGAGGGCGAAGGCGCGGGACGTAAGCACTGGAGGGAGCGAGCAACGCGAGCGACTGAAGCGCGCAGCGAGCGCACCGAGCCCTCGCGACTGGGGCTTTGAATGTCTCCACCACTGACTCGCTGTCGGATATTTATAAACGAGCGACTGGGGCCTCGACAGTGTTCGCCGTCAGTTCGGCGACGGCGATTCGGCACCGTACGAGCGGGGCTTCGGAGACGTTCCTCGCACCACGATGAATCGCTTATAAATCCCCACCGAAGTCGACTCTCTCTCAGTTCACGCGCTCGCCGCGCGCGAACACCGCGTCCGGGTCCTGCCACGCTTCGACGTCTTCTGTCGGGTCGGCGTCGAGGACGACGAGGTCGGCTCGGTACCCCGCGGCGACGCGCCCCACGTCGTCGAGTCCGAGCAGGTCCGCGGCGTTGACGGTGGCGGCTTCGAGGGCCGCCTCCGGCGAGAGGCCGTAGTCGACCATGTGCGCCATCTCCCGCGGGATCTCCTCGAAGAAGTTGAACGGCGTGCCGGCGTCCGTCCCCATCGCGATCGGGACGCCGGCGTCGAGCGCGTGGTCCCACGCGTCGTCGAAGCGCTCGGCGGCGTCCTCGGCCTTCGCGACGGCGTCCTCGGGGATGCCGGCCTCGACGCCGTTGTCGACGATGCCGCGGAGCGCGCTCGCGGTCGGCACCCAGTAGGTGCCGCGCTCGGCCATCATCTCGGCGGCCTCGCGGTCCATGAACGTCCCGTGTTCGACGCTGGAGATGCCGGCCTCCACCGCGTTCTTGATTCCGACCTCGCCGTGGGCGTGGGCCGCGGTCGGCGTGTCGGTCGGGGCGGCCGCGTCGGTGAACGCGGCCAGCTCCTCCGGCGTCAGCTCCGGCGCGCCCGTCACCGCGCCCTCGGTGAGGACGCCGCCGGTCGCCATACACTTGAGCACGTCTGCGCCCGCCTTCAGCTGTTCGCGGGCCGCCTTCCGCACCTCCGCGGGGCCGTCGGCCTCGCGCCCGAACCAGTTGCCGTGGCCGCCGGTCATGATCACGTTGCGGCCGCAGGCGAGCACCCGCGGGCCGTCGATGTCGCCCGCGGCGACGGCCTCCCCGGCGTCGAGCGCGAGCGTCCCGCGGCTGCCGAGGTCGCGCACGGTCGTGACGCCCGCCTGGACCGCGGCTTCGAGGTTGCTCGCGGCCCGGTAGCTCGCCGCGTAGTCGCTCTCGGAGACCGCCGTCGAGACATCGGGCCGCCCGTCCATCATCGCGTGGACGTGCGCGTCGATCAGCCCGGGCGCGACGACCCGCCCGCCGACGTCGACCTCGGTGGCCGCGCCCGCGTCGCGCTCCGCGACCGCGTCGTCGACCGTCGCCGAGTCGCCGACCGCGACGACCTCGCCGTCCGCGACCGCCACGTCGGCCTCGCGGGTGCCCGCGACGTCCGCCACGCGACCGCCTCGCAGTACGTACATGCCACCATGAGGGAGCGTCAGGGTCGTAAACGCTCGGGTCGCGGTAGCCCGGCGGGGCCGGCGCGCAGTCGTGTCATCTGCCATCACATATAACCGGCTGGCCGGAGTCGCACGCCACATGCCAACAGATGACGATCCCGGCGGCGGGGGGCTGTACCGGCGGCGGATCGGCACACCCACGACCGACGACGAGGTGAACGGCTACTGGCTGTTCGGCTTCGGCGTGCTGCTCGGCCTCGCCGGCGTCGCGGTGTTCCTCCTCACCGAGTCGGGGACCGTCGCCCGCGGCCTCGGGTACGCGCTCGCGGCGCTGGCTCCGCCGTTCGTGATGCTCGGGGCCGTGATCCGGTTCCCGCTCCGACGGACCGGGACGTACCTCGGCTACCTCGGCACGGCGGTGAGCGTCCTCGGCGTCGTGTGGTTCGTCAACATCTTCCCGGACGGCTGGTTCACCGCGTCGGGCGACCCGACCGTGATCACCGTCTACGGCGTCGGGCTCCTCCTCGTCGGGCTCGCGGGGACGGTCGTGCCGCTACTCTCGGACCCCGTCTACGAGGACTACGACCGGATGCGCAACGAGGCCGCCGCGGCGACGGCGACGGCCGAGGAGGCCGGCGAAGAGCTGGCGGCGACCCGCGACGAGCTGGCGTCGACGGAGGCCGACCTAGACGCCGCTCGCGAAGAGTTGGCGGCGACCGAGTCCGAACTCGAGACGGCGCGCGAGGACCGAGCGGCCGCCGAGGCCGCGGCCGCGGCGCTGCGCGAGAGCAAGGCGCGGTTCGAGCTGTTCGAGGACGCGAGCGGGAAGCCGCGCTGGCGGCTCCGCCACCGCAACGGCAACGTCATCGCGACCTCCGGACAGGGGTACAGCAGCCGCGGGAAGGCCCAGCAGGGGCTCCACAGCGTGCGCCGAAACGCCCTCGGCGCGGGGCTCCTCCGGATCGAGACGGCGGTCGAGGAGGCAGAGGCGGTCGCCGACGACGACGGTCCGGAGCCGACCGACGCGACGGATCCGGACGTGGCCATCCCGGACGTGACCGCCCCGGACGAGGACGCGGCGGAGAGCGACGCGACGTTCGAGCTGTACGCCGACGCCGCCGACGAGTGGCGCTTCCGGCTCCGCCACGACAACGGCAACGTCGTCGGCGACTCGGGCGAGGGGTACGCCTCCAAGTCGAACGCGAAGCGCGCGCTCTCGAGGCTCCGCGACCACGTCGCGGCCGCGGACTACCTCCGGATCGACCCCGCGGCGTTCGAGGTGTTCCGCGACGCGGCCGGCGAGTACCGCTGGCGGCTCGTCCACGAGAACGGCAACGTCCTCGCGGACTCCGGCGAGGGGTACGCCTCCCGGTCGAAGGCCCGGCAGGGGCTCGACAGCGTCAGGTCGAACGCGGGCGGCGCGGGGCTCGAATACCCCGACGACGAGGAGGCGAATGGCCGGTCGGGCGACGGCGAGAGCAAGGCGACGTTCGAGGTCTACGAGGACAGGGGCGGCGAGTGGCGCTGGCGGCTCGTCCACGACAACGGGAACATCATCGCCGACTCCGGCGAGGGGTACGCCTCCGAGTCGAACGCGACGGACGCGGTCGAGCGCGTCGCCGAGTACGCCCCCGATGCGGGCGCGCTGGCGGCGGGAAGCGCGGCGTTCGAGATCTACGAGGACGCCGCCGAGGAGTGGCGCTGGCGGCTCCGCCACCGCAACGGCAACGTCCTCGCGGACTCCGGCGAGGGGTACGCCTCCCGGTCGAACGCCGTCGAGGCGGTGACGAAGGTGAAGGCCGGCGCGCCCGGCGCGGAGACGGTCGAACAGTAGAGTCGCGGCGGGTGAGCGGGTTTCTCCGGCTCAGGTCGCCGCGAGCAGCTTCAGCCGCAGGTCGCGCTCGTCGACCTCGTACTTGAACGCCGGGTGGCCGTCGACCAGCACGTACGGGACGCGCTCGCCGTACTCGTCGGCCAGTTCGGGGTCGGTGTCCACGTCGACCTCGTCGATCTCGACCGTCACGGGGTCGAGGTCGGCGGCGACCGACTCGATCGTCTCGCGGGCGACAACGCACAGCGAGCAGTCCGCGCGGGTGTAGAGGGTGACCGGGACGGTCGTCGGGCCGCCGTCGGTCGCGGGCCCGTCGTCCGTCGGTTCCGCGTCCCCGGTCACGACTCGCGGTCGGTCGCGTCCGGCGACTCCTCGTCGGCCGGTTCGCCGTCGACCAGTTCCGCGGCGACCGTCGCGGCGTCCAGCAGGTCGGGGTCGACCGCGAGGTCGGCGACGGTCGCGACGAACTCCGGCAGCGACCGGCTCGCGTACGTCACGACCCGAACGTCCGGGTTCCGCTCCTTCGCGACCGGGATGCCGGTCGCCTCCTCGACGTCGGTGAGGACGAAGTACGCGGCGTCGGCGATGCCGGCCTCGGCGAGCGCGTCGGCGGTGACGAGCCCATCGATGCGGTTGATCGCGACGCCGAGCGCGGCGAGCTCCTCGCCGAGCCCGTGCTCGTCGGGGCCGGCGACGACGGCGAGTGGCTGGTCCGTCATCACTCGTACTCGATCGTCGCGGGCGGCTTGTGGGTCACGTCGTAGACGACCCGCGCCACGTTCTCGTTCTCGCCGGTGATCCGGCTCTGGATCCGCTGGAGCGTGCTCCA
This sequence comes from Halorubrum coriense DSM 10284, assembly GCF_000337035.1. Taxonomy (GTDB): domain Archaea; phylum Halobacteriota; class Halobacteria; order Halobacteriales; family Haloferacaceae; genus Halorubrum; species Halorubrum coriense. The sequence goes on from NZ_AOJL01000060.1 coordinate 283,163, forward strand.
GTCGAGCTCCTGCGCGCGGGCGGTCATCCCGTCGCGGCTCTCGACGGAGCGCACGGCGACCACCCAGCCGTGGACGCGGTTGTCGCCCTTGACGCCGGTCGCCTTGCCGAGGACCGCGGCGAACGCCTGCCACGGGTCGTACTCCTCCAGCTCCTCCTCGACGACGTGGGTCGCCTCGCGGGCGACCGCGGCCTTCTCCGGGGTCACCTCGCCGACGATCCGGACGGCGAGCCCGGGGCCGGGGAACGGCATCCGCTCGGAGATGATCTCTTCGAGCCCGAGCTCGCGGGCCACCTCGCGCACCTCGTCCTTGTACAGGTCGCGCACGGGCTCGACGATCCCCTCGAAGTCGACGACCTCGGGGAGCCCGCCGACGTTGTGGTGCGACTTGATGTTCCCCTCCGACTCGATGCGGTCGGGGTAGATCGTCCCCTGAACGAGGTAGTCGGCGTCGACGTCGCGCGCGACCGCCTCGAACTCGTCGATGAACCCCTCGCCGATGACGTGGCGCTTCTCCTCGGGATCGGTGACGCCCGCGAGCCGGTCGAAGAATCGGTCCTGCGCCTCGATCACGCGCAGCGACTCCATGAAGTCGAACGTGTCGCGGATCTCCGCCGTCTCCCCCTTCCGCATCAGGCCCGTGTCGACGTAGACGGGGGTGAGCTGGTCGCCGACCGCCTCGTACGCGAGCGTCGCCGCGACCGAGGAGTCGACCCCGCCGGAGAGGGCGATCACGGCGTTCGCGTCGCCGATCGCCTCCCGGATCTCCGCTTTCGCCTCCGCGATGAATTCGTCCGTCTCGACCATCTATAGCCTCACGTCCGCGTTCCGCTCGGTTGTGTCCGTCGATCCCAGCGCCGCCTCGACGAGCGAGACGAACGGCGGGCTCGCGCGGTCGGGCCGCGACCGGAACTCGGGGTGCGCCTGCGTCCCGAAGAAGAACGGGTGGTCCGGACGTTCGAGGATCTCCATCCGGTTGTCGGCGCGCCCGGAGAACGTCAGCCCGTCGGCCTCCAGGTCGTCGATGTACTCGGGGTTCACCTCGTAGCGGTGGCGGTGGCGCTCGGTACAGGAGTCGGCGTCGTACACCCGGGCCGCGAGCGTGTCGGGTTCGATGTCGGTCTCGTGCGCACCGAGCCGCATCGTCCCGCCCATGTCCTCCGTCTCGTACTGCTCGGGGAGCAGGTCGATGACGGGGTGAGGGGTGTCGGGGTCGATCTCCGCGGAGTGGGCCGCGTCGAGGCCGAGGACGTTGCGCGCGTGCTCGACGACCGCCATCTGGAAGCCCAGACAGAGTCCGAGGAACGGCACGCCGTTCTCGCGGGCGTAGCGGATCGCCTCGATCTTCCCGTCGGTCCCGCGGGAACCGAAGCCGCCGGGGACGACGACGGCGTCCGCCTCGGCGAGGCGCTGCTCGTGTTCCTCGCGCGTCTCGTCGGCGTCGACCCACAGCACGTTCACCTCGGTGCCGGTCTGGATGCCGGCGTGCTTCAGCGCCTCGTGGATCGACATGTAGGCGTCTTCGAGGGCGTACTTGCCGACCAGGGCCACGTCGATCTCCTCGTCGCGGTCGCGGGTGACCAGCTCGCGCCACTCCGTCGAGCGCTCGGCCTTCGGCAGCGCCTCCGCGGCGAGGCCGAGCCGCTCCATCACGTACTCGTCTAACCCCTCGTCTTCGACCATCAGCGGGACGTGGTAGATGTCCTCGACGTCCGGGTTCGAGAAGACGGCGTCCGTGGGCACGTCACAGAAGAGGGCGATCTTCTCTTTCGTCTCCGGGTCCAGCCGGTCCTCGGAGCGCCCGACGAGGATGTCGGGCTGGAGCCCGATCGAGCGCAGTTCCTTCACAGAGTGCTGGGTGGGCTTCGTCTTCTGCTCGCCGTTCTTCGAGTACGGGACGAGCGTGACGTGCGTGAAGAGGATGTCCTCGTCGTCCTCCTCGTGGGCGAACTGGCGGAGGGCCTCGAGGAACGGCATCGACTCGATGTCGCCGACCGTCCCGCCGATCTCGACGAGGCAGACGTCGGACCCCTCGGCGGCCTCGCGGATGCGGCGCTTGATGTCGTCGGTGACGTGCGGGATGATCTGGACGGTCTTGCCGAGGTAGTCGCCGGCGCGCTCGCGCTCGATGACGTGCTCGTACGTCTTCCCCGTGGTGACGTTGTGGTCGAACGTCATGTCGGTGCCGAGGAAGCGCTCGTAGTTGCCCAGGTCGAGGTCGACCTCGCCGCCGTCCTTGAGGACGTACACCTCGCCGTGCTCGTACGGGTTCATCGTCCCGGCGTCGACGTTGAGGTAGGGGTCCACCTTGACGGCGGTGACGTCGAAGCCCGCGTTGGCGAGAAGACGCCCGGTGCTGGCGGCGGTGATGCCCTTGCCCAGCCCGGACATCACTCCGCCCGTGACGAACACGAACTTCCGACCCATCGAGGGGTCGTACCCCGTGTCGGGATCTGCTGGCATATCGACCGTCCGGCAGGCCAGGGCAAAACCGTTTCGGACCCTCCGTTTCGGGTGGACGTTCGTGTCGTTTCGAGATGAATCGCGTGATGACGGTGAGAGGAGCGACACCGTCTGCTCGACCGCTTGTACGTAACTCGTTGACCGCAGATCGACTGCGAACACCGTCAAATCCCCAGTCGCGAGGGCGCGGTACGCTCGTTGCGCTCCTCGCTCGTTTCGCTCGCTGCGGTGCTTACGTCGCCTACCGCGCCCTCGCGACTGCCCCTTTGAGTCCCGCCCCGTACGGCTCCGCACAGCACCTCACGCCTCCNTTTGCGAGGGAAGAACGCTCCGAGAGCGCCTTCCGCATCACGGGGGGTGGACCCCGGCGATGCGAGGGGAGGGATTTGAACCCACGGACCACCGCGAGACGGTCCGGCTCGCTTCGCTCGCCGGTTGCGGCTCGCGTGCTCTCGTTCGCTCGCGTCGCTCGCTCACGAGACCTCTACAGGAGCGGAGGTTGAATCCGCCGCCGTTTCCGGGCTCGGCTATGCTGACGGCTCAGAGTAAGTCGGGTGTGAAATTTTGCTAGGGAAGAACGCTCCGAGAGCGCCTTCCGCATCACGGGGGGTGGACCCCGGCGATGCGAGGGGAGGGATTTGAACCCACGGACCACCGCGANGGAAGAACGCTCCGAGAGCGCCTTCCGCATCACGGGGGGTGGACCCCGGCGATGCGAGGGGAGGGATTTGAACCCACGGACCTCTACAGGAGCGGAGCTTGAATCCGCCGCCGTTTCCGGGCTTGGCTACCCTCGCACGCAGTCGAGACCAAGCCCGCCGAGCGATTTAAATCACCGGTTTCCGCGTCCGCGGCCGCCGCCGGATGACCCCGGCCGCGCGGCGATGTCCGCCCAGACGAGGCGGTGGTCCGAGGCGGCCGCGACGTCGTCCGCGAGCCCGCGCTTGTTCGCGTTCGAACTCGGCCAGACGACCGAGGAGCCCCGGAGCGAGAGGTCCGGCGAGGGGAGCACCCAGTCGACCGTCTCACCGCCGCCGAACTCGGCGGTCGCGTATGGGTTCCCGCGCTGCGCGCCGCCGGGGCTCGTGGGTCGACTGCGACTGTCGAAGTCCGAGTTGTCGATGAAGTACTTCGCCGCCGGGTTGAGCGGCTCGTCGCCGGGACCGGCGTTCATGTCGCCGAGCAGGACGTAGGAGGCGTCGTCGTCGAGGCCGCCCTCCGTGCCGGAGTCGTCGTAGATGTACTCTGCGCCGGCGACGTAGTCGGCCCAGAACCGGTTCTCGTCGTGGTTCCACCGTCCGTTGAAATTGTTTTCGGCGTCGAACCCGGTCGGGGTCGGGTGCGAGAACAGCCCGTGGACCGTCTCGCCGTCGACGTCGAACGGCACGTCGACGTGGGTCTTCGAGGAGAGGCGGAAGGCGTCGAGCTCCGTCTCGGTCAGGTAGATCGCGTCGCCCTCGGTAACGACGTCTTCGTCGCTCGCGAGCGGGATCCGGTTGTCCGGCATGTCCGCCCACAGGAACTCCTGGAACGAGCGGACCGCGTCCTCGTCGACGGGGTACTTGCTCGCGATCCCGAAGGCGTACTGGCCGGGGTAGAACCCGAAGCCGAACGCGTCACCCGGCCGAGCGCCCGCCTCGCCGTCCTTGTTGAAGTCGTAGTCTTCCTCGGGGAGGAGCCCGGTGTTGCTGTCTGGCTGGAGCGTGTACTCGTAGTCGATCCCCTCCAGCCGCGGGGTCTGCGGGTCGCTGAGGTAGTTCTCGACGAACGCCTCGATGTTCGTCCGGTCGGTCGGCACGTCATCGTCGACCGTCGCCTCCTGGACGTTGTTGGCGAGTTCGTTGACGACGAGCACGTCGGGGTCGACCTCTTGGACGACGCGGGCCGCGGCCTCCGCCTGCGAATCGCCCGGTTCCTGTACCTGCTCGGTGCCGAGGTCGACGACGTTGAACGCGGCGTACCGCGGGGTCGGGGCGTTCCCACGACCGGCGGCGGTGCCGACGACACCCGGCACCGTCGCGGCTGCGCCGATCGCCTTCAGCACGCTCCGTCGCGAGGAGTTGCGTGGCATGCGAACACGAATATAGTTTAATCGATGTTAAATTTAAACAAATGTGCCTAAAAATACATTTTGCGGCGATCGAGAGAGAAACGTGGCGTCGACGGCGCGTCGGCTGCGTGGCCGTCGGCGGTATCACGGCGCGTCGACGGCGAGAGAGTTCGCGGCTCGGCCGGGCGGGACGGGGAGGGCTAGGGCGGGACAGGGCGGGGCGGGCTAGGGCGGGTAGGGTAGGCGACTACCGCGTTGCGGCGCGCTCGGCACCGACCAGCGTCGCCCGGAACCCGCCCTCGGCGGACTCGTCGATCTCGAGCGTCCAGCCGTGCGCGGCCGCGACGCGCTCGACGATGGCGAGCCCGATTCCGGTGCCGCCGCCGCGAGAGACGCCGAAATCGGCCAGATCGGCCGTCGGGTCCGACCCGTCGGAGAGCGCCGCGTCGTCCGGGAGCCCGGGCCCGTCGTCGGCCACGTACAGCCCGCGGTCGTCGACGCCGACGCGGACCGTCGGGGCGTCGCCGCCGTGGTCGAGGGCGTTGGCGATCAGGTTCCCGACCGCGCGCCGGAGGAGGGCCGGGTCGCCGGCGACCGGGCCGGGGTCCTCGACGACGAGGTCGGCGTCGGCCGGCAGGTCGCCGAAGTCGCCCGATTCGAGGCAGTCGTCGGCGAGGGCGGCGAGGTCGACCGCCCCGTCCGCGGTCTCGATCGCGTCCGGATCGCGGGCCATCACCAGCGCCTCGTCGATCATCGTCTCGATCCGACCGAACGCGCTCTCGGCGGCGTCGAGTCGCTCCACGTCGCCGGTCTCGCGCGCGAGGTCGACGTAGCCGCGGGCGACCGAGAGGGGGTTCCGGAGGTCGTGCGAGAGGAAGCCGGCGAGGCGTTCGAGCCGCTCGTTGAGCCGCCTCAGCTCGCGCTCGCGCTCGACCCGGTCCGTGACGTCGCGGATGACGCCGACCGCGCCGACGACCGCGTCGCCGCGCTCGACCGGCGTCAGCCTGGTCTCGGTGGTCACTTCGCTGCCGTCCGCCAGCGTCGTCGTGAGTTGGACGCGCTCGTCGGCGGCCTCGCCCGCGAGGACGCGCTCCGCGGCCTCCCGGTAGCGGTCGCCCGTCTCGGCGCTCCAGTACCCCTCCTCGACGAGCCGTTCCGGGTGTTTCGCGTGGAGGACCGCCTCCTCGAACCCGGTCACCTCGCGGAGGCGGTCGTTGACGAACGCGCGGTTCCGGTCGGCGTCGAGGACGTACGCGCCGTCGCCGAGGGCGTGGACGATCGACTCGGCGTGGTCGATCGGGGTCGACTCGGACGCGGGTTCCATGGGGGCGGTAAGAGTCGAGCGGTCAAGTGTCTCTCGGCTGCCGGCGGGAGTGCGGGACGGCGACGCCTCAGCCGGCGATCATCGCGACGCCGACGACCGCGAGGACGGCCGCGACGAGCCGGACTCGGAAGTGTCGCTCGCCGAGCAGCACGCCCCCGAGGACGACCGCGACGATGGCCTGCGTGTTGATCACCGGGGAGGCGACGCTCGCGGGCAGCGCCGCGAACGCGACCGTCGTCAGGTGCTCGCCCAGCGCGACGAGCGCGCCGGCCGCGAGGAACTTCGGGAGGTCCCGTCGGCTGACCTCGAACGAACTCCGGAGCGCCGCCGGGAGGAGGACGGCCGCGACGCCGGCGAGCAGCAGCGGCACCCAGAGCGTGCCGGGGATCGCGAGCTCCTGGAGCGCGACCCGCTTTCCCACGTCGGCGACCGCGTAGCAGGCCGCGCTCGCGAGCGCCAGCTGCGCCGGTCGCGACCGCGCGGCCCGCGCGAACGGCGCGAAGAAGCCGCCCGGCTCGTAGTTCGCGACGTACACCGCGAGGGTGGTGACGACGACGCCGGCGACCTGGACCGGCGACAACACCTGTCCGAGCAGTCCGACCTCCAGCGGGAGGACGAACATCGGGACGACCTTGTTGATCGGCGCGACGTACGACACCGCGCCGTCCTCGATGGCGCGCAGGAAGAGGACGAAGGCGGCGGCCGTCGCGAGCGTCGTGACGGCGACGACGGCGAACCGTCGCGGGACCGCGAGCCCCGCCACGCCGGCCGCGGCGTCGCCGAAGCCCACCGTGAGACCGGTCGCCGCGAGGAACCACGCGAGCGCCGCGGCGTTGATCGTCACCGTCAGCGCGGCGGGCGGATACGCGGAGAAGGACCGCTTCAGGACGAAGAGGTACGCGCCCCAGACGACGGCGGCGGCGAGGGCGAAGAGGAGTCCGGCGTCCATTCGGTAGACCGGAGCGCGAGCGGGGGAAAGAAGGGTTCGATCCGTCTGCGGACCGGCTCCGTCGCCAGCGCCGCGAAACGGTTAGGTCGCTGCCGCGTCAACGGCCCGCGCATGGACGACCACACCCGCGATCCGGGCGTCGCCCCGCCCCTCGGGAACCCGACCGGGTGGCACGCGGGCGACGACCCGGACCCGAGGTCGGGAGCGCCGGAATCGACGTCCGACGACGGGGACGGGTCGTCCGGCGAACCGTCGGACGCGCGGCTGGTCGGCGGCTACTGGGAGCACGCGACGCTCCGGCGCGCGACCGAACACGGTGTGCGGCTGTTCAACGACGGCGCGTACCACGAGAGCCACGACTGTTTCGAGGACGAGTGGTACAACTACGGCCGCGGGACGGCTGAGAGCGCCTTCCTCCACGGAATGGTTCAGGTCGCCGCCGGCGCGTACAAGCGCGTCGACTTCGAGAACGACGCGGGGATGCGGTCGCTGTTCGAGACGGCGCTCCAGTACCTCGACGGGATCCCGAGCGACTTCTACGGGGTCGACGTCGACGACGTGCGGGAGACGCTCCGGGCCGCGCTCGGCGACCCGGCCGCGGTCGACGGGTGGCAGATCGCCCTCGACGGCGCGCAGCCGCCGGCGTACCCGGCCGACTACGAGTACGCGGAGCGCGTCGACGAGGAGCACTGAACTCGGGCGTCGCCGATCGCGGAGCGGCGGGGACCGAACGCTTCGCCGCGGGTCCGCACTCCACCTCGGGTCCGAACCCCTCGCCCCGGATCCGAACGCCACTTATCCGCCGCCCGCCAGGGTGTGGTATGGAGATCCACGATCTGGGCGACGGGGAGCCCGAGGTCGCCGTGGTCGGCGCGATCCACGGCGACGAGCCCTGCGGCGCCCGCGCCGTCGAGCGCCTGCTCGACGCGGGCCTCGACCCCGAGCGGCCGGTGCGGCTGATCGTCGCCAACGAGGCCGCGCTCGACGCCGGGGAGCGCTACCTCGACGCCGACCTCAACCGGGCGTTCCCGGGCAACCCCGACGCGGAGGCCCACGAGGTGCGGCTCGCGGCCGAACTGGTCGGCGCGCTGGAGGGGTGTACGACGTTCGCGATCCACTCGACGCAGTCGTACGCGGAGCCGTTCGCCGTCATCGACTCGATGGACGAGGTGACCCGCGCGGTCGCGCCGCACCTCCCCGTCGACGCCGTGATCCAGACGGACGCGTTCACCGAGGGACGGCTCATCGAACACCCGCACACGCTCGAAGTGGAGGCCGGGCTCCAGGGCTCCGAGGCGGCCGCCGACAACGCCTACTGGCTCGCCCGCGCGTTCCTCGCCGCGACCGGCGCGATCTCCGCGCCCGGCGCCGACGACGTGCTCGACGCCGGCGGCCGCGAGGACGTCTCCGTGTTCCGGCTCCGCGAGCGGATCCCGAAGCCCGACGCGGAGGCGTACGAGGTGTTCGCGCGCAACTTCGAGCGCGTCGAGCCCGGCGAGCGGTTCGCGGCCGCCGACGGCGAGCCGCTGCTCGCCGACGAGTCCTTCTACCCCGTGTTGCTGTCGTCGAACGGCTACCGCGACCAGTTCGGCTACGTCGCCGACCGCGTCGGTACGCTGGAGTAGTCGGCCCCGCCGCGGGGGACGCGACCGCGCACGCGGCCCTTACTCGACGAGTTCGATCGCGTCGTCGCCGTTCGGCACCGCGCAGATGAACGCGCCGGGCTCGTCGCGCTCGTTGCGGTACCAGTGCTCGACGCCCGCGGGTATCAGGAGGGCGTCGCCGGCCGACACGGCGTGTTCCTCGTCGCCGATCCCGACGACGTACTCGCCGGCGAGGACGTACTGCTCGTGTTCGACCGCGTTGGTGTGGCGGGGGACCGCGGCGCCCGGCGCGAGTTCGAACCGGCGCATCGCGAAGTTCGGCGCGCCGTCCGACTCGTCGAGGAGGACGCCCTTCGAGAGCCCCTCGGCGGCCTCGACGGGTTCGTAGGTGATCTCGCCGCCGCGTTTCACGACCGACTCGGGATCGCCTGTGTCGCTCATGTGCGTCCCGACGAGGGGCGCGCACTTAATCGATCACCGGCCCGACCCGGTTACTTAACCGATCACCGGGCGAACCCGAGGGCATGCGTGGAATCAAGATCGGGACCGCGTTCGGGATTCCGATCAGGCTCAACTGGACGTTCCTGATCGTCTTACCGCTCTTCGCGTATCTCATCGGGTCGCAGGTCGGGATGATCGCGGAGGTGATGAACGAGGTCGCCGGGCTCGGGATCGACGCCGGCGCGGTCGCCGCCGGCAACACGCCGTGGCTGCTCGGGCTGTCGGCCGCCGTCGGGCTGTTCGTCGGCGTGTTGCTCCACGAGTTCGGCCACTCGCTCGTCGCCATGCGCTACGGCTACGAGATCGAATCGATCACGCTGTGGCTGCTCGGCGGCCTCGCCAGCTTCGCCGAGTTCCCCGAGGACTGGAAACACGAGTTCTGGATCGCGATCGCGGGCCCGCTCGTCAGCGTCGCGGTCGGGGTCGCCTGCTACGGGGTCGTCCTCGTCGCCGCGGGCGGCTCCAACGCCGTCCTCTTCGTCTTCGGCTACCTCGCGCTCTTGAACGTCGTCCTCGCCGTCTTCAACATGCTCCCCGCGTTCCCGATGGACGGCGGGCGGGTCCTGCGGGCGCTCCTCGCGCGGAACCAGCCGCACGCGCAGGCGACCCAGCGGGCCGCCTCCGTGGGGAAGGTGTTCGCGTTCCTGATGGGCATCATCGGCCTGTTCAGCTTCCAGCTGCTGCTCATCGTGCTCGCCTTCTTCATCTACATCGCCGCCTCGGGCGAGGCCCAGCAGACGACCCTGAAGGCCACCTTCGAGGGCGTCACCGTCACCGACGTGATGACGCCCCGCGAGCAGCTCCACACGGTGACGGAGGACACCTCCGTCGCCGACCTGATGAGCCGGATGTTCGAGGAGCGCCACACGGGGTATCCAGTCCTCGACGGCGACGAGCTCGTCGGGATGGTCACCCTCGAAGACGCCAGGTCGGTCCGCGAGGTGGAGCGCGACGCCTACCGCGTCGACGAGGTGATGGCGACCGATCTCGTCGCCGTCGACCCGAGCGCCGACGCCCTGACCGCGCTTCAGACGATGCAGGAACACGGCGTCGGCCGGCTCCCCGTGGTCGGGGGGGAGGGCGAGCTCGTCGGCCTCATCTCCCGGTCTGACCTGATGACCGCGTTCAACATCATCCAGACGGGCGGGACGCCGGGAGTCATCAGCGGCCGGCGACAGCAGGCGGGCGACGAGCCCGGGATCTTCTGACCGCTCGCCCGTCCGGCGGCGATCCGCGGCTCCCTCGGCGTGGGGTATATACGGGGCAACGACCTACCTCGGTACGTGACAACCCGGACCATCCGCGCCCGCGACCGGCCGGTGTTCGGCGTCGACGTCCACAGCGGGGACGTCCGCGGCGACAGCCCCTCTTACGCGCTCGTCATTCTGGATCCCGTCGACGAGGACGACCCCGACGCTCCCGACGTCGACGGCCCGATGGCCCGGATCACCCGCGACGTCGTCTCCTTCCGGAAGCTCTGCCGGCTGATCGACGACCGCGAGCCCCTCTACGTCGCCACCGACAACGCCTACGAGCTGGCGGCGGACAAGGGCGAACTCGTCAACTTCCTCCGGTCGCTGCCCGACGGCACCCGGCTCGTCCAGGTGACCGGCGCGGAGCGCCCGGAGCCGCTCTCGCGGGTCGCCTCCCGGCACGGCATCCCCTACGGCAAGAAGCCGATGAAGGAGGCGGAGGCGTCGGCGCGGCTCGCCGCCGCGAACGTCGGCCACGAGGTGACCGCGTTCACCGACGAGACGACGGTGAAGGTGTCCCGCGGGCGTTCGACGGGGAAGGGCGGATGGAGTCAGGACCGGTACACGCGGCGGATCCACGGCAACGTCCGCAAGCGGACGCGGCAGGTCCAGTCGAAGCTGAACGAGGCGAACCTGTCGTTCGAGCGCGACGTGACCGAGAAGTACGGCGGCTACGCGAACGCGACGTTCGCCGTCGAGGCCCGCCCCGAGGACATCCCGGTCTCGAACTCGCGGGCCGGCGACGTGCGCGTCGAGGTCGAGCGCGAGCGCCGCGACGGGATCGAGTACGAGCCGCTGGTGAAGCGGCGCGACCGCGTGATCGTCGGGATCGACCCCGGGACGACCACCGCGGCCGCCGTCGTCGGCCTCGACGGCACCGTCCACGCGCTGTACTCCTCGCGGACGGGCGACACCGCCGAGGTGACCGAGTGGATCGTCGAGCAGGGGCGGCCGATCATCGTCGCCGCAGACGTCGAGCCGATGCCGGAGACGGTCGAGAAGTTCCGGCGCTCGTTCGACGCCGCCGGCTGGCGGCCCACGACCGACCTCCCGGTCGACGAGAAGCTCCACCGCACCCGCGAGGCGAGCTACGCGAACGACCACGAGCGCGACGCGCTCGCGGCCGCGCTGTACGCCTACGACGACCACGAGGACCAGTTCGAGCGGATCGCGGCGAAGACCCCGCCGCGGCTCGACCGCGGGGCGGTGATCGCCGGCGTCGTCGCGGGCGGCTCGTCGGTCGAGGCCGTCATCGACGACCTGAGCGAGGACGACGGCGGGGACGGAGGGGACGACGAGGAGGAGGATCCGGATCCCACCGAGCCCGATCGCACCGAGGAGGAGGAGACGATCCGGCGGCTCCGCGAGCGCGTCGACCGCCTGGAGTCGCACGCCGAGTCGCTCGAGGACGACCTCGACGAGCGCGACGGGCGGATCGCGGAGCTGGAAGGGGAGCTGGAGGAGGCGAAACGCGAGGAGCGCATCGAGGCGCGCACGCGGCGAGCGGTCTCCCGGCTCGAACGCGAGACGGACCGCTTGGAGCGCGAGCGCGACGAGGCCCGAGAGCGCGTCGCAGACCTCGAACGGAAGGTGGAGACGCTGAAGGAGCTGTGGCGGCTCGATCACTCGAACTTCGGCGACGTGGCCGAGGGGCGGGGGCTCGTGAGCGTGAAGGTCGTCGAGCAGTTCACGCTCGACGCGCTCGACGCCGCGGACGACGCGTACGGGCTCGTCGCCGGCGACGTGGTCTACCTCCGGGACGCGTCCGGGGCGGGCCGCCGGACCGCGGAGCGGCTCGCGGAGGCGGAGCCGCGGGCCGTGATCCGCGGCGAGGGGAACCTCTCGGGCGTCGCCGACGAGGTGCTGTTCGAGCGCGCGATTCCGGTGGTGCCCGCCGACGCCGTGCCGGTCCGCGAGGTGGACGAACTGGCGGTCGCGAGCGAGGAGGCCCTCGCCGACGCCGTCGAAGACTGGGAGGAGCGCGCCGAAGAGCGCCGGCGCGACGAGAAGGCCGAGCGGATCGACCGGATCATCTCCGAACACCGGGCAGGGCGGACGCTGCCCGAGACGGAGGAGTGACTCCGCCCGGCGGCGGCCGGAGGCCGAGCGAACGCGGCCGACGGCCGCGCTGGCGGCGATCCGCGTGAGTCGTCGGCACGCATCCAGAAGTCATATGTCCGGGAACGCACACTCGAAGGTATGGACGCTCACGAGCTGATCACCCGGAACGCGGCCGAGGTGGTCACCGAGTCGGAGATCGAGGCGCTGGCCGACGACCCCGAAGGGAAGCGGGCGTACGTCGGCTACGAGCCCTCGGGCGTGCTCCACATCGGTCACATGCTCACCGCGAACAAGCTCATCGACCTCCAGGAGGCGGGATTCGAGGTGACGGTCCTGCTGGCCGACGTCCACGCCTACCTCAACGACAAGGGGTCGTTCGAGGATATCCGCCACACCGCCGAGCGGATGCGCGACCAGTTCATCGCCTACGGGCTCGACGAGTCGAACACGCAGTTCGTGCTCGGCTCGGACTTCCAGCTCGACGACGACTACACCCTCGACCTCCACGCCCTTGAGCTCGAAACGACGCTCGCGCGCGCCGAGCGGGCGATGGCCGAGATCAGCTCCGGCGACTCGGTGAAGGTGTCGCAGGCCGTCTACCCCCTGATGCAGGCGCTCGACATCCCGTACCTCGGCGTCGACCTCGCGGTCGGCGGGATGGAACAGCGGAAGGTCCACATGCTCGCTCGCGACGTGTTACCGAGCATCGACCGCGAGCCGCCGACGAGCCTCCACACGCCGCTGATCGCCGACCTCGGGACCGGGCGCGGCAAGATGTCCTCCAGCGAGGGCGTCACCATCTCGATGGAGGACTCCCGGGAGGACATCGAGTCGAAGGTGAACGACGCCTACTGCCCGCCGACGGCCGACCCCGAGCCGACCGACGACGGCGCGGAGCGCGAGAACCCCGTCCTCCAGGTGTTCGAGTACCACGTGTTCCCCCGGTTCGACTCGGTCACCGTCGAGCGGCCGGAGGAGTACGGCGGCGACCTGGAGTACGACGCCTACGCCGACCTCGAAGCCGATCTGGAGTCCGGCGAGCTCCACCCCGCGGACGCGAAGGGCGCGCTCGCGGAGTACCTCGACCGCCTCATCGCGCCGGGTCGCCAGCAGCTCGCGGAGTAGGCCGAGCGGGCCGGGGAGCCGGAGTTAGCCGTCGCTCTCTCCCGTGAGATCCGTCTTTTCGCTCACCGTGTGACCGCCGACTTCGCAGGTCCCGTCCAGACAGCCCAGCCCGGCCGCCGTCTCGAAGACGGGGAGCCCGCAGTCGCACTCGTCGACGACGACCCCGGCGGGGAACGAGAAGGTGGTCTCGCAGTCGGGGTAGTCCTCGCAGCCGAGGTAGACGCGGCCGGGCGCGGAGCGGACGCGGAGGTCGTCCCCGCAGTCGGGGCACTCCCAGACGCCGTCGAACCGGTCGCTGACGGCCGCCTCCATCGGGTCGCACGCGGGGTCGAGACAGAGGTGGAACGGTTCGCCGCGCTCGACGCGGATCTTCGGGAGCCCGCAGTCGTCGCAGGTCGCGTCCGTGACGCTCGCGCCCGCCGGGAGCCCCCGGCGCGTCTCGCAGTCGAGGCAGACCACGTCGCCGCGCGACCGCACGAGCGGCCCGCCGTCGTCGGGGCAGGTCCCGACCGGCACGCCCGCCTCGGTGACGGGGAGGGCCCGGCTCGCCGTCGCCTCCTCGGCGACGACGCGGAGCCGCCGGGAGCCGTCGCGGGCGGTGATCGTGAACCCGTCGCCGTCGCCCTCGACGACGACGCTCTCGGGCCGGGTGAGCCACGCGACGGGCTGGTAGCCGTCGGCGTCGTGGACGAGCGTCGTGTCGTCGGGTTTGATCAGGACGACGACCCGCCCGCGGTACGTGCGGGTCCGGTCGCCGCGGTCGGTCACCTGGCAGTCGCCTGCGAGCACGCGGAGTCGTTCCGGCATACGGGGGGTTGCCCCGTTCTCCGTGTTAAGCGGTCGGCGGGGAGCCGCTCCGCGCGGCCGGGCGCTGGCGCTCTGTACGCCGGGTATTGTGTGGGTAACTTAGCAAGATCGCTCTGGGAGGGGAGGTATGAGAGAGGGCTCTGGTTCGGACCCGTCGGTGACGGCCGACGAGGCGTCCCCGGTCCGGGTTGGCGTGTTGAGTTTCCACAACAGCAAAGAGACCAAAGCGATCCTCAACGCCGTTCGGGCGTTGGGACACGAGCCGGTCTGGCTCCGCGAGGAGAACACCAGGTCGTGGATCGAAGACGAGAGCCTCCGGTTCGACCCCGACGTGGAGGTCGTCGTGAACCGGCTGCTGATGACGAAGTCTGCCGAGCCGTTGGACGACCTCGGGATCGCGACGGCCTACGCCGCGTCCCGCGCGGTGTTGAACCCGCCTGAGGTCGCCGTCCAATCGCTTCACAAGTACGGGGCCGCGGCGAGGCTCGCGACGGCGGGGATTCCGGTTCCGGACGCGTACATCGCGTTCAGCCGGCGGACGATCAACGAAGGGAACCGTCTCACGAGCGAGACGGCGGTTCACAAGTCCGCCGTCGGAACGAACGGGGATCGGATGGCGGTCGTCGGCGCAGACGACATCGTCGCTCCGCATATCGCCCGGCGTCGGGCGTTTTTACAGGAGTTCATCGACGCCGGCGTCGAGCGGCCGTTCGACGTCCGCGCGTACGTCGTCGGCGACCGCGTCGTCGGCGCCATGAAGCGGTACGCGCCGTCGGACGAGTGGCGAACGAACGTCGCCGTCGGCGGCGAGGTCGAAGGTTTCACCGCCGGCTTGCCCGAGGAGGCGGCGCGACTCTCACGGGAGGCGGCCGACGTGCTCGACCTCGACTACGCCGGCGTCGACCTGTTGTGTCGCGACGGCACCTGGTACGTGCTCGAGGTGAACGTGACGGCGGGATTCAAGGGGCTCTTCGAGGCGACGGGGGTCAGTCCGGCACCGCACATCGCCGCGCTCGCTATCGAGCGGGGCGGCGGCGTCGACCGCGATCGCGTCGCGTCCCTCGCGTCGGTGCTGGACGATTCGGTCCCCGACTGTAAGCCCCCGCTCGATCCGGATCCGGAGGAATCGACGACGGTCGGCTACACCGAGGCCGTGGCGGTGAGCGCGGGCCAGCGGGCGGTCGAGGTGGTCGCCAAGTCGGACACCGGCGCCGGGCGGACGAGCATCGACTTCGACGTCGCCGCCGAGATCGGCGCCGGGCCGATACTCAGGACGGTCCGCGTGAAGACAGGATCGCGCCGGAAGCGACAGCGGCGCCCGCTCGTCGAGATCGACGTGAAGATCGGGAACCGCTGGCAGACCGTGACCGCGAGCGTCGAGGATCGGAGTCACATGAACTATCCCGTGCTGCTCGGGCGGGACGTTCTCGACGGGTACCACGTGGACGTCGCGAAGCGGGAACGCGAGGAGTGACCTACTCGATCCGGACCGTCCGCGTGGCCGTGACGGGCAACAGCGGGAGGTCCGGGAAGGCGACCTCGACGGTGAACTCCAGTTCGTCGGCGTCGGGCGTGCCGAACACGCCGACCGGGAGCGTCGTCTCCCCGTCGAGGTACGTGGTCGTCGTGGTCATCTCCACGTTGTTGACGGTGACGCGGATGCCGGCGCGAGCGCTTCCCGAGGCCGCGGCGACGGCGACCTCGCACATCTCGTTCTCGCCGACCGCGATGCCGTCCGGAAACTCGCCCCAGTCGACGTCGATCCGGGGGCAGTCGCGCGCGGCGTCGACGACGCGCTCCGCGACGGAGCCGCTCATGCCGGCGTTTTCGAG
Organism: Halorubrum coriense DSM 10284; assembly: GCF_000337035.1. GTDB lineage: Archaea > Halobacteriota > Halobacteria > Halobacteriales > Haloferacaceae > Halorubrum > Halorubrum coriense. The sequence continues at coordinate 299,132 of NZ_AOJL01000060.1, forward strand.
CTCTGTCGCGCCGGCGTCGACGACGTCGGCGGGGGAGGTGAGCCCGACGTCCGCGAGGCGCTCCGCGCGGCCGGAGCCGACCCCCTCGATCGCCGTGAGCGCGACGGCCTCGCGGGAGACGCCGTGTTCGACGCGCGCCTCCACGCGGCAGGCGAGGTTGGCCGCGCGTGGGCCGGCGAACCGGTCGAGGAACTCCGCGAGCGCGGCGAGCAGCCGGAGCGCGTTCTGCCGGATCACCCACGCGTCGGAGCGGAGGTCAGAGGGGATCGAGTCGGCCATCCCGGCGAGGAGGATGGCGAACACCTTGCGGTGGCCGTCTTCGAGGTCGGTGTCGCGGCCGTCGAGGATGCGGTCGATCGCGTCGGACTCGGCCGAGCGCGCCGAGACGGAGTCGAACTCGCCCGCCGACGCGACGGTCTCCAACACCGAGTCGACGGTGAGCGTCTCCCGGTCCGCGAGCCGCCGGAACCGCCGCGCGGTGTCGAGCCGGAGGTAGTACTTCGAGGCGAGTCGCCCGAGCGCGGTGGGCTCGATCGCGAGGTCGTCGTCGGCCGCGACGAAGCCGTCGTCGACGAGCGATTCGAGGGTGTCGCGGACGCGGTCGCGGAGCGTCGGGAAGTCGTACGCGTCGGGCTCCGACTGCGCCCGGACGTAGTAGAAGGTCGTTTCGAGCCACGCCATCACGTCCTCCAGCCCGCGGATCGTCCCCATCGCGATCTCCGCGTTGAGGTGCGATTCGAGGTCGGCGGCGAGCCGCGACTCGATCTCTTTGCCCTCGCGCAGCAGTTTCCGGTACTTGTCCGCGTCGGCGCGGTCGCAGACCACCCAGCCGTACCCCACGTCGTCGTACTCCGGGCGGCCGGCGCGGCCGAGCATCTGGAGCACGTCGAGCGGCGAGATGTCGGTCTCCCCCTCCAGCGGGTCGTGGTACTTCGTGTCGCGGATGACGACGCAGCGGGCGGGGAGGTTCACTCCCCACGCGAGCGTCGACGTCGAGAAGAGGAGCTTGATCTTCCCCTGCTTGAACCACTCCTCGACGCGGTCGCGGTCGTCCTTCCCGAGGCCGGCGTGGTGGAAGCCGACGCCGTCGGTGACCGACTGCCGGAGCGTGTCGTTGGTGAGTTCCTTGGCCTCGTTGTGGAAGTCGTAGTCGCCCCGCGAGTCGATCGGGATGTCGCGTTCGGTGATCTCGTCGCGCGCCTTCTTCGCCGCCTGGACCGTGTCCTGCCGCGAGGAGACGAACACGAGCGCCTGACCGTCCTCGCGGACGTGCGGCTCGGCGAGGTCGAGCGCGCGGTAGAGCCGGCGGTACTTGTCGGCGAACGCGTTCGAGCCGTGCGAGTACGTCTTCACGCCGGTCTCGAGGTCGACGGGGCGGTACTCGTCGCCGAAGGCGTACGTCGTCTCCGCGGGCGCGTCGAGCCACTCCGCGACGTCGGCGATGTTCGGCATCGTCGCCGAGAGCGCGACGACGCGGGGGTCTTGGAGCCGGCGGAGCCGCGAGACGGTGACCTCGAGCACCGCGCCGCGCTTCTCGGAGTCGAGCAGGTGGACCTCGTCGATGACGACGCAGTCCACGTCGGTGATGAAGGAGTAGCGCGCGGAGTCGTGCTTCCGCGTCGCGCTGTCGGCCTTCTCCGGCGTCGTCACCAGCACGTCCGCACGCTCGGCGCGGCGGGGGTTCAGGTCGCGCTCGCCGGAGACGACGTAGACGGAGTAGCCGAGCTCCTCGAACCGCTCCCACTCGCTCTCCTTCTCGTTCGTGAGCGCGCGCAGCGGCGCGACGAAGAGGGCGGTCCCGCCCGCGGCGAGCGTCCGACAGATGGCGAGTTCGGCGAGCGCGGTCTTCCCGGAGGCGGTCGGCGCGGACGCGACGACGTTGTGATCGGTCTCCAAGATGCCCGGCAGCGCCTCCCGCTGCATCCGGTTGAACTCGTCGAACCCGAAGGCCTCCGCGAACTCCGGCACCGCGTCCGCGACCTTCACGGCACACCACACCCGTGCGCGAGTCGTCGGGAACCGCGGCTGTGTCGCATCGGATCGAGAGGGGGGCTTCGAGGGCAAAGGCGTTTCTCATGCGGGCGGGACGCGTCGGGCGGGCGGCGGCCCGCGCGCGGCGGAACGGGCGTTCCGGACCCACACCGTTTAGTCGGCCGCGGTCGACCGCAGGGGTATGATCCCGTCGTCGCCGCTCGTTATCGGTGCGGGCGTCGCGGTCGCGCTGCTCGCGCTGTTCGCGCTCGCTCGCCGACTCCGCGGCCCGTCCGCCGAGGCCCGCGAGTCGAAGCGCGCTCACGACGCCGCCCGAGAGCGCGAACCGCCGGTCGAGATCGGCGAGACCTACGAGTTCGGCGTCACCGAACTCACCGACCACCACTCCGGCGACGAGGTCGCCGTCGGCAAGGTCGAGGGGTTCGTCGTCTTCACCGAAGACGTTCCCGGCGGCCTCGAACCGGGCGACGTGATCCGCGCGAAGGTCCTCTCGTTCAACGAGGGGCGCACCTCAGCCGACGCGACCTTCGTCGGACGCGCGTAGGCGACGGTCCGATCCGACTCCCGACCCGCCCGCCGCGACCACGTCCGCCCCGAACCGGAGGTTCATACGTGATGCCGACGAAGAGGTGTCGCAATGGCTCAGGCCGGCACCCAGGACCTCACGGAGCGGTTCATTCAGTTCTATCGCAACTACTACCGTGAGGACATCGGGCAGCTCGCGCAGCGGTACCCCAACGAGCAGCGCTCGCTGTACGTCTCCTACGACGACCTCTTTCAGTTCGACCGCGACCTCGCCGAGGACTTCCTGAACAAGCCCGAACAGATGCGCGAATACGCCGAGGAGGCGCTGCGGCTCTACGACCTCCCCGCCGACGTCAGCCTCGGCCGCGCGCACGTCCGTATCGAGGACCTCCCCGAGAGCGTCGACATCCGCGGTATCCGCGTCCACGACGACCACATCGGGAAGCTCGTCTCGATTCAGGGGATCGTTCGCAAGGCGACCGACGTGCGCCCGAAGGTGACCGAGGCCGCCTTCGAGTGCCAGCGCTGCGGCACGATGACGTACATCCCGCAGAGCGACGGCGGCTTCCAGGAGCCCCACGAGTGTCAGGGCTGCGAGCGGCAGGGCCCCTTCCGCGTCAACTTCGACCAGTCCGAGTTCGTCGACTCCCAGAAGCTCCGCATCCAGGAATCGCCCGAGGGGCTCCGCGGCGGCGAGACGCCCCAGTCGCTCGACGTCGACATCGTCGACGACATCACCGGCAAGGTGAGCCCCGGCGACCACGTGACCTGCGTCGGGATCCTCCACATCGAGCAGGTCGAGCAGGGCAACGAGAAGTCCGCCATCTTCGACCTGTACATGGACGGCGTCTCCATCTCCATCGAGGACGAGGAGTTCGAGGACATGGACATCACGGAGGCGGACAAGCGCGACATCATCGAGCTCTCCGAGCGCGACGACATCTACGAGGCGATGGTGGGCTCCATCGCCCCGGCCATCTACGGCTACGAGGAGGAGAAGCTCGCGATGATCCTCCAGCTGTTCTCCGGCGTCACCAAACACCTCCCCGACGGCTCGCGGATCCGGGGAGACCTCCACATGCTCCTGATCGGCGACCCCGGAACGGGTAAATCTCAGATGATTTCGTACGTAGAAAACATCGCCCCTCGCTCCGTGTACACGTCCGGGAAGGGGTCGTCCGCGGCGGGGCTCACGGCCGCCGCCGTCCGCGACGACTTCGGTGACGGCCAGCAGTGGTCGCTCGAAGCAGGCGCGCTCGTGCTCGCCGACAAGGGAATTGCCGCGGTCGACGAGCTGGACAAGATGGACTGTGTCACGGGTGACACGCTGGTCTCGCTGGCGGACGGCCGCGTCGAGCGCATCGACGAACTGGCGCGGGAGGCAGCGGAAGACGGCGATATCGAGGAGCTCTCGAACGGTCGCCGCGTCCGCGACGTCGACCTCGACGTCTGGACGATGGACGGGGACGGGCGGCTGGTCGAACGGCCGGTCTCGGCGGTCCACGAGTACGACGCGCCCTCGGAGCTCACCCGGGTCACGATGGAGACCGGCGAATCCCTGACGGCGACGGCCGATCACCCGTTCTTCGTCCTCGACGACGGGGAGCGCGTCGAGCGTGAGGCGGCCGCGCTCGACGACGACGACTGGGTGTACGTCCCCCGAGAGATTCCGACCAAGGCCGCCGACGGCGCCGGGGCGGCGGCAACGGCAGGCGGCGACGGAAGCATCGAACCGCTCGGCGACGGATCCGTCGACGGCGACGGGACCGATGCCGCGATGGCGAGCGTTCTCGGGTACCTCTCCGGCGACGGGAACGTTTACTACGACCGCGACGAGGGCGTCTACGGCGTCCGGTTCACCAACACGGACGACGACCTCTTAAACGACTTCGAGAGAGCGGCACGGGCAGCGTTCGACGCGGAGCCGGTCCGTCCGCCGAGCGAGAAGCGCGACGACGGCGCCGAGACGGTTCGAGTCACCGGAAAGGAACACGCCGACGCCGTCCTCGACGCGGGAATGAACCTCGGCCGGTACGACGAGAAGTGCTTCCCGACGGACGTTTCGACCGGAAGCCGCGCAGCGAAGGCCGCGTTCGTCCGGGCACTGGCCGACAGCGAGGGCCACGTCGACGAATCCGCGGACAACGTTCGAATAGCGTCTGCGAGCCGGGACCTGCTCCGCGGCACGCGAAACCTCCTCTTACAGTTCGGTGTGTCGAGTCAGCTCCAGCACCGCGAGCGCGACAGAGGTCGCGATGTGTACTACCTCACGGTGACGGACGCCGACTCGCTCGCGGCGTTCCAACGCTACGTCGGGTTCACCGCCACGCGAAAAGCCGAGGCCCTCAACCGCGTCGTCGACGCCGCCGACGGCGACCGCACGATCCTCGACGTGGTCCCGGAGATCGGCGACGTACTTGCCGAATCTCGCGAGTCGCTCCGGCTTCACCAGAGCGAGTGCGGGATCAACGCGGTCACGTACCACGACTTCGAGAGCGAGGACGCGAACGTCTCGCTCCACCGCGCCCGGCAGGTACTCACGGCGTTCGAGGGGCGGCGGAGCCGTGCGGCCGAAGACGTGGACGCGCTCGAGGGAGTGCCGACGTGGGAAGCGCTATCAGAGCTGCGGCACCAATACCACGTCTCGCAGTCCAAACTCGCGGATGGAACCGCGTTGTCCCAACAGCAGATCTCCCGCGAGTGGGGCGAAGACGACGAAGTCCGTCGGACGGTGACCGAGCGACTCCGAGAGATCCTCACCGAGGTCGCGGAGACCGACCTCGGAGACCTCCGCGAATTCGTCCGCGGCGACGTGAAGTGGCGGCGGGTGGAGGCAGTCGAAACCGTTCCGCCGGAGTCGACAGAACACCGCGGCGAGGTACTCCGACAGCGTCTCGCAGACGTCATCGAGGGGCCGATAGAAACGGTCGAAGAGCGGGCCCACGAGTTGCTCGACCGCGGTCCGATCGGCGAAACGCCGGCAGAGCTGTCGGCAGCGCTCGACGCCTACGGTATCAGTCAGTCCGGCGTGGCGTCCCGGCTCGATGTGACGCAGGCGACCGTGTCGCGGTGGCTGTCCGGCGCCGTCGAAACGGACCGGCTCGGAGATCTGCGCGAGGCCGCCGCGGAGGAGGCGCGGGCGGTCGAGTCGGAGCTACGGTCGATACTGGCGCAGATCGAGGACGGGGAGCGACCGAGGGTGTACGACCTGACGGTCGAGGAGACGCACAACTTCGTCGCGAACGGGCTCGTCGTCCACAACTCCTCGGACCGCTCCGCGATGCACGAGGGGCTCGAACAGCAGAAGATCTCCGTCTCGAAGGCGGGGATCAACGCGACGCTGAAGGCGCGGTGTTCGCTGCTCGGGGCCGCGAACCCGAAGTACGGCCGGTTCGACCAGTACGAGCCGATCGGCGAGCAGATCGACCTAGAGCCGGCGCTCATCTCGCGGTTCGACCTCATATTCACCGTGACGGACAGCCCGGACGCGGAGCACGACTCCCGGCTGGCGAAACACATCATCAAGACGAACTACGCCGGCGAGCTCAACACGCAGCGGGAGGAGCTGGCCAGTTCGGAGTTCACCGCAGAGCAGGTGGCGGAGGTGACCGAGGAGGTCGCGCCGGAGATCGACGCGGAGCTGCTGCGCAAGTACATCGCCCACGCGAAGCGGTCCTGCTTCCCGACGATGACCGAGGAGGCGAAGGAGGTGATAGAGGAGTTCTACGTCGACCTGCGCTCGAAGGGGGCCGACGAGGACGCGCCCGTGCCGGTCACCGCCCGGAAGCTGGAGGCGATGGTGCGGCTCTCCGAGGCCAGCGCGCGGGTGCGGCTCTCGGACACCGTCGAGCGCGAGGACGCGGACCGCGCGACGAACATCGTCGAGTCCTGTCTCAAGGACATCGGCGTCGACCCGGAGACGGGGCAGTTCGACGCCGACGTGGTCGAGACGGGCACGTCGAAGAGCCAGCGCGACCGCATCAAGAACATCAAGGGGCTCATCGCCGACATCGAGGAGGAGTACCAGGAGGGCGCGCCCGTCGAGGAGGTGCTCGACCGCGCGGGCGAGATCGGGATGGACCCCGGGAAGGCGGAGGGGGAGATCGAGAAGCTCCGGACGAAGGGCGAAGTGTACGAGCCCAAGCAGGGACACCTCCGGACGACGTAGATGGACCGCATCTCCGCGATACGGAACGTCGAGGACGCGCTCCGCGAGTTCGAGGACGGCGAGGCCGACCTCGCGGCCACCGAGCGGCGCGTCGCGGCCGTGCTGCGGACGTACGCGACCGAGTTCGACGGCGACGGCGACGTGTTCCGCGCGGTCGGCGACGACCCCGTCGACGGAACCGTGGTCGTCGCGCCGTCGGAACCGGCCGCACGCGAGCGCGTCCTCGCGGCGAGCGGGGTCGACGACCACTCGGACGACGAGAACGGGCCCGCGTTCGACGTCGAGCGGTTCTGACCCGCCGACTCCGGCGTCTGGAAACCGCCTCTCGGGCCGCCGTCGCTGACGCCGACTGAAACGTTCCGGTCCGGAACGGATATATTTCGAAATCGACCACCGGCGGGCGTGTTGTTGGTCGTGACGTATTCGGCGGCCGCTCGAACCGGCCTCCGGAACCTGTGTCGTCGCCACGAGTCGGTCGTCGCCCGGCGGTTCGGGCGGGCGGCGCTGCTCGACGAGACGGAGTACGCCGCGTTCCTCGCGCTGCGGCTGCGGGAGTCGCACGGCGGGGACGTTCAGCTAGAGCGCACCGAGCCGTTCAACGAGTTCGTCGCCCTCGACTCGGCGGTCCGCGAGGCCGCGGCGGCATACGCGGACCGGGACGCGAAATCGACGCCGTACGCGGCGTTCGCGGCGGGGACGGAGCACCCGGACCCGGACGCCATGCGGGGGAGCGAACTGTGACCGAAGCGGCCTCGACCCCGTCGAGCGCCGACGGGGACGCCGAGGGAGACGCGTCGACCGACGTGGAGGAGACCCCGGGCCCCAATGCGGTACTCGGCCGGATCCCGACCGAGGCGGGCCTCCGGCGGCAGCTCGCGGCGGCCGCGCGCTCGCGGGGGCGAACGGCGTCCGTCGCGGGAGAGATCGCGGAGATCGAGGCGGAAATCGCCGCGATCGACGTCGAGGCGGTCGACCTGACGGCGGCGCGGCGACGGGTCGCCGAGGCGACCGGCGAGACCGAGCGCCTGAAAGAGCGGGTCGCTGCGCTCCGCGGCGACGCCCGGGCGCGCCGCGCGGTCGACGCGGATCCGGACGAGACGCTCGACGAACTGGAGGCGGCGGCCGCGGAGCTGTCGGCCGCGCAGACGGAGGCGATCGCCGCCGAGCAGGCGCTCGAACGCGCGCGGGCGGAGGCGGCTCGGGCCCGCGACGAGCGCCGCCGGCGGCTCCGGCTTCGCGACCGACTCCGGAACCGGCGACGGACGGCTCGCCGGGAACTCGCTGGGGCCGCGTACCCCGAGTTTCGGCGCGCCCTCGCGGCCGTGCCGGGCGGGCGTCCGAGCGCGGCGGGAGCGGACCCGGCGGCGTACGGCGGTGACCCGGTCGCGGCGTCGCTCGCGGCGGTCAGGATCGCCGCGCTCGACGGCGGCGTCGAACTGCGCGGCGACGCGGCCCGAGCGGTCGAGGCGTCGGAACGGAGCGCGCGCTCGCTGCTTCGGACGGCGGACGTCCGAGTCGAAGGCGCGTGCGACGAGGTCGACGCCGCCGACCCAAGCGACCGCGGCCTCGACGAGGGTCGGGACGAGCCCGGGGCCCGCCCCGACGGTTAAATACGATTCCGCGGGACCCGGCGTATGGAACTCGACTGGTCCGTCGACCGCGAAGGCGGCGCGTCGCTCGTCGGAGTCCGGGTGCGCAACGACGGGGCGGTCCCGCGGCGCGTTCGGATCGAGAGCCGGCTCGACGGCCCGCTGCTGCCGCCGCGGCGCGGCGGCGTCCCCGAGGCGGGATGGGACGCGACGGGCGTGACGAGGGTGATCGATCCCGGCGAACGCGCGGCGTTCGGGTTCGCCGCGCTCGCGGAGCCGACCGATCCCCCGGTCGAAATAGCGAGCGTCGAGCCGGTGTCGTCGGGCGGGGGCGACGCTCACGAGACGGCGGAAGGTGAGGTCGGCCTCGCGCGAGCGGCGGTCCGAGACCTCGGCTCCCACCGACCACCGCGCGCCACGGTGGACGGGGAGAGAGAGATCGACCCCGACGCGGCTGAGAACGGCGGCGCGGGGGCGTCCGGCTCGGATAGAGACGTGGCGGATCGTGCGCAGGACGGGACGGACGGCGAGGCGGAACGAGGCGAGTCGGCGGCCGGGTCGCCGGCGAAGAGTGCGGCCGACGACGGCGTCGACGCGTGGTTCGCGGCCGTCGAGTCGCGGATCGAGCGGGCGGAGCGGCTGACCGACGCCGACCTCGCGGCGGCGACGGCGGTCGTCGAGGAGCGCGGCGGTCTCGACGGGGTCGGGGAACTGGACGAGCGCGTCGCGGCCGACGCCGAGCGGCTGCGGGCGGTCCGCGACCGCGCCGCGGCGCTGGCCGAGCGCGCCGAGGAGAGCGAGGTCCCGGCCGAGGCGCTGGAGGCGCTGTCGTGATACTCGCGGTGGCCGGGGGGAAGGGCGGGGTCGGGAAGACGACGCTCGCGTACAACGTCGCCGCCGAACTCGACGCGGTCGTCGTCGACGCGGACCTCGGGATGGCGGACCTACCGGACGGCCGCGGGCCCGACCTCCACGACGTCCTCGCCGGTGCGGCGGACCCGACGGAGACGGTCCGTCCCGGTCCGGTCGACATCGTCCCGTGCGGGCGGACGCTGGCCGGCGCTCGGGCGGCCGACCTGACGCGGTTGGCGGAGGCGGTCGCCGCGGTCGAGCGCGAGTTCGGGACCGTCGTCCTCGACTGTCCCGCGGGGCGCCGCGCCGACGCCGGTGTCCCGCTAGCTGTCGCGGACGCCTGCCTCCTCGTCGTCTCGCCGCGGGCGTTCGCGCTGGCCGACGCGATCCGCACCAGGGAGCTCGCCCGCGAGCTCGACGCCGGCACGACCGGCTGCGCGGTCAACCGCGTGACCGACCCGCCGCCGGTCGAACCGATCGGCGACGCGCTCGGCGCGCCGGTCGAAGTGGTGCCGGCCGACCCCCGCGTCGGCCGGTCGGTGGCGGCGGAGCGACCGGTCGTGACCGCCGCGCCCGACAGCGAGGCCGCGGCCGCGGTCCGGGCGCTCACGCGGCGCGTCCCGGAGTGAGAGGCCGCGTCTCGACCGGGTCTTTTTACCCCGACCGTCCCGTCGGCGAGAGCGATGATCGGACTCGCGTTCGTCCTCGGCGTCGCCGTCATCGCCGCGCTCGCGGTCGCCGTCGGACCGCTATACGCGGCCGACCGCTTCCGCGACCTCCGGGAGCCGACGGCGGCGGAGCGCGCACAGATCGAGGCGCTCGCGGACCCCGGCGGGCTCGACGTCGACAGGGTCGCGCTCGAATCCGTCGACGAGGCAAGTGACGGGAGTACGAGCGGGAGCGGCGAGTCGGGGGGCACCGGTCCCGCGGACGTCTCGGTCCGCGGACCGCCCGGGCGGCGGGTGCTGTTCCTCACGGAGGACGTGTTGACCGACCTCGACGAGGACGTCGCGGTCGGGCTGCTCGCGGCGGAGGCGGGGCGGGTGGCGACGTACTACGACGAGTTCCGCGCCGTCGCGGTCGGGGCCGTGCTGGCGATGCTGGCGGCGGTCGTCGCGACGCTCGTCCCCTTCGAGTCCGGCTTCGCCGCGCTCGTCGCCGTGGGGCTCGTCTCCTTCTGGGCCGGTCGGCGGGTCCAATACGCGGCGGACGACCGCGCCGCGGACGCGGTCGGTGCCGACCGCGTCGCCGACGCGTTCGAGCGCGTCGCGGAGCGTCGCGGGGTCGAACCGGAGACCGGCGACTGGTCGACGTGGTTCGAGGTTCAGCCGCCGCTCGGGGACCGGATCGGGCGGCTCCGCGAGCGGGCCGCAGACGAGCGGTAGAGAAGGGGGGGATCGTCGGGTCGACGCCTCAGTCCCGGGACCGGCGAGCGACGGCGGAGTCGGAGCCCACGCGGACGTCGTAGTCCGCGACGGTGATCGAGACGTCCACGTCGGCGTCCGGGCGGCCGGCGACGAGCGCGTTCAGCGCGTCGGGGTCGACGTGATCGTACAGGACGACGCCCTTTTCGGGTAAGTCCGCGGGGTCGACGTCGGCGAGGTCGGCGATGGCCTCAACGACGGCGAGGCTGGGACTGGGACCGCCGTCGCCGTGGCGGACGCGAGCCGTCTCGACCGTCGACGGAAAGCCGACCGGTTCGGCCGGTACAGTACTCATACTGCGTTCCACGACGAAATATTATATAAAGGAGTCGTCCAGTTTATCAGAATTGATTTCTCGGCGGCGCTCCGGTCCCGGAACCGTTACCAACCAGCCGCACGCGTGTAGAGACAACTCGAATGCGACTCCCGGAACGACAGCTCGCGGTCCTCGAGGCCGCGAGCGCGACGGACGAACGGACGGTGGCGGAGATAGCCGCGGCGGCGGACCTGAAGCCGGAGACGGCCGCCGGTGCGGCCTTCGACCTCGCCGACGAGGGGCTCGTGGAGGTCGGGTCGGTGGCCGACGAGACCCTCGCGCTCACCGACGAGGGGCGGCGCTACGTCGACGAGGGGCTCCCCGAGACGCGGCTCTACCGCGCCGGCCGCGACGCGGGGGCCGACGCCGAACCGGTCTCGATGGGCGCGGTCATCGGCGAGGCCGAGTTGGACGGCCCGGAGGTCGACATCGCGCTCGCGAACTTCGCGCGGAAGGGGTTCGGACGCGTCGACGGCGGCGACCTCTCGGTCGACCCGGACGCCGACCCGGACGCCGACCCGGAGGCGACGGCGCTCGCCGCGCTCGCGGACGCCGACGAGGAGGGTCTCGGCGCGGACGCGCTCGACGCCGACGAGGCGGTGATCGATCGGCTCGACTCGCGGGGGCTGCTCGCGGTCGCGGAGTCGGTCACGCGCACGGTGACGCTCACCGACGAGGGCGTCGACGCGCTGATGACCGGCGTCGAGGCGACCGAGACGGTGGGCGCGCTCACGCCCGAACTCCTCGCCAGCGGCGAGTGGCGCGACGCCGAGTTCGCCGAGTACAACGTCGAGGCCGAGGCGGAGACGGCCCGCGGCGGCCGCAAGCACGTCCTCCGGCGGACCGCCGACCGCGTGAAGGACGTCCTCGTCGGCATGGGGTTCAAGGAGATGGAGGGCCCCCACGCCGACGCCGACTTCTGGATCAACGACTGCCTGTTCATGCCGCAGGACCACCCGGCGCGGACCCACTGGGACCGGTTCGCGCTCGACGTGGACCCGATGGAGTCGATCCCGGACGAACTGATGGCCCGCGTCGAGGCCGCCCACCGCGACGGCTGGGGGCTCGACGGCGACGGCTACCACTCGCCGTGGTCGCAGGACTTCGCCCGCGAGGTCGCGCTCCGCGGCCACACCACCTCGCTGTCGATGCGCTACCTCTCCGGCGTCGCGGGCGCGGAGCTGGAGCCCCCGCAGCGCTACTTCTCGGTCGAGAAGGTGTACCGCAACGACACCCTCGACCCGACGCACCTCCTCGAGTTCTTCCAGATCGAGGGGTGGGTGATGGCCGAGGACCTCTCGGTGCGCGACCTAATGGGCACCTTCGAGGAGTTCTACCGCCAGTTCGGCATCACGGACATCCGGTTCAAACCCCACTACAACCCGTACACCGAGCCCTCCTTCGAGCTGTTCGGCGAACACCCGGAGACGGGCGAGGAGATCGAGATCGGCAACTCCGGCGTCTTCCGCGAGGAGGTCACCGGGCCGCTCGGCGTCGACTGCGACGTGATGGCGTGGGGGCTCGCCTTGGAGCGGCTCGCGATGCTCACCACCGGCGCGGAGGACATCCGCGACCTCCACGGGACCCTGGCCGACATCGACTTCCTGCGGAACGCGGAGGTGAGCTACTGATGCCCGTCGTCGACGTCGATCCGGCGGAGCTCCGCGAGCTCACCGGACACGAGGAGAAAGGGGACGCGGAGCTGAAGGCGGACCTGTTCGGGCTCGGCTTGGAGTTCGAGGGCGAGACCGACGACGGGATGTACCAGTTCGAGTTCGCGCCCGACCGGCTCGACCGGCTCTCCGTCGAGGGGGTCGCCCGCTCGCTGCGCTACCACTACGGCGACGCGCGCGGCGTCTACGTGCCGAACACGAACGACCCCGAGTGGACCGTCGAGGTCGACGAGTCGGTGCCCGACGAGCGCCCGTACGTCACGGGGGCCGTGGTCCGCGGCCTCGACCTCGACGAGGCGGCGCTGGAGTCGCTGATCCAGCTCCAAGAGAAGCTCCACGCGACGATGGGGCGCGGCCGCGCGAAGGGTGCCATCGGCATCCACGACCTCGCGATGGTGAAGGGCGCGCCGCTCCAGGAGGGCGCGGAGCCGACGATCACGTACCGCGGCGTCGACCCCGAGGGCGACACGTTCGTGCCGCTGGACGCGAACGACGAGCTGAGCCCGGCCGAGGTCTTGGACGAGCACGCCACGGGCGAGACGTACGCCGACCTCGTCGCGGACCTCGACCGCTACCCCGCGATCTACGACGAGCTCGGCCTGTTCTCGTTCCCGCCGGTGATCAACGGGAAGCGCACCGAGGTGACCACCGGCTCCCGGGAGCTCCTCGTCGAGCTCACCGGCACCGACCAGTGGACCATCGACCGGATGTGTAACATCATCTGTTACGCCCTGTCGGCCCGCGGCGCGACGATCGAGGAGATCGAAGTGAACTACGCGGACGGCGCGACGCACCCGAGCGAGTACGGCGCGGAGCTCGTCCGGCCGAACCTCGACGTCGACGAGAAGGCGGTGTCGCACGACCGGATCGAGACGCTGCTCGGCGTCGACTTCGAGCCGGAGGAGGTCGTCGACTGCTTCGAGCGCGCGGGGCTCGACGCCTCCTACACCCTCGGCGAGGACGTGCGCTACGAGGTGGAGATCCCGCCGTATCGCGTCGACGTGCTCCACCCGCTCGACCTCGTCGACGACGTGGGGCGCGCGTACGGCTTCGACAACTTGGAGCCGCGCTACCCCGACGTCGGCACCGTCGGCGGGCGGCACGAGCGCTCGCGGCTGGAGGACGCGGTCCGCACGAGCCTCGTCGGACTCGGCTTCGAGGACCTCCTCAACTTCCACATGACGAGCGGGACCGAGAACTTCGACCGGATGCGCGTGGAGCCGGGGACCGGCGGCGCCGCGGTCGACGGGGCGGGCGTCTTCGGCGGCGGCGACCCGGTACGGATCACGGAGCCGTACAGCGAGGAGTACACCCAGCTTCGCACGTGGGCGCTCCCGTCGCTCGTGATGTTGCTGGAGCGGAACACGCACAACGCCTACCCGCAGGACGTCGCCGAGGTGGGCTTCGTCGCCGAGCGCGACGACGCGGCGGACACGAACGTCGCCGAGTCGCGGCGCGTCGCCGGCGCGGTCGCGCGGCGAGACGCCTCCTACGAGGCCGCGAAGGGGCGACTCCAAGCGCTCTGTGCCGACTTCGACGCCGAGTTAGAGACCCCGCGGACCGAACACCCGACGTTCATCGAGGGGCGCGCCGCCGACGTCGTGATCGACGGCGCGCGCGTCGGCGTGATCGGCGAACTCCACCCGGCGGTGCTCGTCGAGCACGACCTCGAGGTGCCGGTCGCCGCCTTCGAGTTCGACCTCGACGCGCTGCGGTGAGCGGCGGGCGGACGGCGGCGTCGGGTCTCGTCCGGCGGAATTTCCGTTTCGTCGGTTCCATAACGAATTATCACAGATACGAGCGAGAACAGAAGACATATAATCTCCTTGGGGTTCTGGGCTGGCATGAACTGCGAGAGATGCGGCATCGACGCCACGCTCACGCACCGGGACGTCGACGGGTTCGCGTACTACCTCTGTGAGGCCTGTCTCATCGGGTGGGACGCGGTGCGCTCCCCGTCGGTCGACGCGGGCGACGGGACGCGGTCGGCGGCGCAGTAGACGCGCGACGACGCGTCACCGATCCCCTCCCGCGTCGGCCGACGCGGCGTCGCGACCGACCGGTCGTCTCGCCGCCGAGCTCGCCGCGGTCACCCGTCGAACTCGGGCATTCGACCGCCGTCGACGGCAATGTTCTCGCCGCTGATGTAGTCGGCCGCGTCGCTCAGGAAGAACCGAAGCGGGGCGGCCACGTCCTCGAACGCCGCCGCACGCCCCCGCGGGAAGTCCTCGACGCCCGCCTCCGTGTTCGAGACGGCGAACGGGGAGACGGCGTTGACCGTGATCCCGTCGTCTCGGGTGTCCGCCGCGAGCATGCGCGTGAACATGAGCACGCCCGTCTTCGCGACGAAGTACGGGAAGTTCACCGGGTGGGCGTGCATCCGGTCGCTGTCGGCGAACCCGATGTTGACGATCCGCCCCCACCCCTGTTCGCGCATCGCCGGGACGGCGCGCCGGGAGCACAGCACGGTCCCGTAGAACGTCGTCTCCACCACGTTCCGCCACGACTCCCACTCTATCTCGCTCCAGTGACGGGCGTCGAAGTCGCCGACGTTGTTGACGAGGGCGTCCACCGGGCCGAGCTCCGACTCGACCGTTTCGAACAGCTCGTCGACGGACTCCGGGTCGGTGACGTCCCCTTGGGCGGTGATCGCGACGCCGCCGGCGTCGCGGACCTCCTCTGCCGTCGCGGTCGCCGCCGCCTCGCTCTCGTTGTAGTGGACGACGACGTCCGCACCGCAGTCGGCGATCGACAGGAGCAGCTCTCGTCCGACCCGCCTCGCGCTGCCCGTCACGAGGACCGTTCGTCCGCGCAGATCCGGGGATAGTTCCATGAAAAACGTGTGTGGCGGAAGCCACGTAAGCGTTCGTGGCGCGTACACCACGCCGACGGTCGCCGTCGATCGGTTCGAACGCGGGAGTACATCCGATCGCGCCGAGGCGGACGCCCGCCGGGCATCCCGGAGCCGGTCCGGGCTCCCACCGGGTTCGGAGTTCGTCGGTCGACCCAACATCCTTGCCAATAGGGCCCGTACCGACCGGTATGCGGATTCTCATCGTCGGGGCGACCGGGTTCGTCGGCACGCGGCTCACGGAGGCGCTACACGCGGCCGGCCACGACGTCGTCGCGTTCTCTCGGAGCGCGAGTCGGTCGACGTTCCCGGACGGCGTCGAAGTGTTCGAAGGCGACCTCGGCGACCCGATGTCGGTGGCGGGCCTCTGCGAGGACGTCGACGCCGCGTACTACCTGATCCACTCGCTGACGGCGAAGAACTTCGCCGAACTGGACCGGACGTACGCCCGTCGGTTCCGAAAGCTGGCGTCGGCGGCCGGCGTCGACAGGGTGGTGTATCTCAGCGGCATCAGCGGCGACGAGCGGAATCTCTCGCCCCACCTCGCGTCGCGCCGCGAGGTCGAGTCCGTGCTCGAAGCGGGCGACTTCGACCTGACCGTGCTCCGCGCGGCGATCATCATCGGTGCCGGGAGCGCGAGCTTCCGCATCGTCGACGACCTGACCGATCGGCTGCCGGTGATGACCGTTCCGAAGTGGGTCCGAACGCCGTGCCAGCCGATCGGCATCGCGGACGCGGTCGCCTACCTCGTCGGCGTGCTCGACGCCGACGAGACCCGCGGCGGCATCTACGACATCGGTGCGCCGACCGTGTGGTCGTACGAGTCGCTGCTGAAGCTGACCGCCGAGCGCAAGGGAAAGCGCGTCCTCATCGTGCCGGTTCCGGTGATGTCACCGGCGCTGTCCTCGCACTGGCTCCGGCTGACGACTGACGTCCAGTACGCCATCGCCCGACCGCTGGTCGAGAGCATGCGGAACCCCGTCACCGTCGACGCGGACCGAGACCTCCAGTCGGTCGTACCGATCGAGCAGACCTCTGTTGAGACGGCGGTCCGAGACGCGCTCGCGGACGGGTAGCTCGACCGGCTGCCCCCGCGGCGCACCGCCGCCTGAGACGCCGGGATCGGGGGCGAGACGCCGGCTCAGGGCTGCTCGTTGGGGAAGACCATCACCGGGACGTCCGCCTCGCGAATGAGCCGATTCCCGGGGTCGCCCGCCAGCGTCCGCTCCCACGCGTCGATGTCTCGCGGCGTGAAGGCGACGAGCGTCGCCTCGGTCATCTCGACCGCGTCGATCAGCGCCTCCGCGACCTCGCGCGCCGCGAGCGTCACCCACTCGAACTGGAGGTCGCGGCGATAGAGGATGTCCGAGAACGTCTCATATGTCGCACCGGCGAACTGGTCTCGACCGGTCTCGATCGTCGTCTCGGCGTCCGTCCCACGCGTGACGTGCGTCACGATGAGCGTGGTCCCCGCGTCGAGGTGCGGCCGAACCGCGCGCGCCGTCGCCTCCGCGTCTTCGGGGTCCGCTATCGGGACGAGGATGCGTTCGAAGAGCTCGTCGTTCACAACGGAACTGTCGGCCAGACAAGTATAAATCGTGCGGGCCGTTCCCAAGATACGGCAGTCCGCGCGCGGCGGCCGTCGACGGCTCGGGTCGAGCTCAGTTGACGTCGACGATCTCGACGTCGAACGTCAGCGTTTCGCCGGCGAGGCGGGGGTTGAAATCCACGCGGACGACGTCCTCGTCGACGTGCGTGACCTCTCCTTGACTCCCGTTCTGGGCCTCGAGATACGAGCCCTCCTCCGGCGTCTGGCCGCCGAGCATCTCCTCCAACTCCGCTGTTTCGAACTCCTGAACGTGCTCGTCGCTCGGTTCGCCGTAGGCCTTCTCGGGCGGGATCGTCAGCGTCTCGGTCTCCCCCGCTTCGAGGCCGATCAGTCCCTCTTCCATCCCCTCGATGACCTGCTCGGCGCCGATCTCGACCGTCAACGGCGCGTACTCTCTGTCGGGTTGCGCCTCGGCGAGGCCCGTCTCCTCGGCGACGGACTCCCGAGAGGTGTCGAAGACCGTGTCGTCGTCGAGTCGGCCCGTGTACTCCAGCGTCACAGCGTCGCCAGTAGCTATCGGCATACCGTCTCGAACGGTGCCGCACGGATAGTCTATGCCATTGCGAGACGGGAGTCGGCGGCGGCCGCGGCGCGTCGGCGTTCGCGCCGACGGTCAGCCGGACGGCGACGGCGGGAACTCCGCCGTCACTGCGACCCGAGCGAGTTCCGGAGCGCGCGCTGCGCCCGGTACAGCGTGTACGCGACGGAGAGGCCGACGAGGACCACCGCCGCACCGACGGCGGCGAGCACCGGACCGGACGCCGGCTCCATCAGTTCGTCGTCCGCGCCGCAGTTCCCGCAGCCGTCGTCGCCGCAGTTCCCGCAGCCCGGCGCGTCCGTCGATGTGTCGTCCGTCGGCTCGTCGTCAGTCGAGGCGACCGTCGAACCGTCTCGGTCGACCGCGGCGGCCTCGCTCTCGCCGGGTGCGTCGAGCGTCTCGTCCACTTCGGGAGAGGCACCGACCGAACCCGTCTCGCCCCGCGTTTCGTCCGCGGTGTCCGCAGTGTCCACGGTGTCCGCGGTGTCCGCAGTGGCGACCGGCCCGGCGGTCACCTCGACCGAGTCGGCGGCCTCGTCGACCGCGCCGTCGGACTCGTCGAACAGGTGCGGCGCGTGCGAGCGGAGCGCCTCCAGCCCCGCCTCGATCTCCTCGCGGTCCTCGTGGCCGACGGCGAACTCGGACAGCGCCGCGACCATCTCGCGCGCCCGTTCGGACCGGTCCGTCTCGACGTAGCTCCGGGCCGCGTCGAACATGGCTCGGCCGAGCCAGTGTGCGAAGACCGGGTTCTCGTACCGCCGTTCGAGTTCTTCGAGGCGTTCGAGCTTCGTCTCGCCCGCTTCGATGTCGCCGTCGAAGAACGAGGTCCGCGCGGAGAAGAACGTCGCCACCGCCGCCCACGTCGCGCTCGACGGCGTCGAGAGCCGCTCGTGGTGCGCGACCGTCTCGCCGGCCCAGTGTTCGACCCGACCGACGTCGGCCGCCTCGAAGCCGGCGCGCGCGGCGTTCGCCGTCGCGACCGGGAGCCAGCGGGTTATCGGCTCCTCTTGGGCCGGGTACCGGTCGGCGAGGGCTTCGATCCGACCGATCCGGTCCTCGATCGCTTCCACGTCGGTGCGCTTGGCGTCGGCGTTCGTCCGTCCGGCGAGGACGCCGGCGAGGCCCGCGGCGACGTCGCCGTCCGGGTGGGTGCGGAACAGCTCCTCCGCGCGAGCGACGCGGTCGTCGCCGGCCGAGGGTCCGGGAGAGCGGTCGCCGGTGTCGGTCGCGTCGTCACCTCCCAGCGGGACGTCGGCGGCCTCCTCGCCCTCGCCGCCGCGTTCCCCGCCGAGGTACAGTTCCGCGTGGGCGTACGCCCGCAACAGCGCGGCGGCGACGTCCGGCTCGGAGTGGGCGTCGTACACCGTTTCGAGGCGGTCCAAGAGGGGTTCGATCCGGCCGCGACGGTCCCCCTTCCCGTTCGCGTGGATCGTCTCGGCGGTCGCCCGGGCCAGCGGCGCCGCGATCGCCGGCTCGGGGCGGCGGTCGTACAGCGCTTCGATCCGGTCTCGGTACGCCTCGATGCGGCCGGGGTCGATCGCGGTCTCGTAGAGGTCGTCGCGGCCCCGCACGCTCGTCGCGTTCGCGAGGGCGTTGGCGAGGTGGACCGCGACGTCGTCGGCCTCGTCGCGGCGGCGGAGCCGGTCCAACCGCTCGATCGTCTCGGCCTCGGCGTCGAACGCGCCGCGCCCGCCGTAGGCGTCGGCGAGCGCGACCAAGGCGTCGATCAATCGCGCGTGGTCGTCCGCGCTCCGCTCGGCCGGGTCCGTCGCGTCGATCGCCTCGACGCATCGTTCGAGTTCGTCGACCGATCGAGTGTCGCTAGCTACCATGTGTGTTGGATCGTGGTTGGCGCGTCCCGACGTAAACGCTCGCTTTCGGGCGCGGCGTCAGGCGACGTTTCCTTCGTCGAGCGCCTCGCCGCGTTCGAACCGGGCCCGCGAAAGGGACGCGCCGATCAGGTCCGTCTCGCCGCCGCCGACGAGGTCGGCGACGACTTGCCCGGAAGCGGGGGCGTGTTGGAACCCGTGCCCGGAGAACCCGGCCGCGGTCACGAGGCCCGGGACGCTCTCCTCGACGATCGGGTGGTGGTCGGGCGTGACCGCGTACAGCCCGGCCCAGCCCCGTTTCACCCGCGTGTCGGGACCGAAGTACGCCGCGTACTCGGCGGCGCTTTCGACGGCGCGCGCCGCCCACTCGATGTCCATCGACTCGTCGTACGCGTCGGGGTCTCGGTCGGGGTCGGCCCCGTCGAAGTACCCGCCGACGAGCGCGACGCCGTCCCGCTCGGGGCGGAAGTACGACCCCGTCTCGAGGTCGACCGTCAGCGGGACCGACTCGGGGACCGGCCGCGCCGGGCTCGTGACGGCGACTTGCCGCCGCCGAGGGGCGATCGGGAGGTCGACCCCCGCCATCGCTCCGATCTGCGCCGCCCACGCGCCCGCCGCGTTGACGACGCAGTCCGCGTCGTGCCGTTCGGATCCCGTCGCATCCCTTCCTCGGAGACTCACACCGACGACGCGGTCGTCGTCGTGGTGGACCGCCGTGACGGTCGTCCGCGTCCGAATGTCGACGTCCAACTCGCGAGCGGCCTCCGCGTATCCCTGGACGGCGAGGTTCGGGTCGGCGAACCCGTCTTCGGGGTTGTACGTCGCCGCGACGAACGGCTCCGGGTCGAGCCCCGGACAGTAGTCGGTCGCCGCCGCGGGCGTGAGCAGTTCGCTCTCCGCGCCGAGGTCGCGCTGTACGTCGACGTTCTCGCGGAACCGCTCGGCGGTCGCTTCGCCGCGCGCGAGGAACAGGTAGCCGTTCTTTCGGAACCCGATGTCGACGCCGAACCGTTCCTCGAAGGTGTCCCAGACGCGCTTGCTGGCGAGCGAGAGTTCGACGTTCACCCGCGAGGAGAACTGCGACCGGATCCCGCCCGCCGAACGGCCCGTGCTCCCGCCTCCGAGCGAGCCCGCTTCGACGAGGGTCACGTCCGCGCCGCGGTCGGCCAGCGAGTGCGCGGCGGCGAGCCCGACGATCCCCCCGCCGATCACGAGTACGTCCATACCGCGCCCTCTCGCCCCGGCGGTAAAAGCCATGCCGCCGCTCAGCCTAAGTCGTCGGCGAGCGACGCCCCGCACATGGTTCTCGTACTCTCCGAAGCGGCGGTCGAGCGACACCTCGATCTGGCGGGGCTCGTCGACGTGGTGGCCGACGCGTTGGGCAAACAGGCCGCGGGCGAGGTCGAACGGCCACGCCGACCGCACTTCCCCGTCGGCGCGGGGCTCGACGGGGACGAGGCCCTCGGAACCGGCATCGCGATGCCCGCGTACGTTCACGGGGCGGACCACTACGCCACGAAGCTCGTCGGGGTCCACGAGGGAAACCCCGAACGGGACCTCCCGACGATCAACGCGCAGATCGTGCTGACAGCGGCTCGAACGGGCCTTCCGGTCGCGTTCATGGGCGGAACGACGGTCACCAACGCCCGGACCGGCTGTATCGGTGCGGTTTCGGTCCGCGAACTGGCACCGGACACGGGCGGGGACGGGCTCACGCTGGGGGTCATCGGTGCGGGGGCGCAGGCGCGGTGGCAGACGCGAGCGATCGGGACGGTCCGGAGCCTCTCGGACGTGCGGATATACTCGCCGAGCGACTCGCGGAAGGCGTGTGCGACGGCGTTGAGCGAGGAGGGGATCCCGGCGCGCGCGGTCGAAACGCCCGGGCTGGCCGTCGACGGTGCCGACGTGGTCGTGACCG
The DNA here is from genome assembly GCF_000337035.1 of Halorubrum coriense DSM 10284. Taxonomy (GTDB): domain Archaea; phylum Halobacteriota; class Halobacteria; order Halobacteriales; family Haloferacaceae; genus Halorubrum; species Halorubrum coriense. The sequence goes on from NZ_AOJL01000060.1 coordinate 320,416, forward strand.
CCACGACCGCGACCGAACCCGTCTTTCCGCCCGACGCGCTCGGTGACGGCTGTCTCGTCGTCGCCGTCGGGGCGTTCACCGCGGAGATACAGGAACTCGCCCCGTCCGTCCTCGAACGTGCGGAGCGCCTCTTCGCGGACGTGCCCGCGGAAGCCGCCGAAACCGGTGACGTCCTCGCGAGCGACGCCGACGAAGGCGACCTCACCGAACTGGGCGTCCCCCTGACGGCGGCGGACGCCCGGGCGGCTCCCGACGAGGTGGTGGTGGTCTTGAGCGTCGGCTCCGCCGCGTTGGACGCCGCCGCGGCCGAGACCGTCTACCGACGGGCCGTCGAGGCCGGTGCCGGCGTCGACGTCACGCTGTGATGCCCGTCCGTCGTGAGGTCGGAGCGGCGGCGCTCGTCGGCCGGTGGCGGTCGACGGCCGGTGGCGGTCGGCGGCCGGCTTCGGCCGCGGCGGACGATTAATGCCGCTCGCGGCCCTGATACACGTGTTCAGATGTCCGAAGAATATCCGATATCGGGACTCCCGGAACCGGACCCGGCGTACGACGCCGAGGAGGTGGTCGCGCTTCAGCTCGAGGCGCTCGCGGCCAACGACGACCCGTTCGAGGACGCCGGCATCGGGGTCGCGTACAACTTTGCGTCGCCGGCGAACAGGCGGGCGACCGGGCCGTTCGACCGCTTCCGGCGGATGGTGAACAACCCGCGGTACGCGCCAATGATCGACCACGTCGAAGCGGTGACGGGCCCGGTCGAGCGCGAAGCCGACAGCGCCGCGCAGCGCGTCACGCTGACCGGGTCCGACGGCCGCACCGTCACGTACGCGTTCGAGCTGTCGCGCCGACGACGCGGCGAACTCGACGGGTGCTGGCTGACCGACAGCGTCGTCCGCGAGTAGCGCGAACGCCCGGCCGTCGACCGGAGCCCTCCTCGGAGCGGACGCGTGCGAGGGGTCGAACAGTTATCCGTCTCACACGCTTACGGTATGCGTGGCCACTGAACACACGCACGTCGCGGTGCTCACGAGCGAAGAGGAGTACGACGGCGAGCAGACGTCGGAGCTCCCGGTCGTCGATTACGAGTTCGTCGGGAGCATGTACATGTTCGACCTCGCGGACGGGACGTCGAGGTCGTACGGGACCGGGGTCGTCGAGGAGGTCCGCCCGGTCGACGAGTGAGAGCGGGGCGGTCGGCACGGGAAGCCCGTCGAGCCGTGGGCGACGGACCGCGACCCGCTCACGCTCGACTATCCGGTCGTGGACGGGCCCAAGTTCGACGCGAGCGACGAGGACGGCCGCCCGTGGGACGTGAAGGGGTCGATGGTTGACCGACCTTCAATTTCTGGGAGGACCAGCACCGGGCGCTCGGGGACGCTGATGGCGGCTACGCGCTCGTGTGGTACCGAGCGGAAGGGAGAGGGATAACTGTCGTGTCGTCGCGGACGGTGAGGGCTCGGGATTTAGATATCACGAACTGGACGAATCCCGGCGAGACACACCACCGAAGCCACTCTCTGGAAGCACAACTTCCTGCGTCAACACTAAGACCGTAAGCGATACTGGGTGATTCATTTGATCTAACAGTCGGCCTACTGCTCTAGAATGTTCCGGACGGTGTAGGAAACTTACGGAGGTATCTCGAATCCGGGTTCATCACCGCCTGCTCGGACTGTCATATTACTTGCTATTTCCAAAGACTCAGCAAGCTCTCTAACATCATCCTTATCTAGAATCATTGTCCGGTATCCATGCATTGTCTTGTTTCTGTACTTTTCGACTAAATCAAATGCCTCCCTACATTTCGTTTTTGAGGAAAATCCGAGGTCGTCACGAAGGGACTTCACATCGGCAACTATTTCCTTGAGATCTGCTATAGACATGAATTCAACAGGGTGTAAATCAACATCCCCCACAGATGCCTTTTGCCAGTATTCTATAGCTGGACCGCCGCTGCGCACGTCAGAATAGAGATTTTGGATTTCATCGGCGTTGTACTCGGACTCAATCAATTCAGATATAGCACGGGCAGTTTCCGAATAGTACGAATATAGATATTCCTTAGCAGTCCGTGTGTTTAAGTCAGCTCGCGTTGCGATTTTCCAACTCGCTTTGTCCGGATGGACAACCATCGCAAATGGATATTCTGTTAGAATATTTATACAGTAGAGCATCACTTCCTTATATCTGACATATTGCTCCTCTGCGATAGGTAGTACTTCTTCCGACTGGACATCGTAGTAATTGCGTTCTCTATACGGTCTGATTGAGGCGTAATCGAACCCGTTTGCGCGAAGTTCTTCATTTATTTCTTCCATCACCTCGCCAGAGTTCAGGTCGGCTTTAGCTACAAAATGAATTGGTGAGCCCAACTCTGCTGCGCTACCCTCAATCGCAAAACGTATTAGTTCATCCAGATTTTCCTTATTCCAGTACATAGAGTTCTTTTGTAGCAACCAGATGTGGTATGTGTATTAACGTTAGCGTCGATCAGGTAAATACATCTACCACTATGTCCCATTTGTCGTACGAGTCAGAGATTGCTGACTAATTCGTGACTTGGTTAGTATTCGACTAACCGACAGAGATCCGCCAAGGATTGTTCAATACAGTTTTGTATTTATATAGTCATATTCTCCGTGAATGTCCGACTACTCTGAGGTTGATACTATCGCCCTCACACTCGTTCAAGCGACAGCACTGCTACTCCCGGTCGTCTTCCTTAGTTTCCGGTTTTATTTGGATGATGCCGAGGGAGAAGCGCCAGCTAAAGAGATAGAACAGTCGGCAAAGCGTCTTGTTCTAATGATTTTCTTACTTACTGCGACTGGATTTCTCTCAACAATAGCCATATTAGATTTCAGCCTGAAGCCGACAATAGCATTTTTTGCTGTCTTATCGCTCGCCGCATTTTTTCTCGTCTACGGCTGGTTCTTCTATAAGATCGTTACATGAGGTGGCGGTTGGTCAGCAGCTGGATGGACGGCGGCGGTGGGGTATCTTAGAATCTGTGGCCTTAGCCACACCTCTAACCGCCAACCGACCCCCCGGTGTCGGTTCGGCGGCGACGAGCAGCTCGTCGAGTCTGGATCCACGCTTGTGTTGCGGTCGAGATCGTCCCGAACCCGCCGGTCGAGAGAGTAGATAGTGGCGAGAACAGCCGCAAAAAGGGGTTCTGGATAGTGTTGCCACTCATGAGGGGCCGCGCTATCTGAGCGTCTGACCTTTCCCCCAAGCGCTCCGCACCGGACGGATCTTCGGTCCCGCTGCATCCCGGTAGTGCGACACCGCCTCTTTCAGCCGCTCCGGATCGCGACCCGCACCGACCCAGAACCGCTTGAGCCGCGTCACCAACTCCGACCAGGACTGATCCGCGAGGTTCCCCATCCGAACACGGAGGTGCGCCTCGCGCTCGTCGATGTGAATCCCGTTCGCTTGGCAGAACGCGATCAGTTCGTCCGTACGCTCGTCGAGGGACTCACGCTCGGCGTTTTGGACCGCATTCGCCGCGGCCCCCATTGCGTTCCGCACGCCCTCACGCGCCGCGTCGAGCGCTTCAACGACCTGCTCCGCGACGTAGTGCGACCGCAACGCCACCGACCCCTGCTCGCGAACGACCATATCCTCGATTCGTCGGAGTCCGCGGCGCACGCTGTCCGGGTGCCAGTCGTGGTCCTCCGCGATCTCCGCCGGCGACACGTCGCCGCCGTCCGCGACGAGCGTCTTCAGCGAGTCCCACTCGATCGGCGAGAGCCCGTCGGCAAGCTGGCGCACCACCACGTTCCGCTGGTCGCTCTCAACGCGTTCGAGGTTCAGCGGCAGGACTCGTGATCGGTCGACTGTCTCCGCCTCGAAGTACGCGTCTTCGACGAACGTCCGCCCGCTCCCCGGTCCGTCGTCGTCAAGCGGCTGCGTGGGGAGCCCCGCCTCGTTCAGCGTCGCGAGGATTGCCTCCTCGAGCTCGTCGGCAATCTCGTCGTGGTCGACCGGCCGGAGCGTCTCGTCCCACCGACTCGACTGATACGACGCCTCGATCTTCGGGTGCGCGAGTGGGTGTTCATCCGGAAGCGACTCGGCGTTTCGCGCGTAGTAGTGCTTGAACTCCTTCGGAATCCGGTGGTCGGGGAAACATTCGCGAACGCGTTTCGGCCCGAGCGTCACCGTGTGGTAGTACCCGGCCCGCTCGGTGTCGTCCTGAACGAGCTTCCGATACCCGGATCGGTCGCTTTCGAGAAGGTGGCCCATCCGCGCGAGCGGCCCTTCGCGGCCGTGGATCGGCCCCGACACGTCCCGGTCGACGCGGACGTACCGCGCCGCGTCGATCACGACGCTGTACTCGTCGTTGCGGTTCTCGAAGTACGTTGAGTCAAGCGTCACCGCACTCGCCGCGCGCCGGATCACCGACTCCACCGCGTCGAACTCGACGTTCGACGCGTTCACGCGAACGTTGACCGCGTCGCCGAGATCCCACATCGGCCGCGCGACCGAACCCCCCTCCTTCGATTGGAGACCGCGCCACCGCGGTTGAATGAGCGCCTTCACCTTCCGCTCGCCGACCTCGTCGTCGGCGACCGCGTTCAGCCGGAACTCCCGGAGCGTGTCGAAGTCGACGCGCGTCCCGTCCGGCGTCTCGCCGCCGTCCGGCGGGGCGAGCCCGGATTCCTGATACGAGAGAGTGACGCGCCACTTCTCACCGTCGAGCGTGAAGCTCCCGCGCCGGCTCCCGGTCGCGTCAACAAGCCGCGCGGCCCCGAACCACGCCCCGAGCCCAGAGTACACATAGTTCGCCATGTACTCATGCGGGGCCGTCTCAACGGTCTTCATCGCGTGCTCACCTCGCGACGGGGGACCACGATCGGACGCTTCGACCCGTCGACAAACACCGCACCGAGACGAACCCACGGAGCCCGGTCGGACTCGTCGGTCGGGTCGTCAACGTCAACAGTCGCGGCCTCGGGCGCAATCGCGAGGATGTACCGACACACCTCGCAGATATACCCGCGGGCGTTGACCGCGTCGCCGTCGACGCGAGTCGGATTCTGGTTCGCGAGCCGGAGCGTCGCGACCGCCGGCGATCCGAGCGTCTCGGTCACTTCCTTCTGACACCGCGGGCACGCAGCGTACTTCCGGCTTCCTTCCCAACGCGCCGCGGGTCGTCGGAGTCCGTAAGCGGCGGTACTCACGGCTCCACCTCGCTCGGGTGGAAGATCCGTGACCACGCAACCTGCGAACACTCGGGGCGATCGTTTCCGCCCGAGCGCCACGTCGTGATCGCGTCGTCGACGACGGTCGCGGGAACTAGCTTCATCGCGACCGGCTCGCGGCCGGGCCGCGGCTCGCACACCGCAAAGAGGTAGCTCCCGCCTGCGTCCCGGAGCAGCTCGTGCTGCTCGCGTCGGAGGTAGAACCGGCCTCGGCGACCGCTCGCGAGCCGCGGGATCGCGCTTTTGATTTCGACGAGTGAACCGACTTCGAGCAGGCAGATTCCGACGAACGGGAGCTCGCGTGACGGCACGACGAGCGTCTCGGCGCGAGCGTCGACGTGTTCGGTGTCGGTGTCGGGAACGTATGCCAGCCCGTCGACCGCTTCGAGGACCGCGGCTTCGGCGTTCTCACCCGCTCGCTTCGACGAGACGGGACCACGCGAGCGGCTCACGCGAACACCACCACCAAGTTCACCGCGGCGACCATTGCGCCGATCGCCGCGATCGAGAGCCCGACCCACTCGGGTGCCTCCAGGGCGTCGGCTGCGACCGGCCACGCACCGCAACACAAGCCGACCACCGAGAGCATCGCGACTGTCGCGGACAACTCGCCCATCGCGAGCAACTCGCGGATGATCGGATTCGCTTCGGCGCTCGGTCCGACTGCTCGGGCCGCGAGGATCGTCGTCGCCGCGTCGAGAACGCCGTGCGACGTGAAGATCGCGGCGACTTCTCCACTCCGATTGCGACTCACGCGGACCGCCCCCGTTCGGCGTCGCGCTCCCAGCGGAGTTGGGCAGCATCGCAGACATGCGGCCGCGGTCCTTGTGCGGGGTCGTACAGCCGGCTCGCGCGAACGAAGGGGCTCATCCGGACAGCCCTCCGTTCCACGGTTCGCCGGCGTTGCGGGCGGGGCTCGTCTGCGGGTCCGGCGTGTCGACGTCTTTCCCGGCCGCGCTCCCCTCGCAGATCCGCACCCACGAATCGCACTCGGGACAGCGGTGAGCGCGATCGTCGTCGTCACCGTGAACCCGACCGAACCGCGGCGGGAGGTGCGACCCGCACTCCAGACAGACCCCGGACTCGTCCGGCTCTACCCGGAGGTCCATCATGCGGAAAACACCCCGGCGTTGGTGGGATCGATCACCCGACGCGAAGGGGTCGCGATCGGTGACGTATTCAACCCGATTTTAGGACCGGGTTCGGAAGGAACCGATTCGTCCGATTCCGTAGGGTAGCAGGTTTCTACTGTAGAATTGGCATTAGTCGTGGAACGGTTCGTGAGTAAGCGGGCGCGACGGGATTTGAACCCGCGGCATCTTGGTCCGGAACCAAGTGCTCTGTCCGCTGAGCTACGCGCCCTCACGACCGGATATCCGCGGCGAGCGTTTAACGCTTCTGACTCGGATCGTCGGCCGGGGACCGCGGGTCGGTCTGCCGGTCGAAGGCGTCGACACTGGGGGCGTCCGGCACCTCGGATCCGCCGTCGGTTCGGGCGCGGTCGGTCGACTCGCCGTCTCCGCCGACGTCGATGGCGCCCGCGGCGGCGAGCAGGCGGCCGACGAACAGCAATTCGGGGCGGCGCTCGACGACGGCGACCCAGACGAAGAGCGCGGGGGGCAACACGATCAGCGACGCGAGGTACGCGAGCGTGATGCTGGCGGCGGTGAGCAGGTCGAACTGCCCCAGCACGGGCGTGATGGCCAAGACGAGGACGCCCGTCCCGAGCGCGGTCGTCGCCCACGTGCCGGTGAGCGCGCCGCCGGTCCCGCGGAGCGTGGTGACCACCGCGGCGTCCACGTCGCCGCCGCGCGAGTACTCGTCGTGGAAGCGGTGCGCGACGTGGACGGTGTAGTCCACCCCGAGCCCGATGGTGATCGCGAGGATCGTCGCGGTGATCGCGTTGAACGGGATCCCGCCGAGCCGCATCGTGGCGGTGAGCGTCGCGACGGTGACGGGGACGAGCGTGACGAGCCCCAGCGTCGGGCTGCGGAGCAGCAGCCAGAACAGCACGACGAGGAACACCGCCGAGAGCCCGAGCGCGGCCGCCAGCGAGACGATCGCCGACTCGAAGATGGTGTCGGCAACCGCCTGGAACACGACGATCTGCCCGGTCGCGATCGCGTCCCCGCGGTAGCGGTCGGCCACGCGCCGGGCGTCGGCGGCGATCTCGGCGTCGCTGGCGTCGGACTCGACGGCGTACACGATCCGCGTCGAGCGGTCGTCGTCCGCGAGGTACTCGCCGGTGAAGTCGTCGTACCCCGAGTCGCGAAGCTCGGCGTAGATCCGGTCGAGGTTCCGGTTCGGGCGGCCGTCGTCGAGCGCAGACGACTCGACGAGCGCCTCGAACTCGGGGCTCTCCCCGGCGTACGCGTCGATCGCGCTCTGGACGCTGTCGGTGCTGGCGCGGCCGTCGACCGCGACGAACGTGTCGGGCGGGTCGCGCTCGGCGCGCGCGAGGCTGCGCAGGGCGGCGTCGCTGATCATGCGCCGCTCGACGTAGATGGTGACGGTGTCGTCCTCGCTCGTGGCGAAGTTGTCGGAGAGGAAGTTGATCGTCCCCGTCGCGGTGTACTCGCCGGGTTGGAGCGGACCGGGGAGGTAATCGACGTACGCCGGCTCCTCGCTCGGCGGCAGGAAGTCGTCGTCCTCGAAGGTGGTGTCGACGCCGGCCCCGTACCCCGCGGCGCCGGCCGTGACGAGCAGGACGATCACGAGGAAGACCGCGAGGGCCCGGAACTCCTCGACCGGCTCCTCGCGGCGGTCCGGAGCGGCGTCGACGTCTCCGTCCTCATCTCGCCGAGCGTGTTCGACGACGCGCACGCCGCCGTCGACGAGGACCGCGCGACGCTGACGATCGCGCAGGGTCCCTTCGAGTTGCGCGTCACGGAGGACGCGTACGGGAACTTCTACCTCATCGACGGCGAGGAGGTGTGTCTGGAGGTCGCCGACCCGCTCTCGCCCGACCGGCTGTTCGGCATGCTCGACCTCCGCGACCGAGGGTTCGCGGCGCGCGTGAACGACGGCTTCGAGGCCGCGTGGGCCGAGGGGATGGTCGTCGACGAGGTGTGACGTCGGCGGAGACGTCCTCTCGCCGACGGAGCGCGGGTCGCGTGTCTCGCGTAGAAGAACGGATCGCGACCTGTTGGTCGCGCTCGTTATCAATCCCGATATTGAAGGGGCGCGCTTTTATCCGCCCGCGTGCGTACGACCGATAGAACAGATAGTGACCCTCCGTCCATCCGACACGTCGACGCCGGACCGCGGCGGCGACGAGGGCGACACCCCCGGGGTCGACGACCGGAGCACGGCCGACGCACCGACCGACGACGCCGAGCGATCGGCTCGGCCGACGGGACGCGTCGGGGGCGGAGCGGCGTCGGGCGGCCCCGAGACCGCCGACCACGCGTCAGAGGCGGTCGACCCGTCGCCCGGGGGCGGGCGCTCCTCCGGAGAGGGGCGGTCGCCCGAGGCGGACCGGTTCCTGCTCGCCGTCGCCGTGGACGGCGAGGTGCTGTTCGCCGGGCCGTCGGTCCCGGACGTCGTCGGCGTCGAGCGCGACGCGCTCGTCGGGAGCGACCTCCTCGACCGCGTCCACCCGAGCGACCGCGACCCGGTGGCCGACGCGCTGTCGGCGGTCGCGACGACCCGGACGGTCACCCACCGCGTCCGCCGCGCGAGCGGCGGGTACGCGTGGGTCGAGTCGGTCGTCGACGAGGAGCTCGCCCCGGAGTTCGGCGGGCGGATCGTCACGGTCCGCCGCGTGGACGTCGACCGGACCTTCCCGGAGCGCTACCGCGCCTTCCTCGAGTACGGCAGCGACCTCGTCACGGTCGTCGACGACGACGGCCTCATCGTCTACGAGAGCCCCTCCGTCGAGGAGGTGCTCGGCTACGAGCAGGGGTCGACCGTCGGGCGCTCCCCGCTCGGGTACGTCCACCCGGACGACCGCGAACGCGTGACGGAGCGGTTCTATCGCGCGCTCAACGAGCCCGACGCGGCGCCCACGCTGGAGTACCGCTACCGCGCCGCCGACGGCGACTGGGTCTGGCTGGAGTCGCGGACGCGCTCGCTGCCGGCCGACAGTCCGGTCGGCGAACTGCTCGTCAACTCCCGCGACGTCAGCGCGCGGAAGGCCCGCGAGCGGCGGCTCACCGACCGCAACGAGCGGCTCGACCGCTTCGCGAGCATCGTCTCGCACGACCTCCGGAACCCGCTGTCCGTGATCCGCGGGTCGATGGAGATGGCGCGGCTGCGCGGCGAGACCGACCCCCTCGAACGGGGGGAGCGCGCCGTCGACCGGATCGACCAGCTCGTCTCGGAGCTGCTCACCCTCGCCCGACAGGGGACCGGGATGGACGATCCCACCCAGTTCGCGCTCGCGAGCGTCGCCCGCGACGCCTGGGAGACCGCCGCCGAGGGCGACGCCGACGCGGAGCTGGTCGTCGCCCGCGACGCGCGGGTGTACGGCGACCGGGGGCGGATGCGACAGGCCCTCGAGAACCTGTTCCGCAACGCGACCGAGCACGCGCGGCCGCCCGACGCCGCGGGCGAGTCACCCGGCGACGACGCCGCGGACGGGACGCGGGACGACGCCGCGGCCGAGGCGTCGGACGACGACCCGCTCACGGTCCTCGTGACGGCCACGGACGGCGGGTTCCTCGTGGCCGACGACGGGACCGGCGTCGACCCCGACGACCGGGGGTCGGTGTTCGACTCGGGGTTCACCACCCGGGCGGACGGGACCGGGTACGGGCTCGACATCGTCCGCGAGGTCGTCGAGGCGCACGGGTGGACGATCGAACTCCGCCGCGACGCCGACGGCCACATCGGGCTCCCGGACGGGCGGCGGCTCCGGCCCCCGGAGGGCGCGTGTTTCGAGGTGTGTGCCCCCGGTCCGGCCGACGCCGACCCGGACGAGCCGTGGATCGACTGAGACCGGGAAGCCACCGCGTTTATTCCCCGCGGCCGCCAATTCGACGCGTGAGCGTCGCCGACGTCACGATCCGACGGGCCGACCGCGCCGACCTCCTCACGGTGGTCCGGATCGAGCGCGCCTGCTTCTCGGACCCGTGGCCCCACGACGCCTTCGAGCGGCTCCTCGACGAGCCGGCGTTCCTCGTGGCGGAGCGGTCGGGCGCGGTCGCCGGGTTCGTCGTCGCCGACCGGACGCCGAACCACGGCCGCGACATCGGCCACGTGAAGGACCTCGCCGTCCGCCCCGACGCCCGCGGCGAGGGGATCGGGCGGACCCTCCTGCGGTCGGCGCTGGCGCGGCTCCGCGCGACCGGCGTGGCCGTCGTCCGGCTGGAGGTGCGCGAGGGGAACGACACCGCCCGGTCGCTGTACGCCGACGAGGGGTTCGAACCGATCCGGCGGGTCGGCGGGTACTACCGCGACGGCGAGGACGCGCTCGTCCTCGTCGTCGACCTCGCGGAGTGGGCCGACGGGGAGGGCCCGGGCGGCGGCGCGCGGTCTGGCGGCGACGACGACACAAAGACGAGGTAACGCACCGCACGCCTATCGGCTCGTCGCGCGGGGTTTGCCAAGGCTTAGTGTCGGGGAGGCCGACCGAAACGGTATGAGTTCGGTTCCCGAGCGATCCGAGATCGACGCCGAGTACAAGTGGGACCTCGACGGCATCTACGCCGACGACGAGGCGTGGGAGGCCGCCTACGAGACCGTTTCCGGCCGTGTCGACGAGCTGCGCGACTACGAGGGGCGCGCCGTCGAGGACGCCGCGACCCTCCTCGAACTGCTCGAACTGCGCGAGGACATCTTCCGCGAGCTCCGGCAGGTGATGACGTACGCTCAGCTTCGCAGCGCCGAGGACACGCGGGACCAAGAGTATCAGGCGATGTCGGCGAAGGCGTCGTCGCTCGGCTCCGAGGCGTCGAGCGCGGTCTCCTACCTCGAGCCGGAGATCCAGTCGCTGACCGAGGGGGACGTCGAAGCGTTCCTCGACGACGAGCCCGCGCTCGCGACGTACGAGCACTACCTCGACGACGTGCTGCGGAAGAAGCCGCACACGCGGTCGAGCGAGGTCGAGGAGGTGCTCGCCGACCTCTCTGAGGTCACCGACGCGCCGAGCGAGATCTACTCGATGCTGACGAACGCCGACATGACCTACGGCGTCGTCGAGGACCCCGACGGCGAGGACGTCGAGATCACGCAGGCGAACTTCACGAAGCTCCAGACGAACCCGGACCGCGAGTTCCGCGAGCGCGTCCACGAGACGTTCTACGACGAGTGGGCCGACGTGCGCAACACGGTCGGCACGTCGCTGGAGAAGGCCGTCCGCGAGCACGTCACGAGCGCCGAGATCCGCGACTACGACTCCGCGCGCGCCGCCGCGCTCGACGGTTCGAACGTCCCCGTCGCGGTGTACGACACGCTCGTCGACACCGTCGACGACAACCTCGACGTGCTCCACCGCCACGCCGACCTGAAGGCCGGGGCGCTCGGCGTCGACCAACTAGAGAGCCACGACCTCTACATGTCGCTGACGGGCGATCAGGGCCCCGACGTGGAGTACGAACAGGCCCGCGAGTGGGTGATCGAGGCGGTCGCGCCGCTGGGCGACGAGTATCAAGAGCGGCTGGCCGAGGGGCTCGACTCGCGCTGGGTCGACGTGTACGAGAACCGCGGGAAGCGCTCGGGCGCGTTCTCCTCGGGCACGTACGACACCCAGCCGTACATCATGATGAACTATCAAGACGACATCGCCTCGATGTACACGCTGGCCCACGAGCTCGGCCACTCGATGCACTCGGAGCTGGCGGGCGACGAGCAGCCGTGGCACGACGCCAGCTACGAGATCTTCGTCGCCGAGATCGCGTCGACGGTCAACGAGACCCTGCTCACCCACCACCTGCTCGACACGGTCGAGGACGACGAACTCCGCACCCACGTCCTCGACGAGTACCTCGAGCGCTTCCGCTCCACCCTCTTCCGCCAGACGATGTTCGCGACGTTCGAACAGCGGATCCACGAGCGCGTGGAGGCCGGCGACGCGCTCACGCCCGACGCGTTCGACGAGATCTACGGCGACCTGAAGGGCGACTACTACGCGCCCGCCGAGCTCACGGGCGGCATCGAGCGCGAGTGGCAGCGCATTCCGCACTTCTACTACGACTTCTACGTCTACCAGTACGCGACCGGCATCTCCGCCGCGGCCGCCATCGTCGAGCGCGTCCTCGACGAGGGCGACGCGGCCGCCGCCGACTACCGTGAGATGCTGAAGGCGGGCGGCTCCGAGTACCCGCTCGACGTCGTCGAGCTCGCCGGCATCGACATGGCCTCGCCCGACCCGATCGAGTCCGCCGTCGGCGTCTACGACGAGTACCTCGACGAGATCGCGACGCTGCTCGACCTGGAGTAACGCCGTCGCCGGGGGGCGGCCGACCCCCTCGACGGACCGGCGCAGTGCGGGCCCCGAACGACCGAGCGGGCGACCCAAAGCCTATGATTCGCTCGACCGAACCCGCCCGCCGAGATGGACCGCAGGCTGCTCGCCCTCCCGGGTGCCCTCTTCCTCTTCTTGCTGCTCGCGGACCCGAGCGTCGTCGGCTGGGAGGCGACGCTCCGCGCGGGACCGGGGCTCGAACGACACCCGGCCGTGAACGCGACCGACCTCCCCGGGAGATGCGCCGAGACCGCCGTCGCGCTCGCCGACGGCCGCAACGTCTCGGTCCGTGGGTATCGAGTCGCCCCCGACTCCCTCGACCTCCTCGTCGAACGCACGTCGGTCTCCGGGGAGTGGGCGCTCGGCGACGCGAACTGCGCGGCCCGGCTCAGCGGCGTCGACGACCTGCGCGTCGACGGCGAATCGTATCGGGTACTCGGCGAGTACTCGCGCGAGCGGCTTGACCGAAGCCCGGCGTTCGGACTTGCGAGGCTCGGGAGCGGGCTCGCCGGCGTCGGACTGCTCGCGGTCGGTCTGCTTGCGACCGTTCACCGAGAATTCGAGTAACGGGTTTTTTGAATGCGGCGCGGCGGCGCGTGCCTGCGAGCGGCCGCCTCCGGCGGCCGCGAAGCCAGCACGCGCGAGGGAGTCAGTCGCCGGAGCGAAGCGACGGCGACTGACGAGGCTGGGGAGGCGTGAGGTGCCGTGCGGTCGCGGTCGGGTGGGACTCAAAGGGGCAGCCGTGAGGCGGGCGCAGGCGACGCGAGCACCGCAGGGAGCGAACGTAGTGAGCGACCGAGGAGCGCGGCGAGCGTGCGCCCGTCTCACGGCTGGGGCTTTGGAGGTGTCCGCCGAGACGATAGTAACCGCGTACCCCCGAACAACAACGACGACGTACGAGTATCGAGGCGACACGCCTTAGCCCGCGGACACAGTAAGACGTACATATGGCCTCCGAGGCGTGCGACGTCTGCGAGCGGTCCGTGCGGATCGCCGGCGGGATCGGCGACCTGTGGAACTTCGCGTTCGAGTCGACGCAGGGGCTGACCCTCGAACTCACCGACGGCTCGGAGTTCTTCCTCTGTTTCGACTGTATGGAGCGACTCCCCGACGACCACGAGCCGACCGCCGAGGACGTCGCCGACCTCCGCGAGCGCACCGACCCGGTCGAGGAGGACGGGAACCACTTCTGGCACTGGAAATAACGGAAGTTCGGGGAGTCCCTCACCGAATAGAAGAGCGAAACCGCCGCGTCAGTCCGCCTTCGATTCCTCGCCCGCGGGCTCGTCGATCTCCGGCGTCGAGGGGTTCGGTTCGACGCCCGTGTCCGCCGGCGTCTCCGTCGTGTCGGTGATGTCGTTCTTCCGCGCGCCCCCGCCGAACAGGCGGTCGAGGATGCCGCGGTCGCTGCGCTTCTCCGCGAGCAGCACGGAACACTCCACCTCGTTGAGCACGTCCAAGACGAGCGATCCGCTGACGAGCCGCGAGAGCAGTCCCTTCTCGGTCGCGCCGACGATGAGCATCGTGGCGTCGCGGGCGGCCCGCTCGATGCTCGTCTCGACGTCGCCCGTCTCGATCCGCAGCGAGGCGTCGGAGAGGTCGTGGGCGTCGGCCCACTCGGAGAGGAACGCGCGCCCCGCCGCCTCCTCGCCGGGCTCCGCGACGTGGAGCAGCGTGACCTCGCCGCCGAACTCGGTCTGGAGCATCTTCGCGACCGCGCCGGAGAGGTCGGAGGCCGGTCCGCCGGCGGTCGGGACGAGGATCCGCGAGGCGTCGAAGCCGCGGTCGCGGAACACGAGGAAGTCCGAGGGGAGCGAGTACGCCAGCTCGTCGACGGCGGACTCGGCGCGCCCCGGCGCGCCGTGAGAGTCCTCGCCCCAGCCCATCACGGCCATGTCCGCGCCGTAGGTGCGCGCGGCGTCGAACACTTCCTCGAACACGCGGTGGGAGAGGACGACGTGGGTCTCGACGTCGACGCCGAACGTCTCGGCGTCCTCGCGGGCCTGATCGAGGAGCCCGTGCGCCGCCTCGTGCGCGCCGCGGTCGCGCGCCGCCTCCAGCGACGTCTGGTCGGGGACGTTCGCGATGTTGACCGCGACGACGGTCCCGTCGCGCTGTTTGGCGATGGCGGACGCGAGCGTGATCAGGTGTTTCTCGGTCGCGGGGTTCGCGAGCGGCACCATCACACGGTAGTCGTCGCCGCTCGGCTGGACCGACGTCGCGGCCGACACGGCCGCCTTCGGCAGTTCGTCGGAGCGGTCGAGGATCCACGTCCCGAGCACGCCGCGCGACTCCACTTTCCCGCGGGCGTACAGCAGGTACCAGAGCAGCGCGAAGGCGACGAGGCCGCCGGAGATGGCGATGATCCGCGGCTCGATGTAGATTATCAGCGCGAACGACGACACCGCGCCGATTATCGGTACGATCGGGTACAGCGGGACCTCGAAGTCGGGGTCGTACCCCTCGACGCCCGACTCGCGCATCACGATGAGCGCGATGTTGAGCAGCCCGTAGACGACGAGGTGAAGCACGGAGCCCATCGTCGACAGCGACTCGACGCTCCCCGCGACGAGGAAGAGGAGGATGAGCGCGCCGGTGAGCGCGATCGACTTGTACGGCGTCCCGAACCGGTCGTGGATCTCGTTGAGCGAGGGCGTGACGATCTTCTCGCGGCCCATCGCGAAGTTGATCCGCGACGACGAGAGGATGGACGCGTTCGCCGAGGAGGCGGTCGCGAGCAGGCCGCCGATCAGGAGCATTCCCGCCCCGACCGCGCCGAGCGAGAAGCCGAATATCTCGTAGTTGCCGAAGAGGAGTCTGGCGGCGTCGACCACCGCGGTCTCGTTGTTCGCGACGAGTTCGTTCGGCACCGCCGCGAGTAGCACCAGCAGGAACAGCGCGTAGACGACCGTGACGATGACGACCGACCCGAGCACCGCGAGCGGGAGGTTGCGGCCGGGGTCTTTGATCTCCTCGGCGACCGAGGTGATCTGGACGAAGCCGAGGTACGAGACGAAGATGACCCCCGTCACCGGGAGGACCTGGCTCGTCGTGCCCGGCGGCGCGAGGGGTCGCAGCGACGACATCTCGGCGTTCAGCAGGCCGACGACCGTGAAGACGGCGAGGATCCCGAGCAGCGACATGACGATGACGATCTGGAGCCCGCCGGTCTCCTTCGCGCCGAAGTAGTTGACCGCGATGAAGAGCAGCGCGCCGGCGAGCCCGATCACCTGCGCCGCCTCCAGCGTCACGACGCCGAGCCCGATCGGTCCGAGCCCGACGAGCGCGTTGACGTACTCGCCGAAGCCGTACATGTAGAACGCGGAGGCGAACGCGAGCCCGAGCCAGTTCGCCCAGCCCGCGACGGAGCCGAACATCGGGCCGAGCGCGCGGTTGACGTAGAAGTACGCGCCGCCGGACTTCGGCATCGCCGTCCCCAGTTCGGAGGCCGACAGCGCGGTGAACAGGGCGATCACGCCGCCGAGGACGAACGTGAACGCCGCGAGCGGGCCGGCGCGGGCGACCGCGGTGCCGGGCAGCACGAAGATCCCGGCCCCGATCATCGTCCCGATCCCGATCGTAAGCGCCGCGAGCGGACCGAGGTCCTTCGCGAGTTCCTCGTCGCCGCTCACGGCGGGCCACCCCGGGCGGTTGGGACTCTCCGTGTCTGTATCATACCACAATTCTCTGCTCTGTGCGTATAAATACGGTTGATCCGGGCAACGCCGCCGTGGTCGCCTTTCGACCGCCCCGGCCGGGCTTCCGGACGACCCGGCCGTCCGCCGACGAGACCGTGCCGCCGCCGACGAGACCGTGCCTCCGCCGACCCGGCCGCCGTCGTCGCCTCCCCGAGCCGACCGTGCCGGTTTTTGAACGGAACACAAGGACCATACCCTCACGCGTCCCGGTACGATCCAACAGGTGGATCCCGTGACGAAGAAACGCGAATACCGCGACGACTACGACGAGAAGACGCTGTACATCCCCGGTCCGACGGAGGTCCGCGACGACGTCATCGAGGCGATGGCCGAGCCGATGTTCGGCCACCGGATGGACCGGATGACCGACCTCTACACCACCATCGTCGAGGACACGAAGGAGTTCCTCGGCACCGACCACGAGGTCGTGATCCTCACCGGGTCCGGCACGGAGTTCTGGGAGGCGACGACGCTCAACCTCGTCGACGAGCACGTCCTCGTCCCGACCTGCGGCGCGTTCAGCGAGCGCTACGCCAACGTCGCCGAGCGGCTCGGCAAGGACGTCGACCGGCTGGAGTACGAGTGGGGCGAGGCGGTCAAACCCGAGGACGTCCGCGAGGCGATCGAGTCCGCCGACGCGAAGTACGACATGGTCGCGGGCGTCCTGAACGAGTCGTCGACCGGCGTGCGGAACCCGGTCGAGGCGATCGGCGACGTGGTCGCGGAATACCCGGACACGTACTTCGCGGTCGACGCCGTCTCGTCGCTCGGCGGCGACTACGTCGACATCGACGAGCACGGCATCGACGTCATCTTCGCGTCGAGCCAGAAGGCGTTCGCGATGCCGCCGGGGCTCGCCGTCGCCGTCGTGAGCGACGACGCCTACGACCGCGAGGTCGAGAAGGGCGACTCCTCGTGGTACGGCGGCTTCCGCCGCACGATCGACTACTACGACCGGAAGGGACAGACGCACTCGACGCCCGCGATCCCGATCATGTTGGCGTACCGCAAGCAGATGAAACACATGCTGGAAGAGGGGCACCGGGCCCGCGACCGGCGTCACCGCGAGATGATGGAGTACGTCCACGACTGGGCCGGCGAACACTTCGCGATGTTCCCCGAGGCGGGCTACGAGTCGAAGACGGTCGCCTGCATCGAGAACACGCGGGGGATCGACGTGGCCGCGACCATCGAGGCGGTGAGCGAGGAGTACGACATGGCCTTCTCGAACGGGTACGGCGACATCGGCGAGGAGACGTTCCGGATCGGCCACATGGGCGAACACACCGTCGAGAGCGTGAAAGAGCTCACCGACGCCATCGAGGACGTCGCCGGCCTCTGACCGGGACCACGCCGCACAGAATCCGCTTTGCTAGGAGTCTCAGTCCCCGTCGCGGTCGGCGACGAGTTCGATCCGGTAGACCCGACCGCCGCCGTCGGTGCGCTCGGCGTCCACGACCACGAAGGCGCGGTCGCCCACGTCGACGATGTCGCCGGTGTCGAGCGGCTCCCTCGGCCCGTCGTCCGCGTCGGGTTCGCCGCCGTTCAGGGCCTCCGCGCCGACCCCGAGGGCGGCCTCTCCCCGGTCGATCGCGCGCCGCCAGAAGGCGTCGGAGGGCGGTCGCGGCCCCACCCGCGACGCCAGTTCGCTCCGCGTGAGTCGTCTCATCGGATTCGCCTCGTCGCGCGCGCCCTTAGCCGGTTCGGATCCCGGCGACGCTCGGGCGGCGTCGAACCGCTACAGCCAGAGCAGCTGCGCGTGGCGCGTCTCGTCGAACTCCAAGACCGCCTCCTCGTCGACGAGCCCCGCCTCGACCGCGACGCCGACCGCCTCGGTGCCGACGATGTTCGCGACCTGCGCGCGCTGGAGTCCCGCGACCACCTCGTCCGCGGTCGCCTCGACCGCGTCGTCGCCGCCGTAGAACTCCTCGCTCACCGTGATCGTCGCGCGGCCGTTGTCGTACGTCTCGCCGAGGCAGTCGGCGTCACAGACGGAGACGAGCCGTCCCTCGGCGGTCTCGCGCTCGCGGAGGAGCATTCAGAAGCCCTCGGGCCCCTCGCCCTGAAGCTCGCGCTCCGGGCCGTCGGACTCGCCGCCCCGCCCGCCGCGACCGCCAGCACCGGGCTCGCTGCCGCGACCGCCCTGGCGGCGCTGGCCGCCCGGCCCGGGTGCCTGCCCCGTCTGCTCTTCGACCATCTGCTCTTCGGCCTCGCGCCGGAGCTCCTCGGCGCGGTCGGCGACCTCCTCGGCCTGCTCGTGGTCGCCGGCCTCCTCGAGGGCGCGCGCCTTCTCCTCTAAGACGCCCGCGTCGCGGTAGCCGAGGCGGATGGCGTTGTCGAAGCACTTCACCGCGTCCTCGGCGAGCCCGCGCTCGACCAGCAGGAACCCGCGGTTGTACCACGCTTCGGCGAAGCGCGGGTCCGTCTCGACGGCGCGCTCGGCGTGTTCGAGCGCCTGTTCGCCCCGCCCGGACTCCCAGAGCGAGTACGCGAGGTTCGTCTCGGCGGTCGCGGCGTGTTCGGACTCCTCGTCGATGCGGAGCGCCTCCTGGTACGCGCCGATCGCTTGGTCGAACTCCTCCAGTTGGGCGTGGGCGGCCCCCTTGTTCACCCACGCCTCCTGCGCCTCCAGCGAGTCCTCCTCGGCGAAGTTGGCGGCGCGCTCGAACGTCTCCGTCGCCTCCTCGAAGCGGTTGATCCCCATGTACGAGAGGCCGACGTCGATCAGCTGCTCGACGTCGACGTCCTCGCTGCCGATGTTCCGGCGGTCCAGCTCGTCGGTCAGCACGCGGGAGTCGACGGGGTCGACGCGGCTCGGGTCCTCGCCGAGCTCGGGCGGGTCGAGCGTGAACGCGTCGTAGTCGGCGTCGACGCCCTGCCCCGAGGAGAACTCGTGGCCGTCGTCGTCGCGTTCGTCGGTCATATGGCCGGATTTGGCGGTCAGGACCGGTAAGGGTTGCGTCGCACCGGGCACATCGGGGACGGTTCGCACGGCGGTGCGTCGAGGGGTACGTCCCGTCGTCGGAATGGGGTGGAAATCAGGAAAATCGAGTCGTTGACGTGCCGAAAGCGGGCACGCGTCTCACACCGCGGGGCTGACGAACGCTTCGGGCCGTATCAGGCCGTGATGGTGCGGTCGTCGGCGTCGGTGGCGACGAAGTCGGCCACGAGCATCGCGTCGAGGCTGTCGTCACCGAGCATGCCGGTCGCGAACGCGGTGTAGGCGGTCGCGCCGTCGAAGTCGATGTCCGAGAGGCGCAGGACGCTGTCCTCCGAGCCGCTCGGACGGACGTCGATGTCGTAGGCGTCGGCGTCGACCGTCGCGAGCGAGGAACTGTCGCCGAAGGCGACGTTCTCGAAGAGGGGCGATCCGCCGGCCATGACGTCGACCGCGGGAGCGTCCGGGACCGTGTGGACGAACCGGATGCGGGCGTCGCCGGCGTCGACGGCGGAGCGGTCGTCGGTCAGGACGAGCGCCTCGATGTCGGCGAGGGCGTTGATCGCGAGGACGGTGTAGCTCGCGCCGTCGTCGATCTCGAGCGTGGCGGAGAGGACCGCGTCGTCGCCAGAGGCGGGGACGATATCGACGTCGTAGGAGCCGGCCTCAACGTCCATATAGTCGCCGAGCGTTCCGAAGGAGACGTTCTCGAGGAGAGATTCGCCGTCGATTCGGACGTCGACCGCGGGTGCGTCGGGGGAGAAGTGACCGATACGGAGTTGAGTGTTCATGGTGTACCGTATAGTAGGGTATCTGAGTATATAAACATAGTGAGATGTTAGATAGCATGATAAGATGGCGAGGAGAACGCCGTCGGACGCCGCATCGTTTGGGAAATAACAGCCGTCGAGAACCCGCACTACAAGCCACGAGACACCGGCCAGCCAGCGTTTACGATAAAATTCGTTCTCGCGTTGGACGCGTCCCGATCCCGTTTGATCCCTCATCCGAGTGCTCTGTCCTTGCCCAAAACTATTAGAAAACAGAAACTTCGACGGTCAACTACACACGGAGTGTCGGAATCGCGACTTTTCACACTTCTCAGGGGGTCGAAACGCCTGTTCGGTGCCATATATTTATCAGTTCAGGGCGTGGAGATCCCGGGGATGACAGGTCCTCGACTCTCCACGCGGCTCCGGTTCGGCGTCGCCGCCCTCCTCGTCGCCGCCGCCGGGGCCGCCAGCCTCGCGGTCGCACCGGACCTCCCCGAACAGATGGTGACGCGGTGGAACGCCGCCGGCGAGCCGACCGGGACGCTCTCCCGCACGGCCGGGATGTGGCTCGTGCCGGGCCTCGCGGCCGGCCTCGTCGGCCTGTTCGCGCTGCTCCCGCGGATCGACCCGCTCGGCGAGAACATCGCCGGGTTCCGGGTCCACTACGACCGGTTCGTCGTCGTGGTCACCGCGTTCCTCGCCGCCCTCCACCTCGCCGTCCTCGCCGTCAACCTCGGCTACGCGGTCGACGTGACGACGGTCGCGGTGGCCGGCGCGGCCGCGCTGTTCTACTACCTCGGAACGCTGCTGCCGCACGTCGAACCGAACTGGTTCGTCGGGATCCGGACGCCGTGGACGCTGAGCGACGACGCCGTCTGGGACCGCACCCACGCGCTCGGCGGCCGGCTGTTCAAGCTCTCCGCTGCGCTCGCGGTCGTCGGCCTCTTCGCCGGCGAGTACGCGATCTACTTCCTCGTCGGTCCGGCGGTCGCGACCGCCGCGATCACCGCTGGCTACTCGTACGTCCTGTACGCGAGGCGGCCGGACGAGGGAGACGACGGCGACGGGACGGCCCCGGCCGCGAAGTGAGGGGC
The DNA here is from genome assembly GCF_000337035.1 of Halorubrum coriense DSM 10284. Lineage (GTDB taxonomy): Archaea > Halobacteriota > Halobacteria > Halobacteriales > Haloferacaceae > Halorubrum > Halorubrum coriense. The sequence continues at coordinate 341,525 of NZ_AOJL01000060.1, forward strand.
GAACCGCGGAACGAGAAGCTGACCGCGAAGCGAGGACGCGACCGCGAGGAGGACAGAGCGCCCGAACCGGAGGTCGGTCGCCCGGGCGAATTCCGCCCCGGTGCCCGGCGTTTATATCCGCAGCCCCGAAGAGGTGTGTATGACCGAGGAGTCACGCGCGGACCGGCAGTCACCCATCGGCGAGCCGGTGGTCCGGTCGGACCCGGCGGTGACGGGCGACCGGGCCGCGGACGCGGTGGGGTTCGACCCGAACGACCCCGACAGCGTCGGCGAGGCCGCGGAGACGGTGGGCCGCTTCGCCGGCGGCGGCGTCGGGGACGACGACAACGTCCTGATGCTGCGCGGGGCCGCGGCCTGCGCGGCGCTCGTCCGCGGGGTCGGCTCGTACAAGGAGGCGGCCGAACGGGCCGGCGAGGGCGTCTCCGTCGCGTTCATCCGCAAGTGGGCGCGGGTCCACGACCTCCCGCAGGCGATCCGTCGGCAGGTCGCGAACGGCCGGATCGCGCCGAGCGCGGCGAAACACGTCGCGCGGCTCGGCGGGCGGGACCGCTACCTGCTCGCGTGGGCGACGATAGACGGCGGACTCACGGTCCGCGAAGTGCGCGCGATCGCGTCCGCGGTCAACGACGGGGCCGACATCGACGACGCCGTTCGCGACGCGGGCGTCGAACTCGGCCGCCTTCAGGTCCGCCTCCCGCCCGAGACGTACGTCGAACTGCGACGTCGCGCCTCGATGGGGACCGTCGAGCCGGGGACGCTCGTCGCCGACGCGGTCGACGAGTACCTCGCGGACGACCGGTAACCGCGCCCGGGGACGGACCCGAGCGCGACACGGAAGAATCCTCTCTCGACGATTACGCCGCGTAGTCCCGCGCGAACCGCTCCGCGGCCGCGGCGATGGCGGCCCGCGCGCGCTCGACCTGCTCCCACGCGATCGTCTCGTCGGGGTAGTGCGCCTCGTCGATGGTGCCCGGCCCGAACAGCACCGCCGGAACGCCGGCCGCGACGAAGTGCCGCGAGTCGGCACCGTACGTCGCCCCTCGGGGCTCGGCGTCCGGGAGGCCGGTCGCGGCGAGGCCGGCGCGGACCGCCTCGACCACCGGCTCGTCGGCGGCGACCTCGGCCGGCTCGAACTGGACGGAGAACCGCTCGAACCGCGGCGGGTGGTCGCGCAGCCACGGGTCGGCGGCGGCGACCTCGGCCAGCCGCTCGCGGAACGCCGCCTCCACCTCCGCGACGGTCTCGCCGGGCGCGACGCCGATCCGGAACTCCGCCTCGAGCGTCGCCGGGACCGTCGACGCCCACGAGCCCGCCTCGACCCGGCCGCAGACGACCGGCCACGGGATCGGGAACTCCTCGTACAGCGGGTGCGACACCGACTCGCCGCGCTCCGCCTCCAGGTCGGCGAACGCCTCGCGCACGGCCTCGAACCGCGGGAGCACGTCCTCGCCGCGCCAGCGGGTGGCCGCGTGGGCGCTCCGCCCGTCGATCTCCAGCCGGGCCATGAGCGACCCCTCGCAGGCGACGACCGGGCGCAGCTCGGTCGGCTCCGCAACGATGGCCGCGTCGCGCTCGAAGGGATACGGGTTCGCGAACGCGGCGGTCGCCGCGCCGTAGCCGCCGTCCTCCTCGCCGGCGACGGCCTCGACGACGAGCCGAAGCCCGGACGGGGGCAGGTCGACCGAGCCGTCGGCGACGCCCGCCCGGAGGTCCACGGCGGCGCCGACGCAGGCCGCCACCCCCGACTTCATGTCGGCCGCGCCGCGGGCGGTGAGCGTCTCGCCCAGTTCGTCGTTTCCGCCCTCCGTGGGCCGGTCCGTCGGGCGGGCCCCGGCGTCGCGCCAGACCGGCTCGAACGGGTCGTTCGACCACGCGCTCGGCTCGGCGGGGACGACGTCGAGGTGCCCGTTCAACGCGAGCGTCGGGACCGGGTCGGCGGCGGGTTCGGGAGCCGCGTCGCCGTCGGCGCTCGCGTCGACACGGTCGCCCGCGCCGCCCAGTTCGAGGACGCCGGCGACGCTGCGCCGCCCCTCCACGGTCGCCGCGTCGAGGTCGTCCGGGAAGGAGGGGTGGTCGGCGAGGACCGTCGGATCCGCGTCCCAGGCGTACGTCTCGAAGCCCAGATCGGCGAGGCGCTCCGCGACGAACGCGGCCGCGGCCGCCTCCTCGCCGGCGGTCGAGCGGTGTCGACAGAGGTCGGCGGCGAACGCTCGCATGTCGAACTCCATGCTCGGCGCGACGGCGGGGGGTCGGAAACCGTTTCGGGTGGCGACGGCGACGCCTCCCGCGGTTCTAAACGTTTATCCGTCGGCTACCCTTACTGCGATTCGTCTGGGCCGGTAGCTCAGTTAGGGAGAGCGTCCGGCTTTTAACCGGACGGTCGGGGGTTCGAATCCCTCCCGGCCCGCTGTACTGCCGCGAGCAATATCGCGAGCGGCGGTGCTGTGCTGAGGGAGGGATTCGAAGAGACCGGTCGCGCGCAGTGAGCGAAGCGAACGAGCACGTCCGGGCGTGGTTCGAATCCCGTCGCACCCGTCGGGTGCGACTGACCCACGCTCGCTTCGCTCGCGTGGATCCCTCCCGGCCCGCTGTACTGCCGCGAGCAATATCGCGAGCGACAGCACCGTCTCGCTCGTGGCTCACTCCGTGTCGTCGGCCCACTCCAGCGCCGCCCGTCGCCGGTCGAGGAGCGTGCCGTCCGTCTCCCGAACGAACGAGCGGACTGGCGAGAGCGGCGCGTTCTCGTCGGCCGTCCCGTGCCACGCGCGGAGCGGCAGGTCGGGCGTGTCCGGGCCGAACGAGGCGCTCGCGAACGTCCGGTTCTCGCGTTCGACCGCGCGAGCGCCCCGGTCGAGGGCCTCGTGGAAGTCGGCCGCCACCGCGTCGGCGACCGCGTCGGAGACCGACCGGTCCGTGTACTGCGAGACGACGGCGTCCGGCACGGAGACCGACGCGAACGCCTTCGAGAGTCGGAAGACGACGCGCAGGGCGAAGGGGACGGACGCGAGGGTCGCGAGGGAGTTCTCGGTCGGGGGAACGACGCTGCTCATCAGGCCGACTCGGGCCACTCGGTCGTCGCCGCCGGCGGCCAGCGCGAACGGCCCGCCGCCGGAGAATCCGAGGATGCCGGCTCGGTCGACCGACTCGGCGTCGAGGAGTTCGCCGAGGTCCGCCGCCCAGTCGCGCCACGACCACTCGGCCGCGGGCGGCGACGAGCGACCGTATCCGGGGCGGTCGGGGACGAGGACGCGGACCCCGACCTCGGCCGCGGGCGCGGCCACCAGCGCGCCGAACAGCCGCGACCCCGGGGTGCCGTGGTGGACGACGACGGGGCGGCCGTCCGGGTCGCCGCCGGTCGCGTACGAGAGGGTGCGACGGTCGGACAGCGTACACGCGTCCGTCGAGAACTCCGTCGAATGTGACGCCATCGTGGGACCTGCGCGACGGTTCTCGGAGGGGCCGAAAACTGATTGCGGTTTCGCGATCGGGGCTCGACCGCGGCGGTCGCGGCGCTCGCGGTCGTCGAAAGGGGAGAGAAACGATGTGCCGCGTCAGCGCGTGTCGCGGTACGGTGCGGCGTTCAGTAGCCGAGCTGCTCGCGCACGAGGACGACCGTCGTCCGGCCCTCCTCGGTCTCGCGCCGGTAGACGAGCTGCTTCGCGATCGCGGACTCGGCGCCGTACGCCTCCTGTGCGCGCTCGTTCTCCAGCGGGTACGCGACCGACTCCAGCCGGTCGAAGGCGTCCGAGAGCGTCGGGACGACCTTGTTGGCCCCCGTGACGATGACGACGTTGCCCGCGGCGAACGGGTACGCGCCGATGCGGCTGCCGGAGAGGTCGGCGGCGACCAGCTCGCCGGTCTGCGCGACCGCGTTGATCCCGCCGAGGAAGTAGTCGGCCGTCTGCGACTCGCGCCGCGCGGTCTGTCGCTCCGCGTCGTCGTCGATGCTCCAGATCTGGTCCGGCAGGCTCTCCCACTCGTGGTCGCCCTCGCTCAGGAACTCGTCGAACCCGATCTCTTCGAGCGTCGTCGAGTGTCCGTTCATCACCGAGACCCCGTCGGGAATCTGGGCGGTGACGGTCTCCAGCGCCTCGTCGGCGTCGTCGACGACGATCACGTCGAAGCCGCGCTCCTCCAGGTTCGCGACCGTCTCCTCGACGGTCTCGTCGTCCGGGAGCTCGTCTAGTTCCGCGTCGATCTCGGTGTCGTCGGCGTAGTCGGCTTTCTGCTGTGGCATGGTGAACGTGAGAACCTCGTCGATAAATTGGAGGGCCGGGACTCACTTAATCGCTCGCTGACACCGCTGTCCGGTGGTTACGCGGGTGTTACCGTCGTGTCGCGCGCGCCGAGTGTGCGGGTTGCTAGCGTGGAACGATAGAGCGAAACGAGGCGGTCGCGTCGCTGGGAGGTCGGCGTCGATAAAATTCGCGTGTCGTCGTGGCCCGAAGGGGCGCGCGACGGTCGGTCGGTGAAGTGGTCCGGCGAAACGGCTGCGGTCGGAGTGGGGGGTGAAGGCGTTAACCGAACTTCACACCTCGCGGGTCGCGTGCGCTCCCCGCTCGGTATCGAGGTTCTTTCAGAACCTCGCTTACATCGCGCCGCCCATGCCGCCCATGCCGCCCATGCCGCCGCCCATGCCGCCGGGCGCGCCGCCGGGGCCGCCCTCGTCGCCGCCGTCGTCGGTGCCGCCGCCCTTGAGGTCGCCGGCCGCGATGACGTCGTCGATGCGGAGGATCATGACGGCCGCCTCGGTGGCGGACTCGATGGCCTGGGTCTTGACGCGGAGCGGCTCCACGACGCCCTCGGCCTCCATGTCGATCACGTCGCCCGTGTAGGCGTCGAGACCGGCGCCGAACTCGCCGCCGTCGTGGCGGGAGCGGAGGTCGACCAGCGAGTCGATGGGGTCGAGACCCGCGTTCTCGGCGAGGGTGCGCGGGACGACTTCCAGCGCGTCGGCGAACGCCTCGACGGCGAGCTGCTCGCGGCCGCCGACGGAGTCGGCGAAGTCGCGGAGCTGCAGCGCGAGCTCGGCCTCGGGCGCGCCGCCGCCGGGCAGCACCTGCCCGTCGAGCAGCGTCGTGCGGACGACGCCGAGCGAGTCGTCGATTGCGCGCTCGACCTCGTCGACGACGTGCTCGGTGCCGCCGCGGAGGATAAGCGTGACGGACTTCGCCTCTTCGACGTCCTCGACGAAGATGCGCTCGTCGCCGCCGATGTCCTTCTGGGCGACGGAGCCGGCGAAGCCGAGGTCGTCCGACTCGATGTCGTCGAGGTTGGAGACGACGCGGCCGCCGGTCGCGCGGGCGAGCCGATTCAGGTCACCGGACTTCGCGCGGCGGACGGCGAGGATGCCCTCCTGCGCGAGGTAGTGCTGGGCCATGTCGTCGATGCCGTCGCCGACGAAGACGACGTCGGCGCCGATGTCGACGAGGTGGTCGACCATCTCGCGGAGCTGCTCCTCCTCCTGGTCGAGGAACTGCTGGAGCTGGTCGGGATCCGTGACGTTGACCTCAGCGTCGATCTCCGTCTCCTTCACTTCGATGGCGCCGTCGAACAGCGCGACGTCGGCGTCCTCGACCGCGAAGGGCATGTTCTCGTCGACGCGCTCCTTGTCGACGATGACGCCCTCGACGAGCTCGGACTCGTCGATGGAGCTGCCGACGACCTTCTCGACGGAGACGTTCTCCGTGTCGATGCCGTCGTCGTCCTGGACCGCGAGGACGGCATCGACGACGAGCTCGGCGAGGAGGTCCTTGGAGTTCTCCGCGCCCTTACCCGTCATCGCCGTCTCGGCGATCTCGACGAGCGTGTCGTAGTCGTCCGCGGAGACGTCGATGGCCTCCTCGTCGAGGATCTCCTTGGCCTTCTCGGCGGCCTGACGGTACCCCTGCGCGAGGGTCGTCGCGTGGATGTCCTGGTCGAGGAGCTCCTCGGCCTGATCGAGGAGCTCACCGGCGACCACGACCGCGGAGGTGGTGCCGTCGCCGACCTCCTCCTCCTGCGTCTCGCTGACCTCGACGATCATGTTGGCCGCCGGGTGGTCGATGTCCATCTCCTTCAGGATGGTGACGCCGTCGTTCGTGACGACGACGGACCCGCCGGAGTCGACGAGCATCTTGTCCATCCCTTTCGGGCCGAGCGTGGTGCGGACGGACTCCGCGACCGCCTTGCCGGCCGTGATGTTCATGTTCTGCGCGTCCTTTCCGGATGTTCGCTGCGACTCCTCGGAAAGTACGATCATGGGCTGATTGCCCATCCGCTGGCGCTGTGACATTACAACCATTGATTGTTTGTGATTCTATATAAACGTTTTGCTCGGTTCGTGCGGAACCGCAACACGGTGGGGGAGTATCTGGGCGCATGCGGTGCGTTCACACGTTCCTTTATATAGAACTCCAGATCGACTACTGGATACAGATTGTTTATATACGGACCGCGGTGGCGCGTGCCGACGAGCGCCCGGAAGGCGATGAGTCGCACGCGCGAGGTCGCCGGCGCTACGCGCCGGCTGCCAGAGGGACCTCCGGTCCCTCGCTGGAGTCGCTGGCGGTCGAAGCGAAGCGACGACCGCCGGCGACGAGGCTGGGGAGGGGTGAGGTGCGGTGGCGGTCGGGGTCGGGCGGGACTCGAAGGGGCAGTCGCGAGGCGGGCGCAGGTGACGTAAGGACCGCAGGGAGCGAGTGAGACGAGCGACTGAGGACCGCGGCGAGCGTGCGCCCGCCTCGCGACTGGGGCTTTGGCGGTGGTCTCCGTCGATCTGTACGGCCGAGCGACTGAGGCGTTGATAATGGGTGCCACGTCGCAGCAGCGGTCGCCTACAATCGGAGGAGGATCGCAACGGCGACGACAGGAGAATTCGCTTTCTTACTGCGGCGCGTTGAAGCTCACGTCGTCGTCGAGCTCGTTCGACATGCGCTCTAGGTACGAGTACACCGCGCCGTGCGGGGCCCCGTCGAGCAGCATCCCGACGGCGCGCCGGACCACTTCCAGCTCCTCCGGCTGGCCGACCGCGCCCACTGTCGACCCGTAAACGACGACGTTCGCGCCCGACAGCTCCTCGATGAGCTCGCGCGTCCGGCCGTTCTCGCCGATGATCCGGCCCTTCTTGCGCTGGAGGTCGTTGTCGTTGCGGGTGTGTTCCGACAGGTCGACGAGGTCGAGCGTCCGGAGGTCGTGGTCGAGGATCGACAGCGCGGTCTCCGGCTTGAAGCCACGCCCGATCGCCTTGATGACGTCCGGGGCCACCATCGCCGCCACGGGGTCGTCGCGCTCCTCGATGGCGACGCTGCCCGACTCCGAGTCGATGTCCAGCCGCACGTTCGCCCGCTCTTCGATCTCCCGCATCGTCTCGCCGCCGGCGCCGATGACGACGCCGATCCGGTCCTGCGGAACCGTCACGTGTTGCATACCACGGCGTACCCGGCGGAGCCTTTTAAGCGTGTTCCGCGGCGGCCGCCGCGTGACGGGGGTCTCGGACCGCTTGCGGAGGAAATAGACGCGACTTACTCGTCCGACTCCGGGCTCGACGGCGGTCCCGAATCCGTCTCCGGCTCCCTGCTCGGGTCGGCCTCGGGTTCCGTCACGTACGCGCGGAGGTCGTCGGGGTCGACGTCGATCCCCTGCCGCGTGAAGAAGGTCGCCACGTTCTCGCAGTCCCGATCGAGGAACTCGCCGGCGTTCGGGTGGTGGATCGTCACCGCCTGTCCCATGTCGATGATCACCAGTTCGCCGTCGTGGATGATCATGTTGTACTCCGAGAGGTCGCCGTGGATCAGGCCGGCCCCGTACAGCCGGCGCATGTACTCGCGGACGACCTCGTAGGCGGTCTCGGGGTTCTCGACGTCGACCTCGCTCAGCCGTCTGGCGCGCTCCTCGGCGTGGCCGACGAGCTCCATCACGAGGACGTTCCGCTGGACCGCGATCGGTTCCGGCACGCGCACGCCGGCCTTCCGCGCGCGTTCGAGGTTCGCGAACTCCTTGCGCGTCCACGCCAGCACGACCGCCTTCTTGTCGCTCGCGATGCCGTCGAAGCGCGGGTCGCCCTCCAGGTACTCGCGCATCTGCCGGAAGTTCGAGGAGTTGATCCGGTACACCTTCACCGCGACCTCGCGCTCGGGCGTGACGCCCTCGGGGCCGCCGCCGGCCGCCTTCGAGCCCGGCTCCGGCCGCTCGCCGGCCTGCCCGCCGAGCGCCTCGAAGACGCTCGCCTCCTTCCCGGTCGACACCGGCCCGCCGAAGGCGTCGACGTAGCCGTCTTGGACCAGCTTGTACACCGCCGCCAGCGTGGCGTCGTCGAACACCGACTCCTGGAGTTTGAACTGCTCGGTGTCTTTGATCCGCTTGCGGAACTCGTCGAACTCGCGGTCCTGCCGCCGGGCGATCCGGTCGGCCTCGGTGTCGGAGACGTCGAGTTTCTCCCACTCGTCGCCGGGCTGGTCCGCCGGTTCGAGCAGGCCGAAGTCCTCGCTCATTCGTTCCGGGATTCGACGCCGCGAGGGATAAGCGAGGGGGTCCGCGAGCGGCCGTCCCGCCGCAGCACGTCGAGCGCGGCCGTCCGGCTACAGCACGTCGAGCGCGTCCGCGACCGGCATGTGGCCGTCGCGGACGGCCTCCAGAATCGTCCGCCGCTCCTCGGTCTCGGGGTCGGTCGCGTCCGCGTCGTCGCCGCCGTCGCCGACCTCCGCGAGCGTCACCTTCTCCGTCTCGCCGACGAACTCGGGGAAGTCGGTCCCGTCGGCCAGCGCTTTCTCCTTCTTCACGCGGTACGACCCGGCGTCGGTGGTGTAGAGGTCGCCGGGGTGGAAGAAGTACCAGTCCTCGCGGTCGAACCGCACGGCGATCCGCGCCTTCGCGCCGAAGTTCCGCGCGAAGAACAGCAGCGCCTCCACCTCCTCGCCGGTGAGGTAGATGGGGTCGCCCGCGCTCGACTTCGCCTCGATGGCGTAGAACGTCTCGCCGTCGCCGGCGAGCACGTCGGGGAGCTCGCGCTCGGTCGCGGAGCCGCTGGCCGGCGCGCGCATCACGGCGAACCCCGCCTCGTCCAAGGCGTTCACCAGCTCGCGCTCGCGGCGGTCTCCCTTCCGGTTAGCGGACACGGTCGTCGTCACCCGGTTCGGTCATGGCCGTCGTAGACGCGAGCCGGGCAAAAGCCCGGCGGGTCGCGGGGCGCGTGCGCCGCTGCGTTCCGAGCGCCCGTCAGCCGCGAAGCCGCCACCACAGCGACCGGATCTTGTAGCCGAGCGACCCGCGCTCGTACCCGTTCCACCCGCTCATGCCGCCGGAGAGCGTCGACGCCTCGTAGCCCGCCTCGTCGAGCACGCGGGTCGCGCGCTTGGCGACGATCCCCATCTTACAGACCGTGACGACCTCGCTGTCGGCGGGGACCTCGTCGAGGCGTCGCCGCAGCGCTGCCTCGTCACCGCCGCGGAGGTCGTCGTACACGGGCACGTTCCGGCTCCCGTCGATCGCGCCGCCCCCGTAGTCCGACTCGGGACGGATGTCCAACAGGAACGGCTCGTCGTCGGTTCCGAGGCGCTCGTCGAGTTCGGCCGGCCGGATGCGGCTCATCGACGGAGGCGCTCCGCGTGTTCGAGGACGACGCGGCCCAGTCGCTCGGTGCGCTCGCGGAGGTCGTCGTCGGTGATCTGCGGTCCGCCGTCGGAGCCGGTCGCGCCCGCGGTCCCGCCGGTCTCGACGACCGACGAGGCCCCCCGGATGCCGACCTCGTGGGGGACCGTCCACGCGTGGACGTTCCGGAACGTCGAGCGCAGGTGTTCGAGCGTCCCGCCGTAGGAGCCGCCGCCGGCGGTCGCGAGCAGCCCGACGGCGGTGTCCGCGTACTCGTCGGAGCCGCAGAAGTCGTGGAAGTTCTTGAACGTCGACGAGTAGGAGCCGCGGTAGACCGGCGTGCCGGCGAGGACGCCGTCGGCCTCGCGGACGCGGCGCATCAAGGCCTCGCTGTCGCCCTGCGCGCCCTCGTCCGGATGGTACAGCGGGAGATCGACGGCCCCCAAGTCGATCAGGTCGGTCTCCGCGCCGGCGTCGCCCGCGGCGTCGAGCGCGACGCGGAGCGCGGCCCGCGTGGTGCTGTCCGCGCTCCGGCTGCCGGAGACGGCGACGATTCGGGTCATAGCTCGGGTTCGACCGCCGACCACTAAAACGCGGGCGGTCCGCGGTGAGCGCTCCCGGGCCCCGTCGCGCGCCCCCGCACTCCCCGCCGCCGACACGGGGCATTATTGTCCCCGCCGCCGACGTGGGTTCCATGGACCAGATAGCCTTCGGCACGGACGGGTGGCGCGCGACCCTCGATCAGTTCACCGACGAGCGCGTGCGGATCGTGGGGCAGGCGGTCGCCGACCACCTCGACGCGGCGGGCCGCGAGGGCCCGGTCGCGGTGGGGTACGACGCCCGCGAGACCTCGGAGGGGTTCGCCGAGAGCCTCGCGGAGGTGTTCGCGGGCAACGGCTTCGACGTGATCCTCCCCGAGCGCGACGCCCCGACGCCGGTGATCGCCCACGCCATCGTCGACCGCGACCTCGCGGGCGCGTGTATGGTCACCGCCTCGCACAACCCGCCCGAGTACAACGGCGTGAAGTTCATCCCCCACGACGGCGCGCCCGCGCTGCCCGACGTCACCGAGGACGTCGTCGACCGGCTCGCGGAGCCCGACCTGTTGCCGGCGGCCGAGCGCGGCGAGGTCTCCCGGGTCGACCTCGTGAGCGACCACGCCGACGCGGCCCGCCGGGTCGTCGGCGGGGTCGTCGGGGCTGGGGACGGCGGGCCGGACCTCTCCGGGCTCACCGTGGCGTACGACGCGATGCACGGGAGCGGGCGCGGCGTCACGGACGCGCTCCTCGAGTCGGCCGGCGCGGAGGTCGTCCGGCTGCGATGCGAGCGCGACGTGACCTTCGGCGGCGACTCCCCGGAGCCGTCGGCCGAACACCTCGGAGCGCTGGCCGACCGCGTCACCGACCCCGACAGCGGCGTCGACCTCGGGATCGCCAACGACGGCGACGCCGACCGGATCGCGGTCGTGACGCCCGAGCGCGGCGTCCTCGACGCGAACCTCTTCTACGCGGCCTGCTACGACCGGCTCTTGGAGACCGACTCGGGCCCGGCGGTCCGGACCGTCTCCACGACGTTCCTCGTCGACCGCATCGCGGAGGCGCACGGCGAGGAAGTGTACGAGACCCCGGTCGGGTTCAAGTGGGTCGCGGAGGCGATGGGCGAGCACGACGCGCTGTTCGGCGGCGAGGAGTCGGGCGGGTTCACGCTCCGCGGCCACGTCCGCGAGAAGGACGGCGTGTTGATGGCGCTGCTCGCGGCCGCGACCCACGCCGCCGAGCCGTTCGACGCGCGCGTCGACCGCCTGCTCGACGAGCACGGTCGCATCGCGGCCGGGAAGGTGTCGCTCGACTGCCCCGACGACCGGAAAGCGGGCGTCCTCGACGACCTGGAGGACCACATCCCGGAGTCGGTCGACGGCCGCGAGGTGGCGAAGGTCGTCACGCTCGACGGGTTCAAACTCCTCTTGGAGGACGGCTCGTGGCTGCTCGTCCGCCCCTCGGGCACCGAGCCGAAGCTGCGGGTGTACGCCGAGGCCGACTCCGAGGACGCCGTCGACGACCTGCTCGCGGCGGGACGCGACCTCGTCGAGCCGCTGGTCTGAGGGCGGTCGCCGAGCCCGACGGCCCGCGGGGCCGCACCTCGCCCGCGCGACTTTCAGTTCCGCCTTGCGTTCGGCTCGTCTATTTATGAATTAACCCCGTATCGTCGCGTACCGCCTGACGCGGCCGAGGTCACGCATGATCGACGAGCCACTGCCAACGCCCGAGCGCACCGACTCCGAACCGACACCGTCCGCGGAGCCGGCCGACGGCGACGGACCGGGTCCGACGGGGAGGCCGGAAGCGTCGGCTCCGACGGACGCGCCGAACCGAGCCGCCGAGCCGCCGCCCGACCCCGACGACGAGGAGGCCCGCGACCCCGACGACGGGGAGAGCAGTGACCGCGGGCGCGAGCCGACCGACGACGGCGCGGGCCCGGACGGGAGCGACCGGGACGCCGAGGGCCCGAACGCCCTCGAATACCGGCTCGAACGGCTCCGTCTGCTGCGAGCCGTCGTGACGCTCGCGGTCGTCGTCGCCCGCCTCATCCGGTCGCTTTGAGCGTTTCCGTGCCGACCCGATCGGGTGTCTTTTTAGGGGATACCGCCCTAGCCGAACGTATATGTTCAAGGCCATCGTGGGCGCGTCGACGTTTCAGGACGCGCTCGATTCGGTGAGCGTGTTGGTCGACGAGTGTAAGATCCGCCTGAACGAGGAGGAGCTCTCCATCCGCGCCGTCGACCCCGCCAACGTCGGCATGGTCGACCTCACGCTGGAGGCCGCCGCGTTCGAGTCCTACGAGGCCGACGGCGGCGTCATCGGCGTCAACCTCGCCCGACTCGAAGACATCGCCGGCATGGCCAACTCCGGCGACCTGATCCACCTCGAACTCGACGAGGAGACCCGCAAGCTCCACATCGAGATCGACGGCCTCTCCTACACGCTCGCGCTCATCGACCCCGACTCGATCCGGCAGGAGCCGGACATCCCGGACCTCGACCTCGCCTCCGAGATCGTCGTCGAGGGCGCGCAGCTCGACCGCGGGATCAAGGCGGCCGACATGGTCTCCGACCACATCCGCCTCCGCGTCGACGAGACCGACGAGGCGTTCTTCATCGAGGCCGAGGGCGACACCGACGACGTCAACCTCAAGCTCGACCGAGAGGACCTCATCGCGCTCACCGCCGGCCCCGCCGACTCGCTGTTCAGCCTCGACTACCTGAAGGATATGAACAAGGCGATCCCCTCCGACGCCGAGGTCACCGTCGAGCTCGGCGAGGAGTTCCCCGTCAAGCTCCACTACGGTTTCGCCGAGGGGCTGGGGAACGTTACTTTCATGCTTGCGCCGAGAATACAAAGTGACTGAGGGACTGAAGTAGCCGTTTTCGAGCCCGGACCGGACTCGTTTTCTCTCCGCGTCACTCCGCCGCGACGACCGGGATCGACACCGTCACCCGCGTCCCGCGAGGCTCCCGCTCGTCGTACGTCACGTCGGCTCCGACCGCGGCGGCTCCCCACGCGACGACCCACAGGCCCAGCCCCGAGCCGTGTTCGAGGGCAGTCTCTCGCCCCGACTCGACCGCCTCGACCTCGTGGTCGGGGATCCCGGGGCCGTCGTCCGCGACGGTGAGGACGAACCGCGCGTCGCGGTCGGAGTCGCCCTCGTCGCTCCCGCCGCCGCCGTTCCCCCTCTCCGCGCGGCGAAGCGCGAGCCGCACCCACGCGCCGCCGTCGCCGCGCTCGGTCCCCCCGCCGTCGTGGTGGTCGAGCGCGTTCTCCACGGTGTTCTCGACGACCGCGCGGAGCGCGTCCGCTCGGACTCGGGTGACCCACTCGTCGGCGTCGGCTCCGGCGTCACCGGTCGTCCGTTCGTCGGCGGCGGTCGCCGCCCCGCCGTCGGCGGTCGGCGTCTCGGCGCCGGCGGTCGGCGCCTCGCCGTCGATCGCGAGTTCGATCGCCGCGTCCTCGTCGCGCTCGCGGGCGTCCGCGACGACCGAATCGAGGAGTTCGCGGATGTCCGTCGGCGCCGGCTCGCGGTCGGCGAGGAGCCGCTCGACGGTCCCGGCCTTCTCGCCGAGCGCGGCCAGCGCGCCGGCGCGGCGCTCGACCGCGTCGGCCATCTGAACGAGCTCCGGGTCGGCGAGCCGGTCGCGGAGGATCTCGCCGTACCCGTGGACGACGCCGGCGTCGTTGCGCAGGTTGTGCCGCAGAATGCGGTTGAGCACCTCCAGTTGCTGCCGCCGTCGCTCGCGGTCGGTGACGTCGGAGAGGACGAGTGTGTACCCGACGTGGGTCCCGTTGGGGTCGGTCAGCCGGGAGACCGACACCGCGTACGTGCGGCGGCGGGCGGCGTCGGCGGCGTCTATCTCGACCGTCTCGCGGGAGCCGCCGTCCGCGCCGTCGTCGGCGCTCGCCCCGCGGTCGGCCGGATCGCCGCCGGCGTCGTCACCGATCCGGACCGGCAGATCAAGGAAGTCGGCGAGCGGTCGGTCGCGGGCGGTCTCGGCGTCGACGCCCAGCATCGCCTCGGCCGCGGGGTTGAGCCGGACGACCCGGCGGTCGAGCGCGAGCGCGAGGATGGGGTCGCGGAGGTCGTCGAGCGCGGTGCGCTCGGCGGCGCGGCTGGTGGTCGGGTTCCGGTCGAACATCTCCGCGCGGTCGAACGCGTACGCGTCGAGGAGCACGTGCGGAACGAACATGAGCGGCGCGAGCTGGAGCTGCGGGACGGGGCCGAGCCCCAGCGTCCACGCGACCAGGGCGAACCCGGGCGGCAGCGAGCTCAGCGCGACAGCCGCGCTCTCGCGGCGGTACAGCGGCCCGTAGCTGAGCAGCGTGTCGACGAGGAGGAAGACCGCGCTGGCGACGAGGACGGTCTCCGCGGCGACCGTCAGGTACGCCCACGGGCCGAACGCGTACGAGACGGTCTCGACGCCGAAGGCGGGGTCGCGCCCGAAGTCGGTCCAGAACGCGCCGTGGAGCGAGTTCGTGGCGACGAGCGCGGACGAGAGGACGCCGAACCCGACGACCGCCGCGAACAGGCGGCTGCGGACCACGTCGCTCCGGCCCGTGTACTCCAGCGCGAAGCCGAGGAAGGCGACCCCGGTCCAGATCACGCCGAACCACATCGTCGCCTCCAGCGTGGCTCGGAGCGTCGGCTCGGAGACGAGCAGCCCGACTCCGTAAGAGAGACACCACGTCGCCTGCGCGGCGAACACGCCGAGGAACCAGTCGACCCCGGGGCGACCGCGGTGTTCGCGGATCGCCCACGCGAGCGCGAGCGCCCCGACCCCGCCCGCGAACGAGCCGACGGCGGGCCACGCGGGGAGGAAGTCGAGGGCCATTCGTGGAGTACGACGGCGACGGAGGGCGTAAAAGTGTCGTGCGGCGACGGGGGCGACGCCGGTCGGTCACCGATCCCCGACCCGTCACCCGGCTCGGCGGCCGAACGCCGCGGCCACGGGCACGAGGAGGAGCGCGCCGACCAGGAACGGCGACGCGACGGCGACGGTGTAGAGGACGGCCATCAGCGGCGGCCCGACGGTCCGCCCGAGGCTCGACGCGCCCTGCGTCACGCCGAAGGCGGCCCCCTGTTCCGCGTCGTCGGCGGACGAGGAGACGAGCGTCGCCAGCGAGACGTTGACGAGGGCGTTCCCGAGCGAGAGCGCCGCCAGCGCGGCGAGCAGCGCGACCAGCGGAAGCGTGAGCCACTCCGGGCCGCCGAGGGCGACGTCGCCGGCGACGCGGTCGACGACGCCGGTCGCGGGGATCGCGGCGAGCGCCCCGGCGAGGACGACCGATCCGGCGGCGACGAGCGTCCGCGAGGGGACGACCCGCGAGAGCCGCCCGACGAGGACGCCCTGGTTCACCGCGCCGAGGACGCCGACGTACGTGAGCAGCAGCGCCGCTGCCGTCGCGTCGTAGCCGAACGCGTCCGCGACGTACGGGATGAACATCACTTGAACGCCCGCGAACGCGACGGCGACGACGAAGTACGCGACCGTCAGCGGCCGGAGCGCCGCGGAGGCGAGCGCGTCGCGGAACTGACCGATCGCCGTCGTCCGCCGGCCGCCGCGCTCCGCCGCCGGCCGCGTCCGCGTCGGCTCCTGGAGGAAGGCGAATCCGACCGCGACCGCGAGGAGGCTCATCCCCGCCGCCGCGAAGCTCGGCAGGGAGTACGCCGTCGTCGGGACGAACGCCGGGAGGAGCGCGTCGGCGCGGGCGACGACGGTGTCGGCCGCGAGGAGGCCGCCGATGGCCGGGCCGAAGACGAACCCGAGCCCGAACGCGGCCCCGATGAGGCCGAGCGCTCCCGCCCGGCGGTCCCTCGGGGTGATGTCCGCGACGTACGCCTGCGCGGCGGCGATGTTGCCGCCCATCGCGCCGGCCAGCGTCCGGGAGGCGAACAGCGTCGCCAGCGCCGCCGCGGGCCCGAAGCGCGCCCCCGCCGCCCCGGCGTAGCCGAACGCCACCCACGCGACGCCGGCGGCCGCGAGCGACGCGAGGAGAACGGGCCGACGGCCGATCCGGTCGGAGAGCCGCCCGAGCGTGGGTGCGGCGAGGAACTGCGCGAGCGAGTACGACGCCGCGAGGAGCCCGATGAAGGCGTCGCTGACGCCGAAGGACCTGACGTAGAAGGGGAGGATCGGGATGACGATCCCGAAGCCGACCAGGTCGATGAACACGACGCCGATCACCACCGCGAGCGCTCGGCGCGGGTTGTCGACCGCCGAGGGTCGCTCGGGGCCTGCGGGGGCCGTCGAGTCGGCGCCCACGTCCTCGTCGTCGCCGGCTGTGGCGTCGGCGTCCCCGGCCTCGTCGTCGCCGGGCGTCGACGCGGGTCCGGCCTCCGGGTGTGTCACGGTGGGGAGAGATCCCCCGGAAAGTTAAGTTGGCGCTCGGGCGCACCGCCGAGAGCGTGCGTCGGCGCTCCGAGGGGAAGGGTTCCGAGCGAGTCGAGCGTCCGAGCGAGCCGGCGCTACAGGTGTCGCTCGATGACGCGCTTGGCGGCCTGTCCCTTCTCTTTCCAGCCGTATCCCTCGTCGTACACGTGGCGCTTGGCGTCGACGAGCTCCCCGGGCGTCGACTCCTCGAAGCCGCCCCGGTCCCACGCGCCCGACTCGTGGAGCCACTCGATCACGTTCTCGCGCGTCTCGGGCCACGAGAGCCCGACCATCTCGTACCACGCCACCATCGCGAACACCGCGTTGTCGTGACAGCCCGGGACGGAGCCGTGTTCGTAGACGGTGCGCATCGGGTCGCGGGTGGGCTCGGAGACGCGCTCTTTGAACTCCGCCGCGGTGAGCAGGCGGAGCCGATCGCCGTCCTCGACGACGCGCTGGTCGCGGCGGAGCGCGCCGAGCGCCGACTTGTGGAGCCCGCCCCACTGCGCCGGGACCGCGTCCCGCAGCGCCGCCTCCGGAAGGCCGTCGGGCTCCGCGGACAGCACCGACAGGAGGTCGGTGTACGCCTTCTCGACGGTCGGCCAGCTCACGCCCTCGAAGTCGCAGTCGGCGTCGTGAAGGCTGTTCGTCGTCCGACAGCCGGGACACGGGTAGCGGAACGTCGGCACGAGGCGACGCTTCGACGCCGCGGGAGTTAGGGGTTTCGCGACGAGAGGGTCACGGACGTTGCTGCGGTTCCGAAACGTTTACTCGCCGCCCGGTCGCGCATCCACACGGTATGACAAAGGTCAGCGTTATCGGTGCGGCGGGGACCGTCGGAGCCGCGGCCGGCTACAACCTCGCGCTGCGCGACGTGGTCGACGAGCTCGTCTTCGTCGACATTCCGGACCAGCGCGAGACGACGATCGGACAGGCCGCGGACGCGAACCACGGCGTCGCGTACGACTCGAACACGACCGTCCGGCAGGGCGAGTACGAGGACACCGCCGGCTCGGACGTCGTCGTGATCACGGCCGGCATCCCGCGCAAGGAGGGACAGACCCGGATCGACCTCGCCGGCGACAACGCGCCGATCATGGAGGACATCGGCTCCTCCATCGCCGAGCACAACGACGACTTCGTCACCGTCACCACCTCGAACCCGGTCGACCTGCTCAACCGCCACCTCTACGAGGCGGGCGACCGCGACCGCCACAAGGTGGTCGGCTTCGGCGGGCGGCTCGACTCCGCGCGCTTCCGCTACGTCCTCTCGCAGCGCTTCGACGCGCCCGTCCGGAACGTCGAGGCGACGATCCTCGGCGAGCACGGCGACGCGCAGGCGCCCGTCTTCTCGAAGGTGCGCGTGGACGGTCGCGACCCAGCGTTCGACGCCGACGAGAAAGAGCAGATCCTCGCGGACCTCCAGGAGTCCGCGATGGACGTGATCAGCCGGAAGGGCGCGACGCAGTGGGGGCCGGCGACGGGCGTCGCCCACACCGTCGAGGCGATCCTCAACGACACCGGCGAGGTGCTCCCCTGCTCGGTCGTGCTCGACGGCGAGTACGGCTACGACGACACCGCGCTCGGCGTGCCCGCGAAGCTCGGCTCGAACGGCGTCAAGGAGGTCGTCGAGTGGGACCTCGACGAGTACGAGTCCGACCTGCTCGACGAGGCCGCCGAGAAGCTCTCCGAGCAGTACGAGAAGATCGCGTAAGAGCGCGGTCGCCGTCACCACCACCGTCTTTTTATCGCTGCCGCGCGCTCGTCGGGGCATGAACCGCGCCGAGGTCGACACCGACGACCTCCTGAAGGTCGTGTTGCTGCTCGTCGTCGCGTGGCTTCTTCTGGAGATCGTCGAGACCGTCCTCGACATCGCCTCGTGGCTCTTCGACGCGCTCCCGGCGCTGATCGGGGTCGCGCTCGTCGTCGTGATCGCCTTACGGCTCACCGACCGGATCTGAGGCGGTGGGTCCAGTGTTCAGTCTCAACGTGCCGTTACCGACCTCCGTCGACCGTCTCGCGAGCGATCTCCACCCGAAACTCACGGGGTTCGACCGGGTCCGCGACCGCCGCACACTCGTCTGTAAGCGCTTCGGCGTCGACGACGTTCGAAGCGAGGAGCGCGGGAGAGGTGGCGAGCGCCGCGGAGACGGCGAACGCGGAGCGTCTCGGGGGGCCCCGCCCCGGCAGCGGGCGCTCGACCGCGTACGCGAGCGTCTCCGTCGGCCGCTCGCGGCCGCCGATCCCTTCGAAGTCGCCGTGACCGGCGTCGACGTCTTCGACGCGCCGCGGTCGGGGTCGCGGCCGGTATTGTACCTCGCGGTCGAGAGCGACGGACTCGTTCGGCTCCACCGGCGGCTCTGCGCGGCGTTCGGCGTGGTCGAGGGTATCGAGGGCGACGACTACGTGCCGCACGTGACGCTGGCGCGGGGCGGCGACCCCGGACCGGGCGCGGTCGCCGACCTCGTCGCCGCCGAGTTCGACCCGATCCGATGGCGCGTCCACGCGCTCGACGTGTGGGACCCGGAGTACCGGGAGCCGGCCGCGACGATCGACCTGTAGGGCGGCCGGTGGACCCCGCCCGGACCGTGCCCGACGACGGGCGCGATCAGGCCTCCGAGCGGCGGACGCCGCGCAGACAGAGGAACACCGGTTCCCGGGCGGTCCGTTCGTACTCCTCCGGGGCGGCCTCGCGGAACGCCTCGGTCGGCCGCGGCTCCCGGAGGGCGTCGAGGCGGAACCCGGCGTCGAGCAGGGGGCCGACCATCTCGTCGAGCGGCCGCCTGTACAGCGCGGGGCCGACGTCGAACTCCGCCTCCCGGGGCTCGACGTCGAAGTAGTTCGACGCGGCCTCGCGGTTGACTTCCGAGGCGGGGTGACCGACGGAGACCACGAGGAAGCCGCCCGGGCGGAGCACGCGGGCGAACTCCTCGAAGGGGGCGCGCCAGTCTTCGACGTAATCGAGCACGCCCGAGCAGACGACGCCGTCGAAGGCGTCTGCGTCGGCGAACGTCAGGGGTTCAGCGACGTCCGCGCGGTGGACCGACGCGTCGTCGCCGAGGCGGGCGCGCGCCCGCTCGACCATCGCCTCGCTGACGTCGCAGCCGACGACCTCGGCGCCCCGCTCGCCGAGCCACTCGGCGTACCGGCCCGCGCCGCAGCCGGCGTCCAGGACCCGGCGGCCGTCGACCTCGGGGATCAGCGCGGTCGTCGCCGGGAACTCGTGGTGCGCGTTGTGCGGCTGCGCCTCCGCGACGGACTCGTACTCGTCGGCTATCGCGTCGTACGCGTCGGCTATCGCGTCGCGCGAGGGCATCGATCGGTGTTCTCGGCGGCGGGGGTAAAATGGGTTCGAGCCGAACGGTCGGCGAGGGCGCGTCGCGTCGCCCGGCGCTCGACCGGAGGGAGCGACTACGGCTCGTCGACCGCGTCCGGTTCCGCGACCGCGTGGTGCGGTCCCACCGGCCCGTGCGTCGGACAGACGCCGGCGATGGGGGTCGCGTTGAGACAGCAGGCGCGCCGTCCGCTCGCGACGAGACCGCTGGAGAGCGGATCGCCGCACCGGGCGCAGTACACGTCGGCGTCGCCCCCGTCGCTCGCGTCGGTGGGGGTCGCCTCGTCTGCGCTCGCCATCCCTCAGCGCTCGCGGATCCGCATCGGGACCGGGTGGTTCGGATGCATCGTGAGCGAGCCGCGCAGCGAGAGGTCCGGCCCCTCGTAGTCGAGCTCGTACCGCGAGCAGATCTCCGCGAGGATGATCTTCGCCTCCAACAGCGAGAACGCCTTCCCGATACAGTGGCGCGGGCCGCCGCCGAAGGGGAAGAAGGCGAACCGGGGGCGCTCGCTCCGCCGCTGGGGGGCCCAGCGGTCCGGGTCGAACGCGTCGGGGTCGTCGTACCACCGCTCGGACCGGTGGACGACCCACTGCGACACCATCAGCGCGGAGCCCTCGGGGATCCGGTACCCCCCCAGTTTCACGTCGAGCTTCGGCTCGCGGAACAGCGTGTAGACGGGCGGGTAGAGGCGCATCGACTCGTTGAGCACGCGCTCGGTGTACGCCATGTCGCGGACGTCGGCCGCGGTGGGGGAACTGCGACCGCTCCCGGTCGCGTCGTCCGCTGCGCGACCGCTCCCGGTCGCCGCCTCGGCCTCGCGCTCGACCTCGCGGCGGGCCTCGGGGTGGTTCGAGAGCAG
This sequence comes from Halorubrum coriense DSM 10284, assembly GCF_000337035.1. Taxonomy (GTDB): domain Archaea; phylum Halobacteriota; class Halobacteria; order Halobacteriales; family Haloferacaceae; genus Halorubrum; species Halorubrum coriense. The sequence continues at coordinate 362,205 of NZ_AOJL01000060.1, forward strand.
GTAGAACGTGTACGTCAGCGCGAGCGCGGTCGTGTCGTGGCCGGCGAGCAGCATCGTCACCAGCTCGTCGCGGAGGTTCTCGTCGGTCTGCTCGCCGCGGTCGCGGGCGCGCAGGAGGACGGAAAGCAGGTCCATCGGCAGGTCCCCGTCGCCGTCTCCGGCGGGGCCGGGCACCGCGACGCCCTCCGAGCCGGCGGGGTCGACGCTCGGGTCGCGCTCCGTGCCCCGGCGGCGGTCGACGATCCCGTCGATCACCGATTCGAGGGTGTCGATCGCGGCGTCGAACTCGCGGTTCTCGCGGGTCGGCACCCAGTTCGGGATCAGGAACCGCCGCGGGTCGGGCTCGAAGCGCGCGCCGAGCGGCTCCAGGTTCTCTTGAACGGTCTTCACCTCCTCGTCGGTGATGTCGGCCCCGAACATCGCCGAGACGATGATCTTCACGGTGAGTCGGGCGACCTCCAGCTGGATGTCGACGACGTCGCCGTCGTTCCAGTCCGCGAGCTGCGACTCGGTGTGCTCGACCATCGTCCCGTCGAGCGCGCCGATCCGGCGGTTGTGGAACGAGGGGTTCGCGAGCTTGCGCTGGCGCTGCCACGTGTCGCCGTCGCTCATGAGGAGGCCGTCGCCGAGCAGCGTGTCCATCGCGTCGTCGCCGAACTGGGGTTTCCGGTAGCGTTCGGCGTCGGCGACGAGCACGCGCTCGATGTCGGCGGGGTTCGTGAGCAGGTACGTCTCGCGGGGACCGAGGTCGAGCCGCACCACGTCGCCGTAGCTGTCGGCGCAGGCGCGCAGGAAGTCGAAGGGGTCGTCGGCGAACTGGCGACCGTTCCCGAAGAGCGGGTCGCCGAGCGGCCCGGGCGGCGTGACGGACATACTATTTCTGGGGGTCGAGCGAGGTTAAACGTTCGGCGGGACCGGGAGGACGGGCGAGCGGAAACCGACGGTGCGGGGCCGGAAGGAGGGGCCGGAGAGAGAGTTACCGGGCGTCCAACTGCTCGACGCGGGCGATCAGCTCGTCGACGGCGGCTTCCTGATCGTCGGTGGCGTCGACGATGCGCTCGGTCGCGTCTTCGGTGCGGTCGGAGCGCTCGCGGACCGCCTCCAGCGACGAGGTGAGCTCCTCGACGGTCGCGGCCTGGTCGTCGGTGGTGCGCGCGACCTCCGCGACGCCCGCGGCCGCCTCGTCGACGGCGTCGGCGATCTCTTCGAGCGAGTCGAGGACCGTCTCGATCTCGGTCCCGGCGTCCTCGATCCGGTCGTGGGAGCGCTCGACGGCGGTCGTGGTCTCTGCGGACTGCGCCTGGAGCTTGTCGAGGCTCTCCGTGATCTCCTCGGTGTAGCCGCGGGTCTCGTCGGCGAGCTTCTTCACCTCCTCGGCGACGACCGCGAAGCCGTCACCACCCTCGCCGGCGCGGGCGGCCTCGATGTTCGCGTTCAGGGCGAGCAGGTTCGTCTGCTCGGCCACGTCGGAGATGACCTCGATGACCTCCTCGATGTCGTCCATGCGCTCGGAGAGCGCGCCGACGCTCTCGACGAGTTCGTCGCCGATCTCGACGACGTCGTCGGTCGCCTCGCGGGCGTCCTCGCTCGCGTCTAACCCCTCGTCGGCGGCGTCGGCGGCCGCGACCGCGGCGGTGTCGACCTCGTCGGCCGTCGCCGCGACCTCCTCCATCCCCGCGGAGAACGACTGCATCTCCGAGACGCTCTCTTCGAGGAGCTCGTTCTGCTCGTCGACGTTCTCGGCGATGTCGGCGGCCGCGGCGCTCGCCTCCTCGACCGTCTCGTCGAGGTCGCGCGCCTTCGCGTGGACGCCCGAAGAGAGCTGGTCGAGGTTGTCGGCCATCCCGTTGACGACGTCGATCACGCGGACCAGCTCGTTGTCGAGGTGTTCGAAGGCGTCGCGCCGGGCGGCCCGGGCGTCGAGGTTCCCCTCGCCGATCGCCTCCGCGGTCTCCCGCACCTCGGACACCAGCTCGCTCGTCGCGTCCCGCTCGTTCACGGTCTCCGTGCGGTCGACGACGACCTCCGTCACGCCGACCAGTTCGCCGTCGTCGCCGTACAGCGCGGTCGCCGTGAACTCGATGTGACGCCTGTCGCCGTGGCGGTCGACCATCGTGCTGGCGTCGCGGTAGCGGTCCCGCGCGGAGTCGCACGGCTCGACGTCGTACGCCTCGTCGGCGTTCTCGGGCGCGTCGAGCACCTTGTCCGCGAGCGTGTCGGCCCGCCGGCCGTCGGGGTAGAACAGCTCGGAGACGTGGCCGTGGCCGACCGCCTCGTCGCGCTCGACGCCGGTGAGCGACACGATCGACTCGTTCCACTCGGCGACGTTGCCGTCGGTGTCGAGGATGAACGTCGGGATGCTCGTGGCGTCGAACACCTGCTCGAAGCCGGCACCCGCGAGGGTTCCCGCGCGGTCGACGCCCGCCTCCTCGGTCACCGTGTGCGCTTCGACGCTCTCGTCGCCCGGAGTCCCGCCGGTCGGTCCGGCGGAATCGGCCCCGTCCTCGACGACGACCCCTCCGTCGGGAACCGAGCGGGAGTCGCCCCCGCGTCCGAGTACCCGCCACAGACGCTCGCGAAGTCCCGTCATAACTACGTCACGCTTTCCCAACCGGCGACATAAACCGCACGTCCCGGGATTCACGTCTGATAATTCGAGTGACCGACGGCGCGGTCGCGGGCCCGCAGCGTTCAATGGCGTCGGGCGGCTACGGCGATCCGAGACGATGGACGCCGACGCGGTGCGCGAGCGGGCCGGAGACCTCCCGACGGAGCCGGGGGTCTACCAGTTCCGGGCGGCCGAGACGACGCTGTACGTCGGGAAGGCGCTCGACCTCCGCGACCGGGTGCGGTCGTACGCGGACCCGCGCTCGGGCCGGATCCGCGGGATGGTCGAGCGCGCGGACCGGATCGAGTTCGCGGTCACTGACACGGAGACGCAGGCGCTGCTCTTGGAGGCGAACCTCATCAAGCGGCTCCGGCCGCGGTACAACGTCCGGCTGAAAGACGACAAGTCGTACCCGCTCGTCGCCTTCTCCGACCACGAGGTGCCGCGGATCGAGGTGACCCGCGACCCCGAGGCGGGCGCGGTCGCGTACGGACCCTTCACCGACGTGGGGCGCGTCGAGACCGTCGTGAAGGCCGTCCGCGACGAGTACCGGCTGCGCGGCTGTTCGGACCACAAGTACGACGGCCGCGAGCGCCCCTGCCTCGACTACGAGATGGGCATCTGCTCGGCCCCGTGTACCGGCGAGATATCCCCGGCGGCGTACGCCGAGGACGTGGCCGCCGCGCGCCGCTTCTTCGAGGGCGAGACGGGCGTCCTCGCGGACCCCCTTCGACGCCGGATGGAGGCCGCGGCCGAGGCGAACGAGTTCGAGCGCGCCGCGAACCTCCGGGACCGCCTCGAGGCGGTCGAGGCGTTCCACGGCGAGGGCGGCGAGGCGGTCAGCGACCGGAGCGACGACCGCACCGTCGACGTGCTGGCGGCCGCGGTGGAGGGCGACACCGCCCGGGTGGCCCGACTCCACAGCGAGCGCGGGCAGCTGGTCGACCGGAGCCGGCACCAGTTGGACGCGGCGGCGGTGGCGGACGCGGCCGGAGCGGAGGACCCCGACGGCGACGCGACCCCCGCCGAGCCCGACGCCAACACCCCGGCGGCCGTCCTCGCGGCGTTCCTCGCGCAGTACTACGCCGAGCGGGAGTTCCCGGACGCGGTCCTCCTCGCCGAGCGGCCCGCCGACCCGGACGTGGTCGACTGGCTGGAGCGCGAGGGCGTCGCGGTCCGGGTCCCGGGCGCGGGCCGCGAGGCGAAGCTCGTCGAGCTCGCGCTGAAGAACGCCCGGAAGCGCGGCGGCCGCGACGACCCCGTGGGCGCGCTCGGCGACCGGCTCGGGGTCCCCCGCCCCGAGCGCGTCGAGGGGTTCGACGTGAGCCACGCGCAGGGGACCGCCGTGGTCGGCTCCGACGTGTGCTTCGTCGACGGCAGCGCGGAGACCGCCGACTACCGGCGGAAGAAGCTCACCGAGCGCAACGACGACTACGCGAACATGCGCGAGCTGATCCGGTGGCGCGCCGAGCGCGCGCTCGCCGGCGAGGACGACCGCCCCGACCCGGACCTCCTCCTCATCGACGGCGGCGACGGGCAACTGGGGGCCGCCCGCGACGCGCTCGCGGAGACCGGGTGGGACGTGCCCGCCGTCGCGCTCGCGAAGGCGGAGGAGCTGGTCGTCACCCCGACCGGGACCCGGCGCTGGGACGACGACGCGCCCGAGCTCCACCTGCTCCAGCGCGTGCGCGACGAGGCGCACCGCTTCGCCGTCTCCTACCACCAGACCGTCCGCGACGAGGTCAAGACGGTCCTCGACGACGTGCCGGGGGTCGGTCCCGAGACGCGCCGCCGGCTCCTCCGGCGGTTCGGCTCGGTCGAGAACGTCCGCGACGCCTCCCGCGGCGACCTCACCGACGTCGACGGCGTCGGCGACGCGACCGCCGACACGCTCCGCGAACGGTTATAAATGGACGAGGCGGTGCGGTGGCGCGTGCCTGCGAGGCCGCCTCGCGGCCGAGCAGCACGCGCGAGGGACGCCGCGAACGCCCGCAGGGCGTGAGCGGCGAGGCTGGGGAGGAGTGAGGCGCGGTTGCGGTGCTGTGCCAGGCGGGACACAAAGGGGCAGCCGGGAGGCGGGCGCAGGCGTTCACGAGAGCGAAGCCCTCGTGAGCCAATCAGAACGCAAAGCGTTCTGATGACGACGTAAGCACTAGAAGGAGCGAGCGAAGCGAGCGACTGAAGCGCGTGGTTCGAGAGAGCTCCGCTCTCTCGTCATCACGAGACGCCGAAGGCGTCTCGAACGACAGCGAGCGTGCGNGACTGAAGCGCGTGGTTCGAGAGAGCTCCGCTCTCTCGTCATCACGAGACGCCGAAGGCGTCTCGAACGACAGCGAGCGTGCGCCCGCCTCCCGGCTGGGGCTTTGGAGGTAGTCTCCGTCGATCCTCGGTTACTTGCTTCGGCTCGGTGAGATCCTGTTAGTTGGACGCGTTCTCGCCTGAGACAGCTAATCACCGACTGGTAGAGACGGGACAGTTCGGGGACCGACACGCACCCTCCGCGAGTGGGTTTTTATTCACTCGAAAACGGACAGAGACGATGCCCTCCACTCGCCGCGGGTTCGCGTGCGTTGCCGCCGCCCTCGCCGTCGGGATGGGCGGTTGTAGCGGTCGGCTGGATACCGAACGACTACGGACGGTACACCTCGATCTGTCGAATCAGACGGAGACGTCTCTCACGTTTCACTTCGTGTTGGAGTCGGAGGGAGGCCTCGGTCGATGGCGGAAGTTCGCCCTCGACGCCGGCGATCGCCGTCAGGTCAGCTTCCAGCCGGAGAGCGACAGAAGGTGGTCCGGGTACCACGCCGTAGCGGGCGACAGACAGGTGTCCGGATCGCTTCTCGGTCAGGGTGACGAGCGGTCGTGTCTTCAGCACGACTACGAGATATGCGACGACGAGGTCGCGGCGATGCTGTCGACGGAGCAGCCGTTGTGCCAAGACGAATAGGAACCCCGGTACCGAGCCGTCAGAGGCGGGGGACAGCAATCGCCTCGGAGTTCGAACCGAGTCACGAATTTATAAACGAACGCGATCGATCCGTATCCGACCATGCGAGCGTTCTTCGCCGTCGACCTCCCGGACTCGCTCGCGCCGGCTGTCGCGGACGCGCAGGCCCCCTTCGCGGACGCGCCCGGCGTCAACCCGGTCGATCCCGAACAGGCGCACGTGACGCTGAAGTTCCTCGTCGATATCGGCGAAGGGGACGAGGACGACCCCGGAGACGCCCCCACCGTCGACGACGCCATCGCCGCCGGCGAGCGCGCCGTCGACCGCGCCGCCGTCGGCCCGTTTACCTGTACCGTCGCCGGCCGCGGCGTCTTCCCGGACCGCGAGTACGTCTCGGTCGTCTGGGCCGGCGTCGACCGCGGCGGCGACGACCTCGCGGCGCTCCGCGAGGCGCTCGAAGCGGAGACGACCGCGCTCGGCGTCGATCCAGCCGACCACGCCTTCACGCCGCACGTGACGCTGGCGCGGGTGGAGAACGCGACCGGGGCCGACGCGGTCCGAGACGCGCTCGACGGCGAGGGGCCCGAAGTCGGGTCGTTCTCAGTCGACGAGATTCGGCTCGTCGAGTCGACGCTCACCGCGTCCGGGCCGGAGTACGACGTAGTTCGGGAGTTCGGACTGAAGTAATGCGACGCCGGCCGTGCGTCGTGTCCGTTTCTCACTAGTGATATCCGAAGGCGTACGTTTAACCTACCGGATCGGTGAGAAGTGTACAGATGGGCGACAGGTCGCGACCGGGCAGAGCCGAGGGATCGGCGGAGAGCGGCAGCGCCGGGCGCGACGGGCGGCCGGCCGACGGCGATCCCCCGGCGTTGGCGCGGCTCGACCGGCGGTTCGAGGCGTCGACGCGGCGCGAGGCGGCCGAGGCGCTCGGCAACCCGTCCAGTTCGATGAGCGCCGCCGCGGGCAGGATCGTGGAGGGGCTGTTCGAGGCGGCGCTCGGCGACCCCGATGAGGCCGTCCGGGCGGCGGCGATCGAGTCGCTGTACTTCCACGGCGACGACCACGTCGACCGACTGGCGCGGCGGATCGCCGAGCGGCGGGGCGGCGACGACGCCGGGGACGGGGCCAGGGAGGCGGGCCGCGGCGCCGCGGAGACGTTCTCGCGGTGGCTGGAGCACGACCGGGCCGCGTATCGGATGCTGGGGGCGACCGGGCTGTCGGCCGTCGGCGACGAGGACGCCGCGCCTCGGCTCCGCGAGGCGTTCGACGACGGCGACGCGCGGGTCCGCGCTCGGGCCGTCAGGGGGTACGCGCGGGTCGGCGGGGAGGCGGTCGAGGCGGTCCGGCCCCTCGTGAACGCGCGGAACGACCTCGTGCGCGGCGCGGCGGTCGACGCGCTCGTCGCGATGGACAGCGACGACGCGGTCGAACTGCTCGCGCGCGCGGCGCGGCGCGGCAACGAGCGACTCAGGCTCACCGTCGTGCGTCGGCTCGGGGCGCTCGACCGACGGGACGCGACGGGCGTGTTGCTCGGCTCGCTGCGGGACCCCTCGGAGTCGGTTCGCCGAGCGGCCGCGCGGTCCGTCGCCGGAGTGATCGCCGGGGCGGACGCCGTCCCGGCGGGCGACGTCCGCGACCGGCTCCTCGCCGAGCGACCCTTCGAGGCCGACGGGCTGCTCGCGGTTTTCCGGGCGGTCGCCGCGGAGCGAGCCGAGGGGGACCGGACGGGAGCGTCCGCCGGCGCGGCGGCGGGCTCGCGAGGACGCGTCGACGCCGAGACCGAGCGGTACGCGGCGTGGCTGTACTGCGAACTCCTCGAAGCCGCGGACCCGACCGCGGCCGACCGGTCGACCGCGGTCGAGTGGCTGATCGACGCGCTCGACCACCGTGACCGACTGGTGGCGGACCTCGCCGCGGCGTACCTGCCGCGGATCGCCTCGGCGGACGCGGCGGCGGATCGAGGCGACGGGGGCGAGCCCCCGCTCGGCGTCGACGTCGAGCGGAACCTCCGCGCGCTCGCGAGCGACGAGACCGCCTCGGAGGCCGCGCGGGAGCGCGCCAGAGCGGTGTTGCGCCGGTTCAAACGGGCGGTCGTCGAGGCGGCCGCGGACCGGGACGTGGAGTACGTCTACGTCCGCTGGCCGGCGGACTACACGGAGAGCTACAACGAGTGAGACGCGGCTACGACGAGTGACTGGGCGCGACGGAACCGAGGGGGCGTGCCCGCGGTCACGGCCGGCGAACGAATCGCCCGTCGTCGACCGCGACCGTCAGATCGATCGTGTCGTCGAGGAGGTTCAGCACGGTGGCGACGTTGCGGTCCGCGTCGGCGTCGACGTACAGCTGTAAGACGCCCCCGGCGTCGTCGAGGCGCGCGGCGAGCATGCGGACGAACGCCACCGCCCGTTCGACGTCGAAAGAGGCGACGATCTGGTGGAAGACGCTCACCTCCAGCGAGACGCGCTCGCCGGGCTCGCGGTTGTCGTCGAGGATCCGCGAGACGGTCTCGCCGACCTCGGCCGGGGAGAGCCGCGGGTCGAGCTCGACCATCTCGACGTTGCGGCCCTCGAAGTCGACGTCGGCCGTCGCCTCGAAGTCGTACTCGCCGGTGCTGACGATCACCGCCCGTCGGGGCCACGCGTCGAGGGCCTCGTCGAGCGCGCGCACCAGTCGCTCCGGCGTGGGAGTCACGGCCACCACGAGCCCCGCGGCGTCGTGGAAGTGCGTCCGGAGCGCGTCGGCCTCGTCGCCGGCCGCCGACGCGTCGACGCGGACCACCCCGTCCCAGTCGACTCGCTCGGCCACGTGCGCCCCGTCGGCGATCCGGTCGGTCACGTGTCCGTGGAGGTGACGCTTGAACTCGGCGACGACACCGTCGCCGTCGTAGGCGGTCTTGGCCGCGGCGCAGTACGGGCAGTCCCAGCTCACGCGGAAGTCGGACGTCGAGAGCGCGTCGGAGTGGTGCGCGAGCAGGTGCGAGCCGGTCACGTCGGCCATCTCCGAGCGGTCCCGCGTCCACGCGACGAACCCGCACCGGTCACACGTCCAGCGGCTCACCATTATCGAGAACGTTTCCCAAGATCCGTCGGAGGTACATGTATGTTGTGTTATGTGTAGTCCGCCGCCGCGCGCGCGTCGACGCGCCGGCGCGGATCACGCCGCGTCGACCCCCTCGCGGTCGGTCGTCTCGGCCGCGGCGAACCCGTCCTCGTCGGCGTGTTCGACCCGCACGCGGGTGACCCGGGTCGCGGTCGCGCCGGTGACGGCGAGCGTGACGGCGCCGACCGCGACGCGGTCGCCCTCCCTCGGGAGTCGGCCGAGCTGACGGGTGACGAGCCCCGCGACCGTCTCGGCGCCCGCGTCCGCGGGCAGCGAGAGCCCGAGCGTCTCGTTGAGGTGGGCGACCGTCGTCCACCCCCGGACGACGGCGGCGTCGGACGCGACGACGTCGACCGCGTCCGTCTCCCACCGCCCGACCAGCTCGCCGACGACCTCCTCGAAGAGGTCCTCCAAGGTCGCGATGCCGACGACCGCGCCGTGTTCGTCGACGACGACGACCAGCCGCGCCTCGGTCGCGCGCATCTCCGCGAACAGCTCGTCGAGCGGCTTCGTCTCGGGGACGAACGCCGGCTCGCTGAGCGCGCTCGCGAGGTCCGCACCCGACTCGTCCGCGCGGATCGCGTCGCGGACGTCGAGGATGCCGACCACGTCGTCGCGGTTCTCACCGTAGACGGGCATCCGAGTGACGCCCTCGCTCGCGGCGCGCGAGAGCGCGTCCGCCGGCGTCGCCGTGCTCGGGAGCGCGACCACGTCGGTCCGGGGGACCATCACCGCGGCGACGGTGGTGGTCTCCAGATCGAGGACGCCGCGGATCATCGCGCCCTCGTCCGGGTCGAGCGCGCCCGCCGCCTCGCCGGAGCGCACGAGCGTCGCGATCTCCTCGCGCGTGAGGTACGACTCGATGTCCGACTCGCCGCCGGTGAATCGGTTGACGACGCCCGAGAGCGCCTCGAACACGTACAGGACGGGCCGGAGGACGCGCTGGATCGCGACGACGGGCCGGGAGACGCGGAGCGCGTGCGCCTCGGCGTTGGCGACCGCGTACGACTTCGGCGCGATCTCGCCGAACACGATGACGAACACCGAGGTGACGAGCGTCGACCCCGTGGCCGCCTGCCCGCCGGAGAAGCCGAACCGGACGAACACCGCGGTCGCGACCGACGCGGCGGCGATGTTGGCGACGTTGTTGCTCACCAGCGCCGTGACGAGGAAGCGGTGCGAGTCGTCGCGCAGCGCGGACAGCGCCCGAGCGCCCGGGGCGTCGGTCGCGACGAGCGAATCGATCCGGTGGGCCGGCACGGAGAACACCGCGAGCTCCGAACTGGAGAAGAAGGCGCTCACCCCGGTCAACGCGACGATTGCGCCGACGCCGACGAACGCGATCGTGAAGTCCATGCGCGGAACGTACGGCCCCATATAAAAGGGAGTACCGACGGCAAGGATACCCACGAACGCGCATTCTCCAGTCGAAACGAGGGGGATCGATATCCACGAGCGCGGATCCGATCGGGTGGCAAAACGGCGCGGTGAGGAAAGCGTTAACCCCGCGCCGCGGGTGCCTTTCCACATGAAGGTACTCGTGACCGACCCCATCGCGGACGCGGGGTTGGACCGACTCCGAGACGCCGGCCACGACGTCGTCATCGACTACGAGGCCGAGGGGGAGGCGCTGCTCGACGCGGTCTCCGACGCCAACGCGCTGATCGTTCGGTCGGGGACCGACGTGAACGAGGCCGTCTTCGACGCCGCCGCCGACCTCGTCATCGTCGGCCGCGCGGGCATCGGCGTCGACAACATCGACATCGAGGCCGCGACCGACCACGGCGTCATCGTCGCGAACGCGCCCGAGGGGAACGTCCGCGCCGCCGCCGAGCACACCGTCGCGATGACGTTCGCCGTCGCGCGCTCGATCCCGCAGGCGCACGGCCGCCTGATCGGCGGGGAGTGGGCCAAAGGCGAGTTCCTCGGCACCGAAGTGAACAACAAGACGCTCACCATCGTCGGCCTCGGCCGCGTCGGGCAGGAGGTCGCCAAGCGGCTCGACTCGCTCGGGATGGACCTCGTCGTCTACGACCCGTACATCTCCGAGGAGCGCGCGGACCGGATGGGCGCGGAGCTCGTCGAGGACCTCCACGACGCGCTCGCGGCGGGCGACTTCGCGACGATCCACACCCCCCTCCTCCCCGAGACGGAGGGGATGATCGGCGAGGACGAACTGGCCCAGCTCGAGGGCGGCTACCTCGTCAACTGCGCCCGCGGCGGCATCGTCGACGAGGACGCGCTCGCCGAGGCGGTCGAGGACGGCGTCCTCGCGGGCGCGGCGCTCGACTCCTTCGCCGAGGAGCCGCTTCCGAAGGACTCGCCGCTGCTCGACGTCGAGGAGATCGTCTTGACCCCGCACCTCGGCGCGTCGACGGAGGCCGCCCAAGAGAACGTCGCGGTCGACACCGCCGAGGCCGTCCTCGCGGCGTTCGAGGACGAGCCGGTCCTGACCGCGCTCAACGCGCCCTCGGTCGACGAGAGCGCCTTCCCGCGGATCGAGCCGTACATCGACGTGGCGGAGACCGCCGGCAAGGTGGCCGCGCAGCTGCTCGACGGCCGGATCACCGAGGTCGAGGCGACCTACGAGGGCGACATCGCCGCGGAGGACGTCGACCTCGTCACCGCGAGCGCGCTGAAGGGCGTCTTCGAGCCGCTGGAGTGGCAGGTGAACGCGGTGAACGCGCCGCGGCTCGCCGAGGAGCGCGGCATCGAGGTGACCGAGTCGAAGACCCGGCAGACCGACGACTTCCAGAGCCTCGTCCGCGTCACCGTCCGCAACGGCGACGGCGAGATCTCGGTCGAGGGGACGCTGTTCGCCGGCGAGGACGCCCGCATCGTCCGGATCGACGGGTTCCGCGTCGACGCAGTCCCGTACGGCCACATGCTCGTCGCGCGCAACACCGACGAGCCGGGCGTCATCGGGCTCATCGGGACCGTCCTCGGCGACCACGACGTGAACATCGCCGGGATGTTCAACGGCCGCGAGACGCAGGGCGGGGAGGCCCTCACCGTCTACAACCTCGACTCGGCCGTCCCCGACGCCGCAATCGAGGAGCTGCTCGCGGACGACCGCGTCGTCGAGATCACCGAGATCACCCTGGACGGCGCCGACGGGCGCGCCGACGAGTAACGCGGGGACGAACCGGTGGGGCGGACCGTCGCCGAGCGGGCTACGACTCCGGCGCGGGCGGTTCCGAGACCGTGACGAGCGCGTCGGCGTCGGCGATCACGGGCGACGCGACGGCCTCGGCCGGCCGATCGCCGAAGGCGACGACGAACGCCGCGCCGTCGCCGACCGCCGTGGCCGAAGCACGGGCTTCTCCTTCTGCGGTCCCGCGGCCCGGGCCGACGCCGACGGTCCACCCGTGCGACGCGGCGAGCGTCGCGACGGACGCGAGACCGATCCCGGTCCCCGCGTCCGCGGTCGTGTAGCCGCGGTCGAACACCCGGTCGCGCTCCGCCGGCGGGACTCCGGGCCCGTCGTCGACGACCGCGAACCCCCCGTCGAGCGCGACGGCCGCGACGGCCGGGTCGGTCCCGGCGTGGACCGCCGCGTTTCGGAAGAGGTTCTCCAAGACGCTCCGAACCGCGGTCTCGTCCGCGACGAACGACTCGTCTCCCGCGACCGTCAGCGTCGCGTCCGGCTGTCGGCGGTCCGCCACGCGTCCTCGGCCGCCGTCGCGAACGAGAACGACTCGGCGTCGGCGTGGGGGTCCGGGTGGTCGACGGCCGCGAGCGTCTCGTCGACGATCTCGAATATCCGGTCGTGAGCGCTCTCGACCCGCTCGATAGCCGCCTCGTCGCCGGCGCTCGCGAGCTCCGTGAACCCGTCCGCGACCGTCAGCGGGTTCTTGATGTCGTGTGCCAGCGCGTGCGTCAGCGTCTGGAGCCGGTCGTTCGCCACTTCGAGGTCCCGGCGGTTCCGCTCCGACTCCGTGACGTCCCGCAGGAGCAGCACCGTCCCCTGCGAGCGGTTGCCGAGCGACGGGAGCGAGACGGCCGAGAGCGAGACGAAGCGGGGCGCGCCGGCGACGTCGACGCGGAGGGGTTCGTCGGGGGCCTCCCCGCGCCGGTACGCGGCGCGGACCTCCGGGGCGTCCGCGAGCGCGTCCGCGACCGGGACGCCGACCGCGACGCCCTCGCCGAGCCACGCGCGGGCCGCCGGGTTCGCGTCCGCGATCCGACCGCTCCGGTCGACGACGACGATCGGGTCGGGGACCGCCTCCAGGGTCACTCGGCGGGCGACCGGCGTCACGCTCAGCGTCCGCCCCCGCCGGACCGCGACCGTGAAGGCGACGCCCGTGAGCACGAACAGGAGCTCCGGGCGGAACGCCGGGCCGCCCCCGAGGACGACGAACTGCGCGATCCACGGCGCGCCGGAGCCGACGAGCAGCAGTCCCGCGGACGCGCGGAACGCGGGCGCCGAGTCGTACACGCCGTACGCGAGCGTCGCGAACGTCGCGACGAGCAGGACCTGCGAGTAGAGCCAGCCGGCCCACCACGCCGGCCCGAGCTCCCGGACGAGCACCGTCCCCGAGCCGAACGCGACGAGGTCGGTCCCGGTCCGGACCAGCCCGTGGAGGTCGTTCGTCCAGCTCAGCAGGGTCAACGCGGCGAGCGGGGCGATCAGCGCGAGCAGTCGCCGCCGCGAGATCCACGCGTCGTAGCCGAGGTACGCCGCGACGAACGCGAAGGCGGCGACCGGGACGACGGCGGTCGCGGGGTACTGGACGTTGAGCCAGAACAGCTTCCCGGCCGCCGTCGTCGCGACGGCCTCGCCGAACAGCCCCGCGGACCACCAAGCGATCGCGCTCAAGAACGCGACCGCGGCGGGGCCGCCCGGCTCGTCGCGGGACTCGAACGCGACGGCGGTCGCACCGACCGCCACGACCGCGGCGAGCGCGGCGAGCGGTGCGGTCATCGAGACGTCTATCAACTCGTTTCTTCCTCAACAGTTCACTATTTAATACAAACTGTCGGGGCGACAGGTACGGCTATCGGTGACCGCGTGCGCTGAGGTCGCTGAGAGCGACAACGACGGGACGCACGACCGCCGCTCAGTACGTGTCGACCGAGACGAACGGCTCGAAGTCGTCCGCGTTTCGGGTGACGACGGTCATCCCCTCGGCGTCGGCGACCCCGGCGATCAGCAGGTCCGCGGTGGCGGCGTCGACGGCCCGTCTCGTGTGGTCGTCCGAGCGGTACAGCGAGGCCTCGAAAGCGCTCGCGGCGAGGGCGTGGTCGGCCGCGATCGGCACGACGTCGAGCCACTCGAACGCGGCCGCGAGACGCGCCGGGTTGAACTCGTCGTCGAGGCGGAGACCGACCGCGACCTCCTTGTAGTTCATCGCGGTCGTCGCGAACTCGGCTTCCTCGTGTGACTCGAGGAACCGGCGAACGCCGTCGTCACCGGCGAGGTAATCGATCAGAAACGTGGTGTCGAGCAGGTACCGAGTCACGCCGACTCCCCGGTGTCGCCGTCGCCGTCGTCGGTGTCAGTGCCGTCGTCCGACCGACCGCAGTCGTCCGGGTCAGCCAACCGATCGATCGCCGCAGTCTGCCGGTCGCCCGCCGACTCGTCGAAGCGCTCTCGCGAGGCGGCCGCGCCCTCCCGAAGCGAGTCGGCCGCCTCGGGCGACAGCGAGCCGAACCCCTCGCGCCAGCCGCCCTCGCTCTCGTCGATCAGCCGGTCGATGAGGTCGGTAAAGCTCTCGTCGTCGCGCTTCCGAGCGCGGAGGCGCTCGTACACCTCCTCGCGCACGCCGATCGTCTTGGTTGGCATCTCGTTTGTGTATGTGTTTGTGCGTGTAAAAATGGTCGAGAACGGTGCGGATCGAGTGGCGTCCGCGGCCGCACCGATCGGCCGCGTCGACCGATCAGTCGTGGAGGTGGTCGACGACTGCGTCGGCGTCGTTCGGGACCGGTTCGGGGTCGCCGCCGGCCTCGTAGGCGGCGTCGGGGTCCTTGAGGAGGTGGCCGGTCGTCAGGCAGACCACCCGCTCGTCGTCGTCGACGACGCCCTCGCGGCGGAGCTTCTTGAGGCCCGCGAGGCTCGCGGCGGAGGCGGGCTCGACGCCGACGCCCTCGCTTGCGAGGTGGCGCTGCGCGGCGGTGATCTCCGGGTCGCTCACGGCGACGGCGGTCCCGCCGGTGTTGCGGATGCCGGGGAGCGCCTTCGGCGCGTTGACGGGGTTGCCGATGCGGATCGCGGTCGCGCGCGTCTCGACGTCCTCCCAGCGTCGGATCTCGTCGTTCCCCTCCTCGACCGCCTCGACCATCGGCGCGGCGCCCTCCGCCTGGACGCCGGTGAGCTTGGGGACCTCGTCGGGATCGAGTGCGCCCGACTGGACGAGCTCGCGGAACCCCTTATAAAGCGCCGAGGTGTTCCCGGCGTTGCCGACGGGGAGGACGATGCGGTCCGGGAAGACGCCGTAGTCGGCGTAGAACTCCTCTAAGATCTCGAAGCCGATCGTCTTCTGGCCCTCCAGCCGGAACGGGTTCAGCGAGTTGAGCAGGTACGCCTCGCCGCGGGCGGCCAGCTCCTGAACGATGTCGAGGCACGCGTCGAAGTTGCCGTCGACCTCTAAGATGCGCGCGCCGTGGAGGCTCGCCTGCGCGATCTTCCCGGCGGCGACCTTCCCCTCCGGGAGGAGGACGAGCGTCTGCATCCCGCCGCGGCCGCCGTAGGCCGCGAGCGCGGCCGAGGTGTTCCCGGTGGAGGCGCACGCGAGCGCGCCGACGCCCAGCTCTTTCGCGACCCGGACGCCGACGGTCATCCCACGGTCTTTGAACGAGCCGGTGGGGTTCATCCCCTCGTGTTTGAACCGGAGCGCGTCGACGCCGACCGCCTCCTCGATGCGTGGGACGCGGTGGAGCGGGGTGTCGCCCTCGGGCAGCGTGACGCCGAGGTCGAAGGGGAGCCCCTCGCGGTAGCGCCAGACGCCGCGGTCGGGGCCGTCCGTGGACGCGCCCGACCCGAACTCGTCGAACGTCGGCGGGTCGGCGTACCGGACTTCGAGGAGACCGTCGCACTCGTCGCAGGTGTACCGGACCGCCTCGAACGGGGCGAACGTCTCGTCGCACGCGATACACGCGAGCCACGTCCCGTCGTCGGCGCAGTCGGGCACCGCCGGGGCCGCGGCGTCGATGGCAAAATCCATTACGTCGGCGTCGGTACCGACGGGGCTTAAGACGGGCGGTCGGAACGGACGTTGCCGCCCGAAGCGAACGCGTTCGGCCTCAGTCGACGATGATCTCGGAGCTCTCGTCGCCCCCGTCGTCGCCGGAGCCGAGGCGGTCCTGATAGCGCTGGATCCAGTCGGCGAAGCAGTCGGGGCAGAGCCGCTGGGTGTCGATGTTCGCCCGGTCGACGCTCAGCCGGACGGTGCGCGCGAGCGCGTCCGTGGTGGGGTCGCCGCAGGCGTCGCAGGGCTCGGTCGTCGGCGCGTCGCTCATGTCCTACCGGTCGCGGCGGCAGCTCTTAAAAGTACGTCGGCGGACCGGGGAACGGCGGCGGGGGCGACGGGACGGCGTCAGACCGTCCGGAACGCTCGGTCGCCGGCGTCGCCGAGGCCGGGGACGATGAACCCGTCGTCGTCGAGGCGGTCGTCGATGGCGACCGTCAGCAGGTCCGCCTCGGGGACAGCCTCGCTCACGCGGACGAGGCCGGCGGGCGCGGAGACCGCGGAGAGGACGAACAGGTCCTCGAAGTCGTCGGCCTCGTCGAGGACGTGGTCGAGGACGGCGGCCATCGTCGACCCGGTCGCGAGCATCGGGTCCGCGACGATGACGGTGTCGTCCGGCCGGATCTCGGGGAGCTTCACGTAGTCGATAGTGATCGGGAACTCGCCGTCCTCGGTCATCCCGGCCGCCTCGTCGCGGCCGGCGGAGATGACGCCCTGCTTCGCGCGGGGGAACGCCTTCAGGAGCCCCTCGACGAAGGGCGTGGCTGCGCGGAGGACGTTGATGATCACCACGTCGTCGAGGCCCTTCACGCGCTCGCCGGTGGTCTCCGCGAGCGGGGTCTCGACCGGGACGTACTCGGTCTCCATCGCGCCGTCGATGATCTCGTAGCCGCAGATGCGGCCGAGCTTCACCAGTCCCTTGCGGAACGCGACCTGCTCGGTGTCGACGTCGCGCAGCCGCGAGAGGGTGTCCGTCGCCAGCGCGTGCGTGATGAGGTACGCGTCGTCTCGGTCTTCGATCGTCATCGTTCGGAACCGCGCCCGGAACGGTCTTAAAACGTGGCAAATCGGGCGCTCGCCGGGTCGCGTCCGGGGGGCGACCGCCCCCGCGAGGGGCCTAGCGGAGCGCGACGACGTACGTCACCGCGAAGAGGATCACGGCGAGCGTCGCGACGTTCCGGAGCGACAGCGTCGCCGTCCCAACGAAGTCGAGCCCCCAGACGATCATCCAGGCGAACCACGCCGAGAGCACGGCGTTCATGACGAGCAGCACCTTGGGGTCGCCCGAGGAGCGCTCGACGCCCTCGCGGATCCCGCCCTCGTCGCCCGCGTCACCGTCGGCGCTCATACGCCGACTCGCGGCTGTGCGCCACTTAGCTCTTGTCCGTCCGGGTCGTACGGCGCCCATGGTCGACCCGGTCCGCCTCCGCAACCGACGCGGGGAGTCCGTCGACGCGGTCCCCTTCCTCGTGACGACGGGGCTCGCGTTCGCGCTGGTCTTCTCGTTCGGGCCGCTGTACGGGCTCGCCTACGGGCTGTCGCTGTCTGTCGCGCTGGTCCTCTCGGCGGCCGCGTTCGGCGTCGCGGCGTGGGTGGCGTACCGGCAGCTCGTCCGGTGCGCGCCGCCGGTCGACGCCGGACCGCTCCCCTCCGGCCCGCGGTTCGAGCGACTGCTGTACGCGGGGATCGGGCTGGGGCTCGCCTTCCTCGCGCTCACGCTGCCGCTGCTGTGACGAGGCGTCGGGGGCGCGGACCGGCGACCTCCGCGGGTCACCTGTGCGAACGGCTCGCACGACACCGGGGAACTAACAGGAACGATGCGAATAGTTATTATATGGGCATCTTCGAGACGGTGACCGACGCGCTGGCGGGGTCGACGGGGACGGCACCGGGGGCCGCCGGCGACGACGGCTCCGAGGGGGCGTACTGGTGCGACGACTGCGGCGTCCGCGTCCGCGACGTCGACGTCGACGACGAGGGGCTCGACCGCGACGCGGAGGGGACGCCGACGTGTCCCGACTGCGGCGACGCGATGCGGTTCGAGCGCGCGACCGGCGGCGGCTGCGCCTGCTGACCCGGCCGGCGGGAGACGGCTGCGCCCGCCGAACCGGCCGATCCCGGTCGGGCCGACGGACTACGGCTCTCGGAGCGCGACCTCGTCGCCCTGCTCGGTCGGAAACGGGGCGGGGTCGGCGTCGGCGGGGTCGTCGCCGATCCCCGGGTCGCCGAGCTCCGCGACTTCGGCGTCGGTGACGAGCGCGTCGTCGAGCCGCGAGGCGAGGGCGTCCTCGTCGACGCGGGTGCCGATGACGACGTACTCGGTCAGCCGGTCGCCGCGCTCGGCGTCCCAGTCGAGGTTCGGGCGATTGGAGCGAAGCATGTCGCGCTCGACCGACGGGAGCCCGGCGATCCACGGGCCGAGCGCGGTGACGCGGACCGACCGCGCCGCCTGCCCGACCTGCTGGCGCTGGTCGGTGCCCGCGACCCACAGCGTCCCCTTCGACCGGACCACGTCCGGGGGGAGGTCGCGGAGGACGGCCGCGATCCGGTCGGGGTGGAACGGCCGCCGCCGGCGGTAGGTGAAGGAGTCGACGCCGTACTCGGCCTCCGGATGGCGGTGGCCGTGGTCGTCACCGTCGTGGTCGTCCCGTTCGTCGTCGTCGCTGTGGCCGTGACCACGGTCTTCGTCGAGCGCGCGCTTCCAGCCGGGGAGGTCGCCGAGTTCGCCCGCGTCGAACAGGCCGACGCCGAGGAGGCGGTCGGGGTCGACCGCGGAGAACTCCGTGACGACCGTCTCCGCGTCGGGCTGGAGCGCGCCGACGAGCGCGGTCGCCTCGTCGACCTCGGCGTCGGTACAGAGGTCCGCCTTGTTACAGACGACGAGGTTCGACACCTCGATCTGCTCGACGAGGAGGTCCGAGAGCGGCCGGTCCGCGTCGCCGGGCGCACCGCGTCGCTCGGGTGTCGACTCCCCGCCGAAGGCGTCGAGGAACTGCCGGGTGTCGACGACGGTCACGAGGGCGTCGACCCGGTACCGCGCCGCCGCGCGCGACTCGGTCGTGAACAGCCGGGCGACCGGGGCGGGCTCGGATATCCCCGACGACTCGACGACCAGCGCGTCGAACGAGCGCTCGTTCGCGAGCCGCACCACGGCGCTCTCGAGGTCGTCCTGAAGCTCGCAGCAGATACAGCCGTTCGACAGCTCCGTGACGCCCTCGACGTCGACCGCCGACTCCTCGGCGATCAGGTCCGCGTCGACGTTCACGTCCCCCATGTCGTTGACGAGCACGGCGATATCGCGGTCGCCGGCGTTCCGGAGGAGGTGGTTCAGGAGCGTCGTCTTGCCGGCTCCGAGGCTCCCCGAGAGCACGGTGACCGGGATCCGGTCGTCCATGGGCGTGGGTGTTCGGGGAGCGACTTCAACGCCCCGGCGCTCGCGGCGACGCCGACGCGGGCCGGGGACGAACGACCCGGACGCCCGTCGTCCCGAGCCGATACGTTGATACGCCGGGGTCGTCGAACTCGCGCCATGGTTCTGTCCGCCTCCGCCGTGTCGCTGGTCAGCGTCACGGTGACCGTGCTGATGATCGCCGCGATGCTGTACCTCGTCTGGGGATCGCTCGACAGCGACATCCACTCGCCGAGCCCCGGCGACGAGGACCGTCCCGAAATCGACGACGCCGAGGACGCCGACGCCGACGACGCCGCGGGCGAACTCTCCGACGGACGCTCCGCCTGAGGCCCCGCGAACCGAGAGGGAGGCCGCGCCGCGGACAGCGGCGACCGGACCGCGACAAGTTTTAACACGGGAGGAGTGTCATGAGAGATGATGACAGTAGCCGACCGGATCGAGAGGTTTCGGGCGGTCCTCGAGGAGTGGGTCCGGGGCCTGTACCACGGGATGGTCACGCACCCGGCCTACGAGAAGATCGAGAAGGAAGCGGAGGACACCGAAGACGAGTTCCTGCTCGCGTGCTTCCCCGACGCGTTCGGTATCCCCTCGCCGGTCTCGTACTACACCGCCGAGCTGCTCCCCTACCTCGAAGACGAGTTCGAAGCGTGGGAGCGGCGGCTGTGGGACCGCGAGAGCCTCATCGAGCGGAAGGGCCAGCAGTACCACTTCTGATGACGGACCGCACCTCACGCCCCGAGTGATGGAGCGGTTCGTCTTCTTCGGCGGCAAGGGCGGGGTCGGGAAGACCACCGTCTCGTGCGCGTACGCCCACCGCTGCGCGCGCGACGGTCTCCGAACGCTCGTCGTCTCGACCGACCCGGCCCACTCGGTGTCGGACGTGTTCGACCAGCGGTTCGGGGACGAGCCCGAGTCGGTCGCGGGCGTCGATGGGCTCGACGCGCTGGAGATCGACCCCGAAGACGAGATGCAGCGCCACCTCGACGAGATCCGCGAGTCGCTCTCTGAGCAGGTGTCGGCGGCGATGGTGTCGGAGATCAACCGCCAGCTGGAGATGTCCCACGGGACGCCCGGCGCGTACGAGTCCGCGCTCTTCGACGCGTTCGTCGACGTGATGCGGTCGGAGAGCGAGCCGTACGACCGGGTCGTGTTCGACACCGCGCCCACGGGGTCGACGCTGCGGCTGCTCGGGCTGCCGGAGTTCCTCGGCGACTGGATCGACCGGCTGCTGTACAAGCGGAAGCAGTCGATCGACCTGTTCGAGAAGGCCGCGATCGGCGACATGGAGCCGCGACGCCTGCTGGAGGGCGACCCCGTGATCGAGCGGCTCCAGGAGCGCAAGGAGTTCTTCGAGTACGCCGGGGAGACGATGCGGTCCGACGCCGCCTTCTTCCTCGTGTTCAACCCCGACCAGCTGTCGGTCAACGAGACGGCGCGCGCCATCGAGGGGTTCACCGAGCGCGACCTGCGCGTCCGCGGGCTCGTGGCGAACAAGCTCACGCCGCTCCCCGACGACGACGAGGCCGGGAAGGGGGCTCGCTACCTCCGCGAGAAGGTCGCGACCGAGCGCGACCGGCTCGCGCAGGTCCGCGACGAGTTCGACCCGCCGCTCGTCGCCGAGATCGAGTCCCGAACCACGGAGGTCCGCGGCGACGTGCTCGCCGACGTGGCCGCGTCGCTCGACGTGGAGCCGTAGGTTCCTCGGAGCCGAGCGCGCGGCTGCGGGCCGCGGGCCGGAACCGCGCACAGCGACGACCGGAACCGCGGGTGGTGGGGATGTGCGACCGCGTCCGGGTGCGCGCGAGGCGGGTCGGCGGCCGTTTGGCGCGAATTTTACCGGTCCATCAGAAAAATTAAGTTCGTTTCGACGGTGAGTACGGTCTCTCTATCGAGCGAAATCGGAGATCATCATGAACGAAGATAACGTTTAAGTTGAACATAGTGAATCGATACCACGAGGCAGGGACCCTATGACAAGTGTAATCTGGATCGTCGTCGCCGTGCTCAGTACGTTCACCGTGGGCTACGTGGGGTACTCGCGGTACCTCTCTCGGTTCGTCGACCTCGACGACGAACGGGAGACGCCGGCACACAAGTACGAGGACGGCCAAGAGTACGTACCGGCGAAGAAGCCGGTGCTGTTGGGGCATCACTTCTCGAGTATCGCGGGCGGCGCGCCGATCGTCGGACCGATCACCGCGGGGGCCATCTGGGGCTGGGTGCCGGCGCTGCTGTGGGTCGCCATCGGCAACCCGCTGATGGGCGCGGTCCACGACTTCATCTCGCTGTCGGGGTCGATGCGACACGAGGGGAAGTCGATCGGCTACATCATCGGCGAGTACGTCGGCGAGCGCGGCAAGGACATGCTGCTGTGGTTCGCGTTCCTCACCATCATCCTCGTGGTGGCGGTGTTCGCGCTCGTCGTCGGTATCGTGTTGAACGCGTTCCCCTCGGCCGCGACGGCGAGCCTCGTGTACATCGCGCTGGCGTTCGGGTTCGGCGTCTACCTGTACCAGCTCGACGGCCCGTTCCTCCCGGGGACGGTAGTGTTCGTCGCGGGCGTGTTCGCGGGCGTCTGGCTCGGTATCCAGTACCCAATGGCGCTGTTCCCGGCCGTGGAGACCGGCGCGTACCCCGCGGGGACCATCGTCCTCTTGGAGTTCCTCGGGAACGGCGCGTGGCTGCCCGGCGCGGTGGTGAGCGCGGACGCCATCCTCCAGCCGAACGTCGCGGCGTGGGTGCCGGTCATCCTCGTCTACGCGTCGCTGGCGAGCGCGCTCCCGGTGTGGGTGCTGCTCCAGCCCCGCGACTACCTGTCGTCGTTCCTCCTCTACTCGGGGGTCGGCGGCGCGCTGCTCGCGATCATCGTCGGGACGCTCCTCGGCACCTCGGCCCAGCCGCTGACCGTCGATCCCTCGATCGGCGCGTACATGGGCTTCTTCGGCAGCGACCTGGCGATCGGGGAGCGCGGGATCACGCCGCTGTTCCCGCTGCTGTTCGTCACCATCGCCTGCGGGACGATCAGCGGGTTCCACTCGCTGGTGTCGTCGGGGACGACGGCGAAACAGCTGAACAAGGAGAGCGACGCCCGCCTCATCGGCTACGGCGGCATGCTCGGCGAGGGGCTGCTCGCGTCCGTCGCCATCTCGACGCTCGCCGTGGCCGGGGCGACCACCGCGGCCGCGGGCGGCGGCATCGGGGGTGCGCTGCCGAACTTCGCGACCGGCGGCGGGATCATCCTCACCAGCCTCGGGATCCCGCAGAGCTTCGGCGCGCCGTTCATGGCGCTCGTCCTGGTGAGCTTCCTGCTCACCTCGACCGACACCGCGGCGCGGCTCGGGCGGTACATGATGGAGGAGATCGTCGGGACGACCGGGAGCGGAACGACGACAGGCTTCTCCGCCGACCTCGGCAGCGTCGCCAAGGGCCGGTACACGAACCCGGCCGTCCAGTCGCTCGTCGCGTACCTGCTCGTCATCTCCGGCGAGTGGGTGACGCTGTGGGCGCTGTTCGGCGGTGCGAACCAGCTCCTCGCGGCGTTGGCGCTGCTCGCCGGCACCGTCTGGCTCGCGAACTGGGACGAGTCCAAACAGCTCGCCTCCACCGGCGTCCCGATGACGATCATGGTGACGATAACCGTCCTCGGGCTGTCGTGGGTGGCGCTGTGGGACAACCTCTACCAGAAGCTCATCCTCGGGAACGTGGCCGGGCTCAGCGGACAGATATCGGCGGTGGTCCAGATGGGGCTCGCGTTCGTCCTCATCTACCTGGCGCTGTCGCTGGTGCGGATCGGCTACGACAACATCACGACCGTGCGGGGCGGCAGCGGCGCGACGGCCGAACCGAGCGACGACTGACCCCGGTTCGACGCGGCTTTTTCGAAACGACCGGTGACGCTCAGCGCCAGAAGCGCTTCGCGAACCGCGAGAAGAACCCCTCGTCCGGCTGGTCGACCCGCTCCCACAGCCGGAACGCGGCGGCGGCGTCGGCGTTCTCGCTGGCGACGAGCGCCTCGCGGTCGGGGGCGACCGCGACGAGGTTCACCTCGTAGTGGCCGTAGTAGCCGAACTTCAGCAGCGTGCGGTCGCGGAACCCGGCGACGAAGTCGGCGACGTCGTCCGGGATGCGGTCGGCGACGACCGCGACGGTGACGTCCGTCCCGTAGTGTTCCTCGTGTCCGTCGACGCGGTCGTCGGCGACGCCGTGCGCGAACTCGACGAGGCGCTCCAGCTCTCCGACGCTCGGGGTCGACACCCGACGGACGTACACGAACTCCCGCATGTCGTGGTCCGCGTAGCTCAGGGCCGGGTGGAGGAACTGCTTCTGGTTCCGCACCCGCATCTCCGCGGTCATCTCGAACCGCTCGCCGTCGACGGCGACGTCGCGGTCGAGGTCGTAGCTGTACATCAGCCGGTCGGAGACGCGGTCGAGGTACTCGTCGTCGTAGTCGGGGACGGCCTCGCGGATCTCCGCCGGTAGCTCCTCCGGGTTCCGGCGCTCCCCCTCGCCCGGCGTCGCGTTCTCACTCATCGTCGGGGTCGTACGGGACGGCGTCGCCGGAGACCGGCGGCGCGCCGATCGCCAGCACCGTCACCGGCTCGTCGGCGTCCGCCGGGTTGTACGCCCGCTGCGGGCTGCCGGGGTCGACGACGAACAGGTCGTCGGCCGGGACCTCGTAGGTGCGGTCGGGGGTCTCGACCGCGAGCGTCCCGTCGAGGACGTAGAACGCCTCCTCCTGCGTCTCGTGGGCGTGGTAGGCGAGTGGGAGCTGCTCGCCCGGCGCGGCCCTGAACCGGTTGATCGCCGCGGCGTCGAGCCCGCCGGGGTCGGACAGCTTCCGACACTCGCAGGGCCGGTCCGGCTCCGGGTCGACCGAGTCGACGTCGACGACACGATATCCCATGGGAACACATTCCACGGAGCGGCTAAAAAGGGCGTCGGGAGCGGACGGTCCCCGAGCGTCGAACCCCACGCGGGGCGACGACGGAGCGAGCCCGACAGTCCGGCACGGGCGCGAGCATGCTTGAGGCGGCCCTTTTGCGACGGTGTTCAGATAAGGTTTGAAAGGTGAGGCGGTGCGTTTTCAAAGTGATTCATGCCCGAAAACGACCGCCTCAGCGGCTGTTTAGACGATATCAACTTAGAGTTTGTGGAGCGAGAGGCAACACCGAAGTTGTTGATGAAGCTCAGTATTCAGCTCCACCTTGCTGGATTATCGCTTTCGAATACTGTTTCATTTCTTGAGGTGTTTGGTGTTGATCGGGTTCGATCCACTGTTCACAACTGGGTTCACAAGGCCGAGCTACAGCCGGAATCTGGTCGCAGCCCGAATCACATTGCGGTCGATGAAACTGTGATTCAGCTTGACGATGAACAGTATTGGCTGTACGCCGCCGTCGATCCTGACTCAAACAATTTGCTCCACACGAAGCTTGAACCGACAAGAACGAACGTGATCGCGGATCAGTTTTTCGCGGAACTCCGCGACAAACACGACGTGGACGACGCGATCTTTCTCGTTGATGGTGCGGTTCCACTTCACCGAGCATGTGAAAAACACGGCCTCGATTTTAGATGCGAACGACATGGAAATCGGAACAGCGTCGAACGTATATTTCGTGAACTAAAACGCAGAACTACCAGTTTCTCAAACTGTTTCAGCAACGCCAAAGCAGAAACTGCTGACGAGTGGCTGAGATCGTTCGCTTTCGCATGGAATCAGCTTATCTGAACACGAGGCCTTTTGCGAGGCGGAGTTTTAACCGGAAGGACCACGTTGTATGTCGTGAGGAACCATGACAGACGAGGGAGACGAAGCGGACGGCGCGGTCGAGGCCGAGGCCTGCGGTCGCTGCTCGATGTCGACGGTGGTGGGAGCGGTGGCGGAAGACCAGTCCCCCGAGGAGCACGCCGAGCGCGACCCGTTCCGGGGCGAGCGGATCGAGGTCGACGAGTCCGCCGTCCGCCGCGCGTCGCCGGCCGGCTACCTCGGTGACCTCAAAGAGCGGCTCGACGCGGTCGCGCGCCGGATCGCGTACGGCGAGTAGGCGTCGGCCGGGGTCTCCGGGCCGGGTCGCGCTCGGCGAACCGATGGCGGTGTCGAGCCCGGCAGACGGGGTCGGCGACTCACGTCAGTTCGGGGAGACTTATACGCCTCCGTGCCGTAGCGGGAGCAACCGATGGAAGAGAGCATCTCCGGTTTCAAGGTGCGCGGCGACTGGGGCGACGTCGTCGAACACGGAGAGCGAATCTCGCTGGCGCTCCGCGAGGTCGGCGTCGACGAGGACGCCTACTACGAGTTCGACGAGTGGCGTCCCAAGACCCACGAGCGCATCGACGAGGACGTCTCGGAGAAGACCGCGGCGCAGGCGTCCGTCGACGAGGGCGAGGGCGAGCGCGCGGGGCAGTCGCCGGGCGACGACCTCCAGACGGCCGGCGAGAAGCTCACGGAGTCCTACGAGCAGGTCGAGGAGAACGACACCGAGAGCGCCCGCGAGAGCTGGGGCGAGTCGATCGAGCACGTCGCCCGCGCGGCCGACTCGGCGAGCCGGAAGGCGCTCCGGCGGGTGGAGGACGCCGTCTACCGGAACGTCATGACCCAGATGGCCCCGTACTACTTCGACAACGAGCTCGTCAGCGCCAACGTCCAAGAGGTCGCTCGCGCCGAGGACGGCGAGACGTTCGTCTTCGAGGTGAACGTCAACGACGACGAGCTGAAGGCGGAGGTCTCCGGGGTCCTCGACGAGTACGAGTCGGAGATCGACCGCTGGCACGTCGAGACGGAGAAGCGGACCGACGACGTCGCGGCCGCCGAGGGCGTCGAGCCGCCGGTCGAGGAGGGCGGCCCGGACTCGACGACGACGTGAGCCGACCCGACGACCGCGCCGACGCGTCGGCCGGCCTCCGTCGAGACACATCGGTCGCTTTTAATTCGCCGACCGCCGAATCACGCCCATGAGCGAGGTACTTCGGGTCGAGGCGGGAGAGCTGTCCGTCGACGAACTCATCGACGCGCTCAACGACGGACAGCGGATCCTCCTCGACGTCGAGGTCGCCGGCGCGAGCCACGAGGTCGCCCTCCGGTACGACGGGGAGACGTACCACTGCGACACGCCGACGAACCTCCACCGGCACGCCGACGAGTCGGGCATGCGGGGCTGTATCGACCAGATGGGCTACGCGTCTCGGGAGTGACGCCCTCGCGTCGGGGAAACCGACATTTAACGTCGCCGCGCGCGAATCGAGTCGTATGAGCGACCCCGAGATCGAGGACCTCGTCGGCGACCGCTCGCCGTCGTTCGAGCACGTCCTCTCCTGCGTCTTCGGCGTGCGAGACCACGAGAGCCGGGCGTACCTCGCGCTGTTAGAGTACCCGGGCAGCACCGTCGCCGAACTCGCCGACGCGCTGGACCGGGACCGGTCGAACGTGAACCGCTCGCTGTCGACGCTACGGGAGAAGGGACTCGTCGAGCGGCGGCGTCGCCTCCTCGACTCCGGGGGGTACGTCTACCAGTACACCGCGACGCCCGTGCCGGAGGCCAAGCGCCGCCTCCACGACGCGCTCGACGAGTGGGTCGCCGACGTCCACGACGCCATCGACGGGTTCGACCCGGACGAGCGCTGACCCCGTCGCCCGCGGCGGCGACTACGCTTCCGATTCCTTCGACTCCTCCGACTCCTCCCCGGCGCTCAGCCCGTCGTCCTCGGGGCGGTCGAGCGCGCGCTCGGCGTCGTGGTACTCGGAGTAGCCGTCGAACCAGCGGGCGATCCGCTCGATGCGGTCGACGACGTGCGCGGGCTCGCCGGACCGCGAGAGCTCGTGGCCCTCGCGGGGGTACCTGACGAACCGCGTGTCGACGCCGTTCTTCCGTAAGAGTCGGTGGTACAGCTCCGCCGTACAGATCGGCGTGCGCGTGTCGTCCTCGGAGTGGATCAGCAGCGTCGGCGTGTCGACCGCGTCGGCGTGGCCCGTCGGCGACTGCTCCCAGAGCCACTCCGGCTCCGCCGAGGGCACCGTATCGAAGTCGCCCTCGACGAGCTTGTAGGCCGCGTCGGTCGAGCCGTAGAAGCCGGTGAGGTCGTAGACGCCGCGCTGGGAGACGGCCGCGCGGAAGTAGTCCGTCTGGCCGACCGCCCACGCGGTCATGAAGCCGCCGAAGGAGCCGCCGGTGACGAACGCGTTCGAGTCGTCGATCTCCGGGCGGTCGGCGACCGTCTCGACGCCGGCCATCACGTCGCGGAGCGTGACCGCGCCCCAGTCGCGCTCGATCGCCTTGGTGAACTCCTCGCCGTAGCCGGTGGAGCCGCGCGGGTTCGACCAGAAGACGGCGTAGCCGCGGGCCGCGAGCGTCTGGAACTCGTGCCACATCGTCCCGGCCGTCGACCACATCGCGTGCGGGCCGCCGTGGATCTCGACCGCGAGCGGGTACTGCCCGTCCGCGTCGGCGGACTCGCCGTCCGCGTCGCCGACGTCCGCCGGCGGCGTCAACAGCCAGCCCTGAATCTCGACGCCGTCGGACTCGAAGCGGATCTCCTCGGGCTCGGCGACCGCGCGCTCGTCGAGGTAGTCGGCGTTCAACTCGGTCAGGCGGGTCGTCTCGTCGGTCGCGGCGTCGTAGGCGAACGCGTCGCCCGGGTGGTCCCACTCGCTGGCGGCGTACGCGACGGTGATCGACTCGGGCCCCGCGTCGGCGTCGCCCCCGACGGTCGCGCCCGAGACGGTGCCCGGACGGAGCAGGCGCTCGGGGTCCGCGCTCCCGTCGGCGGGGACGCGCCACAGCGCCGTCTTCCCCTCGTCGGGCGTCGCGAAGTACAGCGTCTCGTCGGCGGGCCCCCACTGCGGGGTCGTCCCCCGGCCGAGACCGCGGTCGATACCGCCGGTGAGGTCGGTGACCGCGCCCGACTCGGCGTCGAGGACGCGGAGGTCCGTCGGCTGCATCGACACCTGCTCCGGCTCGGCGTGCGTGAACGCGACGCGGCCGTCCGCGGTCGCCGCGAGGTCGGCACCCCAGCCCGTCGTGGTGTGGACGCGCTCGGCCTCGCCCGCGTCGAGGTCGCGGGCGTGGATCGCGATCTCGACGGAGTCGTCGGGGTCGTCACCGACCGCCTCGGTGTAGTACAGCGTGTTGGCGTCGCCCCACGAGGGCGCGGCGAAGTCGGCGTCGCGGTCGGTCACCCGGCCGACCGCGCCCGACTCGGCCGGGTCGGGGTCGGTGACGCCCCCGACGGTCGCGTCCGCGTCGACGACGTACACGCCGGGGCGGCGGCCGTCGAAGTGACGCTCGGCGGCCCGGTAGACCGTCCGGTCGATGACGCGGGGGTCCGGGTGCTCCTCGGGCTCGTAGTCGTCCGGCACCGCGAGGTCGCGGTCGGCCTCGCGGTCGTCGGCGGTCACGGACTGGACGAACGCGATCCGCTCGCCGTCGGGCGACCACGCGATCGACGAGACGCCGCCGACCACGTCGGTGACGCGGCGGGCCTCGCCGCCGTCGAGCGGGAGGACCCACAGCTGCTGGCGGTCGTCGGCCGCGCCGCGGGTGGAGGTGAACGCGATGCGGTCGCCGGAGGGGCTCCAGCGCGGCTCGGCGTCGGAGCCCTCGGCGAGCGTGAGCCGACGGGGGTCGGCCTCGCCCGCGGTATCGACGACGTACACCGTCGTCTCGTAGCTGTCGTCGTCGTCCGGCTGTCGGCGCACGAAGGCGACGCGCTCGCCGTCCGGCGATATCCGGGGGTCGGACGGGACCGCGATGTCGTGGTAGTCTGCGGCGGTGATCGGCTCCATGCGTGTGGGTCGGACGGGGGAGGCAAAAGGCGTCGGGAGGCGGAAAGGCGGTCGGCCGCGCGGGCGACGCGGCCGCCGGGCCGGAGCCGCGGCCCGCGCGCGGTCTTCCGCCGCTCAGTCGTCGCCGTTGTCGAACGCGAGCGAGACGCCGTCGTCGTCGACGGTCGCGCCCGCGGCGCAGACCGGGTGTTCGAGGTCGGCGTCGAGCAGTTCGGTCGCGACGGACGCCGCGTCGGTCGCCGTGAGGTCGTACGGCTCGGGAGAGTCGGTCTCGTAGGTCGCGACCACGGTGGGCTCCTCGACGGCCTCGACGAGCAGCGCGTCGCGCCGGACCGCGCCGATCGTCGCCGACTCCGCGCCGACGACGCCGGCGACGCGGGGGGTGTCGTAGTCGTCCTTCTCGTAATCGAGCGCGAGCAGGGCCGACGCGAGCGCGTCGCGGGCGGGGTAGCCGCGCTCCAGCTTCTCGGCGATCGGGTCGACGTGCGAGCCGTTTCCGAGGACTGCCAGCGGCTCGTCCGCGGGAGTCTCGACCGCCCGCGCGCAGTTGTACGAGACGTAGGGGTTGTCCGTCTCAGGCGCGTTCGCGGTCGGGCCGACGGTGAGCGTTCCGTCGCGGTCGCGGACGCGGCGGTTCGGGAACGAGCGCGAGGAGACGCGGTAGCCGCCGATGCCGGGCGCGACGACGACGAATCGTCCGACGTACATACAGCTTCGTGCGGATTGTGCCGGTTAAAACGCGTCGATGTGCGCACGAACGCGATCTGAGCGAGATCCGAACGCGACTCGTACCGGGGCGGCGCTCGTCGCGGTCGCGGCGGCCGTGACGGCGACGGACGCCGACGCTGGGCGATCTCGTCAAGCGATCGCACGGCGACCGTAACGCGCAACGCTTACAAACACGTACTGGCTATCGGTAAATGCGCAGTCCATTGGGGTAGTGGCCAATCCTGTTGCCTTCTGGGGGCAACGACCCTGGTTCGAATCCAGGATGGACTATTTCTCCGCGTCTCGTTTCGACTGGAACCGAGAGGTATCCCCGTCCCGGGGTTTCCAGTCGAAACGAAGGGGTTGACAGCGGCGTTCGGACGCGCGCTCACTTCTCGACGTCCAGCAGCGCGACCCGCTCGCGGACGGCGTCGGCGAGGTCGCCGTTCGTCGCGGCGAGCTCGCGGTCGGTGACCCCGTAGAACTCGCGGACGCGCTCCTCGTCGGCCCCGGCCGAGAGGTCTTCTCCGTCGGGGATCTCGGTCGAGTCGGTCGCGAGCGACCGGAGAGAGTCGACGGCCCCGTCGAGGTCGGCGGCGGAGCGCTCGACGCCGGGGACCGCGCCGAAGTCCGCGGCGAGGACGACGGCGCGCCGCTCGCCCTCGGAGATCCCGAGTTCGAGCGCGCGGTCGATCTGCCTGCGGCCGGCCGCGTACAGCAGGACCTCGACGCCGGGGTCGCGCGCGACCGCCTCGCCGCGGGCGATCGCCCGCGCCGCGAGCCGCGCCGCCTCGCTGAGCTGCGTCGCGGAGACGACGAGGCCGGCGTCGAACGCCTGGACGACCGCGCCGGTCTCGGCGGCGGTCGCGTCGAGGTCCGCGAGGAACGCGTCGAGGTCACCGATCGCGAAGGTGCCGGCGACGAGGCGGACCGCGGGGTCGGGCGCCGGTTCCCCGTCGCCGCCGGCCGCGGAGTCGGTCATCCGAAATCACCCAGACTGGCCTGTCCGTCGCCGTCGCCGTCGGCGTCCGCGCCCGCGGTCGCCGCCGCGGAGGCCGAGCTGTCGGGGTCGACGCCGTCGAGCGAGGGATCCTCGCGGCCGGCGTTCTCCAAGATGCGCTCGGCGGTGCGCTCGCGGCCGCGGAGCGCGCCGAGGACGACCGCCTTGTCCGCCTCGCGGAGGTCGGCGCGGCTCTCGATGCCGGCCTCGTAGAGGCGGCGGGCGCGCTTCCGGCCGACGTTGCGGACGCCCGCGAGGTCGAGCAGCTCCTCGCGGACCCCGTACTCCAGCCGCTTGCGGGCCTCGCGCACTTGGACGACGGTGTCGCCGTCGATCCCCTCGACGTCGCGCGCGAGCGTCTCCGCGGCCCGAAGCAGCCACTCGGCGGTGTCGACCTTCCCGCGGATGTCACCGGGGCCCACGCCGTACCGCTCCGCGATCCGGTCTTCGTCCACCTCGTTCGCCCAGTCCTCCAGCAGGCGGGCCGTCTTCAGCGCGGCGAGCCAGTCCTCGAATCGCACGTCCTCGTACTCGGAGGGGACGTCGCCGAGCAGCTCCGCCTCGCGCTCGTAGCAGACCTCGGTGTACTGCTCGCGGTCGCCCGACTTGAGGTACAGCTCGTAGGTGTCGGGAGTCCGGCTAACGAGGTGGTAGAGGCCGAGCGGCGTGACCGCGGGTGCGGGGTCGTCGTCGGCCGCCGACTCGGAGGCGGTGGCGTCCGCCGCGTTGTCCTCGCCGGCGCGGGTGTACGTCGTGAAACCGGCGTCGTCGGCGTCGGGGGCCGGCTCGTCGGCCGCGACGAACTCGTCGCCCTCCCCCGTCGCCCCGTCGTCCGCGACGGTCCGGAGCCCGTCGAGGATCTCGGCCGCGCTCATCGGGTCGAGGTAGAGCCGCGAGACGGTGTGGCCGATCCCGGTCGCGGCGAGGCCCTCGCTCCCGCCGTCGCGGTCGCGCTCGACGAACCCGTTGACTTCGAGGTAGTCGAGGACGGTGTCGGTGACCGCGGCGAGCCGTCCCTCGTCGTCGGTCTGCGTGGCGTAGAGGGTGTTGTCGAGGAAGGAGAGCAGGCCGTCGCGGGTGGCGGCGAAGCCCGAGGCGACCGTCGCGAGGACGTGGGTGCGGAGGGCGGGCTCGGCCGCGAGCTTCGAGCGGACCGGCTCGGCCTCGGCCCAGACGTACCGCTCGAAGAGCTCTTCTTGCGTGTCGGCGTCGTTCGCGAGCAGCACCGCCTCGCCGTAGGGGTCGAGCCCGGGGCGACCCGCGCGGCCGCACATCTGGTGGACTTCGAGCACGTCGAGCGGTTTCATCCCGCCGAACTCCCCGTCGTAGCGCCGCCAGTCGCGGACGATCACGCGGCGCGCGGGGGTGTTGACGCCGGCCGCGAGCGTCGGGGTCGCGGAGACGCACTTGATCAGGCGGTCGCGGAAGGCGTCCTCGACGAGGCCCCGGTGTTCGCTCGCGAGGCCGGCGTGGTGGAACGCCGACCCCTCCTCGACCGCGTCGGCGAGGTCCTCGGAGGTGTCGGTGTCGGAGACGCCGCGGATCTCCTCGGCCAGCTCGCGGAGGCGGTCGCGCTCGTCCCCGGTGAGCCGCGGGCCGGTCACGTCGGTGAGCTTTCGAGCCGACGACTCGGCGTTGCGCCGGGAGTTGACGAAGACGAGCGAGGAGCCGCCCTGTCCGTCCTCCTCGGTGTCTAAGGCGTCGCCGACGAGCTTCGCGGTCTGGTCCTCGCCGCGCTCGACGGGGACCTCGCGCTGGCGCCCGTCGTCGAAGTTGATCGCGCTGCCGAAGTGGACGCCGGTGTGGAGCTCGATGGGTCGCCAGTCGGATTCGACGAGTTCGGCGTCGAGCCAGTCCGCGATGACATCCGCGTTACCGACGGTCGCCGAGAGCGCGACCGTCTGGAGGCCGGGGTTCACCTTGCGGAGCTTCGCGAGGGTCACTTCGAGGGTCGGACCGCGGTGCGAGTCGTCGACGAGGTGGACCTCGTCGCTGACGACGCAGGTGAGGTCGTCGATCCACGGCGCGCCGTTGCGGATGAGGGAGTCGACCTTCTCCGAGGTGGCGACGATGATATCGCGGCTGGCGAGCCACTCGCCGTCGGAGTCGTAGTTGCCCGTGGAGACCCCCACGGTGACGTCGAACTCCTCCCAGCGCTCGAACTCGGCCTTCTTCTCGCTGGCGAGCGCGCGCAGCGGGACGATATATAGGGCCTTGCCGCCGCGCTCGACGGACGACAGCATCGCTAACTCGGCGATCAGCGTCTTGCCGGACGCGGTCGGCACGGCCGCGACGAGGCTCTCGCCGTCGACGACGCCGGCGTCGACCGACGCTTCTTGGGGCGGGTACAGCTCCGCGACGCCCTCCGCTTCGAGCGCCTCGCCGACGCCCGCGGGGAGCCCGGAGAGCGAACTCGGTTCCATTACCGGAGTCTGGGCCCCGGCTCGATTTAAACCGTCGGAAGGCGCTTCTGCGCGTTTTTAAGCGAGAGACGTAGACGACACAGATGTCAGCGGTCGGCGCGCGCCTGCGAGCGGCCGCCCCTGGCGGCCGCGAGTCAGCGCCGTGCGAGGGAGTCAGTCGCCCGAAGCAGCGCGAAGGGCGACTGACGAGGCTGGGGAGGCGCGAGGTGCTGTGCGGTGCTGGGCGGGGCGGGACTCGAAGGGGCGGCCGCGAGGCGGGCGGAGACGACGCAAGCACCGCAGGGAGCGAGCAATGCGAGCGACCGAGGAGCGTGGTTCGAGACGCCTCCGGCGTCGCGTCATCACGAAAGGCGCGAAGCGCCTTTCGAACGACAGCGAGTGTCCGCCCGCCTCGCGGCCGGGGCTTCGGAGGTGTTCGCCGCCGACCCGTAGACAGCCACCTATAATCATTCATTCAAAAATACGGAGACTGCTACCGAACCGCAGTTGGGCGATTATAATTCCGAGTCAGGGGGCGACGCCGACCGTCAGCAGCGTCCCCCACGTCCGGTACCGGTCGATCATCGCCTCGCGGGTCTCGTAGCCGTCGACCGGGAACTCCGACGCCGCCGGAATCTCGACCTCGCGGTCCGGGATCGCGTCCTGCTCGGCGACGTACAGGCCGGCCTCGCGGAACGCCGTGCGGTACTCGTCGCGCGACCAGAGCGTCATCTCGACCGAGATGTTCTCCTGCCACGCGTGGGTCGTCTCGCTCTCAGCGAAGTAGTTGACCGCGCAGTAGAAGGTGCCGCCCGGCTTCAGCACGCGGCGGACCTCTTCGAGCGTGTGGACCGGGTCGGCCGCGTAGTAAAAAGCCTCCATCGAGAAGACGTGGTCGAACGAGTCGTCGGCGAAGGGGAGGTCGTCGAAGTCGCCGACGAGGTAGCCCACCGCGTCGTCGTCGGTGTACTCGCTTGCGTTGCGAGCCATCTCCGGCGCGCCGTCGAGGCCGTACCCCCTACCGATGCCGCGCTCGCGGAGCGCGCGGAGCGCGTAGCCGGATCCGGTGCCCAGATCGAGGACCGCGTCGCCCGCCTCGGCCGGCAGCCGCGCTAAGACGTGTTTCGCGGTGTGCCAGTGTCTGTCCTCCATCCCGCGGTCCTTGCCCGTCGCCGCCCACTCGTCGAACTCCTCGCGAACGCTCATACCGGTCCGACGGGGAGGGCGGTGAAAAACGGCGGTGTTTTACCGGCTCCGCTCCGGGACGTGGGTATGAAACGACCGCGAGCGCTCCGCCGACCGCGATTCCGGGTGGCCGACATCGCCCAGCAGTCAGTCGGCGGCTTCCTGCTCGCGGGGCCGTTCGTCGTCACCGCGGAGGTGTGGGAGCTCGCGGCGGGGATGAACTGGATTCAGGCCGCTCTGACCGCGGGGCTCGTCGGACTGATCGGGTACGCCGCGCTGTACCGGGCGGACACCGGGCGCGACGTCGACGAGGAGCCGGAGCTGGCCGGGATCCCGACCCGCTTCGTCTCGCTGATGACGGTGGCGTTCGGGTCCGTGCTCCTGCTCGCGCTGATCTTCGACGCGCCCCACACCTTCCTCGTCGAGGGCGGGATCGGCGACGGCGCGGTGGTGGCGACGACCGGGAAGGCCGTCGCCGTCGGCGCGGTGTTCAGCGTCGTCGGCGCGGCGACCGCCGACAGCGTGTTCTGAGGCGGCGGAGTCGCGCGGCTGCGGCCCCGGGCACCACCACGGTATCAGACCGCCCTCACACCACGACCGAGACGACGGCGAAGAGGATCAACACGCCGGCGATGTCACAGAGATTCGTCACCACGGGGATCGTCGTGTCGTCGGGGTTGAGCCCGACGCGGTAGGACACCTCGACGGCGGCGACGCTGGCGACCACGACGAGGACCGCGAGACACAGGCCGGAGACGAGCGAGATCAACAGCACCCGGCCGAGCGCGAGCGACCCGCCGAGCGCGAGCCCGATCCCCCACGCGGCGATCCCGACGGCGCCGAAGACGGTCGCCGCGAGGCCGAACACCGCCCCCGCGTTCGCCCGGAGGGCCGGGTTCGACGGGCTGAGCTCGTAGGTCCCCAGGTACAGCTGCGTCGTGAGCCGCGAGCAGGTGATCGACGCGAGGTTGCCGGCCGTCCCGATCTGGACGGGCACCAGGACGAGCAGCGCCGGGTATCGGAGGAGGACCGCCTCGTACGTCTCCAGTACGGTCCCCGAGACGAGTTGGAGCACCGACAGCGCGGCGAGGAGGGGGACCATCGTCCGGACGATCCGCCGGACCGACCACTCGTCGACCGGGGTCGGCGCGGGGTCGGTCACGACACCGCCCCCACGGCGGCGACGCCGACGAGGAGGAAGAACACGCCGAACACGTCGCCGAGCGTCGTGACCACCGGCCCGATGACGTTGTCGGGGTCGAGCCCGCGGCGGTAGCCGAGGAAGATGACCGCGATGAGCACCGTGATCATCAGCACGGCCGAGAGGAAGCCGGCGACGACCATCACGCCGACCAGCTGGAAGAGGCTCCCGCCGTCGCCGAACAGGACGAGCGTCGCGTAGGTGACGACCGCGATGAACACGGAGACGGTCATGCCGTTCAGGAAGGAGGCGACGACCGCGTTCGTGAGGCGGCGGTCGAGCCGGAACCGCGGTTCGATGATCCCTTGGTGGAGACCGGTCGAGAGCCGGGCGCCGAGCGATCCGTACACCCCGCCGCGGGTGGCGAGGAACGCCGGGAGCAGCAGGAGGAGGCCAGGGACCTCCGCGATGTTCGCGCGCATGGTCTCGGAGGCGAGTATCGTCCCCGCGAACAGCCCGGCGATGAGGCTGACCGATATCACCGGGAGGGCCTGCCGGTAGATGTCGCGCGCCGAGTCGTGACCGGGCATCGAACGCACCGACGGCGGGCGGGGCAAAAAAACCGACCGGCGGCCGGGCGGCCGTCGCGATCTCCACTTGAAACGAAGGGGGCAGAGGAGTGCCGGGCGGGAAGCGATGGACGGCGAGCGGCGGCGGGAACGCGGGGGAGCGACCCGGTCGGGTCCGACGGTCTCGGACTGCGCCGGCCCGCACCGTTAAGTCGGTCCGGCGAGTGCCGATCGCATGGACTACTCCCTCGCCGTCGAGAACGGGCCGGAAACGATACCGGGCGGGACGGGGCTTCTGCTCGTCCACCCGAGCATCGGCGAGACGGACCGGATCGACACCGACTTCCTGAAGACCGACACGGACGCGTTCCTCGTCGTCTCCACGCGGACCACCGCGCGCGAGGTCGAACAGAAGCTGGAGTACTACGACGTCGACGAGACGAAGGCGACCATCCTCGACACCCTCTCCGTGGAGCGCGGGTACTCGCGGCGCACCGCCGACGACGTGTACTACGTCTCCGCGCCGGACGACCTCGACGGCGTGGTCGACCGCGTCGAGCGGTTCCTCACCGAGAACGAGGGGAAGCGCCGCGTCTCCGTCGACTCGCTCACCGAGATGGCCTACTACGCCGACGACGACGCGGTGTACGGGGCCGCCGCCGAGATCCTCGACCTCCTCGACGAGCACGACGCGGTCGGCATCTTCCACCTCTCCGAGGAGGTCCACGAGGTCGCGACGCTCGATCGGTTCCGGGAGCTGTTCGACGGCGTCATCGACCTCGACGGCGAGGGCACCGTCACCGTCGACCTCTGAGCGAGAGCGGGCCGCGGTCGCCGGTTCACTGTCGTCGGCTCACTGTCGCCGGCTCGCTCGTCGCCGACTCACTCCTCGTCGACGAGCGCCGCGAACGTCTTCTCCGCCCACGCGACCGCGTAGGGCGCGCCCCGGTCCCTGTAGGCGGTCGTGTCGAGCGCCCCGTACGGGGCCGGGAGGTCGAGGTCGTGTTTGACCGCCGAGCAGGCGTACTCGATCGCGCTCGGGAACTCGGTGTCGCCGCGCGCGACCTCGGCGGAGAGGTCGTCGAGCCGGCCGGCGAGCCGGTCGCCGGCGTCGTCCCACGCGTCGTACAGCCGGGGGTACTCCGACTCCCACGACGCGAACGCGTCGCGGGTGTGGAGGCCGACCCATGCGTCGAACAGCGCGTTCGCTACCTGGAAGACGTCGGTCGGACCGAAGCCCGTCGTGGACGCGCCCGTCTCCGGGTCGGGACGGCGGATCGCCGCGTCGAGGTCGCGGTAGCGCTCGCCGAAGAAGGGGAGGAACGTCTCCGGGAGACCGTCGGAATCGCCGCCGCTCACCGCGCCCGGAGCCGGTTCGCAGTCGATCTGGACCAAGCGCTCGGCGACGAGGAAGGCGAGGAAGTCGTCCGGCGTCCCCTCCGCGCGCCGCTTGACGAGGGCGGCGGGCGGGTCGGTCTGCGCGGTTCTGACGACCGTCCCGTCACCGGGGAGGCCGACGGTGAACGCCGGCCCCGCGTGCTTTCCGAGCAAGTCCGGAACGGCGTCCGGGAGCCACCCGGTCGGGTACGACGCGGGGTCGAGCCCGTCGACGAAGAGGCCGAGGTCCTCGGCGACGGCGGGCGGGAGCGTCTCGAAGTCGGACTCGACGTCGAGCACGGGCGATCCCGGCGCGTAGCGGTCGCGGACCGCGGCGAGGTCGTCGTCGAGCGGCCGGGGCGAGAACATCAGCCGAGGACGTACGAGAGGATGATGAGCACCGAGAGGACGGCCGAGATGCCGACCGTTCCAACCACGATCTGGGTCGATTTGGTCATGCGGGACACTGCGTCCGCCGGTCGTTAAAATCATCCGGTCGGCGCCAACTGTGCGGCGATTTTATGCCGTCGGACGAGAGTACGCACGTATGCGAGTTCGTGACGCGGTCGAGGCCGACGCCGCGGCCATCGGGTCGATGACGGACCGGCCCCGCGGCGTCGTCCGGAACATGATCCACGACCGGTCGGTTCGCGTCGCCGTGACGGACGACGGCGCGACGGGAGCCGAGGGAGCGGCCTCGCCGTCGAACCGGAACGGCGACGGAGACGGCGGCGACGATCACGACGGCGACAGAGACGGCGGCATCGACCCGGACGACGGCGATGGTGATGGCGGCGGCGACACCCCGGTCGACGCGGTCGCCGGGTTCGTCGCGTTCGACGTGCGCGACGGGACGGTCCACGTGACGAACTTCGAGGGCACCGCGACCGCGGTCGAGCGGCTGTTCGAGGAGCCGGTCGGCTTCGCGAAACGAGAGGGGATGCCGGTCGAGGCCATCGTCCCGACTGACGGGGTCGGCCCGGACGTGGCCGAGGCGTTCGGGTTCGAGGCGGCGGGCTCGGGGCCGCGGATCGAGGGCTCGCCGACGACGCGATACCGGTTCGATCCGGAGGGAGACGACTGAGCCCGCGGGACCGAGGTCGACGGGCCCAGAGACGCTCAGTCGAAGCGGTCTTGGACGATTTCGAGCGCCTCTTCGCGGTCGTCCCAGTCGACGAACACCGCGACGGAGGTGGCGCTCGTTATGAGGTCGATGATGTTGATTCCGGCGTCCGCGATGGGCGCGATGATGTCCTGGATGACCCCCGACTGGTTGGGGAGTTCGCCGCCCGTGACGCGGATCACAGCGATGGGGTCGGCGACGGTGACGGAGGAGAGCGCCTCGTCGGTGACGACCGCCTCGTGGAGCAGCGCCTCCGCGGTCTCGGCGACGTCGACGTCGACGTAGAAGGTGACAGAGTCCATCCCGGAGGCGACCGCGTCGATGTTGATCTCCTCGGCGCGGAGCGCGCTCGCCAGTTCCGAGAGGATCCCGGGGCGGTTGCGGATCGCCCGCCCGGCGATGGTGAGACACGCCAGCGGCTCCTCGCGCATGTCGATCAGGCTCTCGAACTCGCCTTCGATCCGGGTCCCGCCGCGGAGGAGGTCGCCGTGCTGGTAGTGGACGACCCGAACCGCGAGTCCCTCGTCCTTGTACGAGAGCGCGGACGGCGCGACTACTTCGGCGCCGCGGAACGAGAGGTTCCGCAGCTCGTCGACGGTGATCTCGCCCACGTTGCGCGCCCCCTCGACGACCCGGGGATCGCCGGTCATCACGCCCTCCACGTCGGTGACGATCACGACCTCGTCCGCGTCCATGTAGTTGCCGAGCATGACGGCGGTCGTGTCCGACCCGCCGCGTCCGAGCGTGGTGACGTTGCCCTCGTGGTCCTCGGCGAGGAACCCCGTGACGATGGGGACGAGCCCGTCCATGTCGGCCGCGATCTCCCGCGCCCGCCGCTTCGTCTCCGCCACGTCGACCTCGCCGAGCTCGTTGGTGACGACCGGCCAGTCCGGGTGCCCCGGTTCGAGGAAGACGGCGTCGACGTCGCGGACGGAGAGCGCGGCCTTCAGCATGCGGACGCTGGTTCGCTCGCCCATCGAGACGATCTCCGCGCGGTCGGCGTCGTCGGTCTCGAAGGTGATGTCCTCGAGGAGGTCGTCCGTCGTCGACCCCATCGCGCTCGCGACGACCGCGATCTCGTGGCCGGCCGCGACGGCGCTCGCGACGGAGTCGGCCGCGCGCTCGATCCGGTCGCCGCTGCCGAGGCTCGTCCCCCCGAACTTCGCGACTACGCGCATCCGGCTACCCCGTGGCGGGTCCGAGACGGTCGGTCTCCGACGGGCGGTCGACGCCGGACGATCGGGGCGGCACGGCCCGGAGCGGGACCGGAATTCCGGCCCGGTCGGCGGGAGCGATCGGTAAACATGCGACTCCGTAGCGGAGGAAGCCGGATAACAGTATCTTCTTCGACAAGGGTCGCCCGAATCGCCGAATCGCCCGAAGGGACGGACTATATGGAGCGGAAACGGGACGATCGATCACCGGAATCGGCGACCATGAGTACAGCGGACAAAAGCGTGACGGCGCTCGCCTCGCGTGGCGGGGTTCATCTGGTGTGGCGGCGCTACTCGTCTTGGATGCCCCAGGCGTCGGGCATCTCGATGACGTATCGGCCGTCCTCCTGAAGGGAGATGATGTACTCCTGTCTGTCGTACAGCTCCATCAGGTTGAGTTCGTACTGTCCGGGGCTGACGATCCGGATGCTCTCGAACTGGTCGTTGAGCTCGTCGCGGAGGGCGTCGATGCCCGGCTGCGACTCCGACTCGGCCGGCGGCGTCTCGGCGGCGTCGACGTCGCGGCTCGCGCGGTCGAGTTCGTCCGGCGACACCACCTCGGAGCGCGCGCTCGCCTGAGCGGTGTCCTCGTCGCTCCGGTCCGCGATCTGCTCGGTGCCGTCGGGTTCGGCGGAGGCGCCGGCGCTCGCGCCGGGATCGGCCGGCGTCGCGCCCGCGGAATCGGTCGACCGACGGTCGGCGGGGTCGTCGGTCGAAGTCGACGCCGGCTCGTCGGTCGGGGCCGACGCGGTGCCGTCATCGGGGGTCGACCGGCGCTCCTCACCCGGTGTGGATTGCGCCCGGTCGGCCGGTTCGGCGGTGGAGTTTGGCGTCCCGTCCGTCTCGCCGCCGGATCCGGGGTCGTCGGTCGCGCCGGCGGGCTTGAACTGGAACTTGTTCCCGCCGCAGTCGGGACAGCCCGACAGCATCTCCTTGGAGCCGTCGGGGAACGTCCGCCCGCAGGAGGTGCACTGGTGGGGCATCTACTTGCGGGAGACGAGCGTGCTGATGAGGTTCTCGTCTTTGTGGAGTGTCTCGATGCGGTTCGCCGGGCCGATCACCGTGAGCTTCTGGGTCGACTCGCGGCCCATCAGCTTGTCGAGGAAGCTCTGGTCGCCCGCCTCGGCCTTCGGGTACGTTTCGATCTCGATGCCGGTGAAGTCGTCGGGGCTGATCTCGGTCATCGTCACCTCGATGAGCTTCGACTCCTCGTCGGGGGAGAGCCCCTCTTCGAGGATGACGATGTTGCCCTCGCGGACGCCGTCGAGGATGAGCCGGATCTTCTCCATGCCCGTGAGCCCCTCCATCCGCGCGCCGCTTATCATGTCGATCCGGACGCCGTCGTCGCCGTCGTCCGGGTCGTCCGCGGCGTCGACGTTGGCTTTCGGGCCGGGCATCAGCCGAAGTACTCCGCGATTTTCGTGTACACTTCGTCCATGTTGTCGCCCTCCAGCGCCGACAGCGGAATCGTCTCGTGTTGCGGGAAGGCGTTCGCGATCTGCTGGACGTCCGACCCCTCCAAGTCCGTCTTGTTCGCGAGGATGAGCGCAGGGAGGTCCTGCGACTCGATGATCCCGATCAGCATCGTGTTCACCTGCGTGAACGGGTCCGTCGTCGAGTCGAGCACGTAGATGACGCCGTCGACGTCCTCGCGGAGCCAGTGCATCGCCTCCGCGACGCCCTCGGTCGCCTCGCGCGACCGGCGGACGGCGTCGTCCTTCTCCATGTCGTGGTCCAAGAACTCCTTGTAGTCGACTTTCGTCGTCACGCCGGGCGTGTCGACGATGTCGATGGTGACCTTGCGCCCGTTGCGCTCGATCTCCACGTTCTCCTTCCGGCGGGCCCGGCGAGTCTCGTGGGGGATGTGGCTCTCGGGCCCGACGGCGTCACCCGTCCAGTCGCGTGCGATCCGGTTTGCGAGGGTCGTTTTGCCGGCGTTCGGCGGTCCGTAGATCCCGATCCGCTTGGGCTCGTCGGCCGCGAACAGGCCGTCCGTGACCCGCGATATGCTGTCTCTGAGATTCGTGAGCAGTCCCATCCTGACCTCCTGTCCGTGGGTTGTTTACCCGAACACCGCGGTCGTTTCGCGACGCCGTTCGATCCGAGCACTCGACGCCCGTTCGGGGAATTACGGTAGAATGCTCGCCGCTCTCACTTAAGAACTGCGTCAGACATCCCCGATCCGGAGCGTCGACGCCGGACGAACCCGAAATTCGGTATCGGGGGTGAGAATCACCCGGTGAAGAGGCGCGGTCGCGGGCGGCGTCCCGACGGAGACGGCATCCCGACGGAGACGGCGTCCCGGCGGGAAAGTCGTCGGGCGCGCTCGCGGCCACCCGCGGAGGCTGCCAGAGGGCGGTGCCGAGGGTGCTGACCGGAAGTATCTCGGTGACGGACGGGGCGAGGGGATCGGGCGTCGAGACGTCCGTCTCGTCGAACTCCCCACGTCCGGGTCGAGAGAGACGACGGTTCTGTTCCGTACGATATTATGTCATAATTCCTATGATAAGGTTTGATTACGAGGTCGAAACCTGCCCAGCGGTAAGCGCCGAGGAGCAACCGTATTATGTCCCTCATACGTAGTGTGTCGGCATGAGCGAATCACGGGGTGAGCCGGCGAGCGACTCCGTCGAGTCCCCGGCTGAAGACGCCGACGCCGGGGGCTCGGACGGGAGCCCTGCCGAGGAGCGTTCCTCCGGCGGCTCCGCCGGTTCCGAGGGCTCCGCCGGTTCCGGGGGCTCCGCCGGTTCCGACGACACGGGCGAGTCCGGCGGAGAGACGGTGTCCTCGAAGGACACCAAAGAGGTCATCATGGAGGCGACGTTCCGGGCACTGAGCAAACACGGGTACAAGGACCTCCGGATGCGAGACATCGGCGAGGAGATGGACCTCACGCGGCAGGTGATCCACTACCACTTCGACGGGAAGTACGACCTCATGTCCTCGTTCCTCGAATACGTCATCGATCAGTACGAGGGTAGCGTGGTCGTCGAGGGCGACGAGGACCCGCGGACCGAACTCCGAGCCCGCGTCGATCAGTGCCTGTTCGGTCCCGAGTTCGAGGAGTTCGGCCACTGGGACCGCATGAAGGTGTACCACGAGCTGTACACGCAGGCGCAAAACGACGGCGAGCACCGAGCGGTGTTCGACGAGCACTACGAGCGCATCCGCGGCAGCATCGTCGAGGTCGTCGAGGAGGGCATCGAGAAGGGCGTCTTCCGCGACGTCGACGCCGAGCGCACGGGCCAGCTGGTGACCGACGTGATCCACGCCGCCCGGGGTCGCCGCATCTCGCTCGGTCACGAGGACGCCCCCGAGGAGGCGCGGAAGGCGATCGACGAGTTCGTTCTGGCGTCGCTCGAACGGACCGAGTAGGTCGCGAGGACCGGAGACGGCCCGAGCGAGACACCCCGCGGCGTTTTTCCGACCGCTACGACTCGTCGACCGCGACGAGCCCCGAGTCGGTCCCATCGCGACCGTCGCGGAGCCGGTGGAAACCTGCGAATCGGACGCGGTCGCCCGGCGAAAGGTCGGACGCTGCCACCTGCGCGACTAGTTGGACCCCGCGAACCTGACCGGCGCGAGGGGAGTGGGGGCGCGGACATCCGGCGGCGCGGTCTCGACGGTCGTCGTCGCGACGACCGCCCCGTTTCGAGTCGAACCGCCGGGGGAGTGGCCGGACGGTCGGATCGCTCGTGCTCAAGGCGTCGGCGTCGTCAGTGCGGGTCCTCGGATCCGTCGTCGATGCGAGTCCTCGGATCCGTCATCAGTGTAAGTCCTCAGATCCGTCGTCAGTGACCTTGCTCGGATCTACCCTCGAGTGAGACGTGCCGTCGACCCTCGTTGCTATCGCAGACGGTTCGTCTGCTACGAATGGCCAGTCCGAAGCCCCCCACCCCTTCGTTTCGACTGGAACGGCAGATATGGCGTGGGGGCGTGGTGGGTGGTCGGGGTCGATGTCGTCTCGATCCGTGCCAACCATAATATACAGCACTTTCGAAACATAAAATAACACCAACAAACACAATATAATATGAGGGGGATTGTCGAGGGTACTATTCTAAACAGTGTATAATAAAACCACCGTTATATAATAACCGCTCACAACCCCCCCACCCCACCTATTCCGCGTTCCACCCGAAACAAAGGGGTGTGGGGGTGGCCCTTCATTTCCCGTCCAAACGGTGGGGACGATTATCGGCCAACGCCGACGAGACGCGACCGGCGACCCGAAATACCGCTCTACTTACATACGCGCACGACGGTGGTGAGCGTGCCGCAGTCTCCGGTCGACCGACGGTGGCCGCTGTGGACCCGAAAACCGAATTCAACTCTCGGGTCACCTCCCTACTGACACCTACTGGGCGGCGATCGTATCGACTTTCCGACTGGTGTGTACGCCCCGCTGCCCGGTTCGAACCGGATCTAGCTCACCCCAACTACGACGGAGAGGGGGCCGTTTCAACTCCAGAGAGGAACACTTTTGTACCGTCTCTTCATCTGGTTCGACTGTATCAACTGGACGTGGTCGGTATCGGATCCGACCACAAATCCGCATTTCGGGCCGGAGACGACGTCTAACGCGTCTTCCCTGATCGTCTCCACCCGAAACGGAGGGGTTCACATGGACGAAGGCGACAACACACCGCGGGCCGACGGCGGCATCGACCCGGACGACGGCGACGACTCGGATCGTAGTAGCGACTCCGCGGAGGCCCCGTCGGCCGGAGGTCCGGCTCACGACACCGACGACTCCGCGGCCGAAGTTGAGGAGGCGGAAGCCGCCGGCTCCGACGCGAAGGAGTTCGAT
This sequence comes from Halorubrum coriense DSM 10284, assembly GCF_000337035.1. GTDB lineage: Archaea > Halobacteriota > Halobacteria > Halobacteriales > Haloferacaceae > Halorubrum > Halorubrum coriense. The sequence continues at coordinate 406,771 of NZ_AOJL01000060.1, forward strand.
CCCGACGTTCCGATCGAAACGAACCCCGATCCTGCCGAGACGGACCTCGACTCCGCCGAGACGGACATCGATTCCGATCCCGACGCAGACACGGGATCGAGCCCCGGCTCTCCGGGGACGAGCCCTTCCGAATCGGAACTCGACCTCGGCGAGTCCCAGACCGGCGAAGACTCGCTGTCGACCGATGCCGGGTCCGAGACGGCGGGGCTGGACAACGGCGGCCGCGACCGGTCGTCGCCGGACGTCGACTTCGACGGCGTCGTCCTCGACGACGACGACGACAACCAAGGCCTGTTCGACGACCTCCTCTCGGGCGAACCGATCTTCGAGAACAAGGAGGTGCTGCGGCCCTCCTACACCCCGCACGAACTCCCGCACCGCAACGACCAGATCAACCGGATGGCGACCATCCTCGTCTCCGCGCTACGCGGCGAGACCCCCTCAAATATCCTCATCTACGGGAAGACGGGGACGGGGAAGACCGCCTCGGCGAAGTTCGTCTCCCAGGAGCTCGAATCCACCTCGCAGAAGTACGACGTCCCCTGCGAGGTCGAGTACATCAACTGCGAGGTGACCGACACCCAGTACCGCGTCCTCGCCCAGCTCGCGAACACGTTCATCGAGGAGAACCAGGCGGTGATCGCCGATCGCCTGGAGCGCCTCGAAGGCATCCGCGCCGACGCGACGGACGCCGAGGCCGCCGGTCGCGACGCGGCCGCCGTCCTCGCCGACACGGAGTTCGACTCGGTCAACGACCTCGACGGCCGTATCGAGGCGCTGGAGGACGACGCCGACGAGATGGAGGAGGTCCCGATGACGGGGTGGCCGACCGACCGCGTCTACTCGACGTTCTTCGAGGCGGTGGACTATCACGAGCGCGTGGTCGTGATCATGCTCGACGAGATCGACAAGCTCGTCGAGAAGAGCGGCGACGACACCCTCTATAACCTCTCGCGGATGAACTCCGAGCTCGACCGCTCGCGCATCTCCATCATGGGGATCTCGAACGACCTGAAGTTCACCGACTTCCTCGACCCCCGCGTCAAGTCGAGCCTCGGCGAGGAGGAGATAGTCTTCCCGCCGTACGACGCCAACCAGCTCCGCGACATCCTCCAGCACCGCGCCGACACCGCGTTCAAACCTGACGCTCTCACCGACGACGTGATCCCCCTCTGCGCGGCGTTCGCGGCGCAGGAACACGGCGACGCCCGCCGCGCGCTCGACCTCCTCCGCACCGCGGGCGAACTCGCCGAGCGCTCGCAGGCCGAGATCGTCGCGGAAAAACACGTCCGGCAGGCGCAGGACAAGATCGAACTCGACCGCGTCGTCGAGGTCGTCCGCACCCTCCCGACCCAGAGCAAGATAGTCTTATTCGCCGTGATTCTTCTCGAAAAGAACGGTGTTCACAACATCAACACCGGCGAGGTGTTCAACATCTACAAGCGGCTCTGCGAGGAGATCGACGCCGACGTCCTGACCCAGCGACGGGTCACCGACCTCATCAGCGAACTCGACATGCTCGGGATCGTCAACGCCGTCGTCGTCTCCAAGGGCCGCTACGGGCGCACGAAAGAGATGGGACTCTCCGTCCCGGTCGAAGAGACCGAGGCGGTCCTCCTGTCGGACTCGCGGCTCGGCGACATCGAGAACGCCCAGCCGTTCGTTCAGGCGCGGTTCGACAACTGACGCCGCGCGTCGGTCGTTACGCCCCGGCCTCCGCGGCTGGGGTCGCTGAGATCGACGACGCCGGCGGAAGGGCGCTCCCGATCGTCCGCGCGATCGCCTCGTTCAACTCCACCTGTCCGGTCGCGATCAGGCGGATGTATCCGAGGTACGGGACTCGAACCCGCGCGACGCCGCTCACCCACTCGGCTTTCACCGGAGGCGAGAGACCGCTGGCCTGGTCGTAGGCCTGATTGTTGTCGCCGAGCGTGACGAACCCGTCGTGCGGTGCCGGGCAGTGGGCCAGCGACTCGCAGTCGACCGCGCTGTGATACCGCTCGTCGGCGCGGTCGTACCAGTTCTCGCCCTCGGTCACGTGGAACATGGCGCGGTGGATGATCGGCGATCCGGACCGCCCCGGCGGCGCGTATATCACGACCGACCCGTAGGAGTCGAACGTCCGATAGTCGGCGGTCTCTCCAACCTCGTGGGTGACGACGCCGACGTCGTTGTCGGCCGCGTCCGGCGCGAACTGACCGGGCTCGGTGACGAACACTAGGTCTCCGACCTGCATGTTCGGCTCCATGCTCCCGGACTCGACGGCGACCATCGGCGGCCACACGCCGCTGACGCCGAACAGGAGCAACCCCACCAAGAGGACGACCCCGACGCTCGTCAGCATCTCCCGGATCCACATCAGCGCGCCCTCCCGGTCGTGACGGAACCGGTACAACAGCGACTCCTCCGTCTCGGGGTCCGTCTCTCCAGTCGATGCGGACTCGCCACGGATCCGGTCGCCGACAGTGTCTCCCTCCGCGTCGGAGCGGACGCCGTCGACGTCGGCGGGCGCGTCGTCGCCCTCCGGCTCGGGAACGCCGGGCGTCGGCGAAGGGGGTCCCGTCGATTCCGACTCCGCCCCCTCGACCGTCGACTCCGACTCCGCCCCCTCGACCGTCGACTCCGACTCCGCCCCCTCGATCGCCGACTCCCGCTCCTCTCCGTCCGCAGCGCCCGGTTCGTCGTCAATCTCGTCAGGAACGGCGTCGTCCGACCCGTCGGACTCCCGTCCGGTCCGCTCGTCTCGATCGGCCGACTCGTCGGCGTCCGTCGGCCGATCCCCTTCGTCCATTACGTCGGCCTTGGAGGGTTTCGTTCATAAGCTTCCGGGTCCTCGGGTCTCCGGGCCCCGTGCGTCCGCTCGTCGGTTTCGGCCGACCGCTCCGGAACGGTTTTGCCCGAGACTCTCCTTTCGGGTAGCGTGCCGCTGGAGTCGAACGCGCGGATCGCGAAAGCCCTCGCCGAGCGCGGCTACAACGCCGAGCGCGAGGCGGTGACCCTCCTCGCCGGCGCGACGGACCCGGCCGCCGCGGTCTCGGCCGCCGTCGACCGCGCCCCGGACGACGCCCTCCGGATCACCGCGGACCACGTTCGCGAGGCGATCGCCGACTCGAACAGATCGGCCGCTTCCACCGACGAGACCGGATATTCTCCAGTTGAAACGAAGGGGTCCGGAACCGCAGACCCCCCGGATACCGAACCGACTTCCGACCCGCCGACCGACGCCGGCCCGGCCGCCGCCGCGGACGCGGCGACCGCCGACGCCTCCGCGACCGGCGGCTCCGGTGCCGCCGACCCTCCAACCGACGACCTCTCCGCTACTGACGCTTCCGTCGCCGACTCCTCCGCTACTGACGCTTCCGTCGCCGACTCTTCCGCTACCGACGCCGCCGGGACGTCGGACGCCGGACGCTCCCCCTCTCGCGACCCCGACCTGCGAGACCTAGCGGTCGGCAACGACATGACCGGCCGCAGCACGGGGACCGGCGAGTACAGCGACTTCGTCACGACGTTCCGCGACCGCTACGAGCGGCTCTCGAAGATCCTCCGCGGCCGCGTCAACCACCGACCCGCCGAGGCGATCGCGAACATGCCCGGCGGCAGTGACGCCGCGATGATCGGCCTCGTCAACGACGTGCGCTCCACGAAGTCGGGCCACTGGCTGGTCGAACTGGAGGACACGACCGGGACCTTCCCCGCCCTCGTGATGAAGGACAAGGGCCTCGCCGACGTCGTCGACGAGATCCTCTTAGACGAGTGCGTCGCGGTCGAGGGGACGCTCGCCGACGACGCGGGGATCCTCTTCGCCGACTCGCTCCACTTCCCGGACGTCCCCCGAACGCACGACCCCGGCGGGGCCGACCGCCACGTTCAGGCCGCGCTGATCTCCGACGTCCACGTCGGCAGCGACGAGTTCATGACCGACGCGTGGCACGGATTCACCGACTGGCTCCACACGCCCGAGGCCGACCCCGTCGAGTACCTGCTGCTCGCGGGCGACATGGTCGAGGGCGTCGGCGTCTACCCGAACCAAGACGAGGAGCTCGACATCGTCGACATCTACGAGCAGTACGAGGTCTTCGCCGAACACCTCAAGGAGATTCCCGCGGACACCGAGATCGTGATGATCCCGGGCAACCACGACGCGGTCCGGCTCGCGGAGCCGCAGCCCGGGTTCAACGACGAGATCCGCGAGATCATGGACGTCCACGACGCGCGGATCGTCTCGAACCCGGCGACGGTCTCCGTCGAGGGCGTCGAGGTGCTGATGTACCACGGCGTCTCGCTCGACGAGGTGATCGCGGAGCTGCCCGAGGAGAAGGCGAGCTACGACGAGCCGCACAAGGCGATGTACCAGCTGCTGAAGAAGCGCCACGTCGCGCCGCAGTTCGGCGGGCACACCCGCGTCGCGCCGGAGGAGCGCGACTACCTCGTCATCGAGGACGTGCCGGACGTGTTCCACACCGGCCACGTCCACAAGCTCGGCTGGGGGAAGTACCACAACGTCCTCGCCGTCAACTCCGGCTGCTGGCAGGCCCAGACCGACTTCCAGAAGTCCGTCAACATCGACCCCGACGCCGGCTACGCGCCGATACTCGACCTCGACACCCTCGACATGACCGTCCGGAAGTTCTCGTAAGCGCCTACTCTTCGATCTCTACCCGCCCGCTCGTCGCGTCGTTGAGCCGCTCGCGGAGCGCGTCGACCTCCAGGACCGGCACCCGGAGGTCGAACCGGACGCGCTCGCCGTAGTCGGCGTCGAACTCGACGCCCGTCGACTCGATCACCCCGCGGACCGTCCCCGAGTCGTCGTACTCGGTCTCGACGACGAGCGTGCGGTGCGGGCGTTCCTCGACCACTCCCGCCGCGTCGACGCCGTCCTTCACCGCGCGCGAGTAGGCGCGCGCGAGTCCGCCGACGCCGAGGTTCGTCCCCCCGTAGTACCGGGTCACCACCGCGACGACGTTTCGGATCTCGCGCTGCTGGAGCACGTTCAGGGCCGGCTTCCCGGCGGAGCCGGTCGGCTCGCCGTCGTCCGACGAGTACTCCCTGAGCATCGGTTCCGACCCCGGCGTTCGCTCGGTGGGCTCGCCCGCCGGGACCCGGTACGCGGGCACGTTGTGGGTCGCGTCGGCGTACTCGCTCCGGACCGCCTCGACGAACGACTCGGCCCCCTCGACCGCGTCGACGGGCGCGACGTGGCCGAGGAACTCCGACCCCTGTACCTCGAACCGCGCGGTCGCGCGCTCGGCCACCGTCCGGTACGCGTCGGTCACGGCGCTCGGTCCTCCGGTTCGACCTCCTCCTCGCGTCGGCGCTCGACGACGACGCTCGTCGGCGGCGCGAGGCGGAACAGCGCGAGGTAGGCGACGACCCCGACGACCTCGACGACCGCCGCCACGACCGCCAGCGGCTCCGCCGCGAACGCCGCCGGCGCGCCCGTCCCGTGCCACGCGAGGAACCCGCCGAGGAACGCGCCANGGTAGGCGACGACCCCGACGACCTCGACGACCGCCGCCACGACCGCCAGCGGCTCCGCCGCGAACGCCGCCGGCGCGCCCGTCCCGTGCCACGCGAGGAACCCGCCGAGGAACGCGCCCAGCGTCCCCGCGCCGAGCGCGTACAGCCGGCGGTACTCGCCGGCTCGCAGCGTCGCGACCGCGACGGCCACCGCGAGCGCGCTCCCCGCGACGAACAGGTACGGGCGGGCGTCCGCCGGGGAGCCGAGCCGCGGCCACGCCCACAGGAGGTGGACCGCCCCGGCGACGACCGTGGCTTGGACGGCGACCCACCGGAGGAGACGTTTTCTCGGCGCGTCTCGCCCGCTGGCCTCCACTTCCTGACCCGATCCGTCTCCGCCGGTCTCGGTGTCGTCGCTCATCGGTGTCTCACTCCCACGGGTGGTTCCCGCGCGCGTCCGGCCACAGCGGGTACCAGTAAGACTCGTCGTCCTCCAAGCCGAGTTCGCCGTCGAGGACCGACTGGAGCTTGAACTCGACCCGCTGGTTCCGGTCGTTCGTCCCCCGCGGTGCGAACGGGTAGTACGCGCCGCGCCGGAACGAGTAGATCCAGTAGGCGGGGCCGTCGTCGTTCTCGAAGCCGAATACGGCCGCGAGCAGCCGCGAGCCGAACCCCTCCTCGATGAACTGGTCGGCCGCGAAGTGGATGCTGGTCACCAGGTCCTCGGGGTCGTCGTCCTCGAGGACGAACCACTGGTAGCCGTGGTCGTCCTCGTACCGGTGGAAGCCGGTGCCGGTGTCGATCTCACCGGCCTCCAGGATCGCCTCGACGGTCTCGACCGCCTCGTCGAAGCGGGTGCTGTCGACGCCGGAGAAGCAGAGCGCGGCCTCGCCGCAGTGGTCGTAGCGGAGGTCCGCCTCCATCGTCATGTAGGCGGTCGACATCCCGAAGAGGTCCTCGGGGTCCGCCTCGCGAGTCGCGTCGGTCTCGGCGCTGGTCCCGAGGACGGCCCGGATCGTGTCGAAGATGCCCATCTGTCTCCCGCCTACGTGCGGCGGGGTTTAGGGCGTTTCTCTCGACTCCGCGCTCTCCGCGCCGCGCCGTCCGGACGGGTCACTCCGCGTCGTCGACCCGATCGAGGTACGTCAACACGCCGCGCGCGTTCAGGCTCGTGTTCGCTCGCGCCCGCTCGGGGTTCCAGTAGTCGATGTCGCGGCTCGCCGCCTCGAAGTGCTCGACGACCGCCTCGTCGTCGTCGAGTTCGGCGCGCTTCTCCCGGACGCGCTCGACCCACTCGACGTACGCCCGCTTCGCCTCGCCGAGCAGGTCGGCGTCGCAGCGCCGCGGCCCGAAGTGGCCGAAGCAGATCGTGTCGGGGTCGAGGTCCTCGATCAGCCGGATGTCGTCGAGGCACTGCTCGAAGTCGAACTGCGGCGGCGGCGTCGTCGGCGTCACGGCGTCGATCTCGGGGACGTAGATGCCCGCCGCGTCGGCGGCGAACACGACGTCCGCGTCGGGCTCGTGGTAGACGGCGTGGTGGGGCGCGTGCCCCGGCGCGTCGCGGACGACGAGCTCGCGGCCGCCGAGGTCGATCCGGTCGCCCTCGCCGACGCCCTCGATCCGGTCGTCGGGCACCGGCTTCGGCTCCGCGTAGTGCTCCCACTGGTCTTCGACCGCCGACTTTGTTCCCGCGACGAGCGCCCCGGGGTCGACGAGGTGGCGCACGCCCTTCTCGGGCACTCTGACCGCCGCGTTCGGGTACCGCTCCGCGAGGTAGCCCGCGCCGCCGGCGTGGTCGAGATGGGCGTGGGTCGGGAGGATCCACGCCAGCTCATCGCGGCCGATCCCGATCTCCGCGACGCTCTCGAAGAGGGTCTCCCGGTTCGCCCCCGTTCCGGTGTCGATCACGATCGGTCGCTCGGCGTCGTACACGTAGACCGCGCCGTACTCGTCGGTGTCGAGCATGCCGGTGTCGTGGACGTACAGGTCCTCGACGCCGCGGACCGGTTCGAACTCGCCTGCGCGCATACCGGACGAGGAACCCGGGGGCACTTCTAGCGATCGGTCCGCGAGCGGCCCCCGTTCGTCGGCGGTCCGGGAGCACTCTCGTTCGCCGGCAGTCCGTGACGACCCCTCGCCACGGCCACCTCGTCGCGCCGAACGGGCCGAGGCTTATGGTCGTTCCGCCCCAGAGAACGGTATGCGAGTGCTCGTCACCGGCGCGACCGGATTCGTCGGGAGCCGGCTCATCCCGGCGCTCCGCTCCCGCGGCCACGACGTGGTCGCGTTCGTCCGCGACGCCGACGGCTACGCGCCCCCCGACGGCGTCGCGGTCGTCGAGGGCGACCTCTTGGAACCGGACACGCTCCCGCCGGCGTTCGAACTCGACGGCGAGACCGTCGACGCCGCGTACTACCTCGTCCACTCGATGGACGGCGGCCCGGGGTACGAGGAGCGCGACCGGAACTGCGCGACCAACTTCGCCGAGGCCGCCTCGGCCGCGGGGATCGAGCGCATCGTCTACCTCGGCGGGCTCGGCGAGGACCGCGAGGAGCTCTCCGAACACCTCCGATCGCGCCGCGAGGTCGAACGGATCCTCGGCGACGCCGACCCGGCGCTCACGACGCTCCGGGCCGCGATCATCATCGGCGCCGGGAGCGCGAGCTTCGAGGTCGTCGCCGGCCTTGCGCGGCGGCTCCCCGTGATGGTCACCCCGAAGTGGGTCGACACGCTGTGCCAGCCGATCGCGATAGCCGACGTGGTCGCGTACCTCGCCGGCGTCCTCGACGCCCCCGAGACCGCGGGCGAGACCTTCGAGATCGGCGGGCCGGAGGTGTTGACCTACGCGGAGATCCTCCGTCGAACCAGGCGACAGCTCGGCGGCGGGCTTCGGATCGTCAGGGTCCCGGTGTTGAGCCCGGAGCTGTCGGCTCGGTGGCTCCGGCTCGTCACCGACGTGAACCCCTACCTCGCCCGGTCGCTGGTCGAGGGGCTCCGCAACACTGTGATCGTCGAGGACGACCGGATCCGGGAGTTCGTCCCGATCGAGCGCACCCCGTTCGAGCTCGGGGTCGCCCGCGCTCTGACCGAACCGCGAAAGGCGGAGGCGTCGCGACTGAGCGCGCTTCCCGGGGTATCGCCGTGAGCCGGGAGTACGGCGAGACGTGGGTGTACGAGAGCCTCGTCGGCGGGATCCCGGGACTCAACGTCCCGCGCACGCTGGCGGTCGCGCTCCAGTTCGTCATCTTCGAGGTCGGCGTGTTGGGTCTCGGCTGGTACTACGGGACGTGGGACGCCGTGGCCGCCGGGACGGTCGCCGTCGTCATCGCCGCGATCGGCAGCGTCGAGATGCACCGACTGGGCGCGAAGAACCGCCTGCTCGGAACCCCCCCGGAACACAAGCGGCTGCTGTTCGGGTCGAGTATCGAGATCGTGTTGGGCGTGCTGGCGTTCATCGCCCTCGTGACCTACCTGTTCGCGTGGGACGGGTCCCTCATCGACCGGCTGTTCGGCGCGGACCCGCCGATCCCCGTCGTCTACCTCACCCTGCTCGTCCTCTGGGACCTGACGTACCGCATCGGCACCTCGTGGTGGAGCGCCGTCGTCGCGCTGTGGCGCGCGGTCCACGTCGACCTCTCGCCCGACGAGCGGGCGACCGTCCGGCGGCTCGACGCCGAGAACATCGGGTTCTCCGTTATCCAGCTGGCGCTCGTCCCGTTCCTGCTCACGGAGCCCATACTGCTCGGCGCGGTGGTCGGTCACGTCATCGCGGTCGCGCTCGTCTGCGGCGCGGCGATCCTGCTCACCTGAGACGCGGCCGCGCGTCCTCCCCGAACGCGACTCGACCTCCAACCGCTGCGCTCGGCAGTCGCTCTCGGCGGCGCGGTCACAATGGGCGGCACGGTCGCTATCGAGGTTCGAGAACGGAATCAGAAGGCGCGGTGTCGCCGCGGCCGCGTCACTTCCCCTGAAGCTCTTCGAACTTGTCGAGGAGTGCCTCGGTGGAATCGCCCGAGTCGTAGGTCAGCGAACCGGAGTACTCGGGGCGCTCCGCGTCGAAGTCGGCGTCGACTTCGCTGGTCTTCTTCTCGCGACGCTCGTGTTCGGCCTCATCATAGGCACCCATTGACATGGTACGACTACACTTGGCCGTTTCCTGTAATATACTTGTCGGTAAACGTATCATCGATGATGAACGTCTTCCCCGCCCACCGGAATCGATTAACCCCGCGGCGTGATACCACACGCCCGTGGCACAACCGCTCCGCTTCAGGCGCTCGCCCGGCCGCTGGACCGCGGACCGGGTCCGGTCGCAGCTCCGTCGCCCCCTCGACGAGAACCTCGGGGCGACCGCCGGCGACCCGTGGTTCGCGCCGCCGCCCGGCTACGAGGCGCGCCGGTTCGACATGGACGACGGGTCCTTCGCGCTGTTCTGCTGGACCGACGACGACGCCGACCCGCCCGCCGACGCCGACGGCGGCCCGGCGGGCTACTGGCTGGGCAACACGGAGACGCCGAGCGAGCTCTGGCGGACGGACAAGTACGGGTTCGACGAGGCCCCCTACCCGGTCTCGCGGTGGGCGCAGCGGGAGCTGCTCGCCGGGCTCCACGACGACGAGCCGTGGCTGGCCGACTACCCCCACGTCTCGTGGTTCTTCCTCCCCGTGTTCTGCTCGAAGGACGGCGCGGAGACGAGCCGGGCGTTCTTCCGCGACCACGCCGCCGGATTCCCGGACGCGACCCGCGACGCGGGGACCGGGTTCGTCGAGGAAACGCTGCGGCCGGGGATCCTCGACGACCACCGCGAGGTGATGGCCGGGAAGCTCGGCACGTCCGCCTCGCGGGACCTCGTCCGGATGAGCGCGGCGATAGCCGAGTTCACCGCGGCTCGGATCCTCACGCGGGCGGGCTACGAGATAACCCCGGAGATCGAGGTGACGACGGGCCACTCCCTCGACTTCCGCGCGACGGAGCCCGACACCGGGACCGGGCACCTCGTCGAGGTGACGCGGCCGCAGCCGACCGCCGGCCGCTCCGCGAACGACCCCGTCGCGGCCGTCCGCGACACCGCCGAGACGAAGACCAGCGGACAGCTCGCGGCCCACGCCGGCGGCGTCACCCTGTTCGTCGACTGCTCGTCGTTCCCCGCCGACGAGTGGGCCGCCGTGCGCGCCGCCGAACCCGCGGTCCGGCACAAGCCCGCGGTCGTGTACCGCGCCGAGCCGGACGGCTCGATCGAGGGCTACCGGAAGGGGTCGATCCCAGTCGACCTCTCCGGAGTCGTCGACGGCGTCTCGTAGCCGCGTCGCTCCGAGTTCGAATCTGGAAAAAGGGTATGGATCGCCGGTCGATTCGTCGCGTCAGAACGAGACCGGTGCCGGCCCGTCCTCCGCGTCGGTGGTCGGGTCGCGGTCCGAGTAGAACCGACGACCGACTCCTCGGTGGCAGACGCCCGCCCGGAGGGTGGTGAACACGTCTTCCGGGTCTTCGAACGTCTGATCGCCGAACCGTTCCAAGACGTCGCCGAGCCGCTCGGACCCGTTGGCGAGCTCTACGGTCGCGTTTCCGTGAGCCGCGATGATCTCCTCAGAGGTGGTCGGGTACTGGTGCCGTTCGAGTCGGTCGTCGACGCCGTTCAAGCGCATCAACAGACGAGAATCACCGATGGTTCTTAATGATTGTCCATGTACGACCTTAGTCGGAGGGAATACCTTATATCGCCTTATATTCGTCCCCGAATCGGCTCCCGACGGACCGCCGCCGCTTAGTGCCGGGCGGCGCTATCGACGTTTATGCCCGCAGATTCAGCGGATCTGGTGGTCGCCGACCTCCACGCGCACACGGTCGTCTCGGACGGGACGTTGACGATCGACGAGGTGCCCGCGGTCGCCCGCGAGGCGGGCGTCGACTGGGTCGCCGTCACCGACCACGACCGCGTCCACCCGGGGGTCGACGCGCCGGTCGTCGAGCGCGACGGCGTCCGGATCGTCCGCGGGATCGAACTCCGCGTCGACGCCGGGTTCGAGCGGCTCGACCTCCTCGGCTACGGCGTCGAACACACCGACGCGCTCGACGCGGAGATCGACCGCCTCCAGCGCGACCGCCGGGAGCGCGGCGCGGCCATCCTCGACGCGGTCGAGGAGCGACTCGGCGTCGATCTCGAACTGGAGCCGCGCGCCGGACTGGGGCGACCGCACATCGCGCGGGCCGTCGAGGAGTCGGACGCGCCCCACGACTACGCCGGCGCGTTCGACGAGCTGATCGGGAACGACGGCCCGTGTTACGTCGCGCGCGACGTGACGCCGCTCGACGAGGGGCTCGACCTCCTCTCCGACGCCTGCGCGCTCGTCGGGCTCGCCCACCCCTTCCGTTACGAGCACGTCGACGAGGCGCTCGACGTCGCCCGCGAGTCGGCCGCGATCGACGCGGTCGAGCGGTTCTACCCGTACGGTCGCACGGTCGACGACGCGCGGATCGACCGCGTCGCCGCCGAGGCGGACCTGCTCAGAACCGGCGGGACGGACGCCCACGAGCGCACCCTCGGCGTCGCGGGGCTGACGGCGTCCGCGTTCGAACCCGTCCGGGATCGGCTCCCTCAGCCGGTCCCGGCCGGGGAGCGCTCCGCCGCGGCGACGCCCGACGAACAAGATTAAGCCCGCGCCGACCGGAGTGTCGGACATGCGGTGTCACTACTGCGACCGGGAGGCCACGTACGAGGCCGAGCAGCGCGGCGTGGTCGTCGGGCTCTGCGAGTCCCACTTCAAACAGCGCGTCGAGGAGCTCGCCGAGTCGGACGAGCTCGCGGAGCTCCGCGACCGGATCGACATCGAGTCCTCCGAGTAGTCACGCGGAGACGAACGGTAAAAGTCGGCGGGACCCGAACCGTCGGTATGGACCTCACGGACCGTCCCCGCCGACTCCGGACCGACGGCGTCCGCCCGCTCGTCGCCGAGACCGACCTCTCGGCGTCGGACCTGGTCGCGCCGGTGTTCGTCGACGCGACGACCGACGAGCGCGTCCCCATCGAGACGATGCCCGGCCACGAGCGCGTCCCGGTCGACGAGGCGGTCGACCGCGTCGCGGAGATCCGCGAGACGGGCGTTGAGGCCGTGATCCTCTTCGGCGTTCCCGAGTCGAAAGACCCGGAGGGGAGCCGCGCGTACGCCGAGGACGGCGTCGTCCAACGCGCTATCCGACGGATCGACGCCGAGACCGACGCCACCGTGATCGGCGACGTCTGCCTCTGCGAGTACACCGACCACGGTCACTGCGGCGTGATCGAGGAGACCGCCGAGGCGGACCCGACGCTTACCGTCAAGAACGACGAGACGCTCAACCTGCTCGCGCGCACCGCGGTCTCGCAGGCCGACGCGGGCGCGGACGTGGTCGCTCCCTCGGCGATGACCGACGGCCAGGTCGGGGCGATCCGCGAGGCGCTCGATTCCGCGGGTCACGAGGACGTCGCCGTCCTGAGCTACGCCGCGAAGTACGAGTCGGCCTTCTACGGCCCGTTCCGCGACGCGGCGGACGGCGCGCCCGCGTTCGGCGACCGCCGGCACTACCAGATGGATCCCGCGAACCGGCGGGAGGCGCTCCGCGAGGCGCGGCTCGACGCCGAGCAGGGCGCGGACGTGCTGATGGTGAAACCCGGGCTGCCGTACCTCGACATCGTCGGCGACCTCCGGCGGGAGTTCGACCGGCCCATCGCGGCGTACAACGTCTCGGGGGAGTACGCGATGCTCCACGCCGCCGCGGAGAAAGGGTGGCTCGACTTGGAGGCGACCGCGCTGGAGTCGCTCGTCGCGCTCAAGCGCGCGGGCGCGGACCTCATAATCACGTACTTCGCCGAGGACGTGGCCGATCACTTATAAATAGAACCGGGCGCAGCCGACGCGCCCGGCGAAGCACCCACCATGGCGCGCGCCTCCGAGCGCCCGATAGGGCGCGAGGAGCGCGTGCGAGGTCGTCGGGCTACGCCCGACTGCCAGAGGCGCGTCGCGCCTCGCTGTCGCCGGCGCTACGCGCCGGCTGCCAGAGAATCTTCGATTCTCGCTGGAGTCGGCCGACCGAAGGGAGGCCGACGAGGCCGGGGAGGCGTGAGGCTGCGGGGCGGGATTCGGGGGTGTTCGCCCAGATCGAGACACCGGCTGTTGTTTATGAGCAACCGATCGAGCGACCGGACCCGTCTACACCACCTGCTCGCCGTCGTCGTCGTACACCTCGATGGCGTCGACCGGGCAGACCCGCGCCGCGAACTTCGCGTCGAACTCCTCCCCGTCGGGCACCTCGACGACGAACAGGTCATCCCCCTCCTCGGTGCTGCCTTCTAGATCGGCCTTCCCGTCGTTCAGGTTCTTGTCGAAGGCGTCCCACTCGGCGACGCACTGGTACATCCCGACGCAGGTGTCGCGGTCGAACTCCACGTACATGACCGCTTGTTCGGCGAGCCGATACAAAGCGGTGACGGCGAGACTCGCGGGACCCCAGCGACTCCCAGACCGGATCCGCAGAAATCACCTCCAAAGCCCCGAGCGGGAGGCCGCCGTACGCTCGCTGTGCTTCTCGGTCGCTCACTGCGGTGCTTACGTCGCCTACGGCGGCCTCCCGCCTGCCCCTTTGAGTCCCACCCAGCACCGCAGCCTCACACCTCCCCAACCTCGTCGGCCTCCCTTCGGTCGGCCGACTCCAGCGAGAATCGAAGATTCTCTGGCAGCCGGCGCGTAGCGCCGGCGACAGCGAGGCGCGACGCGCCTCTGGCAGTCGGGCGTAGCCCGACGACCCCGCGCGTGCTCCTCGCGGCCTCCGCTTCGCTCCGGCCGCTCGCAGGCACGCGCCACCGCAACCGCGCTCCGAAACCGATCTCCGCCGTCGAGTTTCCAACGGCCGACCGTCCGTTTTAATCCTCGCAGGCACTCATCGCCGCGTATGACCACGGTCTGGCTCGTCGACCGGCAGTTCGACTCGAAAGGGCTCGTGCGGCTCACCTACGCCACCGAGGACGGCGAGCGGACGCACACGAAGGAGCTGGCCGAACAGCGGCTCGTCACCGGCGGCGGGATCACCGCCGGCCGCGAGGTCGACGACACCGCGCTGGGCGAGACGCCCGCCGACGAGGTCGAGCGGTTCGCCGCCGAGGCGTCGAAGATGGCGGCCGAACACGACCTCGACGACGCGGTCTGACGGCCGCTGACCGCGCCCTCCGTCCGCGCCGCCCCACACAACCGAGGCCGTTAAGGGGGAACCGGCGGAACGTGTGACCGAAATGCCCAGTGGTGAGTACGACCCCGACGCCGTCGAGCCGCGCTGGCAGCGGCGATGGGTCGACGAGGAGACGTACGCCTATTCCGACGACGACCCGGTCGACCCGAACACCGTCTTCTCCATCGACACGCCCCCGCCGACGGTATCGGGGAGCCTCCACATGGGCCACCTGTACGGGTTCACCCTCCAGGACTTCGTCGCGCGCTTCGAGCGGATGAACGGCGGTGAGACGTTCTTCCCGTTCGGCTACGACGACAACGGCATCGCCTCCGAGCGGCTCACCGAGGACG
Source organism: Halorubrum coriense DSM 10284 (assembly GCF_000337035.1). Lineage (GTDB taxonomy): Archaea > Halobacteriota > Halobacteria > Halobacteriales > Haloferacaceae > Halorubrum > Halorubrum coriense. The sequence continues at coordinate 421,782 of NZ_AOJL01000060.1, forward strand.
AGCTCGACATCCGGCATCAGGACTTCGAACGGCGCGAGTTCCAGGCGAAGTGCCGGGAGGTCTGCGCCGACTACGAACAGCAGTTCACCGAGAACGTCCAGTCGCTCGGCGTGTCGGTCGACTGGGATCACACCTACCAGACGATCGAACCCCGCGTCCAGCGCGTCTCGCAGCTGTCGTTCCTCGACCTGTACGAGCAGGGCCGCGAGTATCGCGAGAAAGCCCCCGCGATCTGGTGTCCCGAGTGCGAGACAGCCATCTCGCAGGTCGAGACCGAGGACGACGAACAGGCCAGCCACTTCAACGACATCGCGTTCCCCGTGGTCGGGAGCGACGGCGACGACCTCCCGGCCGAGTTCGTCATCTCGACGACGCGGCCCGAGCTCCTCCCGGCGTGCGTCGCCGTCTTCGTCCACCCGGACGACGACGAGAACCAGGCGCTCGTCGGCGAGTCTGCCGAGGTCCCGCTGTTCGGCCACGAGGTGCCGATCATCGCCGACGAGCGCGTCGACATGGAGACCGGCTCCGGCATCGTGATGTGCTGTACGTTCGGCGACCAGAACGACATCGAGTGGTATCAGGTCCACGACTTGGACCTCCGAGTCGCCATCGACGAGTCCGGCCACATGACCGACCTCGCCGAGGAGTATCAGGGGCTTCACGCCGACGAGGCCGGCGAGGCCATCGTCGAAGACCTCGACGAGACGGGCGCGCTGCTCGACCGCCGCGACATCACCCACACGGTCAACGTCCACGAGCGCTGCGGGACGAGCGTCGAGTTCCTCGTCACCGAGCAGTGGTACATCGAGATGCTCGACAAGACGGACGAGTACCTCGACGTCGGCCGCGAGATGGAGTGGTCCCCCGAGAAGATGTTCACCCGGTACGAACACTGGGTCGAGGGGCTCCAGTGGGACTGGCTCATCTCCCGCCAGCGGTCCTCCGGCATCCCGTTCCCGGTGTGGTACTGCGAGGACTGCGGGGAGGTCGTCGTCGCCGAGAAGGCCGACCTGCCCGTCGACCCGCTCTCCGACGCCCCGCCGGTCGACGCCTGTCCCGAGTGCGGTCACGACGCGTTCGAGCCGGAGGACGACGTGCTCGACACGTGGGCCACCTCCAGCCTGACGCCGCTGATCAACGCCGGCTGGGACTGGGACGACGAGGCCGGGGAGTTCACGATGGAGCGCCCGGAGCTGTATCAGTTCGACCTCCGCCCGCAGGGCCACGACATCATCAGCTTCTGGCTGTTCCACACCCTCGTCAAGTGCTACGAGCACACCGGCGAGGTGCCGTTCGCGGAGACGATGATCAACGGGCACGTGCTCGACGAGAACCGCGAGAAGATGTCGAAGTCCGTCGGCAACGTCGTCGAGCCCGAGGCGGTCCTCGAGGAGTTCCCCGTCGACGCCACGCGCTACTGGGCGGCCGGCACCGCCGTCGGCGACGACTTCCCGTTCAAAGAGAAGGACCTCCGCGCGGGCGAGAAGCTGATTCGGAAGCTGTGGAACGCCTCGAAGCTCGTCGAGTCGCTCGCGCCGAAGCCGTTCCCGACAGAGCCCGACGACGGACTCCGCGAGCTCGACCGGTGGCTCCTCGCAAAGCTCGACGCCGAGGTCGAGCGGCTCACCGAACTCCTCGACGACCGCGCGTTCTCGAAGGCCCGGGACGAGCTCCGGAGCTTCTTCTGGAACACGTTCTGCGACGACTACCTCGAGATCGCCAAACAGCGCGAGGACGACGCGGCGGCGTACACCCTCCGGACCGCCCACCGCCGGTTCCTGAAGCTGTTCGCGCCGCTCCTCGCGCACGTCACCGAGGAGCTATGGCACGACATGTACGCCGACGCGAGCGACTCGATCCACCTCGGTGACGGCGCGAGCGACTCGATTCACCTCACCGATTGGCCCGAGCCGCTGGGGATCGAGGCCGACCGCGACGCCGGTACCGCCGCCACCGCCGTCGTCGGCGCGCTCCGGAAGTACAAAAGCGAGAGTCAGCTCCCGCTCACCGCCGCGCTCGACGCGGTGGAAGTGTACGCCGACGTGCGCGGCTTCGAGGACGATATCACCGGCGTGATGCACGTCGATGACCTCGCGGTCCACCCCGACGGCGACGCGCCCGTCGAGACGGTGATCACGGGCATCGACCTCGACTACGCCACCGTGGGTCCGAAGTACGGCGACCAGGTCGGCGACATCGAGGCCGGCCTGGCCCAAGATGACTACGAACTCGACGGCGACGAACTCCGCGTCGCGGGCGTCACGCTCGTCGACGACGAGTTCGCGGTCGAAGAGGAGCGACAGTATCAGGGCGAGGGAGCGTTGCTTCAGGCCGACGACGTCGTCGT
>NZ_AOJL01000061.1 GCF_000337035.1 Halorubrum coriense DSM 10284
GTAGCCTTCCATCGACAGGATTTGTGAGCGTGCTATCCAGTTTTAATATATATTATAACACAGCTTGTTAGCTAACTGTGGTAAAAACCCGATGGCTACGTCTCTCGGTATTTGTGTGTCAACCATACATCTCCGCAGAATGTTTACACCGTTTGAAGCTGAACTATTAGACGGAAGGAGAGTCACACGCTCCCCTTCCCCCCTAATGACTGACGGCCCGACATCACTTGGACACTGTCCGAGCTGTGGCCGCGACATATCTGCGGCGTGGAAACTCATCGAATACGAGCAGGTGGACGGAGATACGGGCGTCTTCGCAGAGTGTCCAAATTGTGATGAAGCGGTGAAACCACAGTACGCAGGTGCCACCTTTACTGCCGTACGCAGGGGTATTCTGATTCAAACGCCAGAATATCTTAGCTGCGCGTCTTAGATATACGTCTAAGATGTGTGGCTTAGGCGCAAAGCTGAATTAACGCCGAGTGATCCGGTCTCCTGTCTCCGGCGCAACCGGCGACCGCGCCCGGATTCGGTCAATCACCAACTGCGAAAAGTAAAGTGTGAGCCAGAAGTGAACGCGGACTACAATGCGGCGAAGAACATCGGGATGCGGTATGTCTGTCGAGGCCAACAGTCGTCTCGGCGGACGGGCAACAGTCAGCTTGCCCTGAAGTCTGGAACTGTGACGCCGAGCGGCGGATTCACCGCCCACCTGGAAGGGTTTGAGGCCAAGTTCATGGACAAGCCCCACTCCACGAGCGAACCCGTCAGGGTGAGCGAAGTAGGGTGAGGTAGTTGACTGTCGTGGGTATCCTCTTGATAGTCGGGACCGATCTGCGTATTTTCGTCCCCCTCATGGACCAGTTTCCAGACGCAACTACCGCCGTGCTAATACGATGGTGGATACTCGTCGGCAGTTCTGTAATGATGGCACTCACAATCGTACTCACGAGCGTGAGGAAATCTTAATCGGGTGACCTACTCAAAGTCACCAAACCGTGTCTGTCCAGTGGGTTCAGCGTCCGCTTCTGCGCTGGTGTCGTCGTCCCCGCTGTCGGGTTGTTGCTGGCCTTCCACCGCTGTACGGTCGTCAGGCGACGGCTCGCCAGCTGTCTCTCCCGTGCCGGACGGAATGGGTGTTTGTCCGGGTGACCTATCCAAGTCGGCTGATGTGTCGCGAGGATCGCGCGTGTCCGTCGTTGATGACTCGGACGGCGGTGGGTCCGCGTTCGCAGCCTCTCCGCCGCTGAGCTCGTCGAGTGCGACCTGAGTACCCTTGGTGGCGTCATCCTCGCTGTCTCCGTGTTTAGCCGCGATCGCTCGGGCAGCATTGTATCCTCCAGAGAAAGACGCTCGTTTCGCGATTTTTTGACGCCGAAGCTCGCGGGCTGCTACTGGCCGTTGACGCTCGTAGCGTGACCAGAACTGTTCGCGCCGTGCTTCGAAGTCAACGACCGGGCGCGGGTACGTTTCTCCAATCTGGACGCCGCACTCGTCTTGGACCGCCAGCGGAGCCTTCTCCGGCCGGTCAAGAAACTCACTAGGCAGGGCAGCAAGCTCGGGGATCCACTCCGCAATCCACTCGCCGTCAGGATCTTGATCACGGACCTGCTTCCGGGGATTGTACACGCGCTGTGACGGCTTTCCGATGAGGCCCGCTTGGCTCTGCCACTGCGTATAGTTGATCCCGACGTCGCTATCGATCAGGTGGTGGTGATACCAGTCAGCGCCGATCCACCACGGTTGGTGGAGGATATGGGTGAAAAACGAGGCGCACATGGCCCGCATGCGGAAGTTCAGCCACCCGGTCTTGCGGAGACATCGCATTGACGCGTCCACCATCGGGAACCCCGTCCGGCCTTGTTTCCATGCCGTTATGAGCGAGTCATCGTGGCGGTCCTCGTTTTGGCCTTCGAACACCGGATTGACCGCTTTCTCTGTCCAGCCGGGCCAATCGACGAGCTTCTGATTATAGTGGAGATTCCAGACGAGCCGACTCTCGAACATCTCTGCGCCTCGGCACGACGGCGCGTTCTCGTCGACATACTGGTGGGCCTGTCGGACCGAAAGCAGGCCAAAGTTCAGGTATGGAGAAAGGCCACTCGTCCCGTCGCGGGCGTCTTGGGGTGCCGAGATGTTGCCTGGGTACGAGCGGATTCGGTCTGCGAATTCGCGCAGGGTGGTCGTCGCCGCACGGTGCGTGCCCACCGGAACCTTCGTCTTCGTGGGCATGATATCGAACCGGCGGTCGACTAACGCAGGCGTGACACTGGTCTGGATCGCGACACGGACCGTGTCGTGGTCGTCCCACCCCGGCGCGTGTTGGGAGGCCGCGAGCCAGTCCGTGATCTGGGGTTGCCAGTCTGATCGCGGCCACTCCGCGTCGCGAACGAGCCCGTCACCCGAGACGAACGTCATCGCATCACCACACGCCTCCCGTGCGCGTTCATCGCGGCGCTGCCCGTAGCGGCTCGTTGGCGTCGCCATCGTCACAACGTTCCACCCTTGATCGACAAACCGAGCTAGGAGGTCGACCGGGTCGCCGTACCCGATCGTCAAGCCGGGAGGATCCGCACACTGTAGTGTGTCCGGCGGCGTCCCACCCGGATCGGATGCGGGCATCGCCGACTCCGTTGTTGCTTCGAGCTCATGTCCACCGGAGGTTGCTGACACGTGCGTCGCTGGCGCGGGTGTCGCCGCGTATAGCCGGTCGAGGCTCGCGACCGCTTCCTCAAGGAACTGAATCCGAGCATCACACGCCAATCCACTGTCTGCGTAGAAGCTCGGATCGAACACGAACAACGGACAAATGGCGTCGCTGTCTGCGATTGCCCGTGACACCGCTTCCTGGTCCTCCACGCGGAGATGTTTGCGATGCCAAATGACGGTCCCTGTTGGATTCGTCGCGTCGCTGACCGCCTCTGGCGTCGGGATGTCCGCTGTCTCTGGAGTCGACAGTTGTGTGCCCACAGTGCTGGCAGCTGAAGCCGACTGTCCCGGCTCGCCAGCGGACTCGTCCGGCATTCGTATCCTGAATACGGCCGAGCCGCGTTTCAATCCGTCGTCAGCCGTGGGAGCGACCGCACTGAGTACCGGCTCGGTTCTCGACCTACCGGACCTCTGATCGGAGCCAAACCAATCGATTCGCTGGTCGTAACGAGTATCCACGTAGCCCCGATCATATTGTCATGAGCGGTGATCTGACACGCGCTGTCGGAGTGCGGCGCACAGCCTGCGGCATCCGGCACGAGACGGTGAGGGAGTGAGCTATCTATGTCGCTCACAACCCATCTCAGTCTGGTCTCGCCCGACCGGAATGCGCTGCTCGATGTCGTCGAGGGAGCCGAAGCAGCGTTTCTTGAGTACGGACTCGCACCGGATATCGGTGGCGTCCAAGCTATCGCGGGCGCACCAGCGACGTCGGACGGCACAATCCGTGCGACAGACGAAGACGCGCTCCCGGATCACTTCTCTTCGGAGCTCCTTGTCGAGATCGACCGCTTCGACGCTGACAGTGTCCACTATGCTGCCATTCGTGGCCTTCCAGTGGTCGAACGAGTCGTCCGCGAGGAGGTCCAGGGCCGATCGGCCGTGGTGATCCAGTCGAGCAAACAGACCGGTGCCGGACCGAAATATAGAGTGTATCGATACGACGCGATTGAGGAAGCCTATGAGACGGTCTCGAAAGCCGGTGAGTGAATTGACGGCCGCCGGTCCGCTGGTACATTGAATCGACCACCGGGACCAATACAGAAATAACTCTACACTGATATTATCGCGGATTCTTCTCCACCGTCTCTAATTACAGACTCCCTAGGAGCGACGCTTGGGACTTGAAAAGCGGCGTCAAGAGCAGTTTGGCGAACGAACAAGTGCTCGAAGCTATCGAAACGGTTTATATAATAGATACTGATATTTAGTCACACGATGGCTCCCGACACGCAGGTGAACCCTGTTACTATCGTGGGAGTGTTGATCCTCATCACAACCGCGGTCATGAGTGTACTCGCAGCCGTTGATCTAGAAGTACTCGCTCTTCAAGCGTCGGTTCCGGCAGTCATCGGGATCGGTTTAGTTGCCTATGGGTGGTCCTGCGCAGACAGTGTTGTCGCGGCGAAACACCGGACGGTGCTGAAGTGGACTGTTACAGGGTTGCTGGCGTTTGTGATTCTTGGATTTTGGTTTGGGGAGATGGCATCGCGAGCAAATACGTCGATTTCACTCTCGATCGCCGGCTCGTTAACTGTCGGTGCCGCACTCGGCACAGTCATCGGCGTGTACGCAACTCGGATTAACCAGACAAACGAACAGCTGGCAGAGACCGTTGCTGAACTTGAGCAGGCAAACAATCGCCTTGCGATGAAGAACGAACAGCTGGATCAGTTCGTCGATGTGGCCAGTCATGACCTCCGAAACCCAGTGAACGTCGCGAAGGGACGAATTGAGCTTGCCCGTGCGGATTCCGACAGCGAGCATCTTGAAACGGCGGACGCTGCGCTCGAACGGATGACTGCGCTCATCACCGATCTCGTGTCGTTAACGAAAGCCGGCGACCAGATTGACGAGGTTTCGGCGGTGACTCTCGACGCGGTGAGCCAGTCGGCGTGGGACAGTGTCGAAACGAAGGACGCATCGCTAGACGTCGAAACAGAGTTGGAGATTTCTGCCGACGAGAGTCGCTTCCAACAGGTTTTGGAGAACCTATTCCGCAACTCGATTGAGCACGGTGGCGACGACGTGACGGTCCGGGTTGGAGCGCTCTCGAACGGCTTCTACGTCGAAGACACCGGCGTTGGTATTCCAGACGACCTTCGCGGGCAGGTGTTTGAAGATGGCGTCACCACCGGCGGTACGGGTGCGGGCCTTGGGCTCACAATCATCAAGCAGATTGCTACTGCTCACGGCTGGGCGATTGAGGTTGCGGAAAGCGCCGAGGATGGCGCTCGCTTCGAGTTCACTGGCGTTGAGTTCCCAGACAAATGGATGGACGGCTCGTCGTGACCCACTTGATGAGGTCTGGCTGGTGAGACAGCGCCTTGGCAGCGTCAACATCAACCGCTGTCTCCAATCTGTTAATCAACGTCGTTCCCACCGTGATCGCAATAGACTACATCCCTGAATTTGGTAGACTGCGTAATGACTCGCCGTCTGTACGGGGGCCTGCTCGGGATGGTTTTCGTCGTCAATTTTGAGTGTCGTCTTTGCGCCGCTCGTTGAACCGCTTCAACAGGGAGCGGTAGCGCGAAGTCCCCTTCCTCAAGGAGCGACCGAAGCGTAGCGAAGGGAGCGAGTAGGGAGGGGAGGAGCGCGTTCGTATTGGTCGCAAACACCAGCATATAAATAGCCCACCGATCGCGTTGAATACGCGGCAGATGACTACGTGCGTCGGACGGCAATCACTCGTCTTGAGGTAACGGATGAGCAACGCGGCCTCCTCGAAGACACCATCTCCGAGTGGAAGCGTGGTTGCCAAATCGCCACCGACATGGCGTGGGGCAAGTGTAACACCAAGAGCGACGTACAACCCCTCGCCTACGACGACGTGCGCGAACACACCGACCTCGGGAGTCAGCACGCGATTCTCGCCACCCACCAAGCCGCACAAGCTATCTTTCTACGAGGAGAGAATCCCGGCGTTTACGCCGGGAGTGAATCCGACAACGTTGACCCAATCCCTCACGGACGGTAGGTTGGATATNCTATCTTTCTACGAGGAGAGAATCCCGGCGTTTACGCCGGGAGTGAATCCGACAACGTTGACCCAATCCCTCACGGACGGTAGGTTGGATATTCCACGCACATCCACACCATTAACTTAGTTTGTCTACATAGTCTATGTATGGCGATTAAGGCCACACGTACCTACGTTGGTTCCATCCAGAACCACCAACAGGTCTGTGATGGTCTTGATTCGCTCGGAGACTCCGCCTCGAAAATCTGGAACGTCGCACGATGGACAACCGACCGGATCTGGGACGCAACCGGTGAGATCCCGAACGGTAGTGTGCTGAAATCGTANTCGAAAATCTGGAACGTCGCACGATGGACAACCGACCGGATCTGGGACGCAACCGGTGAGATCCCGAACGGTAGTGTGCTGAAATCGTATATGAAAACCCGGTCGTGCTGGAAAGACTTGAACGCACAATCCAGTCAGAAAGTTATTGAAGAACTTTCTGACGCTTTCCAGTCGTGGTTCGACTTACGGTACAACTCCAGTGAGGCGAATCCGCCCGGCTACCGCAAACACGGTGACACCCGACCACGCAGTACGGTCACGTTCAAAGAAGACGGGTTCAAACACGACCCCCAGAACAACCGCGTCCGACTCTCGAAAGGCTCGAATCTGAAAGAACACTTCTCGGACTTCCTGCTTTGCGAGTACCAGACTCGGCCAGACGTTGACCTCTCGGAGGTCAACAGCGTACAGAACGTTCGTGCCGTCTGGAACGGTGACGAATGGGAACTTCACTTCGTCTGTAAGGTCGGGATCGAATCTGCCGACCCACCNCCTCGGAATTACAAATATCGCCACGGTCGCGTTCCCGGACGAATACGTGTTGTACCCCGGCAACTCGCTCAAAGAAGACAAACACTACTTCACCAGAGCCGAGTACGACACCGAGGGGGAGAACGGCCCGTCAGAGAAGTCGATGTGGGCGCGTCGGAAACTCTCTGATCGTGAGACACACTACTACCACGTCCTGACCGACGCCATCATTACAGAGTGTGTCAAACGCGGTGTTGGCACGCTCGCGGTGAGTTGGCCCGAAGACGTCCGAGAGTCAGACTGGGGCAAGACCGGGAACAAGAAACTACACTCGTGGGCGTTCGACCGCATCTCCCAGTACCTCGAATACAAAGGCGAGATGCGCGGTGTTGCGGTGCTGAAAGAGAACGAGTGGGACACCTCGAGAACGTGTTCACGGTGTGGAGACGACGCGAAATCGAACCGTGTCGAGCGTGGCCTGTACGTCTGCTCGTCNGAGTGGGACACCTCGAGAACGTGTTCACGGTGTGGAGACGACGCGAAATCGAACCGTGTCGAGCGTGGCCTGTACGTCTGCTCGTCGTGCGAGTTGGTAGCCAACGCGGATTGTAACGGGGCGGAGAATATGCGTCAGAAGATAACTCCGAGTCCTCACGGCGAGGATAGGAGTACCGGCTGTGTGGCACAGCCATCGACACACCTGTTCGACCGCGAGAGCGGGAGATTTCACACGAGAGAACAAGTCGTGTCGTAGACCAGCAAATATCCCACCTGCGGCACGGGAAGCCTCGCCGTTTATGACGAGGAGGATGTCACTGCTCGTTAATCATGGAGCGGGCAGCGGACTGGATATTTTCTGCCGTCTTTGATCCGATCTGATATACGTCGGTCAACTCTTCCTGAGACGCTTGTGTAATATCATACGGGGTTTGATACCCAGACTCAGCAAGAAAGTACGCCTGTTGCCCGGTAACAACATCGATATCAGCGACACTTGGCCCGTACAGTACTCGGAGCTTTGGGAGCGCTTCGGAGGCTGGGACACCTGAAGCCGCAAGTGACGAGAGAGCAGGGTCAAATACTGATTCTGAAACTCCAGTCTGGTCACGAAGCCGCTCAGCGGCAGGTTTCGCTCTCCCAACGAGTTCACGAGCTCCCTCGATAGCCACACCAGTAATTCCTTCGGAGATTCCGTTAATATCGGAAAGATACCCAGGTCGAGAGTCCGCCAGCTCTTCGAGAGACGCCACGCCCGCCTCCGCGAATTTGCCCGCCCTCTGTGGTCCAATACCTTGAATGCGCTCTAGTTCAGAGAGAATTTCTGCTTTAGACCGCTCCGGTTTTTCTGACTCTGTGACCTTTCCCTCCGGATTCGAAGCTTGGGGAACCGGGCTCGTATTTTCACTAGGTTTCAGTGAATCCGGAAGAGAGGGAAGATCGACGATTTGGAGGTCATCCGAAGAGACGTCATCAGCGATCGGGGAATTTTCCAGAGCGGATTGGACGCGTTTACCGTTTCGTTCAGCGATGTTGGACTCGGTAACGTACGAGACTAGTGCCGATCGCTCGCGAGAACTGAGCATCCCGCTGGATGGGAGATCACCAATAACAGCATCCACGTCGCGTTGGTTCGGAAACCACGCGTCCCCCATGGCTACGAAGAACGGAACGAATGGCTCAGGAACGGTGTCTCGTTCAGTGAGCCCCAACTTGTCCGTAAGCACGACAACGGCCCTATCATCTAGTGACAATTGGTACCGCCCACCGGGGAGAGAGATCTCCAGTTTTAATCGATCGACCGAATCGCGAATCAGCCTCGTCGGTTGGCGCATGTTACTCCGTTTTCCTCACACATGATAAGGATTCGACTAGAAGAAAAGCAGACATGTTCTGTGTAGTAGCTAGATAACTAAAGGACCCAATGCCATATGACAACTGATAGATCGTCACCAAATTCTGACAATGAAGAGCTTATTGAGATATTCGGGAAGGTAGCAGCCTAATCCGTGCGGTATCTGTTACTTGGCTAGGGGATCGAATTCTTCAGTATGGACGCTAATACACCTCTTCTCCGAGTAAACGCTTCCCAGAGTTGAACCGGTTCTCAAATTTCTGCTAAGGCAAATGGGTATACTGGCCCACTGCCGGCGTCACGGAGCATAAACGCCGCTCCAGTAAATGTCCAGCGTGAGTCGACAATGTCGTTAACAACTAACACTGGACCTGCCCGAACACTACCAGCAGCGGTCATAGTACCCTCAACGTTCCACCGCTTCTGATACGAGTTGGCCAACTCTTTTCGAGGTTGTACCGACTTGGTTTGCTCCAATGCCTCGATGTAGGGTAGATCCAAGTTCGCTGCTATCTGCTGGGCAAGATCTGCGATCTGACCGGTTTTATCCCAAATAGGAACTGAGGTTACCCACGCCGGCGCGGGTGACGGACTCCACTCACCATACAGTTATACAGCAGCTGAGATGAGATCGGCGTGATACTGGCCAGTACCTCGTTGTTCTCTTACACGTGTTCCCCAACCAGGGTCATCTAGTGTCGCCAGCACAAGGCCATGTTCCATGTTCCGGTCATCATCGATCACAGAGCGCCCGCCATCTTGCTTTGGCAGGTAGTATCGCGACGATATCTCACCAGTTGATGCGCCCTTATAATGATCAACCGCTACATCGACCAGTTCACCCTTTTCGATAGTCGATGGAACAAACCCACCAACACAATTGGCACGCTGTCCGCAGTCCCTCTCAAGTGATCCGTCTAACTCATTATCGATGAACCGAGTGAGACACGTATCAGTCGCTGCAAACTCTTGGATTCGCTCTAATTCTTCCCACCGGTGCTGTGTAACTGACTCAATACGATCGTGATCGTAAGGCCAGTCTTTGGTGGTCCGCTCATACCCGTTTTCTCCTTTGTAGATCGCATTCTCAACCCGCAGGATGTTGAGACAAGTATCCGCAGCGCCCCACCCAATGTTGACGTGTTTAAGAAGTTCGTATTTATGGAGTTGGGTGTTGCTGGCTTCGAGTATCTCAAGCACTTCTTGGAAGGCTTCTGGTTCGGGGAAGGCTTGTTCAATAAAGTACTCAGCCACCTCGTCATCGCTTTCGCCACTCAGCATAACTGCCTTCGCGTCATCGAGCGCACGCCCAGCTCGCCCAATCTCCTGATAGTATCGGATGAGGTTCGGCGGCCGTTGGAAGTGGATCACCCAGCCTAAATCGGGTTTGTTGAACCCCATCTCGAGTGCGTTTGTGGCGACGAGCCCGTCAACCTCATTCTCCATCAACTGGGATTCAAGCTCCCGACGGCGATCTCCGTCAAGACGGCCATAATATGGCTCGACGCCGTGACCAAACTGTTGGAGCCACTCAGCGACAAGGTCGACTTCATCAGTCGTCAGGCAGTAAATGATCCCAGAACCATCGAAGGAAGCAACATTCTCAGCAAGCCAAGCAAGCCGCTCAGCCTTTGAGTCCATCTCAATGGTTTGAATTCGGAGTGAATCTCGAACCAACTCTCCGCGGATCGCATCAAGATCTGGCACCTGTGTTGTGATGTCGTCAACGACGCGATCGTTTGCAGTGGCCGTCGTTGCTGCCACCGGAATATGTCCCGGTAACTCATTGAGGATACGGCGAATCCGACGGTAGTCAGGCCGGAAATCATGGCCCCAGTCTGAGATACAGTGAGCCTCGTCAACGACAAGCAGTCCAAACTCCTCGTTCATCTCTAAGAGAACTTCCTGTTGGAACTGTGAATTTGCGAGTCGCTCTGGCGAGATGAGGAGGACGTCACAGTCACCTTCGACGATGGCGGTCTTTGCCTCGTCCCATTCATCGGTGTTGTTGGAGTTAATAGTCCACGCGGAGAGCCCAAGCTGATCTTCTGCGTCTTGGACTTGGTTGTGCATCAATGACAACAATGGGCTGATGATGAGTGTCGGGCCAGCCCCCTGTGCTCGGCGGAGTTTGGTGGCAGTGAAGTAGACCGTACTTTTACCCCACCCAGTCCGCTGGACTAGTAACAACCGATCGTTGTCATTGACAAGTCGATCAATCGCCTCCCACTGTTGTGGACGAAACTCCGCATCGGCACCGATGCTTCGTTCCAGTAGTTTCTGTGCTCGGGCTTTCGGTACCCGTCCTGTATCGCCTGAGTTGGCGTGATCAGCAACACCCTCTCCATCTGGGTGGGCAGTCGACTCAGCTACTGGTGTGTCAGGGTTCGGTTTGGACTGGATGGTGGGGTCTTCGGACTGTGTTGGATCCCCTGTGGTCTTACCGTCAGATTCAGGCGTAGACTGTGTCTCGCTAGGGTCACCAACAGCAACCGTCTGGCCCTGTGTCGACGTGTCACTTGATTCGGTCCAGTCATCAACAGCTTCACCAAGAGACACTGCCATGCTGTCGCCAACGTACTGGGCTTCAGTGAGTGACTCAACAGACGCAGCGGTGACGTCAGCTGGTGTTTCAAATCCCTCCACACTCAGCATATGATAGTATTTGATTGAGTAGCCGCCGTCTTGAAGAGCTTCAGCTAGTCGTGCTGGCTCGAACCACTCAATGAGTGATCCGACAGCTTCCTTTGACAACACTCCGGCAGGTGCGAGGTTACCATACGCTGTAGCAACCTCGCTACGGGGGACATCCAGACCATCTACAAGGTTCGCCAGTAGTGTTCCATTGGTCTCGGATGCTTCATTGGCGACTGCCCAGACACGTCGACAGGTTCGTTCTCTAAGTTGTGTCGAGCCAATCAGAGTGGGCAGCGACGCTGATACAATATCGTTTACGTGCTCATAGCCAGCATCAGAGAGTTTCCCAGCAAGCGTGGGACCGACGCCAGCAAGGTCTGTCACATCTACTCCTTGTTCTGTCAAGTTGTCAGCTTCTGCTGTCTCAGAAGTGTGATCAAGCATCGCTGTACGGAACTCGGAGGAGTTCTGATACCCGACAGCCGACCACGAATGAGCAGAATCAGTTTCATTGGTCATGTGGCGGATTACTTGACTCAGCGTATCTTCGTATTCACAACTAGAAACGGGGCACGAGAACGACTTTGCCATTGGTATCTCTACTAGCAAGTATATGTCTCATGACTTATCATTCTCGCCCAAAAGCAAAGATCGAGCATCCAATAGACCACGAAATATTTCGCTTATCGAACTGGTGTCCGGCTGAACAGATCCTACCACCTACGTTTTTCTAGAAGACTCGTTGTTGAGTTACACATGGATTCAGACCGAGCCCGTGGAATCCTCTTCGGGTTGGCCTGCGGGGATGCGCTTGGTCGACCAGTTGAGTTCTCGTCGGGAGCCACAATTGCGTCTGACCACGGCCAACTTGACGAGATGGTCGGCCACGGCACATGGAATCAACCGGCAGGAACGGTCACGGATGATACCGAACAGGCTCTCTGTATTGCCCGCAGCCTTGTCGAACAGCGAACATTCGACCCAGCAGATATCGCGTCTCGGTTCGTTGATTGGTACGATACTAACCCATTCGACATCGGCCGAATGACTCTAAAATCGCTGAGTCGGCTCAAACATGGTGACGACTGGAGCGAAGCCGGCCAACACGTCTGGGAGGATAGCCCAGAGGGCCAAAACGCAGGCAACGGGAGTGTGATGCGGTGTTCACCGCTCGCAATACCATACGCAACTAACTGGGAGCAACTGGTCAGGGTGAGTCGACAATCCTCATACATCACGCACGCAGATCCACGGTGTACCTACGGGTGTGCCGTATTGAATCTCACACTTGCCGGTCTCCTTGTAGACACGGACACGCCGCTTCGAGATGCGCTCCGTTACGTCGACGCAGATGCCCCTGACGAATTGATTACCGCGCTTGATGCGCTGACAGGTAATGAAACGCCCGGCCGACTAGAGACATCAGGCTACGTTATCCATTCACTCCAGACAGCACTCCACGACGGATTGGAGGCTACAGACGCTGAAGAAGCAATCATCACCGCGGTTAACCGAGGAGGAGATACTGACACGATTGGGGCGATTACAGGAGCCATCGCAGGAGCCCGGTTTGGGGCATCTCAGCTCCCTGACCGGTGGCTTTCAGGCATTGATGAAGTAAACGAGCTTGAATCACTAGCAGTGAAACTAGAAGAAACGGCTCTGTTGAATTCCTCAGGAAATGACACATTCTGACCTGGATGTGGTCAATACAGGCAAAGGAGTGACTGACGGACAGAATACAGACATATTTATCATTATTCTGTATCTATTTTCATTATGACCGTTAATGAAACTCTTTCTGCCGTGGGAAACTCGGAGGTCTCGTTGCTAAACGCAGTTTCAATCATTATTGCTACTGCCCCGTTTGGATACCTATTCGGGTTTTATTCACAGTTCATATCGTTTCCTCAGAGACGCTCGCTGTGTGGCTAACGACTGTCACGTTCGCCGTTCTGGGCTTAATCGTCTGGTCGGTTCGGTCTTGAGTCAGACTGCTCAGTTCGCACTCTTCAGCGATCAGTTGTTTCAGGAAGAACCTATCTGAAGAAGAGGATTTCAACAGAGCCGAAGAAACAGAATTGTGACGCCTTCTTCGCCGCAAACGGTGAGGAGAGTGCCACTACGACACAATCGATACAGACCAGAGACTCGGGGCCAAATCAATAAGAAACAGGACTGAAACTAGAGAAAATCGTCTAATCCGGTGTCCACTAAGTCGGCCGTATCCTCCTCAAGCTCATGATCTAAGTCTCTGGTATCAGGGACGTTGAACGAGATCGTCGGCTGTTCGTCCTGTACTTCTTCTAGTACTGCTTCGACCTCACTGTGGAACGCTGATTCAGGAGTCGTGCCGGTCACGGTACACCATGCACGTGACCGCGTCAAGGCTACGAAGAGCTCATTCCGCCGGTGTAACTCGGATCCACGCCACGTTTCCTCCATGGTTGAATCAGCACCCATGACGTATATCGAAGCTGCTTCATTCCCTTTTGCTCGGTTGATTCCGGACAACGTCACCTCTCCAGGCCGCTCAAACTCTTTATCATCATTAGCTGTTGATGAGTTCCTATCTGGCCACACGGCGTTCAATTCGATATCAAACGCATTGAGTGAATGCGCCAGTTCTGATTCAACGAACTCCCGATTACTTTTTCCGCATCTCCGCTGACCGCTTAGTGGGATTACGAGTAGATCTTCGGGATCTAATCCTTTCTCGAAGATGTCCTTACGGATCTGCTCAGCGACCCATTCGATTTCATCTGCTTTGGAGGCGAACGATTGGTGTGTGAGATGCTTCTCAGGCGGGTAGTTGTCTTGGAGCGGATGTGGGGAGTTCTCCGGTGGTCTCGTTAGTATCGCTTCACTTCCGGTTTTACGGAAGTCCCCGTCAATGTCGTAGCCAAGGTTTTCCCAGCCATCTTGCCGCGTGATCATCTGGACCGGGCCATCGTCCCGCTTGAGTCCCATCCCCAGTGCGTGAGCACTCATAAGGAGAGGGCGAGGGGAGCGGTAGGCCTTCCGCATAATGTAGGTCTTCTGTGGACCGTTCTTATATGTCCCACTCAGATCTAACAGAACGTTACCGTCATCGTTGCTTCCGAACAGATTCTTTGGACTTGGTGCCTCCAAACTTCCGAGGTCTTGTGCCTCATCGTAAGCCCAAATAAGCCGATTATCGTCTGTGAGCGACTCTAGACACATGTTGAGGAACTTGGGACCGAAGTCTTGAGCTTCATCAACCAGAATCGCATCCCAGAGATTCGGAAGATGTTCTTTCGGTGCGTCGAGAACTTCCTGTGAGACTGCCTCAAGTTTATCTTCAACCTCTGGAAACGCCGACTTTGCATCTGGATAGGTTCGATAATCAACGCCCTCAACATTATTGACGACGCGATAGTAGACTCCATCTCCAGTTTGGACACCACCCCAGCCGTGGATGATATCGATCTCTGCGTCAGCCTCCGCAAGCTGTTCGCCACTAAACTGCTCATAATACCGCTCTGTGAGAGACGTAATGTGGTCGTAGAGACTCTTTGTGTTGAAAGTCAGCGCAATCCGGGGAGTTTCTACATCAGGTGCCCACTCATCTGGGTCACTGAGCATCCGCGCTGCTTTCATTGCGACAAGTACCGTTTTTCCTGATCCAGCGATGCCTCGAATCTGTTGTGGGCCAGGCGGAATCCGGAGGCCGATCTCTTGCTGTCGCATATCCAATTCGCGGATCCCAGTGGTCACCACGTCGTAATGCTCTCCCCGTGTAGTGGGGTCATCAGGTGGAGATCCGTGTGAACCGCTAATCGGCTGGCCACAGCTGAGGACAGCCCGAGCAGCATCGTACTGGTCTTCGCTCAACGGATCGAAGTTTGGGAGTTGATCAAGCCGTCCGCGGAGGGTTTGGGCACCCAACTCATCACCGGTAATTACTCTTGGGGCAGCTGGCCCGGTGAATCCCCGCTCTTCCCATTCGGACCGGTCAATGTTTGGAAGAGCGACAATTGGCGTCATCGAGACAACGCACTGTCCGGCTGACCGGAGTTGTGACTCCCGCTGAAAATATGACTGGAGATGGTATCCTTGATCTCGTGCCTGCTCAAGTGGGCTCGCAGTTTTTTGAGTTACTCCATCCAGAATCCACGTATCTCCTTCAATTCGATCTATCTGGTCTATCGTGAATCCTTTACATTCTAGAATAACCAGCCCCATATTCTCATGTAGCAGTACGAAATCCGGCTTACGATCGAACCGATTCCCACCCTTCTGAATGATGGGATATTGATGGTAGAGGACTCCATTCTCATCCTTATCAAACGCTCGTTTGAGCCGATTCCAGAATTTGAGTTCTGCTTCGCCGCCAGGATCGGACTCAGAGACCGAAGAGGCAGACAGGTATTCCATGTGTGCCAACATTATACGACATTTGATATATCTGACGAACTCCAGGATGGCGTTCCGCTACTTTTGATTGGAATTTCTAGCCCTAACTAGGTACACACTGATTTCACCCTCCAATTGCTCAATTGGAATCTAATATATCGGAATTTGTAAACAATAATTCGAGGATACATTTAGCGTTTATCTTAGGTGAGGATCCTACTACTTCGCTCCTTTCAAAAAATATACTATGCGTGATCTACACCAGTACTGTACCGGCTAAACAGATTGAAAATCCTCGGTTAACTATGGAACTTGAGCACGCATCTTCTTGGGACGAATACCAGCGCACACTCGAATCGAAGCAGAATAGCACATTATTTTCGTTGCTTCCAGGCGCGCTCAAAACCACGATTTACGGAGACCTTGTTACCGAGATAGAACAAGCAGATGAGCGGAGAACGCAAGCCGAACAGCGGTTCGAAGAGCAAAAAACAGAAGTTCGCACTTTGCTGTCGGATCTTGACAAGGATATTCGTTCATGTCGACATCGGGGCGAACCACTCCCTTCAGAAGTACGACAGCAGGTACCAGACATCCGAGATACCCGTGTACAAGTGAGTGGACTGCTGGAGGATTACACACAATATCTTACAACTGCTGAGCAGTCTACATTACGTCAGTTACAGGACACTCTGGAGAAACGGGTTGAGTACCTCCAATCGAAAGAACAGTTCGATGACGGGACCGCTGAAGTTCAGGAGATTTTGGCCGACATTGAAACTGACGTCGAAGCAGTCTACGATTCGGATGCTCTATTGCCGGCTGATGACAAAGACGCCATGTTGAAGCGGATTGATCGCGCTAATCAATCACTGGTGGCTGTCGAACCAGACTCACCTGAGACACCACTTACCGAGCCTGATCTTCAGGTTGTTGAGGATTTATCTGAGCAACTTGTGTCTTTGCGCGAACAGATTGAGGTGTACAACTCGAAGTACGTCGCAAAAAGATATGAAACAGTGTATGACAGAGCGGTACGCCTTTACAAAAAATCAAACGAGAATCTAGCAGCCTCACAAACACAAGGTGCTTCGCTGCCCACCTCGGGAGAAGAACTTCTCGAACGCGTAGACACCATACTCGGAGCCCTTGATGAGTTCCGACAGCCGGACGCAAAAGATGAGTTGACCAGCGATCAGCTAGATAACATCACTTCTGTTCGGTCACGGCTTCAAGATCAGCGCGAGTTCATTCGCTCGAAACACGTATTTGACTCGCAGATTGGGCATCTGGACACGCCTGTTTCGGACGTAGAGTCCGAAGTAGCAGAGCCAACATCACGTGGTTCCTACATAACGACTCCTGAAAGAGAGTCAATTAATTCGACGGTGGAGAATATCAAGACATCCATTGCTGAATTTCAGGATGGAATTACGGTAGACGTGCTCGCAGAAAGCGATCGGCAACGGCTAAACAATCTCAAAAGGCGGGTGGTTGGATTGGAAGACCAAGTCGACCACGTTAACGAGCAGTTCGTGGATCGTAAGCGGAGCCAGTACCAAGACATGTTCAGTGGATTCGGTGAAGAGGATCTCGCCCTCAACTCAGAACAGGAACTTGCGGTGTACCGAAATGACGTTCACAATCAAGTAATCGCTGGAGCCGGAACCGGAAAGACATTCTCGCTGTCTTGTCGAGTCAAGTATCTCGTTGAAGAGGGTATTTCTGAGGACGATATTCTCACCCTGACGTTCACGCGGAAGGCAGCTGACGAGATGGAAGAGCGATTGGACGACATGTTCGATATTACAGGTGTCGAAACATCCACCCTCCACTCGTTCGGAAACAGGACACTCAATGAAGTCGACCCGACTCTCGTACAGATTGAAGACCAGAGTCGGCTACGCGAAGCAGGGCAGCTTATCCGTACACTACGGGCTGATAACCCTGAATTCCGATCGCATTTTGAGTCGTTCCTCAATATCTACGCCGAAGAGAATCTCAGTGACGACCGCGACACTCGGGCAGACTTTGTCGATTCACTACGATATAAATCCGATACGACACTCCGAGGTGAAGAGGTTGAGTCGCAGTTCGACGAAGAACAGGAGGTCCACACCAGCATTGCCGACTGGCTATTCAAGCACCAACTTGACTATCGGTATCGCCAGTACGCAGCGTGGGCAGGGAATCCGGGTAACGAAGCGTACATCCCTGACTTCACACTACCTGGGCAGAATATCTGTATCGAGTACATTCCATCCTCGTCGACTCGCCGTCGCAAGCGTTGGTACGAACAAAAACCAACGGCTGCCGAGATTGCGGCCATCTTTGAAGATACTGAAAGGACGTGTATAGTAATCGATGGTGATGAGATCACGCCGAAACAGGTTACTCACTATCTTGCTGAGCAGTTGTCAGCGCGCGGCATCGAGATGGAAGAGACGCTCCAAGGGACGGAACTTCAGGATGCGGTCTATGAACATAACATCCTAGAACGGGAGGTTGAGTCCCACTTCGCTGAGTTTGTCAAGAAAGCGAAAACGAATCAGCGAGACCCTCGAGAGTATCTTGAGACGCTTGACGAGGAGGCGGACCCCGAACTGTACCATTTCAGTCACGCTGCGACGCGAGTCCTTGAAGCGTACAACGAGCAGTACGAGAAGTATAACGCGTACGACTTCGTGGACATGATCGTGATGGCGACCTCGGCGATCGAAAGCGACGAAGCCGGTGACATGGCCGAGTTTAAACACGTCATGGTTGACGAGTTCCAAGACTTGAATCTCGTCCAAGTTGAGTTCATTCAGGCTCTTCTTGACCAACATAAGGACGCCAGACTGTTCGCGGTCGGCGACGACTGGCAGAGCATCTACGGGTTCAAGGGAGCACGCCCAGACTACTTCATTGACTTTGAGCAGCACTTCCCATACGACACGAAGACTGAACTCGAAACCAACTACCGGTGCCCACCAAGTGTTGTTCAAGCTGGCAATACCCTAATTCAGAATAACGACGCTAAGACCGCTAAGACCGTCAAAGCAAACAAGTCACTCGAAACGACGCCTCAAGTTCATCTTGTACCGGGATCTAATGATTTTCAGTACAAGCGGAACGCAATTAACAAGCTGGTCCAACTCGTGACCAAATCACTTCACACCAATCCAGACCGTGAGCCTTCGGATATCATGGTTCTCGCCCGCAACGAGGAGGGCTCACCGTTCATTCGCGATGTAACAAGAGAGCTCCAGAAACGCGACATCGAGGTTGGTGGTAGCTCCGGCGTTGAAGTGACCACTGCTCACCAATCAAAAGGGAAAGAAGCCGAACACGTCGTTATTGCGAATGTAGCTTGTGAGATGAACGATGGCTTCCCTCCTACAGGGGGTGACCGGAATCTTACCGCGCTGGTCGAAGTGAACACCGGTTCCCACTTCGATGAAGAGCGGCGCTTATTCTACGTAGCGCTCACCCGAGCCGAAAAGCGACTTGATATTCAGTCTCGAACTGGACAACAGTCTCCCTTCTTAGGCGAAATTCAAGACCACACCGACCTAAATTCGAGTGGTATTGACTGTACTGTTCACCGCACAACGGTCACTGTTACAGTCGCTGACGAGCGGGAAGCCGAACCATATTGGGAAACTCGTCAGGTCGGTGAGGTCGTAATCGACGGCGAGCACTCGCTCAACTTCGCTATTGATGATGACGCCACAAACCAACCGCTCCTTGACGCTGGGACAGCGTATCGGTTAGAAGGCGTGCGGGTCGGCGAGTACGACGGGCAACCACAACTCCAGATCGATCAAGAAACAACCATCACGTCTCAACCGTAGCGAAAGTCTCTAATCTCATATCGGTCGGCAACTCATTCGTACGCGTATATGCTAGAAAGCAAATTTTTAATTATTTTGCCCTCCAAATGTAAAATTCTGGCTCTGTTGAAATCCTCTTCTTCAGATGTATTCCCGCCTGAAACAGCTGGTCGATGAGAACTGCGTACTGAGCGATGACCCGCTATCGATCAAAGGTAGTTGTCTTATCTGTGAAGAACGCAGGCATCTAATAATGTCAAACGGGAGTAAGCCCAGTGGAAGTGAACGACTCGCTCAGGTGTTAGGAGAGGTGGATATGGACGAATTAGAGGAGGCTATCAAAGCCAGGATGGAGACCACCAAGAAGGCGGGCGGTTTCCACGAATCCGTTGACGGACCGGACGACGAAACGAAATACATCCTTCATAAAGACGGACTTCCGTCGGACCGATACCACGAACTCGCACGAACGATTACGGAAGCAGTTCTGGACGTAAATCCTCGGAAAGTAGCCACAGCCGGAGTTCAAGGGATAGATGAATTTCTCCGGAATCGGAATGAAGAGGCCGTCAAGACGCTCCTAGAAAGTGAAATCTCGTACGTCGAGAGCGAGTACAATGATGGAACGATTGAGGGGCGATGCGCTGCGACCCCAGATGTAGTCGAAGCCGTACTTTCGTTGTATATTCCTGGTCTGACACACGCATACTTCTTAGATAGCGAAGGTGAGGCGATTGCGGCACGCTTTGACGACACCTTACAGTATTATTGGTTGTCCGAACGCACATATCGACAGCTTGGCGAACGGTTAAATCCTGATCTGTTCTCGGCAGTCATGACTCAGAAAGAGTTGGAACAGATAATAGAAAGAGAACGTCAGGATAGGTAGATCACCAGTGTTGATCGGAACCGGTAGAAATCGTCAGTTTCTAACGATTTCAACAGAGCCAAATTCACCTGAAACAGTCGGTCGATGAATTCTCTGTATTGACCGTTATCGGTATGGAACATGTCGACTGCTAAGGATTTCAGCCGAGCCGGGCATTACATTAATATGAACAACAGATAACTAATCTCACGTGACGGTGCGAATCGTCCTTGGCGAAGACTGGACCACTGTGAGGCGAAGGGCATCTGCGAGCAGCTGAGCCTCGTCGATGTCCAGCCGCTCGTCGAGGTGCGAGATTGGGAGAACGATGCCGATCTTGCGCGGACGTTGGTCCACGAGTACGCACACCTGCTCCAAATCGATGTCGACGACGACACCGAGCGGGCGAAATGCGAAGTTGAGGCCGAGGCGGTCGCGTGCGTCGTCGTGCGCTACTGCGGGCTCGACACTAGCGGGTCCGCGTTCTACCTCGCTGGGTAGAAGTCGGACGATCCCGATGTCATTCGCGAGCGCCTTGGACAGATTAGCCGAACAGCAGAGGAGCTCAGCGACGTGCTCGAAGAGCCGCCTGCTCGCTAAATCGGTTAACCAACAGATTGTGGGCTTTCGGCCATCTGATGATTGAAATTGTTCCAGTCACAGACAAGGACTTTCAGAGGATAATGGGGTGTTGCGATCTTCTAGTGGTTGTCAGAGATAGTTGTGACTGTGTTAAATTAGAGATTATGGATCGAAAGACGACCCCAATACGGTACTCTGAGGAACAAACACGACGCGTCGAGTTCCGGTCACCAATGAAGCCTCCGGCGAATGCCTGAGTCGGTCAATCCCAACGTATATTACTGGAGAATACAACCTGGGTATTGTGCAACTCACCGATGATCAGTTCAGACAGTATCAACATGGAGGAGATGTTGTCACCGGTGGGTTGGAATCAAACCTGAAGGCCGGGTGGATAACGTCTCACATTCGCGTGCCGATGGGACCTGTGGGTGTTCTCCTCCAGCAGTTCCTGGTCCCATACGCCACCAGCAATCGATTCCCGAGGTGTGTCTGAAATGGCGTTCACCCGCCTCTATGAGCAGCTCTCAGGCATGGGGCCAGCGTGGCTCCCGGGTGCCATCGCAGCCGGTCCGGCCACGATTAGCGCGCTCGTGGCCGCTGGTGTCGGCTACGGATACGACCTCCTGTGGGTTGTGGTACTGTCTGCGCCAGCAGGGTTCGTCGCGTTGCTTTTGGCCGCCCGGCTCGGGACAGCTACTGAGCGGGGAATCGTCCGAAGCGTCGAGGACCGCCTCGGCAAGTGGTGGGCGTGGCTGCTCGTTGTTGACACCGTAATCGTCGCCGGTGTGGCCCAGTTGCTGATCATGAAAGGGCTCGCGGACGTGTCGGCCTCACTGTTCGGCCTAGTTCCGCCGGTCTGGGGTGTGTTCTGGGCAGTCGTACTTGTGGTCGGACTCGCAGGCGGTGGGTACCGAGTCGCGGAAATCGGGGCAAAAGTTGTGGTCTCGGCCGTCGTACTCGTGTTCGTCGCGACACTCGTGGTTGTCCCGCCGGACCCGGCCGCCGCCGCGGCAGGGCTGGTGCCCACAACGCCGCCGGGCGCGGCAGTCACCGTCGCAGGTGTGCTCGGAGGCGCCGTCCACATTACGCTCGTCACAATGTACACGTACACGATGCGGGCCCGGGAGTGGGGTAGCGACGACTACGGGCTGGCGCGATTCGACGCTGGCGCATCGATGCTGGTCGCGTTCGGGCTGTACAGCCTATCCATCTTTCTGGTTGTGGCCGGGGCGCTGGGCGGCCGAGATGTCGCCCCACAGGCCGCCGCGGCCGCGGCAGCGCTGGTGCCTGTAGCGGGGAGCGCGGCCGTGACGTTGTTCCTCGTCGGCATTCTCGGCGCTGCCGTTTCTACGCTCGGCGGCAACACGGTGGTCCCGCCATTCTTGCTCGCGGACAAGCTGGGATGGGGAACCACCATCGATGATGGCCGGTACCGGGCGCTGTTGGCCGGGACGGCGCTGGTTTCGGCCGCGGGCGCGTTCGTCGGCGGGAGCTTCATTCCATTGCTCGTTCAGGCGTTGGCACTCGGACTTGTGGGAACACCCTTCGTCCTCGCACTCGTTTTGTATCTCCTGTACGACGTACCTGGTGGGCCTCCCTCACGACTCCTGACCGGCTCGGGCGTCATCTTACTAGGTGTGACAAGTGTAACGGCGGCCAACGCCGTCCGGGACACTGCGGCGACCCTGACCGACGGGCTCGCCCCAATTCCCGCGTTCGTCACCCTGTTCGCAGTCGTGCTGGGTCTCGCGACGCTCGCACTACTCGCGCTGCTCGTGCGTGAGTGGGCAGCCGGGTGGCGACGCGCCGACCGCACGCCCGGGTGATCCGATGCGAGACGTTTTCGAGGAGGGCGAGACGCTCATCCTCGGTCCCTCGAACGTCGGCAAGACCCGGCTAACGGCGCGAGCCCTCGACCGCTGGGTCAGACAGAATGGGCCGTCGGGTGTTGTTGTCCTAGAGTTTGCACCCGAACTGGAACGGGACGGGACCGTTCTAGGTGGACAGCTGAGCCGGTTCACGTCGGTCCCTGACGGTGCCTTCCACGGAATCGTGGAGGCCGACGCCCCACGAGCCGAGAGCGACGATGAGGACGGCGCACTTGAGCTCGCTCACGGGAATGCCGACCGCGCGTTCCGTGTGCTTGCGGCGGCCCCGGCGGATCCGACGGCGGTTTTTGTCAACGATGCGACTATTGCGCTCCAAGCGAACGCCGACCGCGCGGACGCACTGACCGACTACTGCGACCGCGCGTCGGTCACCGTGTGTAACGCCTTCGAGAGCGACGAACTCGGCAGCGAGGATTCTGTTTCGCAAAACGAGCGGGCGGCACTACACTCACTCCGGGCGTGGGCCGATCGGATCGTCGAACTTTCCTAAGCGGGCCAGTCGTCCTCAGTCGGCCGGCTCCGAGGGGTCGTCGTCGATACGACCGATCTCGCCGGCGAGGCCTTCGAGGTTGAACGCCGAGGTTGAAAGCCGCGCTGTGACCAGTGTCAGCGCGGTTGAGACGCAGAATGCGCCCGCGAAGGAGGTCAGGTACAACGGATCCGCCGCGGGGAGTGCATCGCCGAGGACCGGGACCGCCACGAGCGTGCCGCGGAGATCGGGAAAGTACGCCAGCCCGACAGCCAGCCCGCTGACACTGCTTGTGAGCGCGCCGCGGCCAGTGATCGACTCCGAGTAGAGCCCGTAGACGAGTGGGAACGCGACGGCTGCGCCCAGCAGGTCCGCAAAGAAGAACAGCCGAAGCACGCTCTGGGCCCGGAGGCTGACGTAGACCGCTGCGAGCGCCACAGCGACGGTGAACAGGCGAGAGGCAAGGAGGAGCCATCGATCGTCCGTTGCGGTGAGCCGCCCCAAGTCGACGGCGACGAGGCTCGCCAACGCGTTGAACAGCGTATCGACGGAGCTGATCACAAGCAGCAGCGCGAGCAGCGTCACCCCGAGGACGACCGGTTCCGGGAAGGCCTCCTCAAGGAGCACGAACAGTGCGACATCGGCATTGTAGCCCGCGCTCGTCACGTTGGTAACGATATCCGTGCTGCCGACTGCGACGATGCCAAACAGGGCCGCTAAGAACACGAGCACACCGTTCGCGACGCTCGCCGTCCGGAATCCGCGGCGGACGACGTCGTCGCTCTCGCCGGCGTACACCCGCTGCCACCAGGTCTGGTTGATCAGCTCCGCACCGAGGATGGCGAACGAGAGCGCGAGTCCGAACTGTAGGCCCGGAATGAACCCGGGGTCAAGCAAGGCCGGGTTCGCAGCGGTGACCCCGTCGTAAACAGGGCCAACCCCACCAACAGTTACGAGAACGGCGATGAACGTGGCCACGAGTAGGGGAATCACGAGCAATGCCTGTACCGTGTCTGTGACGATACTCGCCGTGAGGCCGCCGTAGCCTGTGTAGAGGAGCACGACGCCGCCGACCAACACGGCCGTCTGCCACTGTGGGACGCCGGCGACGAGCGAGAGCGCACCCGCAATTCCCGTTAGTTCGGCGGACACAAAGACGAACATGTAGAGTGCAGACACCACAAGGATGAACGCGTACATCGCGGTCCCGTAGCGCGCGTGGGCGTACTCAGTCAACGAGTGACCGTCCGGAATGAGCTTTCTGATTTGCGGCCCGATCCGGGCGTACGCGAGCATCGGAACCGCCTCGCCGACAGCGTAGCCGACGACCGCAGCAATTCCGAAGCTCGCGCCGGCCTCCGGCGCCGAAAAGAGTATCCAGACACCCATTACCGACGCCACTAGCGTCCCCGTCATCCGCCGCTCGCCGATTGAATCGCGAGCAGTGATTAGATCCTCAACCGACCCGACCTGACCGCGGGAGTACCACACCCCAATCGCAGCGCTCCCGGCAAGCACCGCCATGACGAGCCCAAGTGTAGCTGTCGTCGTCACCATTCATTCTCACCCAGATTGTGCCCAATGTCGGCATCGTAGGCCGACTCGAAGAACGCGACCTCCAGTTCGACTGTCCGCCGAAACAGCCGGTCGAGCCGTGCGCGTCGGCGATCGGATGCGGCCGCGCCCTCGCGGTCGAGTTCCTCGCGCAGCCAGTCGACGAACGCGATGAAGCCCTCGTTCGCGTGGAGATCAATCCACTCATCGAGATAGAACGGCTCGGGCGACGCGTCGGCTGTAGTCGCCCACTCTCGGTAGATCCACTCGGCAGGCAAGAGCACCGCAAGCGTCTCGGCATAGCCGCCCTCGCGGGCCGCCCGCTCTAGGACGTCCTGAAACGCACGGGTTGTGGCCGTCGTTTCGGGGGTGACATACGTTTCCTCGGCCACGCCGAGCGCGTCGAACGACCGCTCGAAGTAGTCATTCTCCTCGGCGGTCAGCGTCTCCATGAATGTCACGAGCTGCGACTTCGCGGCCATCGTCGGGGCCTCCCCGACCGCGTGACCGAACGTACCGACGAGCGTCTCGACGAACAAGTAATCCTGGAGGAGGTAGCGGCTGTATACGTCGTCGGCTATCGTCCCCTCGATCAGCTCTTTGATGAACCGGCCCTCGATGGCGGCCGACCACTGCGGCTCCGCGCGGGCCCGAAGCCAGTCAGTGAATCGTGCGCCCTCTACATCCCCCTCCGCCGCCGTGGCGTACGTCTCGAAGTCGACGGGGACATCCGTCCCGTCCGATCTCTGCGTCGTCATAGCGGCCACCTCTCTTCTTTCCAAGCGGCATCCCAAAACAGGTACTCGTACTGGGCTGACGTCCCAAACAGGTCGCGATAGCGATCCCGCTCGGCGTCGCTGGCTTCTGCGGCCACCTCGTTCATGAGGTCTTTACACCACGTTGTGAGTTCGGTGAACTCCTCGCCAGCGTACATTTCTATCCAGGCTGCGTACTGTTCGTGCTCCGGCACCCCACCCGCTGCGAGGCGCGTTCCAGTCTCGTTAAAGCCCCACATACAGGGCAAGAGCGCGGCAACGAGGTCACCAAATGTTCCATGGGAGGCCGTTCGGATGAGAAAGTCTGTGTACCCACGGGTCGTCGGCGAGAGATTGGTCGCCGCCAGCTCATCCTCGTCGATGCCGAACTCGGCGGCATACGATCGATGAAGGTCCATCTCCGTGTTCACAGTCGATTCGAGCAACGTCGCGAACCGGCCCATGCGTTCGAGATCTGGCGCTTTCGCAGCGCCGAGCGCGAACAGCCGGCTGTACTCGACTAGGTAGACGTAATCTTGGCGCACCCAGTGGCGGAACGGCGCTTCCTCAAGAGTACCCTCCCCGAGTCGGCGCACCATCGGGTGATCGAAAATCGCCGACCAGTAGGTGTCAGCCTCCTCACGAAGTTCGTCGGTGAATGTCACATCCGGACGCTAGACGGAGAACCGCAAAAGTGTTATCATCAGGTTGTACAACCCAGTTATATCATACGAGCCCTAGCAGCAGATACGCGACCCGTTGTGTTGACTGCCGCAGGCAGCGACTCGGGCGGCGGCGGCGCCAGCGTGTAGGCAGATCTAAGAACAATTTCACCCCGTCGTCTCGAAGACCGCGACATCCTCAACGGTTAGTCCGTCTTCTGCCGCTCGCGACACCCCCGAGACGAGATCCGTCGCATCGACCGTCTCGTCGATTCCGACCGTTGCCGTTCCGGGACCGAAGTTGAGGAGGACCACGTAGCCCGCATCCCCGTCCTTGCGGCCGAAGGCAACGACATCGTCGGGATTCTCCGTCTCGTACTCGACGTCGACGAGCTCGCCCTCAACCCCGAGTACCGGGTGGTCATCGTGAAGCGCGAGTAGGTCGTCGTAGTGCGACCGGATCTCCTCACGCGCATCACCCCATGCGAGCGGGTCGCGAGTACCTCGCTGTCCCAGCTCTTGACCGCCGTACAACATCGGGATTCCTGGAAGGGTGAACAGCGCGCCGGCGGCGGCCTTCGCAGCGTCGTCGCCGCATTCGACTACGTATCGCGTCTCGTCGTGGTTCTCCAGATACAACATGAATGCGGCGTGATCGGGGAAGCCGGAGCGCGTACGTCCTTCGACCGCGTCGAGAAGTGACTCCGCAGGCTCGTGGCCGGAGCCGACCTGCCGGAGCATGAAGTACAGCGTGGTGTCGAAGTGGATGTCGAACATTCCCTCATGGAAGTCGGCGATGTATGGGATTGTCTCGTCTAGCAACAGAAACTCGGGGTCCTCGGATTTGAGCCGGTCTCTGAGTTCCTTCCAGAACGACTCCGGGACCGCCCACGCCATGTCACAGCGGAAGCCGTCGGCGACCTCAGCCCACGTGTCGGCCGCGTCAAGAAGGTGTCGCCGGACCTCGAGGCTGGTAAAATCGAAGTTGGCGATCAGCTCCCAGTCGAAATACGTGCCCGGTTCGCCCGACTCCTGCCACTCGTAGCGGTCGCGGTACTGCGCGTCGGGATTCTGATAGGCGTCTTGGAACCACTCGTGGTCACGTGCAGAATGGTTCAACACGAGATCAAAGAGCACCGCCATCCCGCGGTCGTGAGCCGCGTCGACAAACGCCTCGTAATCATCACGGGTACCGAGGTCGTCGGCGATAGCGAAGAAGTCGGTGATATTGTACCCGTGGGGCTTGCCGTCGTGTTGGAGCACCGGCGTGAGCCACAGGCAATCGACGCCGAGTTCGTCGAGGTAGTTGAGCCGATTTTCGAGCGCCTCAAAGGTGGTCTCGGCTTCCTCGTCGTCGTCCGCGTAGCCGCGGACGTAGATCTCATAGAGTGTGCTGTCCGTGGCCCACCCGGGCGGCTCGTTGAGTCGGGTGACGCCGAAGTCCGCACCGTCACCGAGCCGATCGACGCTGACCGCGTCAGCGACGCTGTAGCTCGCGCCGACGGCGACCCCGTGGATGCGCACTTGGTCGTCGATCTCGTTGAGTGGAACCCGGAGTTCGCGGTCGTCGACTGGCGCATCCTCACGGGTTACATCATCCCGGTCGTCGAGAAGGAACTCCACGTCGAGATCGACAGCGTCAAGCGACGAGTCTGGGTGTGGCGTCGGCGTCGCCCGGACGACGGCCTCGTCACCTTCGATTTCTGCGTCGAGCCTGACACGCGGGCGTCCATCCTCATCTTCGGTGGGTTCGGCGCGTGCTCCAGATCCGGACCCAGAAGCGAAGCCACTCTCTCCGCCGCTCTTTCGGGCTGAGCCACTCTTGCCGCTATAGCCACTCTTCCCGCTTCTCCCACTGTACCCGCTCTTGCTAGCGGCGCCGGCGGTCTCGGCTCCCTCACCGGTGGGTCTGTGATCGCCTGGGAAGACTCGGATCGTCAGGTCGTAATTCTCGA
Organism: Halorubrum coriense DSM 10284; assembly: GCF_000337035.1. Classification (GTDB taxonomy): domain Archaea; phylum Halobacteriota; class Halobacteria; order Halobacteriales; family Haloferacaceae; genus Halorubrum; species Halorubrum coriense. The sequence goes on from NZ_AOJL01000061.1 coordinate 27,909, forward strand.
CCGGCGTATCGAGCGTCACCGTGTAGCGACCGGGGACATCCGGGACGAACTCTTCGACGGCCTCACCGCCGACGGTCGCCTCGCTTGCGCTCGGAGCCTCAGTGACCGCCCACCGGTACGTGGCCTCGGTCTCTGGGTCGCGAGGGGCTAGCTGTACCACTTCACCGACGGCAGCGAACTGCGGCGGGCCTGGGTGATCCATCCGTCACGTGTTGACTCGGCAACATTAGTTATAGGTGTTCGGAAATGATAGTAAATAGACATAATTGTTGTCTCTGATTAACACTTGTGTCAAGAGTCATTGCTCACGTCGTTTTCGCGGGTTTCTTGGATATGGTTTCGTTCTTGATATTTGATAATATCTGTGACAACAGGGACAAGTTTCCGGTTTTTTCCGGGGATCGGTGGCGGAAGCCGTCAACCGAGGGTGTGTTAGATCTTCGGCTCTGTTGAAATCCTCAGGAAATGATCCATTCTGACCTGGATGTGGTCAGTACAGGGGACTGAAGAATCACCCAACAGGGTCGCCAGCACGGATCAACCGAACGTTCTCCGGTAGTGCTTTCGACCGGAGACCGGATCGTCTCCGTCGTCGTGGATGATTAGCAATTCGTCTTCAGGCCTCAACTGTGCGGCGACTTCATCACAGGTGCCGGTCCAAGAAACGGTTGGGAGGAGTACGCTTGTCGGCGTGCGTGTCTGTCTGTTCGACATCCTACTCGAAACGTGAGCGCGGATATGGATTGTAGCTTCTTACGGCTTCTCTAACTGAAGCCAGACAGAAAGCCCAGAACGGCATAACCTATATTGACGAAACAAAGAATGGGTCGCTTACGGTGTCCGACGTGCGAGATCCCGAAGCGCTCGCAGACCTACTCGGTGACGAGTGTGTACGCACGATTCTCATCGAGGCCAAGAAGGAGCCCTGCTCGGCCGCAGAGCTCAGCGACTGCGCCGGGGTCTCGGAGCCGACAGTCTATCGGCGACTCGAACGGCTCCGCGAGTATGACCTGGTTGCAGAAGACATCCAGCCAGTCACCGACGGAAAGAATTACAAGCTTTATCGGACAGAACTCGATGGAATTAAACTCGATCTCAGCGAGGACGGATTCGAGATTACGGTCTCACGTCGGGAGTGGATGGCCGACCGCTTCACACGGTTCGTAGAGGGTAGCTGATATGCTCGACATACTCCAGATCGATCTCGACACGCTACGAACCATTCGTCAGGCGAGTGAACTAGTCCCGATGATCCTCGGATTAGCGATTAGTTATCTCGCCTACACGGCATATCAGCAAAACCAAAGCCGTCCGATGTTGTACATCGCGGTCGGTTTCATGCTGGTTTTGTTCGTACAGGCTCCGCTGGCTCTGGTACTGATTTACTTACTGGAACTTCCAACCCCGGTTCTCAACACCATTATTCAGATCCCCGAGTTCATCGGGTTGTGCCTGATTCTCTACGGGCTGTGGATGCCACGCCGTGACTAACACTGTCGGCCTGTCGAACCCACAACCCGGGTAGAGTCATACTGCCAGACACGAGCGTGGTAACGCGACGGCAAAAAAGCGGGTCAGACTGTCTCTGTTCGATGGGAGACAGCAATCGATCAGTGGCCCCGGTCGTACCGTCAGTATTAGTCCTCACTGTCCAAGTCCGGACTCGTCGTCTGTGATGAGCAGTGACATCTGGGTATCACCTTCGACTGCTGGTCCGTGGATTTCGGGTCGTCGTACGCTCCGTGCGAACGAGCGCGTGTGCGAATTCCTATTTAATTGTGCCACACCGGTTAGCTTCAGCGAGTGAAGCCAGGAGAATCCGCCTTTTCAAACGCGTCCATACACCGACGTGTCGATGACCGAAGCAGATTCTGACACCAACTTCGAACGAACCGGATCCCGGTCGACCGATGCCGACCGGCGAACTGATCGCGATGGAATCACAGGACAGGTCGTCTCCGTGCTGTGGAATCGAACCGAGAATCGCCCCCGTGCACTCTGGCGCGTCCTCGGAGTGTACATGGCCGCACTCGTGGGTATTTTTGTACTCCCGGCGCTGGCGCTGGCGGGCACCGAGCTCCCGCCGTCGGTGTCCTCAGTCGTGACCAACCTGATCGCTGCTCTTACTGGACTCCTCGTGGTGGTTGGCGTCGCGAAGTACGTTGACCGGCGACCGTTGACCGACTACGGACTCGCGTTCGCCCCGTCGTGGCTGAAGGACTTCGGCGCTGGCAGCGTCATCTCTCTGGCGGGGATGGCAGTGGCACTCCCCGTGAGTCTGTTCGCCGGGTGGGTGACCATCTCCGAGCTGTTCTCGGGTGGCGCTGGCGCGAACGTGCTGCCGCTCGCCGTCGCGTTCGGAGTGTTCACAATCAATTGGGCGTTTGTGGCCTTCTGGGAAGAGCTGGTCTTTCGGGGCGTCATTCTGACGAGTGCCGTCGAAGGACTCCGGAGTCGATGGCTGTCCGACCGCGGCGCAGTCGTGGCAGGAGTGGTGGCGTCCTCGTTGGTATTCACTATCGGGCACTCCCCGGGCTCAATGGGAGCGTTCGGATTTCGGATGGTGTTGGGGCTCCTCCTCGGCGCCGCGTACGTATGGACCGACTCGCTGGCACTGCCGATCGGACTCCATTTCTTGATCAACTTCGCGATGAACAACATCTACGGCCTGTCGAACGTCCGTGAGGCCCCGGAAATAGCAATGCTGATCCGGCCGGCGTTCACCGGCCCGTCACAGTTCGTACAGGTGTACGGTCTGGTCAATGGCGCAGCGGTACTCTCTGTTGCTGCGCTCACCGTCGGATACGTTATCTTCCGGAACGGCGACCTCAGGTCGCGGCTGTCGTCAACGTATTTGGGAGGTGAGTAATTTACAGATGCTTGGAGGAGGACGCTCAGACCCTCCAGCGGTCAGGATTATCGGGGGTATCGTGGCGTTGGTTGCTGTTGTCGGCTACCTAGTTTTCGGATGGTCGTGGGGGTCGGGTGGCGCTGTTCCCACAGCGATTGGCACGACTGTTGCGGTCTCGATAATCGGCTGGTCATTATACAAAACCGAATCAAAGTGGGCCGAATGAAGTAGTTCCGACCCCGCGCGCCTTGTTCGGATCTGAACAAAGGTAGTTGTTCTGTAGGATTCTAACACATCGAGAGACAGCTTTGGTAAAATCCTTAGTCGCTGATAGTTCGTTGAGGCCGTGATACATACAGAGCGCGAATGCGGCGCAAACCGAGGCCGGTCTGTGGGAGAGTGATTGCTCAGTACAGAATATGTAGGTAACGTCCTGATCGTCTATCTTTAATCAGCGAGAGAATCCCGCCGTTTACGGCGGGCGTGAATCGCGCCAAAACACGACGGTACCCACGAGCGACAGCACTCTGAATACCCCACGCCTACGAATCTTTAAGATACGAGAAAACGTACCAAATATTGGATGCGAGTTGACATCGCCATCGAACGTGGAAGCGACCTCCACGAACGAGTCAAAGAATACTCTCGTGAGAACGGCTTGCGAATGGACTTCGCCTACGCCGAACTCGTCGAACAAGGACTCGGCGCTGACAAATGAGTGAAGAGTGTAAGACGCTCGAAGCGTATCTTGCCCCACCCACTCAGCACAAGCAACGCAAGCTCCACAGCGAACACGAGCGATACGAATCGCTCCTCCACGAGAGTTTTGAAACCCAGTGTAACACTATGAGTGCCGTCAACGAAGTCGTCAGCGATGAAGACCTCAACTGGCACTCGAAAAACGCACTCAAAAAATACGTCCCCAACCTCTTAGACGAGGATACGTACAACGCGAAACAACTCGCAGACACTCATCCAATCCGCTACGCGAACACCGCCGCTGTCTTTGATCTTAACGAAGACCGCCACCACCAAATCTGCTGGGAAGTCCCGCTCCCCGGTCGCGGGACGAACTTCTGGATACCGCTCCAGTTGAACCCAGAGCAAGAAGACTGGTGGCACGCACTGCTTGACGACGAAGACGACAGTGTGTGGGCGGGACAACTCCGCTTACAACGTGAGGGTAGTCGATGAGTGTTACACGTCGCGGCGAACTACGAAGTTGAACCAAACCATTCGTGTTCGTGTGAGAGCGACAACGTGACACCAATCGGATTCGACGTGGGTGAATCCAAGCTCTTGGTGGGCTGTGCCCTCCGAGACGACACGCCCGTCGACCCGTTATTCGTGGATGGTGGTCGCGTCCGAGACCTCCGACAAAAACAAGCATCCGCTGAAGACCGCTTGAAACCACGCTACGCGTCGAAGCTTCTCGACGACCTCGTGTGGGGGCGGTGGCAAGACGCCATCGAAGACGAAATAGAGAAAGCCTCACATAGAGCCGTCAAATACACAACCCAGTTCGAGAAGCCGGTCATCGTCCTCGAATTCCTCGAAGGTATCACAGACGAGGACATCGGGAAATACTGGAATCGACGCCTCGGCAAGTGGTTATTCTCTCGATTACAGTCGAGAATCGAGGACAAGGCAGCGGAGCGCGGGATTCCTGTAGAATACGTGTACCCGCACTACACGTCGAAGACGTGCTACACCTGTCAGCACCTCGGATACAGGCCGCATCAGGGTACGTTCAAGTGTACGAATGAAGCGTGTTGGGTGTCGGAGTATCAAGCGGATTTGAACGCGGCTGCGAATATAGCCAATCGGCTGAATCCGTGGGGAGAGAGCTTGCCTGTGAAATGGGTGGGCAATGACTCGCTTCGGAGTGGGGGCCAGTGGCAGGCCCACGAAGACACGTCACTGAGTGAGGGACTCTCGTCTGAGAAGCGGGCTCTTGATGACAAGGTTTCGTCTAGCTCACCAGCGGTGAGAGCGGGGGCGGAGCCAGAGACCAGTGACGCGAACACGTCTTGAAACCTCAATCCAGCAGGTTGCTGGTATTCCACGTGGTGTGGATGCCCTGGCGTTTACGCCGGGCGAGGATGTCACGTAGTCAATCATTGTCAGGAACGGCGTGCTGAATACAGGGCGCGAATGTGGCGCTCCGCGGTACAGTATCAGGAATGACGGGCTGTGGTCGGCAAGCAGGTAATCGTCGATAGATTTCGGTTCGTTGTCTGGAACGACATGGATTCTGACTGAACCGTCTGAGGCGGATAACTGCTCGGCGTATTCTTCACCCCCAGTTCTCGATCGGAATTTGGGCGTGTGGCTGTGGGCTTCGACGGCATCTCGTAACTCACTGTTCACTTCAACCGCCCCTCATTTCACTTCGATAGCAAACCCTTCACTAGTAAACGATCTTCAAATTGGTTGAAACCTCAGTCGCTTCTTTATTATCTCAGTATTGTTATCCAAACTTGCCACAAGTTTTATTTAATCTCACTCGTGGTTCTACTACAGATATCGCCTGATAACATTACTCACACAGACCGTCGTGCGTTTCTCACCATCGCTGGGGCCGGCGGGATCGCGGGCCTCTCCGGCTGCGTCGGATTGGGAGGGAGAGCGGTGATGGAGGCGATGGAGGGGCCGGTGACGGAGACGGTATCGACGGTGGAACGGAAGAGTCAGACACTCCTGAGGCAATCACGTTCGGACAGCCCGCGTCGCTCAGCGGTCAGTGGGACTTCCTCCAACCCGGTATCTCACAGGCAACCGACGCTGCTGTCAACCATATCAACGAGTAGGCTGATAAGACCGGTCGTGAGCGATCACCCGCGGCCTTTCAGCCATCGCGAAGCAGATATGACACAGCCCGTCCAGTCGCGTGTATCAACACCGCTACCGATTGTGCGATGGCGGCCACGATCACGATGAACGGGAGCGCCGTCGGGATTTCACCGCGCACGGCAACCAGCACGAGCGCCGCCGCGAGTCCACAGATGAACACTCCGGCAGCGATCATCTCCGTTGTTCGAATACCGTCGACCGCTAGCGTACGTGCGTCGCCGTCCCCGGTGAACGGCACTCTGTGATTAGTCGCCTCTAGATATCCATGTACGAGCAGTAGGACGGCTAAACAGAGCAGCAGAGCAGTACAGATGACAGCAATGATGGCTCCCCCAGCGAGTATCGATCCTTCTCCTCCAAGTGCGACGAAGGTTCCAAAGACCAGAAACGGCAGTGCGATCGTTCCGACGACGATCGCCGTCACCGCAATCCCGGCTTCGACGTAGAGTCCGTTCCGTAAAAGCCAGACGTAGCCCCGACTTAATTTGGTGCCCGGTTCTGACACGGCCCTCGCGCTATTCGTTCCTGAGCCAGGTCCGTTCGCTGGAGAGTCATCCGTCATACTGAGCGATCACTCGTGTATCCTATACCTCCTGCTCTGTGTCTCAGACGTAGAAACACTGCGGAGTGTGACTGACCACGTCTTCGATACTACCGATCCCGCCTGGATATCTGATCCACTTGAGGCGCTGTTACAACGGGCGGACGACTGTCATCGGGATCCGAGCCGGGCGAGACGAAAGAGACATACGGCCTTGCCAGGTTGTTAATCAATCGGCACCGGTATGCGGCGGTCTAACTCACCCTCGAGCGTGTCGACGCGACCCACTGATGTTGGGAGGATCTTTACCACAGATCGTCGAATAAATTACCACTATTGATACTTTGGAAGCAAGATTTACGTGTCCTCTATTTCCAAATTTCAGCTAATGGACTACTACGTACAGAAGGTAATCTTAAAAATGGGCCCGCCGCTCAGGCGAGCTTGAACGTGTATTAGTAGCAACTATCCCAACGAACGCGTACACCCTCCGTAATACGATAGCAAGGTAACTCGAAGTGACTCCTTCCCGCACCTCGGAACGATTCAGGTCGGATCGTCGCGGTCAGACGCTCCAGGACTACGTTATCGGAGTGTCGATTTTTCTCCTCACGACCGCGTTTGTCGTGGCGTTCATTCCGACCCTCTTTACCCCCTTCACCGCGCCGGTCGACGCCTCCCAGACCGCACAGGCCGACAGATACGCCGCCGAAGTGCTTGCGGAGATCACCCAGTCTGACTCCGAGAACGTCCTCAACGGGACCAAGACGGACGCGTTTTTTACAAACGAGTCGAATCTGGACCGGATCCCGACGTCCGAACAGAGCGAGGTGAACGTGACCTTGGTGAACGGGACGGGAGGAGTCCAGCATGCGATCGGTCCGTCATACCGAGGCGAGTCCACGGCCGCCGCGACCCGGATCGTCGTGCCCGAAACGGGCTACGTGGGTAACCACAACTGCACGACAACTTGTCGTATCGAGGTGAGGCTATGGTAGATCGCACGCTGGACCATCGGCTCGGTTCTGGCGATGACCGTGGGCAGGCGTACACTCTCGAGGGTGTGGTCTCTGCGGTCTTGGTCCTCACGGCGCTGCTGCTAGCGACGACCGCGGTCGTAATCACGCCGACCACAGCGGGGACAATCGACCGAGACACGATGGCGCAGTTGGGGACGCAGACTGACGACGTGCTCACGGCCGCTCATGAGCGTGGCACGCTCCGAGAGGCGGCACTGTTCTGGAACGTCACAGGCGGACAGTCGGGATGGTCGGACTGGCGAGTGAGCCAGGAATGCCCCACTGCCGCGGACGGTGAGAAGCTCACGCTCTGTGAGCTGCTTCAGGAGACGTTCAATTCTCGGTTTTACCGTTACAACGTGTATCTCGACTACCAGACGAAGGAGAAAACGACGCAGACGGAACCCCTGTTCGTCCAGGGAACCCCGGGCCGCAACGCGGTCAGCGCGACCCGTTCGGTAGCGCTCCACGACGGCATGAATTTGACACACCCGTCCGGAGGCAATCTTGAGGAGAACGCCTCAGAGTTTTATGCCGAGGATCTAGAGGACCCAACGCTCGTCAACGTGGTTCAAATACGGGTGGTCGTCTGGTGACCCCAAAGCTCGATGACCGCGGCCAGTTGATGCTCGTGGGGGCGGTCGTGATGGCGGCAAGCCTGTTGGCCCTCGTCGTGGTACTGAACTCCACGATCTACACGCAGAATACCAACCCCGGGGATACGCTGGACGAGACGAGAGAAGTGGGCCAACAGTTAGAAGTCGTCCAGACGGACGTCGTTCGACTCACCGACCGACTCGCGCAGCCGGGCCGTCACGTCGATGTCTACGAACTGAACGCGACTCTCAAGGCGTACGGCGATACGAGGGCAGAACAGACTGTCAGCCGGCGCCCAGCGTATCTCGATATTGCGCTGAACGAGAGCGCGTCTACGCTCAGGAGAGAGGTACTCCGACAAGGCAACCGCTCTCGAGACATCGTTTCGAACACCACCGAGAGCGACTGGACACTCGTGGAGAACGCGACGTTCAACGAGTCCACTCCGTTCGTGGTCACCGTTGAACCTCAGAGCTCGACGTCGCCGACCGCGTTCATCGTCGAAGGCGACAGCGGGGGCAGATGGTATCTGAACGTCAGTCGGGGGTCACCGGGCGTCGACATCGCCGTCACGTACGACAACGGAACCACGACGACAACAACGGTCTCGGGGAACGCAACTCGGCTAAACGTCACCGGTGGCGCGGTTGACGGGACCCAGAGTTTTGCGTTCGCGCCGGGGCTAACGGCCCCGTACGACCTACACGTTAACGACGGCCACCAGTCAAACGGCACGTACAGCATCGTCGTTGACGAAGTCAGCGGGGTCAACACTGGGAACTTCCACCCGGACCCGACCAACGGACAGCCGTACGTCAGCCGGGAGGTGACGACGGTCGTCGTCGATGTCAACTACGTGAGCGACAAGGTATCCACGGAGTCGCAGATTACGGTCCCCCTCGGAGATGGTTCAGGATGAACAGAAATGACGTGACTGAACGGCTTCTGGAAGACCGGCGCGGAGTCTCAGTCGCGCTGACACACGTGCTCACGATGGGGATCACCTCCGTGCTGATCGCCGGCCTCATTATCACCGCAGGTGGCGCCGTCGAGACGCAACGCGAACGTGCGGTACAGGGTGAGCTCACGACGATCGGGGAACGGCTCGGGACCGAACTCACGGCATTAGACCGCGCCGCCGAGTCGACGAACTCAACGATGACCGTCGAGACGTCACATCCCGAGCGGGTCGTCAACACCCGTTACCGGGTACGGCTAACGTCGAATCACAGCGACTGCCGAACAGATGCCTGTCTGGTGCTGGACGCACGAACGACTGAGACTCCGGTCGTGATCGCTGTCCGTGACGGCATCGACACCGTGGAGTCGAGCGCTCTCGGGGGAGAGCTCAGACTCGTTCACAACGGGACCGCAGTCCGCGTGGCGGAGGCGCGGTCATGATCGCAGACGAACGTGCCGTGAGCGACTTGGTCGGGTTCATCCTGTCCTTCTCGATAATCCTGTTATCCGTCAGTGTCGTATACACCGGCGGGTTCGCCGCGATCACCGACCAACAGGAGGCGGAACAGATGCACAACACCGAGCGAGCGATGACGGTGCTCGCAGAGAATTTCCGCGACATTGAGCGGGGGAACGCGCCGACCCGGGCGGGTGAGTTTCGACTCTCGGGGGGACGGTTGTCGTTGGACCGCGCCGCGAGGTTCACTGTGGTGGTAGGGCTTAACAACTCGACCGTCCCGGTGACCGTTCGGACCAGATCGCTTTCGTACGAAAAAGAAGGAACCGAGATAAGCTACGAGAACGGGGCCGTCCTCCGGACTGATGGCGAATTCGGATTCATGGCGCGCGCACCAACAGTGACATGTCGAGCCGACAGGGCGATCGTCTCGTTGGTCGAGATCGATCCGCGCGGCAACCGTACGTCAACGAGCGGAGAAGGGTCGGTTCTGGTCACAGTGACGAAGCAGGACTCCGGAATCTACTACCCGAGACAGGAGAACGGAACCGTGGTCAACGAGGCCGACGCAGCCCGTAACGTGACGATTCGCGTTGAGGAGTCGCGCCACGAGGAAGGGTGGGAGAACTGGTTCGAAGAGCGTGATGGCTGGAACCAGACGGCAGTGGGCTACACTTGCGAGGCCGACACCGTCGTCGTCCGGACGACGAAGGTGACAGTTGAGTTTCTGCGGTGACTGGGCGACGACGGCGGCCCTCGGTGGCGAATGGGCCGGGCCGGGGCTGTCTATGGCTCATGAACAATTCACTCGCTGTTGGCCTCGATGACTACTTCGTTGGTCGTCAGCCGAATCTCGAAGCCACCGGCGACCTCCTTCCCCTCCTGATCCTCTATTTCCAGTAGCACGATCGCGTCGTTGTAGTTCGGGTCGCCAATGTCGTCGGTCGCGCTCACCCACGTCGCGTCCGGATCGGTGAGTTCGAAGAGGAACACCACTTGATTGTCCTCGAGTTGTAGATGGCCGGTCTCGTTGAGCAGTGGGCCGAGAACCTCCTCGGCGTTGCGCTGACGGTACCGAGTCTCTATCACTGGCATCTCGTCGCCGTCCTTCAGGACCCGGACGTTCTCCGGGTTCTCGCCGGCCGACGCGTCGGTACGGACGTTCGGTGACCCGAGGTCGTCGCAGTTGTAGTGATACCAGTACGACCCGTCGTACACGTCCGCCCCCACGTAGTCGTAGTCGGCACACGACCACTGTGTCGCCCGGAGTGACACCGTCGTTCCTCCTTCGACCTCGAAGTCGTGGGTCCACTCTGAGAGCTGCGTCCCTCGCTCGTTGAGATTCTGTTCGGCACTGATGGGACTGCCGGGATCGTAGGGGCCGTCAGGCCACGGGCGCGTCTGTTCGCCGTCGGTCACGATTCCCATAGTGACGGGGGCCCACCGCTTTGCCATGCCGCCGTAGTACGGGAACTCGCTGGACACCTCCGTCCCGAGAGCCGTCGCAGAGACCGTCGCGTTCTCCGTGACGCTGATCTCGCTGTCGTCGCCGCCGACTCCGTAGTTGACGCCCTCGGAGATTGTCACCGTCACTGAGTTGTTGTTTGGATTGGTGTTGTCGAGGTCATACGTCGAGTTCGACGAGACCTCGCTCTCGAGATATTTTCCCCACACGTCGGCGTAGCGACTCTCGACGGTGACGGTCATCCTCGACGCATTCGAGCAGTTCTCCATCAGCTGCGAGTACTCGCGGGACCGCTCACGGGAGTATTCGAGGTTCTTTTTTGCTTGAAGCGTCCGCACCTGACCGCTGGCACTCCCGTTGATGTTCACGGACGGGAACGTCAACGTGCCGTCCTTGTACTCCATGTCGGGCGGCGAGATCATCACGTTGCCACTCGATGTCTCCTTCCAGATACCCCCGCCTTGGTAGGTGACCGTCGACTGACCCTCGCTCTCGTAGTGTAGCGAGCCCATTGGGATCACGAATGGGGTGCAGGTCGGGCCTCCGTTGAGTTCGATTACCATCTCGGCGTTGTCCGCGATGCGGACCGATTGCCCCTCGCTGGGATCGAACGCGAGCGTGTGTTCTAGGTTGTCGCTGAAAGCGACCTCACTGAGCCTAGAGTCGATCTCCCGCATCGTCTGTTCCGCGTCCTGGCCCTGAATTTCGCCCTTCAGGTCGCCAACCATGGCCGACCCGAAGTAGAGGGTCACCGACGCCGCGACGAGAATCATCCCGATCAGCAGGACGAACCCGATGAGATTCGACTGGCCTCGTCCCTGTCGTCGGGTGGGCGTGGACGGGATCATGAGTACTCCTAACTGCCCGGTGTCAGCCGTTTCAACGGACGTTACTCAGCTCTCGTATATCTGAAAGTGATAATCTTTCGCCCAAAGTATTGAGAGTGATAACCACACTTAGTGGCCACTTTTCAGTATCGCACGACGGCAGGCACGCTAAAACAGTACAGCTATCTCCGATCCAAACCGTCCTGAGTGTGCCTGAAGTAGCGTTGCGAGCCATTTCGCATCCGGCTTCGAACTGAACCTGTTCAGGGCCGTAGGTTGTATTAATCCGGTTCGTATCCTCAATACCAAGTTGTCTGGATTGCTGAAGCATGAGGACTAATCCGATTCTGCTTGGTATTTCGGTGTCCCCACAGCATCGGTCACGATCGTGTTTCGGAACTTGAAACGCTGCTACGGGCTTGATATTCAAGAGGCAATATGATTGAGGTAGCCGCCGGCCCGAGGCGGCTCCAATGAAGTATCTGGCTTCCGAGCGCGTGCCATCGGTATGACGCAGCTCGAAGGGAGCGCCCCAGCTTTCGCCGTCGCTCCCCCCACCCCCCGCTTTGACGCCTCCCGGTCGGGTAACCCGACCCTCCTCCGCTGCCGGCGCTATCGTATCGATCTCCACCGTCACCAATATTAAACTAATTCCCCGCTTATTGCTAATTATGCCCTCGGAAAAGACGGAGTCAACCGGTGTTTTAGAGATCACCGAGCGTGGAAAAACCGCCGCCTTCCACGGGTTTCTCTGGCTTACCGTCGTGTCCGCTCTTTCGGTGTTACTTGACGACTCACCTGCGGAAGCCATCGCTTACGGTGTTTTCTGTGCCATGCTGTACGGCACGATCGTATATATTTGGCAGCCGTACTAAATGCGACTGAGAGACGGTCTGACTGCCGACTCGGCGTCGCGTTTGCTGCGCGCTTGTCCTCTCGTTTGACCAACGAGTATGAATCCCGTTTTCGAGTATTTCGTTGTGGAATCGGCCACCGAATGTTTGCCGTGGGACGCAACGGAGACCGAACCGTTGGTCGGAGTCACCCCTCGTGTTAGCGTGAAGTGGATTGTCTCCACGGCTTGTTCTCACAGAATATGCTTCCCACGAGTCGACTAAGGCGACAGTGATGAGTCCAATGACGGAGAGTACATATCAGTCAATTTGTGCTCTGTGACTGCGATTTGACTACGTTCTCGTGTTGATTCCTTGGAGCGATGCAGAACGCAGACTATGGATCTGTCACTCCGTCTGTGAGTACCGTCGTCGTTCGTTTAGCAACGTTGGGAGCACAATCCCAATGCCGAATAACGCCGCAAGCTATAACACATCGCTATTAGCGTACTCTGTTGTCAAGTACCACGCTGTGAGGCCAAGAAACATGAATATCAGCGTTATCCTCGTCTCAGTACTGAGGAGGGAATCGGGGGCCATATTCGTGAACTACCCCACCCTACCGCTCGCCTGACGGCTCGCGTTTGAGGGTGGGGCTTCCTGTTTCCACGACGCGCTTTACCGATGCCGAGGTATCCACAGGGAGCGCAGTCTCCACACGCGTTGATTCGGAGCGTCCCGCTCCTAACCGCTTTGGGATACCGCGAGAAAGAATATTCCACGCCGCGTTCGCGTCTCTGTCCGCCTCGAACCCACACGCCGGACAGGAGTGTTCGCGCACCCACAGCGGTTTCTCGGTCGAAACGCCGCAGGACGCACACTCTCTCGTCGTCCCACGAGGATTCACCGCGACAAAGTACGTTCCTTCGCGTTCGCACTTGTATTCGAGCATCCGCAGGAACGTTCCCCACGCCGCTCCCGCTCGGTTCCGCGAGTTGCCCGGAAGTTCGATCAAGCCCTTTGCGTCCAAGTCCTCCACGGCCACGAAGTCGTATTCGCGGGCGTAGTAGTTTGAGAGCTTGTGGAGGAAGTCCCGCCGCTTGTTCTTCAAATCGGCGTAACGCTCAGCCACGACACGGCGCTGTTTCTCCCAATTTGCGGAACCGTGTTCCTTCCGCGAGAGGTCGCGTTGGGCGCGTTCCAACCGCTCACGTTCATCGGACAGATCGAACGATTCGACAGCTGTTCCGTCGGTGTCGTGGGCGTACTTGAGAATCCCCACGTCGATACCGACACACTTCTCGGGATTCTCAGGTTTCGCAGGCGGGTCGTCAGAGGTTTCGACACCGAAGATGGCGAACCACTTGTCGGTCGGCTCTTGTTTTACCGTGACGGTCTTGATTTCAGCGTCGTCGGGAAGATCGCGGTGGAAGGTGAGCGGAATTTCTCCGAGTTTTGAGAGCCGTGACATCCTCCCCGTCGTGAACGACGGGGCTTCCCGTACCGCGTTGGGATATTTGCTGGTCTACGACACGAGCTGTTCTCTCGTGTTGAACGTCCCGCTTTCGCGGTCGAACAGGTGTGTCGATGGCTGTGCCACACAGCCGTTACTCCTATCCTCTCCGTGAGGACTCGGAGTTATCTTCTGACGCATGTTCTCCGCCCCGTTGCAATCTGCGTTGGCTACCAACTCACACGACTGGCACACATACAAGCCACGGTGCTTCCGATTCGACTTCGTGTCGTCACCACACCGTGAACACGTCTTCGAAGTGTCCCACTCGTTCTCCTTCAGCACCTCGACACCGCGAATCTCGCCTTTGTATGCGAGGTACTGGTAGATGCGGTCGAACGCCCACGTATGCAGTTTCTTGTTACCGGTCTTGCCCCAGTCTGAATCGCGCACGTCTTTGGGCCAACTTACCGCGAGCGTCCCCACGCTACGTTCGACACACTCGGTGATGATGGCGTTTGTGAGCGTATGGTAGAAGTGGGTTTCGCGGTCTGCGAGTTTTTGACGCGCCCACATCGACTGATCTGATGGTCCGTTCTCTCCCTCGGTGTCGTACTCAGAACCCGTGAAGTAGTGCTTGTCTTGCTTGAGTGAGTTGCCGGGATACAGAACGTACTCATTAGGGAACGCGACCGTGGCGAGGTTCTTGATACCAAGGTCGATTCCCGCCACGCCGTCGCCTGCGGAGTCGTTGGTTTCGAGGCTGACTTTACAGACGAAGTGTAGTTCCCACTCATCACCGTTCCAGACGGCGCGAACGTTCTGTACGGACTCGACCTCTGAGAGGTCTACGTCTGGTCGGGTCTGGTACTCACAGAGTAGAAAGTCCGACCAATGCTCCTTGAGGTTCGAGCCTTTGGAGAGTCTGACCCTGTTGCTCTGGGGATCGTGTTTGAACCCGTCTTCTTTGAACGTGACCGTACTCTTGGGTCGCGTGTCGCCGTGTTTACGGTAGTCGGGGGGATTCGCCTTTGAGTCTTTGTGTCGCAGATCGAACCATGACTGGAAAGCGTCGGAAAGTTCTTCAATGACTTTCTGACTGGATTGCGCATTCAGGTCTTTCCAGCACGACTGGTTCTTCATATACGATTTCAGCACGCCCCCATCTGGGATTTCACCAGTGGCGTCCCATACACGGTCGGCTGTCCATCGTGCGACGTTCCAAATCTTGGAGGCGGAGTCTCCGAGCGAGCCGAGGCCCTCGCAGACCTGTCGGTGGTTCCGGATGGAACCAACGTAGGTGCGAGTGACCTGAATCGCCATACATAGCCTATGTAGAAGTAGTTAGTTAATGGTGTGGATTAGCGTGGAATATCCAGCCTGCTATCGGCGGTGGACTGTGGAGGAGTTGTCGGATTCACTCCCGCCGTAAACGGCGGGATTCTCTCCTCGAAGAAAGATAGTCAGCACGCCCGAGTTGACAGCTACCGGGGAGATCATTTGGGTGGTGCTGAATACACAGCGCTTATTTCGCACAGAATTATCTCCAGAATCGATTCGCTCAGTACAGGGGACTCACGAATCGTTCCGTATGGGACAAACAGCCGGTAAAAGAGGTCGGTACAGGTAGAGACAGGAAGAGAGACGTGAAATCTATTATAATAACGGGAAGATTTTTGAATCTTCCTGTATGATAAGCTAGTACACCATGTCAAAATCAACGGACGAACGAGGGCGGATTTACCTCCCAAAAGATGTCCGAGAGAAGTTCGGTAACCAGTATCGCATTGTCGAACTCCCGAGTCATGTCGCCCTCTTCCCCGTCGACGAGGACCCGGTAGCGGGGCTCCGAGCTGCCGTTGGCGATGCGTTCGGAGATACGAAAGCCGCCGATCTGAAAGCAGACGCGCGTGAGGCGATCTCTCGAGAGGTTCGAGAGGAAGCAGAAGCCCGGTCACAGGCCGGTAAGGAGTAACTGTGTACGTCGAAACTGACTTTCTCACGGCGTTGCTAAAGGATGATGACTGGCTTCAGGAGGCCGCAATCCGCGCCCTTGACGAGCGCGACGACATTCACACATCGATACTCGCATATGCCGAGGTACTGGTGCTGTTCTACGACCGTGAGACTGCCGAGTATGAGATCGACGCGCCGCGGGCAATCACTAACCTGCTCGAACTAGTTCCGATCGTACCAAAAGAACACGAGGACGCGGTTCTGGCCGCCGCAGCGTTCCTCGATGAGTACGAGCTCACACCATTCGACGCACTTCATGCCGGACTCGTCACAACCGGCGAGGAGCGCATTCTTTCGACCGAGCAGGACTACGACACTGTCGGCCTCGACCGTACACCCTTGGAATCCGCTTTTTCGGAGTGACTCTGTCAGTACGCACTCTTCAGCGAACAGCTGTTTCAGACGGGTCAATGTCTGAAGAAAAGGATTTCAACAGAGCCGCCTGCCTGTCATCTACTAACGCGGTCGTCGCGGTGAGCACTCGACGGTGGTCGGAGCGCTCTACCACTCGAATCAGATGTCTCGGCGCTGGAACAGCGCCTGTGAGGCGATCAGTAGGCCGGCGAACGCGACGAGCAGGATGATCGAGTCGATCGGTTCGAACGACCCGTCGATCAGGACCGGCGTCGGCTCATAGTACTGCGTCGGACTCAGGTATTGTATCCAGTCGTACCCCTCGGCGCCGCCGACGACCGACTCGACGAGATAGAGGACGAAGACGGTGCCGACGGCCGCTCGCTCGGCGATCGCCGCGCGGTCGACGGCGACCGAGAATACGAGGCCGATCCCAGCGCAGACGAGGAGGAACGGGACCGACAGCAGGTGCGCCAAGAGGAGGTGATCGACGGCGATTCGCTCTCCGACGGCGATCACGAACAGGTAGACCAGCAGGCCGCCGCCGGCGTTGACGGCGATCATGGGCACGAGCAGCGCGGCGAACTTCTCGACGAGAAGCCGGGACCGCGTGACGGGAAACGACAGGAGGAGGTCCATCCGTTCCGTCTCCACGTCGCGCGCGATCACGCCGCCGGCGACGTACGCGAAGTACAAGCCCAGTCCGAGCAGCCAGACGAAGTTGAACACCTGCGCGCCGAGGAATCCCTCGATCGTCGATAGGTTTTCGATGCCGAACGCGTCCAGCATCGCCGGCGGCAGGTCCTCGAAGACGTCCTCGTAGTCGACCCCCTCCAGAACGGTGAAGTACCAGACGATGAATCCGACGTACGCCCCGACGCCGGCCGTGAGAATCGCGGCGCCGCGGAGTCGCCGCCGCCCCTCGTTTCGGGCGGTCTCAAACATTCGTTGCCCCCGTTCCGTCATTCTCGCTCGTCGCTTCCGCCCCGTCGCTCTCGCCCGTCGCTCCACCGCTTCCGTCCCACGCCTCCTCGGTCGGGCTCGACCCGTCCGGCGTTCCCTCGCCGCCGTAGTAGTGCGCGAACACATCCTCGATGGGGGGCTCGCCGACCTCCACGTCGCGGACGTCGTGAGCCGCCAGTTCGCGGAGGAGCGCGTTGACGCCGCCGGCGTAGATGAACTGGACGCCCTCGGCGAACCGGTCCGGGTCGACGACGCCGTCGAGGTCGGTTATCGTCGCAATCGCGGCATCGCTCGCGTGGACCCGCACGTGTTTCCCGCCTCGGTGGAGCAGCGCCTCGACGTTCTCGAGTTCGACGACCGACCCGCCGCGGAGGATGCCGACACGGTCGCAGACCCGCCGCACCTCGCTCAGCACGTGCGAGGAGAAGAACACCGTCGTGCCGCGGTCCCGCTCGTCCCGGACGAACTCGTTGAACGCCTCCTGTTTGAGCGGGTCGAGACCCGAGGTGGGTTCGTCCATGATCACGAGGTCCGGGTCGTGCATGAACGCCTGCACCAGACCGAGCATCCGCTTGTTCCCGGTCGAATACTCCCGTATCGGACGGTCGACCGGCGGGGTGAACAGCTCCAACAGCTCCGCCCGGCGACTGTCGCCTTTCACCGCGCCGTGGTATTCGAGCACCGCCTCCCCCGTCGCCTCCTCGGCGAATCCGAGGTGTGCCGGGAGGTACCCGATCCGGCGCTTGGCCTCGGTCAGCGCGGCCTCGTCGCGGACGTCGGCGCCGAGCACTGTCGCCGTCCCCGAGGTGGGTTTCAACAGCCCCAACAGCAGTCGTATCGTCGTCGACTTCCCCGCGCCGTTGGGTCCGAGGAAGCCGAACACCTCGCCCTCGTTCACGGCGAAGGACACGGCGTCGTTCGCGACCACGTTCCCGAACTCCTTGGTGAGTCCCTCGACGACGAGGGGTCGGTCGGCCTCACCGGACATAGAACCACCACGCGCCGGCGGCGACGATGACGAGGAGGATGATCAACACGCCGACTTCAATGGGTATCTCGTCCCCGGACGACTCGACGACCGAGGCGGCGACCCGCTCGGTGTCGCCGTCGACGCGGACGCCGTCGGGGTCGGTGTACGCGACTTCGACGCTCGCGGGGTACCGGGTCGCCGGCGCGTCGCCGTCCACCGCGAGGTCGAACGCGACTTCTCCGGTCTCCCCGGGCGCGAGCGACGGGATCACCGTCGTCCGGAACTCGCTCTCCAGCGGTTGGTCGACGACGAGGCGCAGTTCGACGTCGCGGAGTTCAACGTCGCGGCGGTTCGTCACCTCGAGCCGCAGCACGCCTTCCTCGCCGGCCGCGAACTCCGAGTCGAGCGCGGACACCGCCACGGCGTCTCGGCGTTCGGCGATCGGTACGCGCACCGTCGCTTCGGTCGTCCGTTCGGTGTCGGCTGCGCTCCGGTAGCTGGTCGAGAGGACCAGCGGCTGGGGGACCGAGTCGGCGTTCGCCGGGACCTCCCCGCGGAAGCGGAAGGCAGCGCTCTCGCCGGCGTCGAGGTCACCGACGGCGTACCGCGGGCTGCGCGGGACGAACGCCCCGTCGCCGACCGCGAGGACGACCGCTCGAACCTCCGCCGGCCCGTCGTTCCGGATCGTCCCGCTGACGGTCCCGTTCTCGCCGACGCGGAGGGAGGCGTCGTCGACCGCGACCGAGAGAGACTGCTCCGCGCGCGGTCGGAGCCCGACCGGAATGTCCGTCTGCGCGCCGCGGACGCCGTCGGGGTCGGTGTACTGCACGACGCCGGTGAGGTCGAACGACTCGGCAGCGGCGTCGGCGCTGACGCTCGCCGGGAACCTGATCGTCGCGTTCTCGCCGGGACCGAGCCGGTCGATCCGGGCGGTGTTCCGCTCCGTCTCGCCGAGCGCGAGGTCGGGGCCGTTTGCGGCGAGTTCGACCGAGAGGTCGCGCGCGGGCTCTCCGCCGACGTTGGTCACGTTCGCCACGAGCGTTCCGGCGTCGCCGACCTGTACGTCCGTCTCGACCGTCCGTACCGCGAAGCGCGGCGCGTCGTCGACGGTCACCGATACCGACTCGGTCCGGGTCCGCGTCCGGTCCTGGACGACGCCGCTCCGCGGCGCTGACAGGGAGGTGTACGAGTATTCGAGCCGCACGTCGAGCGAGTACCGCCCCGGCTCCGCGTCGGCCGGGACGACGACGGAGACGGGCGCCTCGCGAACCGCTCCCTCGCCGATTGACCCGACGGCGAACCGACCGGTCTCGACGACGAGCGGGGAGCGTCTGGCTCGGACCTCGACGACGACGCTGCGCGCGGTCGTGACGGTATCTCGCCGGGCGTCCGATCCCGCGTCGACGTCGCCGTCGTTCGCGACCTGTAGCGTGAGCTCCGTCGCCGTCCCCGGTGACACGGTCGAGTCCGGCACGTAGACGTCCAGTTCGGGCTCGCCGCGCACGAACGGCGGCTCCTCCTGCGCGACGGCGAAGCCGGCGAACGCCGCGACGGAGAGGACGACGACGGCGACGACGGCGAGGGCCGGGAGCGGTCGGCGCGCCATTCACCTCACCGACCCGGCGGCCGCGTCCGTTCGCTCGGTCGATCGAGACGAGCCCGGACGGCCGTATTGTTTGGTTGTCATGTCCTCCACTCCGCTCGCCGGTCATATATGTTTACGCGTGGCGACAGCTTCGGTTCGTTCTCGGTGTGGTGGCGGCAGCTTCGATCTGGAGCGTCGAGCGGGACGGGGCGGTTATTCCGTTGGAACCGAGTGTCGGTGTATGCTCATGACGCCGGGACCGACCGCGGTCCCCGAACTCGTCCGCGACGCGATGAGCCGCGAGCTGATCGATCCCGACGTGGGCCCGGAGTTCCGGCGGATCTACGATCGACTCACCGACCGGCTGGGGACGGTGTACGGGGTCGAGTCCGGCGAGGAGGGGGGAGCGGACGACGGGTCCGCCCGCGACGTCGTCGTCCCCGGCGGCGAGGGGATCCTCGGCCTGGAGGCCGCGATCGCCTCGCTCGTCGAGCCCGGCACTGAGGTGCTCTGCCTGTCGAACGGGCTCTACGGAGACGGCTTCGCCGACTTCGTCGAGTCGTACGGCGGCGAGGCGACCCTCGTCTCGGCCGACTACGACGAGCCGCTCCCGCTGGCGGAGCTGGAGTCGGCGCTCGCCCGGGGAGACGCCGACTTCGAGGTCGCGACGATGGTCCACTGCGAGACGCCCACGGGGACGCTCAACGACCTCGGGCCCGCGCTGGACTTACTGGAGGAAACCGACGGCGAGGTCCTCACTGTCGTCGACGCCGTCTCCTCGCTCGGCGGGGCGAGGGTGCCGACCGAGCGGATCGACGTCTGTCTGGGCGCCTCCCAGAAGTGCTTCAGCGCGCCGCCGGGGCTCACCACGGCCGTGATCAGCGAGCGTGCGTGGACCGCGATGGAGGAGCGCGACCCGCACTCGCTGTACACGAACTTCCTGCCGTGGCGCAACACCTCAGGGGGATTCCCGTACACCCACCTCACGACCGAGGTCGTGGCGCTCGACGCGGCGCTCGGACTGTGGCTGGAGGAGGGGCTCGACGACGTTCGAGAGCGTCATCGCACCGCGGCGGCGCGGTGTCGCGAGCGCGGGGCGGAGCTGGGGCTGGAGCCGTATCCGGAGCCCGAGCGCAGTTCGCCGATGGTGACCGCCATAGAAATCGGAATGCTGTTGAACGTATTGCTAGAGAAACAAACGACGAATAGCCTGTTTCTCAAACTGTTTCAGCAACGCCAACGCAGAAGCTGCCGACAATTGGCTCAGATCGTTCAGCTTCCCGTGAAATAAGCTCACCTGAACACTACGTGGCGTATGGTGGCAAGAATCAAGTGTAGACCCCACCTCCCACCGGGGGCATGTACCGGGCCAAAATCTACCTCAAACTGGACACGAACTGTATCCTCAGTCAGGTGACGAACAAGTGGAACTTTTCTTTTACTGTCCACAGTGAAGAATTAATTGACGGCGGCAAGGTTCGGTTTGTGCTCGACGCCGGTGACCGGATCGAAGAAATCGAGGCCGCCTTCGAGGCGTCGGACGAGGTGACGGCGCTCAACCGGGTCGAGGAGAGCCGGCTGGCGGTGACGAAACATGCCTGCGGCGCGCTCCCGATCATCCGAGAAAATCACGGGATGCTCGAGGGGCGCGATCAGGTCAGTGGCGACCAGCGCGTGTTCGACATGGTGGTGTACCGCCGACAAGATCTCCGCAACATAATCGAGGAACTCGCCTCGATCAGCACTGTCAAACTCGGCCGGCTCACCCCTTACCTCGAACCCGAGAGCATGCTCTCGGAACGCCAGTCGGAGGTGATCTCGACGGCGTTGCGGCGCGGTTACTACGAGTGGCCACGCAAGACCGACGCAGAGACGCTTGCCGGTGAGCTGGGGATCGCCCACTCGACGTTCCTCGAACACCTCAGGAAAGCGGAGCGCGCGCTGCTCTCGGATGCCCTCGGCCGCGGCGGCCGGACCGAGGTACCAGGGCCGGACGAGGCGGAGCTCATGCTGGGGGGCGAACGGGCTACCGATCCGTCAGATAAATAAAAAGCCTACCAGTGTAGGCGGAAGGCAAACCTTCACGGACTATAGTGACAGACGGTATGGAACGTAAACAGTTCACACGCCGGCGGTTCATCGGTACGGCTGGAACAACAGCGACGCTTGGAATCGCGGGCTGCCTCGGTGGTGGCGACAGCGGAGAAAACACAATCCGGTACCTCTCCGACCGTGGGGACTCCAGCGACGTCGTCGACGACATCATCGAGGAGTTCGAGAACGAGTTCGACTACACCGTCGAGGTCACCTACACCTCGCGCGGGACATCGACGGACGAGGAGCTCCAGCAGATGCTCGCAGCCGGGAACCCCCCGGATCTAGTGTTTGACACGTCCGCCGACGCCTACCGGTACCAGCAGAACGGCAGCCTCGCGACCGTCACCAGCGCGGTACAGGACGTTGGACTCCCGGACCCAGTCAACATTGACGGCGAGTCCTACTTCGCGCCGACGATGGTCGAGCCCCTGATGGGCTGGTACCGCAACGACCTGTACGAGGAGAACCCGACGAACTTCGAGACCTGGCTCAGCGAGGCCCAGCGCGTCAGCGAGGAGGAGGACATGAACGGCTACGTCGTCCCAACGGGCCAGACCAACAACGCCGACACGTCGACGACCCAATACCTCTGGCAGAACGACGTGGAGATCTACAGCGGCCCCTCCGATGACATTCAGATTACCATCGACCAAGGTGAGAACCGCGAGCGCGCGGTCGAGACCTACCAGTGGCTCCAAAGCATCAACGAGTACGCACCGAACGGCTCCGGCTGGGAGTGGGGCGACGGCACGCAAGCGCTCCAGCAGGGTAACGCCGCCGCGTTGATGTCCGTCGGCGGCCTGCCGATCCTAAGCATCCGCCAGAACCGACCTGACCTCGTCGATAACCTCTCACCGACCGGGTTCCCGATCCCACAGGGCGGCTCCCAAGACACGTGGTGGGCGTACATGGAGGGCCACGTCGTCCGGAACGACGGCGAGGCAACCGAGGGCGCACAGGAGTTCACCCGCTTCTTCAGCGAGTCCGAGCGCTTCCTCGACTTCGTGCTGTCGGCGCCACTGTTCCAATGGCCGCCGACTGAGGAGCTCATGAACAGCGACCAGATGACCGAGAACGAGGTTCTGGCAGAGCACCAGGAGGCGGTAGATCTGGTTCGGGACAACTGGGATGCGTTCACCACCGTGCTCGCGACGGGTGACGAGGAGGCGCCCAACCTCACGGCCGCCAACGCATACAGTGGACAGCTGTTCGGGCAGTCGGCCGAGCAGATGCTTGTTGGCAGCCAGTCACCCGAGGAGACGGTCGATTGGGTGGCGGCGGAACTTCGCGGCCTTCAGGAGGAGGAGTAACGCTTCTCGATGTCCGCTGTCAGCACGTTACAGGGGAGGCTCGGCGAGTTCGACGAGAAGCGACTGCTGTTGCTCGCGATGTTTGTCCCGTTCACGCTGTTCTTTGTGCTG
Source organism: Halorubrum coriense DSM 10284 (assembly GCF_000337035.1). Taxonomy (GTDB): domain Archaea; phylum Halobacteriota; class Halobacteria; order Halobacteriales; family Haloferacaceae; genus Halorubrum; species Halorubrum coriense. The sequence continues at coordinate 51,171 of NZ_AOJL01000061.1, forward strand.
GTCTGGGGGGTCCCCATCGGCTACGCGCTGGGGATGAGCCTGTTCTCGGACCCGACCGGCGCCGCGGAGTTTGCGTTCCTTGGGAACTACGTCGATGTCCTCACCTCCGAACTGTTCGGTACCGCGCTGTGGAACAGCATCGTTTACGCGCTCTCTTCGACGGTTCTCAGCCTCGTGCTGGGGCTAGGACTGGCGCTCGTGGTCAACCGGAAAATCAAGGGCGGCAACGCCTTGCGGACCATGATGATCTTCCCGTACCTCCTGCCGACACTCGTGGTTATTTTCATGTGGACGTTCCTGCTCGACCCCAACGTCGGCGCGGTGAACCAGTTCCTGCTCGACTACGGGGTGATTCAGGAGCCCCTGGCGTTCTTTTCGTCGACGACGTGGGCGATGCCCGCGGCTATCGTCGCGAGCGTCTGGAAGTACGGCTCGTTTGCGTTCTTCATCTTGCTTGCGCGCCTACAGGCGATCGATCCGAACCTCTACGAGCGCGCCCGTGTCGAGGGTGCGTCGACATGGCAGGCGTTCCGTGACATCACCATTCCGAACCTTCGGGGAGCGATCCTGATCATCATTCTCGTCAGGGGGATCTGGATGTTCAACAAGTTCGACATCATTTACCTCGCGACCCGCGGCGGCCCACTGGACGCAACGACGACGCTGCCGATCATGGTGTACGAACTGGCGTTCCTCGGATCGCCCGACTTCGGCGGTGCGACCGCACTTGCAGGCATCATGTTTCTGCTACTCGCAGCCGTCGCGGTGGTGTACTTCTGGGCGTTCAAACCCGAACAGGAGGTGACTACGTGATGCTGGGACTCGGCGAGGGCGCCGCCGGGAAGTTCGTCAGCCAACGAACCCAGGAACAGGTGCGTCGAGTGACAGTAATTCTCACAGCCCTGCTCGTCGCGATCTTTGTCAGTATCCCGGTGTACGTGATGATCGCTATCGCGTTCCAGCCCTCGGTGACGACCTTCCGAGGTGGACAAGTGAACCTGCTGTTTGATTCGTTCACGTTCGATAACTTCGTCCTGTTGTTCACGGAGACCGGCACCCCCCGCTACCTGTTCAACAGTTTCGTGGTCACGGCGTCTTCGACGCTGCTGGCGACAGCACTGTCGGTTGCGGCGGGATACGGGCTGACCCGCTTCGAGTTCCGTGGGAAGACGATGGCCGCGCGTGCGGTACTGTTCGCGTACATGTTCAGTCCGATCGTGCTCGCCATCCCGCTGTACGTCATCTTCTTCTCGCTGGGGATGCTCGACAGCTACTTCGCGCTAACGCTGGCGCTGACGGGTATCTCCGCGCCGTTCGGCATCTGGCTGATGTGGCAGTACTTTCAGACGGTGCCCATCGCGCTGGAGGAGTCAGCGTGGATCCGCGGCGCAAGCCGAACCCGTACCCTCTGGGAGGTCGTTCTCCCCGTCGCGCGACCCGGCACCATTGCCACGGCCATCTTTTCGTTTTCGGTTGCGTGGAACGACTTCACGATGGCCCGTGTGGTAATGAGTCAACAAGAGATGTACCCGATCACCGTCGGCGCTAGCCTGTTTCTCGACCGCGTGAGCATCGGCTGGTCCGAGACTATGGCGGCGGCAGTGCTGATGTCGCTCCCGCCGTTCGCGATCGCGCTGTTCCTCCAGAATTACCTGCTACAGGGCTTCAACGTTGGAGGACTCGAATAACTATGGCACAACCGATACGACTCGATGACGTTCGCAAGGAGTACCACACCGCCGGCGCGAGCCACGTCGCCGTCGACGACCTCTCACTGGAGATTCCCGAGGGGTCGTTCACGACTATCGTCGGTCCTTCTGGCTGCGGGAAGACCACCACGCTGCGGATGATCGCCGGGCTGGAGACCCCCACCTCGGGGACGATTCACTTCGGCGACCGCGACGTGACCGATGTCCGCCCGCAGGACCGCAACGCCGCGATGGTGTTCCAGTCCATCGCGCTCTACCCTCACATGACCGTGCGTGAGAATATCGCCTACGGGCTGAAAGTCGCGGGCGTCCCAAAGGCCAAACGCGACGCGGCCGTCGACGAGGCGGCCGAAACTCTCCAGATCCGCGAACAGTTGGAGAAGATGCCCGCTGAACTCTCCGGCGGCCAGCAACAGCGCGTCGCGCTCGGCAGTGCGTTCGTACAAGACCCCGACGTGCTCCTGCTTGACGAGCCGATGTCCGACCTAGACGCAAAACTCAAAGCCGAACTCCGGGTTGAGGTTCAGCGCCTCCACAAGGAGATGGACGCGACGATGGTATACGTCACCCACGACCAGACAGAAGCAATGACGATGAGCGACCATGTGCTCCTGCTGGAGGAGGGTCGCCTCGCGCAGTTCGCGCCGCCAAGCGATCTGTTCGACCGGCCAGTGTCCCAGTACGTCGCGGAGTTCATCGGCACGCCCTCGACCAACACGTTGCCCGCGACCGTTGAGGTCGGCGGCGACGCCCCGACTATCGTTGGGGAGCAGTTCGAGATCCCAGCGCCGTCGGACCTGTTCGCCGACCGTATCGGCGACTCGGTAACGGTCGGCATCCGGCCGCAGTATCTCTCGCCCGACGGTGGTGACCACCACGTCAGAGTGATAGTGGACGTCGTCGAACAACTCGGTACGGAGTTTGTCGTCCACGGCACGAGCGTCGACGGCACCCACATCAACGTCGTCGACGAGCGCGTCGGTGACGCCGGCCCTGACGACGAACTCTCGGTTGGATTCGACGGCGGCGACGCGTTCGTGTTCGACAAAGACGGCGAAACCATCTGTCACGGCGACGTGCTCGTCGCTGCCCGCTCCGCCTCCCCCTCTCAATGACGCGATACGACGATTCGACCGACGACACACGGCACAGAACAGATCGGCAACCACGCACCGACGGCGGCCACCGAATCGCCCCGAACCTGCTCCCCGGCGCCGAGGGGCGGCCGCTTTCGGACGTGACGGTACTAGAATTAGGTCACATCATCGCCGGCCCGTTCTGTTCCATGCTGCTGGCCGACCTCGGCGCCGAGGTCATCAAGGTGGAACACCCCAAGGGCGGTGACGCAGTCCGAGACTCTTCGGAGGTCGGAAACAGTTCGTTCAATTACGTCAATCGCAACAAACTTGGCGTTACCCTCGACCTGAAGTCCGATGAGGGCAGCGCGGTGTTCGCGGACCTCGTGGAGGAGTCGGACGTGCTCATCGAGAATTTCGCCACTGGCACCGCTGACCGCCTTGGTGTCGGCTACGACGATCTGAAAACAATCAACAAAGAACTGGTGTACTGCTCGATTAAGGGGTTCAACGAAGGACCCTATGAGGATTACCCGGCGCTCGACCCCGTCGCAGAAGCGCTTTCCGGCGTGATGAGCGTCACGGGCCACCCTGATCAACCACCGGTTCGGTCTGGGACCAGCCTCGCGGACATGGCCGCCTCGCTGTACGGCGCCATTTCCATCCTCGGCGGCGTGCGCCAGCGCGATGCCAGCGGGGATGGCCAACATGTCACCGTCCCGCTGTACGAAAGCACCGTCTCGCTAATGGGCTACTGGCTGGCGTACACACAGGCCTACGGGAAGGTGGCTGAACCAATCGGCGCCGGCCACCCGAACTGGGCACCGTACAACGCGTACCAGTCCGCCGACGAGGAGTGGGTGTTCGTCGGTCCGTCTTCACAGGCCCAGTGGGAGGCGATGTGTGAGGTGCTCGACACCGACCTCCACGAAGACGCCCGCTTTTCAACGCTCGACGACCGCCGCGACCACCGCGAGGCACTAGATAAGGGCGTCGCCGCAGCCTGCGAGCAGTTCGAGGCCGAGGAACTTATTTCCCGCCTCCGCAACGCTGGCGTTCCGGTCGCACCAGTCAACGACACGCAGGACGTGATTGACGATCCGTACCTCCGACAGACCGACGCGCTGGGCACGATCCACGCGACGGAGGGCGATGGCGGTGACATAGACGTACCGCGCTACCCTGCCCGCTCGACTAGGTTCGACCGCGTGGAGAATGCCGACCCGCCTGAACTCGGCGAAGACACTGACGCCGTACTCGAAGCACTGGGCTACGACGAGGCGGAGCGCGAGCGACTCCGCGACACAGGGGCGGTATGAAACTCCTCGATCTCACGCTGCGGGAGGGCGAACAGCGTCCGGGCGTCGAGTACACGGTCGAGCAGAAGGTCGATGCGGCCCGCGAACTCGACCGGCTTGGCGCCGACTTCGTCCAGATCGGCTTCCCAGTAGCTGGCGAACGAACGCAGAAGGTGTGTAAGCGACTCGACATTGAAGCCGACGTGACTGGCCTCGCCAGAGCGATCCCGAGTGACGTGGCGGCCGCGCTCGATGCCGGCGTCGACGTGGTGGACCTGTTCGCACCGGCCAGCGATGCGCAACTGGACGCCGTCCTCGGCGCCTCCCGCGAGTCGATGATCAAGTCGGTACAGGAAGCCGCCAAACTCGCCCGGGAGGGCGGCTCCGACGTACACTTCACTGCGATGGATGGATTTCGCACCTGTCCCGCCCACCTCGACGACCTGTTCGCCGCGGTCGACGCCGACTGGTATACCGTCGCGGACACCGTCGGCTCCCGGACACCGGCGGGTGTCGAGCGGCTCCTCGAGGCCCTCGACGCAGACCTCGGGTCCATCGGTGTCCACTTCCACGAGGACATTGGCGTTGGCACCGCGAACGCACTGGCGGCGGGCCGCGCTGGCGCCGGGAAGGTTGACGTGTCGATCGGCGGCATCGGCGAGCGAGCAGGCAACACCGCCACCGAGGAGTTCGTCGCCGCCGCCGCGGTCGGCGGGGAGCCGATCGACCTTGCGGTGGACGAGTCGTCGCTGCTCCCCGTCGCCAACCGCGTGCTGGACGCGCTGGGCGAGGACGTGAAACCAACGAAGCCCCTACTCGGCGCTGAGGTGTTCTCACATGAGTCTGGCCTCCACACCGCCGCGATGCTGGACGAGCCGTCAACGTTTGAGCCGTTCGACCCTGTCCGCTTTGGGGGGAAGCGGCGGCTTCTGTTCGGGGTGAGTACTGGCGCCGGTGCGGCCCGGAAGCTCCTCAAACGCGCGGGCCGGGAACCCACGGACGACCGCGTCGAAGCGCTGCTCGCTCGACTCGGAGACTTGGACGAGGAGATCGGAGTTGAGGAGGCGATCGCAGTGGCGAACGACGTGGACGGCTGAACACCCCAGACCGCGCAGAACCGCCGCCGACCGAAGATTTCCTGACACGAGCGGCGGTGTTCAGATAAGGAAAAAGAGTGAGGCGGTGTGTTTTCTGAGTAGTTTATGCCTGAAAACACACGCCTCAGCGGTATTATCAACCAGCTCGAATTGTTATTTGTCGAACGAGGAGCGACACCGAGATTGCTGATGAAGCTCGGTATTCAGCTCCATCTTGCTGGCCTATCACTTTCGAGTACAGTTTTATTCTTGAGATATTTAGTGTCGAATGTACTCGATCGACGGTTCATAGTTAGGCTCACAAAGTCGATCTACAGCCTGAAGGTGGGCGGTGTCGGGATCACATTGTGGTTGACGAGACTGTGATCCGAATCAATGATGAGCAATATTGGCTGTATGCTGCTGTCGATCCTGAAACAAACGAATTGCTCGATACAAAAGTTGAGCCAACGACGACAAAGATTCTCCCTCATTCGTCTCTAACGGAACTCTCCAAGAAACACGACGTCTCCGACGCCGTGTTTCTCGTCGATGGATCGCACTCGTTACAATATGCGTGTCAACGCCACGACTTTGATTTCAGATACGAGAAACATGGAAGTCGGAACAGCGTCGAACGTGTCTTTAGAGTGATAAACCGTCGAAATATAGATTTCTCAAGCTGTTTCAGCAACATCGAAGCAGAAACCGCCGACAATTGGATCAAATCGTTCAGTTTCGCATGGAATCAGCTTATTTGAACACTACGTACAAAAGAGAAATGAAACTCATAGTCGCACATAGATTTGAGAGGCTCTGTTGAAATCCTCTTCTTCAGCTAGGTCCTTGCCTGAAATGACTGATCGCTGAAGGGTGCGTATTGTTCGACTCAGTACAGCCGCCTACCTGAACAACGGCTTTGTTGAGCTCACGAAGAACAGGTTCTGAGCTCTGTTCTATCGTTCAGTCAGATTCCACCTCGCCTGGTGGGGAATGGTCACCGGCTCCGGGGTCACTCGAGTCTGGTTTTGCCGGTTGCGGATCAGGTGTTGGAGAGTCTCTCTCGACCTCTGCCGGCGTGGCCCCCACATCCGTATCGAACTGTTTGAGCATCTCCGAGAGCCGATTGGCTCGGTCAGAAAGCGACGAGACAGACTCAGAAACCTCCGTGAGAGAGGTGGTCTGTTCTTCGGCTGCGGCAGCGACAGTATCCGCTTCGGACGCTGTCTCTTCGCTAATCGCCGCCACCTCATCGGCCATAGAGACGACTTCCTCCGTGGATGCGGCCTGCTCTTCGGTCACATCGGATATTTCTTGGACGCCGTCATTCGTCTCGTCCGCGAGGTCAGCAATGTGCTCGAGGTCGTCGACGGCCGCCTCCACGCGTGTAGCAGCATCGTCAATCTGCTCGCTTGTCGATTCAACTTCGGCCGTCGACTCGTCCATACGTCTGCGGATCGCGTCAATACGCGATTCTGCGGTCTCTGCCGCGTCTTTCACCTCGTCAGATAGCGCCTTGATCTCTTCTGCGACAACCTCGAACCCCTTTCCAGCTTCGCCGGTGGAGCGGGCGGCTTCGATGTTCGCGTTCAGTGCGAGGATGTTTGTCTGTTCTGCAATTTCGGAGATCCGATCTATCAACTGGTCCACCTCGCTCACCTCATTGTCGAGGGCGTGGATCGCTCCGACAGCCTCCTCAACCGTCTCCTCTGTGATTTCCATCTCGTTGATAGCGTCTTTGGCAGCCTTCTGTCCCCGGTCACCTGCCTCTGCGGTCCGCGCGGCTGCGTCGGCAACTTGGTCGGAGGACGAGGCAACCTCCTCAATCGTCGCCGAGAGGTCGCTCATCTCGTCTCTCACCTCGGTTAGCGACTCACTCTGGTCGGCAGCACCCCGCGAAATCTCATCGACCGAGCCGGCGACCCCTGACGCTGTCTCGGCAACCTCCTCAGCGGACGTGGTTGCCTGCTCGGATGCGGAAGCCACCTCGTCTGCGAACGCCGTGAGGCGGGCATACGTCTGCTCTATCTCTGCGACCATACTGTTGAATTCTTCAGCAATCGCCGTCATTGCCTCGTCGTCCGCGTCAGTGTACATCCGCGCGGTGAGGTCGCCGTCGGCAGCCTTCCGCATCGTTTCGCCGTAGTCGTCGGCGGTTGATTGTAGCCGCTCGTTGCGCTGCGCCATCCGCTCACGCTCGGTCTCGGCGGCCTCCTGTGCGGTCTCTGCCTCATCTATCTTGTTGCTGAGGGAGTCGCGCATCGCGCCGAACGAGCCGTACAAACGACCGATCTCGTCGATCCGATTTGTCTTCAGATCAACCGACAAGTCGCCGGACTCCATACGCTCTGCGCGGTCGCGAAGGTCACGTAGTGGGGCGACTGTCTGTCGGCTCAAAGTGAGTCCGACAACGACGAGCGACAGCAGTCCGGCACCGATCACCATCAAGACACTAGTCCCAACTGCGTCGCTTGCGGCGAACGCCTGTTCGCTGGGGACGGTGGTGACGGCGACCCAGTCTTTATCACCAGTTGAAGCGTACGCTGCCACCTCATCGTCGCCTCGGTCGAAGGCAGTTTCGCCACGAGATGCACCGAGTTCGGAGACGACTTTATCATCCGCGTTTACGCTACCGTTACCACTAGCGAGGATTATGTCGCCGTTCCCGCCGACGATCATCGTTTCTTGATCAGCGTGGAGTTGTCGGAGGTTGTCCACCCGGTACTCAAGTGTACCCACTAAGACAACCACACGGGATTCGTCGCCCTCAACAGGGCTAGCGAACGCCATCACCTGATCGCCCATGGCGTTCGACTCATAGGCAGTTGGGGAGTTCCACACGTCGTTCGACGAGGTCAGATCAACACCGGGTTGTATGTCACTCCACGGGGCTGTGATGTCGTCGACTGACTCGCCGCGACGATCCGGCGACGTACTCGTGACGACGCTTCCATCAGCAGTATCAACAAGGTGGATGGCTCGTACGTCGACTGGGAGTTGCGCTTGCTTTTGTATCAACTCTCCTTCAGCCGTCCCAGAGTCCGCCCCGGAAAGTGCCTGCGTTGACGAGACCGAGCGGGTGTGCGTCTCCATGGAGACTGCCCACTCATTGATCGAGTCAGCATGCATATCGACGGTCGACGTGAGCTGCTGTTCGGCACCCTGCTCAACAGTAGCCTCCGCGCTCACGTAGTTTATCCCGCCCACGGCAGAGAGAACGACTACGACAAGAAAGATGGAAATGATGAATTTCGACCGGTAGTTCCGGCGGATTACGTCTGGTGTGAGACCTCTCGCCAGACGACTGACTGCCGACTCGTCGACGGTATTCGACCTATCGGAAGCCTGCTGTGGGTCGTCGGTATCGCTCATGAGCCCACCTCTGGGGTGATCTCTTCGATAACACTGAACCCGTCAGCGTCGTATCGGAAATACTGATAATCAATTCCAGAGACGTCCCCGTTTTCGTCGAAGACGACTTCACTCGACGCGCCTCGGTACTCGACTGGGTCACCAGCTGCGGCGTGACGTATGCCCTCAGCAAGGGTGTCTGGCGTGACCTCAGTACCCCCGTCTGCGGTGACACGACGCATCTGTTTCCGAATCGCACCGCCATCGTTTTCGCCTGCGGCGGCATTTGCGAGGAGAATCACTGCGGCGGCGTCGTATCCGTTTGCGGTGAAGATGCTCGGTTCGCGCCCGAACTCAGACTCATACTGCTCTGCGAAAGCGTCATACCCCGGTCCGTTTGAGGACGGAGCCGTCCCGTAGACGTTTTGCATCGGCTCGCCCACCTGTTCCGGGAGCGAAGAGTCCATCATCCCGTCGGTCGTGAACACGACCTCATCACCCTCGTAGCCGTCGTAATAGTGACTGAATATCTCCACGCCGTCTTTCGGATAACCGATCACAAAGAGTAGATCCGGGTCGCCGGAAAGGGCAGCCGCCAGCGGGTCTTCGTACTCGTCGTCAAAAGAGACTTGTCGCTGTACTTCACCGCCGAAAGACGTGGCGAAGGCGCCCGAAAGTTGTCTGCCGTAGTCTCCAGCGATGTGTAGCGTTGCGGCCGATGACGCGTCGTGTTTGTCGGCTGCGAGCCGGGCGGCAACGGCTGCCTGTAACGAGTCGTCTGGTGCGGTTCGGAAGCTGAACCCACGATCGTTTAGTATTGATAGGGTCGGGGTCGTGCTAGCGGGTGAGCAATTGACTACCTCCGCAGGAATTGAGGCCTGCTGGACCGCTTGTAGAGTCACGTCAGATCCGAGCGGCCCAGCGATAGCGGGGTACCCCGCATCAACAAGCGTCCGCATCGCATTGATTCCCCCTCGCGCCGTCGTTTCTGAGTCCTCAATCTGTAACTCCACGTCGGCCTCGAGATCTGAATCATCGAGTTGTTTCGCTGGGAGTTCAACTGCGTCGGCAATAGGTTCCCCGACTGAACCTAAGCCACCAGAAAGTGCCATCACTCCCCCGTAGCGAAGCGTTCGCTCTGCTAGAGGCGTGCGGCCCTGTTCGGCTTCTCCAGTCGATCCCAGACACCCCGCAAGTCCAAACGTAGTGACTCCAGCAGCCGCGGCTAACAGCCCACGTCGACTGCGTGGTTGTGTTTGTCCGTGTTTATACATACGTGTTATGCTCCCACATGACAATTTAATCTTCGGCCGAGGTTATCAAATGAGATAACGTTCTGTGAGGCTGACTTGGAGTGCGGTGACTGGCGCCGCTACACTTCTTCTGTTGACCCCGGTTGAGGCAGTATGTTGTCTCCCAAGCGTCGGACTATCCACTTAACTGACCAGAGTCCGACCCCACTACTATGCGATATCGGTGTCTCACGTCCGTGGTTCACTATCAACTGCTGAGGGTTCAGCAGATCAAAAAATAAGTGACATTTGTATGTGTAGGCTCACTATCCAACGATGACTGACTCATCAAACGCCACGCGGATACACCGGCTCTTTGAGGAGGCATGGACAGACGGAGAACTCGATGTGGTCGATGAGGTCGTCGCCGATGCGTTCGTTTTCACTCGCGGCGGTGAGGTTCAGACGGGAGGCGCGGAACTCTACAAGAACCTTATTCGCACCACACGAGAGATGTTCCCTGATATGGAGTTCAGAGTAGACGACGTGATTGTCGGCGAGGACGGTGACGCTGTCACGGTCCGCTGGATCATGACGGGAACACATAAAGGCGAATACAAGGGCGTCGAATCGACCGACCAGACGATAGAGATGGAAGGCCTCGAACTCAATAAATTTGAGGACGGCCGGCTCGTCGAAACATGTACCTACCCACATTGGGTAGGGTTCTTGGAAGACATCGATGTATTTCCTCTGACCGATTCCTGAAATAGATAATCCGATCGTACCGCGTGAAGGCGACTATTTCGGCTGTGTTGAAATCTCTGTGCCGACGATAGACTTGATCGGGCGAGCTCTCAGCTTGGCTTGGACCGAACCGGATGCGTGACAGGTTTGTCGTCAACCCGCACTCTTCAGCGACCTGTTGTTTCAGGTAACGACGTGAAGGTGGTCAGCGCGACTTCGAACGTCGACCTCCGGAGAAAGCGAGATGTCGAGGCCGCAGCCGATCGTGATCGGCGGCGTATCTTCGAGGTGACGTGCCTCTCGTGTGACCACAACGAGCGGGTCTACGTTGAGCCCTGGCGACTGCCGAACTGTCGATCACGACCGGCAGAATGCGGCGCACTATCTTTCTTCAAGGCGAGAATCCCGCCCTTTAGCGCGGGCGTGAAGCCGACAACATCTACACAAACCACCGTCTGTTACAGTTCAAATACCCCACGACTACGAGTTTTTATTAGAATTGGGTATATAGAAATTAGTACGGGCAAATGAAGTACAACCTCGAAACCAGGTCGCACACGGTCTACGCGCTCCAATATCACTTTGTGACCGTCACAAAGTACCGCGCGGACGTCCTCACCGACGAGATATCCGAACGCATCGGTGAGATTGCCAGCGACATCTCTGAGGACTTCGGCGTGAGTATTCAGAAAGTCAACGGCGGGTCCGACCACGTTCACATCCTGTTCACGGCGAAGCCCACGACAGACCTCACAAAGTTCATCAACTCCCTCAAGGGCGTCACGTCTCGCAAAATCCGTGACGAAAACCCCGAGGTTCGGCAGACGCTCGGCAGCGCGTTCTGGCAACCGGGATACTTTCTCGCTACCACCGGACAGGTGAGCATCGACGTGCTGATGGAGTACGTGGAGGACCAGTAGCGATGTCCACGATCGTCACGAAGACGTTACAGGCGACGTTTGCGCCACCCACCGCGCACAAGCAGGCGAAACTCAACGACCTGCTCGAAACATACCGTGACGGTCTACAAGAAGCGTTCGACGCCGGGGCGAGTACCATGTCGGCGGTGAGCGACATCGTGACACCCTACGACCTGCCGTATCAAGCTAAAGCCGCACTCTGTAACTACGTCCCGAAACTCCGCAAGACGTACAACGCGAAAGAGTTGGACGACAAACACCCCATACGGCTTACGAACCAAGCCGCGAAGTTTGACCATTCCGAGGAACGCAACTACGAGTTCACGTGGTGGGTCCCACGCCCCGGTCGGGGGACGAACTTCTGGATACCGCTCCGTATCAACCCCGAACAGGAAGACCTCTGGCACGACCTCGTATCCGAGGACGCGAAAGCAGGCGAGATACGGCTTCAACAGCACCGGCAAAACTGGGTACTACACGTCACCGTCGAGTACCCGGTCGAAGAACCAACGACAGACGGTGACGCCACGCACATCGGCTTAGACATCGGAGAAACCGCCCTTATCACGGGCTGTGCCCTTAAGAACGGTTCTCCGACTGACCCGTTCGTGCGTAGCGGAAGCAACGCGAAGCATCTCCGCAAAGAGATGCACACGACCCTGAAACGACTCCAAGAGCGCGACGCTTCGGAGTGGCGTGCCGGCGAACGGTTCGACCACTACCAAAACGCTCTCACCGACATCGTGGAGAAGGCGTCTCGGGAAGCCGTCGAGTACGCCACGCAGTTCGAGAACCCGGTGTTGGTGATGGAGAATTTGACGTACATCCGCGAACGACTCGACTACGGGAAGTACATGAACCGTCGGCTTCACTCGTGGGCGTTCGCCCGGCTCCAAGGGCGCATCGAGGACAAGGCGACGGAAGCAGGCATCCCGGTTGAGTTCGTGAATCCGGCATACACCTCGCAGACGTGCCACTCGTGCCACCGTATCGGCCGGCGGGACTCTCAAGCTGAGTTCCGGTGTCCGTACGATGAGTGCCACGTGTCGACGTTTCAGGCCGACATCAACGCTTCCGCGAACATCGCACGGCGGGTTGACCCGTGGGGAGAGAGCGTTCCGCTTGACAAGGCGGAACGCGATGACTCGCCTCGGGATGGGAGCAGTAGTGACACTGCCACGACTCACCGTGAGACGAGCGAGACACCCTCGCAGATGACGCTCACGGCGTTCCGAGAGTTGGAACCCTCTACCAGCGACGGCTGACTGGTATTCCTCATGCGTGGGAAGCCTCGCCGTTCACGGCGAGGAGGATGTCACCGGCGGTGGTTCGTGGGGGATAGTGTCGGATTCATCCCCGCGCTAAAGCACGGGGCTTTCTCCTCAATTTTCCGTAATGATTTCTGTCTACTGAAAAATATAATCCAGCAACACTCATGTCGTCGCAGTCTTGCTAGCAACGTCAGCAACGTATTTAGTCATAGCAAGATACTGTCTGTCCATCTTCAAATGGCCGTATTGGACGACCTCTCGGGGTTCGAGTTCGAGGACCTGATAGAAGATGTTTTCCGCAACCTCGGCTACGAGAATGTCCGCCAGGCTGAGAAGACAGCTGACGAGGGACGGGACGTCATGATGGAGGAGGTCGTCGACGGAACACGGCGTGCGATCGTCGTTGAGTGTAAGCACACAGGGACGGTCGGGCGACCAGTCGTCCAGAAGCTCCATTCGGCGATCGCGACATTCGACTTCGATGGCCCAAAACGCGGCATGGTCGTCACGACCGGCCGATTCACGAACCCTGCTCAGGAGTACGCAAACCGACTCCAGCAGAACGACGACCCGTATCCCATCGAGCTGCTCGACGGCGAGGACCTCCGAGAGATCGCCGACGAGATCGGACTTGACCTCTACAACGGCCGCATCGAGATCCTCTGCGACGAGACGCTTCGGCCGTACGACGTGGCGGCGGATGTCGACGCACCCGTCCAAGAAGCGTTCCGCGACATCGAGAACATCGAGGCTGGCGACCTCCCAGAACCGCATGCGGCGGTGGCGTTCCGTCCGGTAGTCGCGGTTACTGCCGATACGAACGCCGTCTTTGAGACATCTGTCGGCATCATCCACCAAATCAACGATCGGACGCAGTTTGTGGTTCACGCTGACCGTGGGCACCTACAGGTCATTGACGAGGATGTCGCGACACTGGTTATCGAAAATCTTCATACGACGATTGACATCGATCCAGAACAGTTTGGGGAGGTGTTCGACGACGTTGAGGAGCGCCGTTTCGGACAGACCCAAACCGAGTACAAAGAGTGGGCCGTCGAGCGGCTCCAGCAACACCACACGACGACGGTGACCTACACCGGCGACAACAACGTCACGTACAACAAGACGTGTGAGCCGAACCGCTCGGATATCTCTGTCCAATCGATCGAGTCGGTGTATCTCCCCGAGGTTCGACAGACGACCGATCTCCAAGAGTACACCTACCCCTACGAGTACTACGCGGCAGGCCCGTCACGAGTGACTGCCGAGGACGGTATCCATCGATGCGTTCACTGTGACACGACCAGCGTCGACGAGACATACACGTACTGTCCCAACTGTGGGGCCATTGCCTGTGACAGCCACATCAAAACGGAACGGCTGGAAGGAGAACCGGTCTGTACGGGGTGTGCGGTCACTGAGCGGTTCGCGCTGAAGACGAAGTACTTCTACGACGACCAGAATCTCGAGGCGTTCCGCGAGGAGTACGCCAGGATGCCGTTCCACCAGAAAGTGATGGAGAACAAGTTACTGGCCGCGGGAAGCGTGGTCACGACGCTGCTGCTTGTTGTGGGACTACTCGTCATCGGCGGCATCATATAGACTGGGATGGTACGCAGGGTTATTCGAACGAAGCTCCGACTTCGTCAGCAATCACTTGGAGATCTGATTTCAGGAAAGTAGAGTCGTTGGCTGCCTCTATTGACTCTGCGATACCGACGTGCGCCCGGATGGATCGGCGCATTCACGATGTTGACAGTGCTCCGTTTCGTCAACATCGGTTCCGAGTACTTCACAAATCGCTTCTATGGCTCTGTTGAAATTCTCAGGAAGTGATACATTCTAACCGACTGTGGTCAGTACAGAGGATCCACGTAACGGTGACAGAATCTAATTTCTACACAGTTTGTCAGCAACGCCGTGCGAGATACAGAGGTTGAATACAGCGGTTCAGATTGGATAGTTCTGGAGAGTGAAAGAACGCGCGTCAGGCAGCCACCACTGCTACTGGTGCCGTGTAATCGCTCTTTCAACAGCAATCTGTAACGGCTCAATCGGCATCCGGTCTCTCGCCTTCACGGGTGAAACCCATTTGTATTCCTCGTGCTCGTGATTGAGTGTTATTTCGGTCTCATCGGTCTCGCAGTCGTACACGACAGTGAACATCGGNGGTGAAACCCATTTGTATTCCTCGTGCTCGTGATTGAGTGTTATTTCGGTCTCATCGGTCTCGCAGTCGTACACGACAGTGAACATCGGCTCACCGTCACCAGTAAACCAAACGCCGGTCATCGCGTGAACTGGTTGGCCGACACGGACGGCAAGGCCTGTTTCCTCGCGGAGTTCGCGTTCGAGTGCTACATCAGCGTCTTCACCGTCCTGAACACGGCCACCGGGAATCGACCACGGACCTTCGTTATCTGGACGGACCAGAAGGATGTCATCCCCCCTTTTAAATACAACTGCTTTCTGCGTCACGTGCCCACGGAAATTCGACTCTTCTTGAGCAGGAGAGCCGGTCATATACGGAGAGAATTCCGTGATGAGAATAAATCCACACGATCTGGACAACCGGACTTTGTACTTGGAGGCTGCTGTANGAGAGCCGGTCATATACGGAGAGAATTCCGTGATGAGAATAAATCCACACGATCTGGACAACCGGACTTTGTACTTGGAGGCTGCTGTACCAAATCATCGGCTTGGGACTAAATCAGCCCAGTACAACACTCGCGCACTCTATTCAGCAGCGTCTCGGTGAACTCCCGATTGTCTGCCAGTACCAGTGTGATCGATATAGAGGGTCCAGACAGTACGACGACAGTGTTCATTTCGTTCCCGATCTACTGAAACAGCCGTGCTACCCTGAGTGTGAATTGATCGTGTCTCGAGGAAATCAAATTGGTATCCACATTCACTCTGGGAGCCGACACTCAACCACCGTTCCATCTCGGGGTGATTTGCTTTCGTCCTCAGTTCGCCGGATAACGTACTCTGAGACATAATATTGGACAGATACTGGTTCAAAAATATCACCCACAGAACCTTGTTTCATCAGTATAAATACAAGAACAACTGTCCCATTTACATCAAAATACACTGCTGGCAGATCCGAATATACTCCTGACCGACCCTCATCACTGAGTGAAGCATTCGGTGAACGGTTATTAACCAAGTCGTAGAATTGTCCCGGAGGGCTGGCAGTATCTGTTCTATCTCCTGATTTTGCGGCCGATTTTAAGATTTCTCGGGTTTTTTGATCTTGAACCTCGTTAATTGGTATGGGCTCAAGACCATCAGGTACATCACTCTTATCGACACTCAACCCATCCTTTGGGATTCCCTCAGAATCAGTTTTAAATGCCCGTAGTAGGAGATGGGATTGATTTTTGACCGACCCAGTGTGACTGACGGTCAGTAGAAAACCGCCAACAACTCTCTTGATGTATCGATCCACGTTTACGTTAAAATTAGCAGACTGATACGGTGATTGGGTGCTTTTTTCAACCAGGTACGCTTCTTCGTAGGCTGTGATAAACTCTTTCAGGTCTTCATATCCTGTAATGAATCCTCTCACAAGACCTGGATCGAGATCTCGTGGCCACGGTACATCCAAATCACGCGAGGTGGGGCACTGATCTGGGAGTTCGTCTTCGTTTGGTGGTTGCGAGTCACCAAGCGTAGTACAGCCGGCAAGGCCTACACTGGTGAGAGTGGCCAATACCGCACGGCGGCTATGGGAAGTCACTAACTGAAGAAACTCAGGAATTGGTAAGTGTCTTGTCTAAAGATTACCAATTACCCCCGACACTGAGTACCATACAGCGTACACCGAGTGATTCGTGAATTCCCTGTATTGACTACAACCGAGTCTGAATACATCACTTGCTGAGGATTTCAACAGAGCCAGACGAAGATGTCGGCAGTGACCAAGTCGGCGGTGGCGTTTTGATCGATCTCGATCAAGAAGGCGGGGTCTCGGTGATGGCTGACGACACCTTTGACGACGAGGCTGTGACTGTCGAGTCGTAGGTAGGACCGCTCCACCCCGTCGGAACAGCACCGCAAGCAGGCGCAAGCCCAGAGGTTCACACTTCTTTTGTCACCGTCCAGCCGACCTCCGACAGCAACGCCTACCGGCTCTACCAGGACACACACAGCGCCGGCACAGGAGCAACACGCAGCTGTGATGACACTTGTTGTATCTCCTCAGCGCCACAATGCGAAACGATTCACTGCGCCGTTCCCGGTCGAAACGACTCTCGTCGAGACGCTTGGTCTACCTGGACGCCCCCACGACACCGATCAGATTGTAACCGGAGCCACGAGTCTTCGGACCTCGCGACGACACAAACGCCACCTCGACACGACCTGTACGACCAGACGACACCTCCCGACGCACCACTGAACAAGACAGCTACGACAGACGCAGCCACGACGCGGACCACCAGCGGAGCCAGTAGTTGCCGACACGATTCCACACACAGTCCCGACGCAATCCCAGCGGAACGCTGAGAACGAACTGTTCCAAACACTATCGCAAACTCCCGAAGCGCCATTCCTGCCCAACGCTGAGCTGACCTGCGAACAACAACATGCTCCTCTCGGAGGCTACGATCGACGCATCCCAGTCAACGCGGCGGTCGTTCGTAGTCAATTCCAAGGCGTCACCCACCGCCCCGCAGACCCCCCGCTTAGCGGAGAACTGGAGCGGGGAATCCAAAGCCGACCCCGAGACGATCGGGAGCCGACCCCGAGACGATCGGAAGCCGACGCCGAGACGAACGGAAGCCGACGCCGAGACGAACGGAAGCCGACCTAGGGACAAACCGAAGCCGACCTGAGGCGAAATACGAGCAGAACTTGAGCGAGAACAGTCACGCACGCCTACCATCCGCGAGCCCAGTCCGCCAACAGCTCATTTTGAATTCTCACGCCCTCTCGATTCACCTATCAGAGCCACAATTTTGAGGCTAATTTCGACCGGCCATTCCGACACCTATCACAATCTGTATGGTTAAGTCGATGATCTGACAGTGCTTATTACCAGATGGCGTGCTGATTCAGGGTGTCTATGTTTAGTACCGTAATTACCAGACAGCGGCAGGATTGCGGGGGGTTCGTGTTTAGCGACACCCCAATGGCGATGGGGGACGGCGGACAATCATAATTACCAGACAGCGTGCTGATTGGGGGGGTCTATGTTTAGTACTGTAATTACCAGACGGCAGCAGGATTGTGGGGGGTTCGTGTTTAGCGACACTCCAGAGGCGATGACGAACGACAGACAATCATAATTACCAGACTGCGTGGCGATTTGGGGGGTTTGTGTTTAGTACTGTAATTACCAGAAGGCAGCGGGATTGCGGGGGCCTCGTGTTTAGCGCCAAATCACCTCTCTATTTTCGCGTAATTACCAGACGGCAGCCGATTTGGGGGCTTCTATGTTTAATTATGTGTTTGGTATGTCATTTTGGCTAATTACCAGATGGCGTGCTGATTCAGGGGGTTTGTGTTTAGCTCAGCACCCACCGAATGACCCTCTCACGTTCAGCCATAGAATTAGAGTGCTTTAGAGACTCTCTAAAAGAATCTGTTTTCGCCTCACACGTTCAGCCGAATTCACACAATTAGGGTTCAGGGAGTTGAACTTCAGTAGATGGCCACGTAGTGAGAGAGTCTGGGCGGAGCCGAGCAGCGGACGGGGAAAAGCGGGGGAGACGGACGACAAACGGAACAGTGTCTATCAAGGATATGATAGTGGACGGAACCCTGGCGGGCACGGGGAAACTGGCAGGGGTGATCGGCGCAGGAAACGGCTACCGAACGAGCGGGGGAGAGAAGACACCAACAACCGACGGCGAGACACGACGACTGGGATTACCGAAGGAGCAATCGACGTCGACGATCCGGGGCCGAGGGGCATCGAAGAACAACAGGCGAACCGAACGAACCGACACACCCCTCTTTCGAGTTGTAACGCGGACGGCGTCAGAGACCAGCAAGCGAAACGCACCGACCAGCAAACGAGACCGACAGCTGACCGACGATGAATGAGGACCGACGCCCAACGACTGGCGGACGAAGACACACCACCAGCAACTGGAGGCGATCCACCTGAGGCAACGAAACGGACACACCACCGACCGACAGGCACCGACGACCGATGAGCAATCGGCGACACCAGAGGACGAACCGAGCGGGGCACCGACGAACAGAACCAGCAGCGCGGCGACGGCGGCGGAAGAACAGGGGCGGGCGAGCGACGACACCCCGAATCGACATCGCGATGCGAGCGGCGGGGGCGGGGGAGGACAGCGACGACGTCGACACTGCGAGACGACAGCGACGATGCGAGGGTGGGGCTGGAGCGGCGGCGACGACACGAGAGTCGAGGTGGGTGCGGCGGCGACGGCAGTGCGGAGGTGAGGCCGATGCGAGCAGGGAGGGGTGGGGACGACGACAGCGGGACACAACAAGTGCGGGGGCGACGACGCGAGGGGGAGAGCAGAGTGGGGGCGACAAGACAGAGGCGAGGTTGACGTCGATGAGGACAGCTCGGAAGACGCGATGAGACAACACCGCGACGGCGACACCAGACCGGCGAATAGAACGGCACCGGGAGACGCACAGCGATGGCTCCGCGTTGGACAACGGCGGTGGGGCGGGAGAGACGAGTGGAAGGAGTGGAGAGTGAAGGAGTGTGGGAGGGGCGAGAGAGATTGGTCCCCGCATGTTGCCGTGGGCGATCCGTCCGGGGCGGAGCCAGTGGGGACGAACAGGGCGGGGCCAGATGGCGGCGCGGGGGCGGGGAGTAGCCGAGGTCGGCAGACAAGACAGAATGGTTCGCAGTAGTCTCGAACGGAGGCCCGCTAGTCCCGGCAAGCAGCTTACTGGATCTCTGTGAAACTGGAGAAAGCCCGTGAAGCAACTCAGACTTACGGAGAATCGAGGAGAGAGACTCGCGCTTCAGTGCGAGGAGGACGTCAATCCTCGATAGTTGTGAGCCTAGCGTCAGCTGAGAGTAGATTATTTTTAACTACCAATGGAAGTGGAGTGTGATTAAGAGGTAATTAAGATTGAACTCAAATATGGAGGGTACAAGCCCTCAAAGCCATAGACAGGGTGTCTGTAGATTGTGACACCCATATAAAACACACAGTCGCTCCTATACAACACTAGCACGATTCATGAGAACTCCCCCGGCGCTAGGACGCCGGAGGAATCGTGCTGCCACACCGATGACAGCATGCCGCCATATCAGGGCCACGAGTCATAACTCTGCCTCTCAAAGCAGGGCTCCGCAAAATGGCCCACTGACTCGCCAAGTCGTATCGCCTCTAATCCAGCGTGATGAAGGAACTACCAGCAACGACATCGGGACTCCTGCTGATCGATTACTCCAACTGCTCACGAAGTCCCGACCGTGGCGACGTGACAGCACCAACAAACATCGAGACGCCGATGACGCTACCAGACGGTTGAGACACCGTGGCCATGGGGCAACACCCACAACAGAGGTGATCTGAGTGCCCACTCCCAAGGATGAGGCGGCGTCGCTCGCTAT
Organism: Halorubrum coriense DSM 10284; assembly: GCF_000337035.1. GTDB lineage: Archaea > Halobacteriota > Halobacteria > Halobacteriales > Haloferacaceae > Halorubrum > Halorubrum coriense. The sequence goes on from NZ_AOJL01000061.1 coordinate 71,418, forward strand.
CCCGATGGATCCTGACACGGCGTTCGACGCGATCGCAAACAGTCGTCGTCGCCGCGTCTTGTTGTCTCTCTCACGCTCTCATGGTGAGGTCGCCGCCGACGACCTCGCGGTCGAGATTGCGGCCATCGAGAATGCGATTGACCCCAGCAAGGTAGGGAGTGACGAGCGGACCTCGGTCTACATCGCCCTGACCCAATCACATCTTGAGACACTCGATGAAATCGGTGCTGTCGAGCATGACGACCGGTCACAGACAGTGACTGCGACAGCTGCGACTGAACCGCTCGCGGAGTATATCCGCCGGCTACAGACAGCCTGCTACCAGCCAGACATGGAGGGCTCGTAAATGTCAGACACCCACCAGCACGCAGTTTCAACGCTGCGGGACGTTGATGCTGGCTTCCACCGACTGCTTGAAGCAGTTGCTGCGGATGAAGCGGCTGGGTCGGTATCGGACAGCGATCCAATCGCTACACTCCGGCGAGCGCGGTCACAGATCGATGCCGCACTGTTCGCACACCAGCACCGAACAGCGGACAACACACTTCCCGAGTCTGGGTCGTGTGTCCTCCAGTGGGATCCGGGCAGTACTCCGCCACGCCGGCTTGTACTGGATCCTGATAGCGACGGCACCAGCTGGACACAGCGCGAGTTCGAATGGAATGGCTCCGGCTGGCGTGTCTGTCGTCGTACCAGCGTCAGCGACGTCGCAATCAGCGCCGCAGTAGCACCGCACTATCCGAGCCCTGTCGATCCACTGACGGTTGACGCGTTGGTGACTCGGATTCGTGGAAGCTGGATGAACCCAGACCCAGATGTCCTCGTCTTCACTGCGACAGCGACGACCGAGCGGGGAGTCGTTGCTGCTGTTGCGGACGAACTCCGGTATCGCGAACTCGACAGCACTCGGTGGTTCAGGGTCACCACAAACGAGCTCCAACACCACCTCCAACAGCAGGGCCAGCCGGCGCTCCAGTCGCTTTCAGAGACACCGCTCACGCGACAGCACTTCACCCAAAGTCCACTCTCACAATGACGGCAGACGTGCCTTCCCTCCCAGAGGAGTTCGACGAACACCTCGTGTCGCTTACGTCGACGCTCGAATCGATCCGCGAGACAATTGAATCCGACCACACGCTCACTACTGACCAGCGGATGTTCGCCGGCCGACTCCTGTACTTGGCGGCCCAGCCCATCACGGAGGCCAAACGTCTGCTTCCGGATGTCGACCACGATGTAGAGGCACAGGCTGAGCAGACAACGGATTCCTGTGAAGACTACGGTGACGCTGTTGCCCATATTGAACAGCAGCTGTGCTGGCTGATCAACGCCTCTCAAACAGGACTGCCAGACGCGTCTCATTATGATGATGCACCCGACTCGAAGTTCACAACGGCACTTGAACACGTGACGGCGCTTCGAGACATTCTCCCAGAGATCGCTTCAGAGAGCCCCGTAATTGACGAGTGGGAGCATATCAGTCTCACCGATGTCGACCCACACGTCGGCGGCCGTGGTGATGCTGACGGCCGATGGCTTGAGTACCAACTCCAGCGAGCGCTTAGACGGTGGGGATATCGTGCTGCGACTCGCCAACACCTGTTCAGTCTGGAAGTCGATGTCGTTGCGAAACGCAAAACGTACGAGCATGAACCAAGTGACTGGATCGTTGCCCAGTGTAAAGACTGGACAGCCGACACGATCACGCCGTGGAAACTCTTCCGGTTGTGTACAGTGGCGTTTGCCTGCCGGGCAATGCCAGTGCTCTGTCACACGACCGAGCTGACACCCCGAACCGAGAAACTGGCGCGTGAACTGGAGGTGCGGGTACTTGAACTCAAAGATCTTGAGCGTGCGGAACTACCCGCAGCGCGAGTAGCCAAGCCGACGATGGAACTCCGGGAGTGGCGACCACAGTATCGCGCTCGCGGTGATCGAGGGTCGCTGCCGTTGATGTTCCGCAGCGAGCCAGGGAAACGTTTCAGCTACGTCCCCGGGTTCAAGCCAGTCGGAAACGACGCTAGCTACGAGCCGATCGAGAGTAACCGGGATGATAACAGACACCCTGCTGCTGGTCATTAATCATGGGAGTGTCGCCGTCCAACGGGCCGTGTTCGGGTAACCCGACCCCACTGAATAAAATCAATAATATGAACAGTTCACTTTCACTCTATCCACCTGAGATATAACATGGACGGCTAGTCAGATAGTGCTGAGGAGTCGGAGTAAGCTTCGTTCCCACCGAGGGCAGTCCAACTCTAAGTGGTGTCACACGCTCCTCTCTTTCCCAGGAAAGTCGGTAAACAACTGAGATATGGTACTCAACAATCAAGCGGGAGGACTTAGTGGCTATCCACTCTACAGAGAAGTGGCCGAAGATTGGCGAGCCCTAGTGTGAAACTCAACTAATTATGAGTGAATCCAGTAACTACACACCGTTTCCAGTGCTTCCGGATACTGACGAGCATACTGTCCTCAGCTTTCTCGTCAAGAACAGCGGTGAGCGTTTTACATCACGTAACATCGTCGAGCAGACGAGTGTTAGGGAGGGAGACATTCCCGAAACGATGGAGTTCCTACTCGAACACCAGCTCATCTGCCATTCTGAGAATACTTACTACGTCGACCTAGATCGCGCAACGGAACTCAAACACAGACTTGAATCGATTGATGCTGTGGTACGGCTGTTCGAAAATTCTCCGGATGATGATTATAGTGAGGAAGGGTGGGAAGATCGACTGGAATCGATACTGTAGCGCTGTCTCTTTGACTAAATAGTCCAGATACCAGAAATTCTGAGTGGAGTACTCTGTTGAATCCAATGACGGCACGGGGGTCGTGATCTCTGAAGGCGCGGTTATCTCACTTTTCTTCGTTGAGGAGTTGGATCGATCCACACAGCGATCTCGATCTTTTCCTTCTCTATCAAGAATCCGTCTCTGAATTCTCTCGGCAGCGCTCCTGAACCGAGTACAGAGTGACCCGATCCCGACGCATTCTGCGGATTCAACAGAGCAGAGTGGAGCTCACGGGGGTTTCTGTCAATTTTCGGGATAGAACTGTTCGCAAGTACAGCAGTACAGTCAGGCACCGTGGTCGATATACTCAGCTTCCCATTCAACTCGCGCCTCGATCTCTCTGGTGCCTCGACGGGTAGTCGTGTACTCGTTAGTTCGTCGATCACGCTGGCTTTTCTCGACAAGTCCCTTCTCAACGAGCGTGTCGAGATTTGGATAGAGCCGACCATGGTGGATCTCTTTTTCGTAGTAGTCCTCGAGTTCGTCTTTGATTGCGAGCCCGTGTGGGTCATCCAGACCGGCAATTACGTACAGCAAGTCGCGCTGAAAGCCTGTGAGATCATACATACCCTCTCTTACGTATTCAGGTTTTGAAATACTACTGATTTTCGAGATGATATTATGATGACTATTTCACAGCCATCATCGAACATTCTGAAGTAGTAACTCAGGCGACCACAATATTCGAATTAACCAACACCTATCATTAATCCCTATTTTTGTTGGTTGAGATCCTTCACAGCCCGCTGTGATAATGGGAGATATCTATCCCGCCAGTACCGACTCTAAAGCATCGTTAAAGCGAAGGACGCGTATGCTACGGCAGTTTCTCAGCGCACACGGCGTTCTTACGATGTTCGTTCTAGACCGGATCGTGAACCTACTCGAGGCGATTGTGGTCTAGAACCATGAGGAAAACACCGCCCATTCGTGGTTTGGTCCTCTGATTCGGGCGAAAAGAGTAGTGCTCACGCTCGCTGCGCTCCGTGATGACCGCCTCTACGCGTTGCTGATGAATGCCACCGGAATCGTTGGTACTGTCTCGGTTTTCACCCCGCGACTGTACGTGTAAATCGTAAGGCCACTCGTGTACGGGAACCCGGAATCGGTGGAGTGAACGAGTACCTCACCGACGTTGTCCGCGTGATTGGCATTGCGTACGTGCTCCTTGCGCTTTTGGATCGTCGGCGTCGAAACAGGGTATGGCCGACGATCTCTCCGCCCGCACGATCCTTCTTACCGGGGGAACAAGCGGGTTCGGACGGGTGGCAGCACTTGACCTCGCAAAACGGGGTGCGACCGTCGCAGTTGTCGGCCGCGACGAGTCGAAAGGGGCCACTCTCGTAGAACGATCTAAGGATCTTGCCGGAACGATTGCGTTCCATCAGGCTGACCTCGCCTCTCAATCCACCGTCCGGTCCCTCGCAGCAACGGTGGAACGCGAGTACGACCAGATCGACGTCCTCGCTCACAACGCCGGACTCTCGGCCGGCTCACGGCGTGAAAGTCCAGACGGAATCGAGCTCACGCTCGCGGTGAACCACTTGGCTCCCTACCTCCTAACATACGAATTACTCGACCATTTCTGTGACGCACCCGATCCGCGTGTTGTCGTCACCGCTTCCGACATCCACCGGCGGGCGACACTCGATCTCGACGATCTACAGCTGATGGACGGGTCCGACTCACTCGACGCGTACGCCCGCTCAAAGCTGGCGAACATCGCCTTTACGATCGAACTTGATGACCGACTTCCAGATGACTCTGCGGTCACAGTCAACTGCGTCCATCCGGGATTCATTCCGTCGACGGACTTGTTTCGCGATGCGCCGCTCCGAACGCGGCTGCTGGTTCGGATCGCTGGGCTGGTGCCGGGTGTCGCCACCTCAAAGCAGGCAGCCGCCGATCGCCTCCAAACACTTCTTGTGGACCCTCAGTATGGCTCTGTAAGTGGCCAATACGTCGGCAGCGATGGTCCCGCAGATCCCGCATCCGATGCGACGAACCAGGTGGTGCGACGGCGGCTCTGGGAAATGAGTGCTGAGCTGGTCGGCATTCCACCTGACTGGCCAACGCCTCGGACCAACTAAGATGCTTTCACCGGTAGCATCAGTGATGATCACGGTATCTCCGTTATTGGTGTATATCGGAGAGATAGAGGCTTAGTACAACTCTGTAGTTGTACTCATTCCTCGTCCTGTGTGAAGTGTCCTATCTCGCCGAGAGCAATCTCAAACCCCACGGAACAACATAAGTGAATCTCCTGTATCGCTCACCCGGACCCCGTCCTCAGCCGAAGAGAATGAACGCTGTAAATTACTCGTAGTAGCTAACGCGGTCGACAACTTCCGCGAAGGCGACATTCTCGCGGACATCGGTGATCTCGATAGTGACACGCTCACTCTGTTTGGTGTCGGGAACAATAACGACGAACCCGCGCTCAACACGGGTGATGCCGTCCCCTTGGTCACCAATGTCTTCGATTTCGACAGTGCGTTGTTCTCCTTCCTCGACAGGGGACGTCTGTGACGGTTGTTCGGGCTGTGGATCGGCGTCAGTAGTGTTGGTTTCGCTGGTGGTGGGTGACGGCAACACAGCAACACGGTACGTTTCGTCCGCCTCTAGATCGCCCAGGCGGAGCTCTTGCTCCGGTATCTCAATCACATATGACCCGTTCCGCTCCTCGATTTTCCCTGAGAACAGACACTGAAGTTGATCTGAAATCTTCATTTATAGACCGTACACCACATACGCGGCGAACCACACATTACTCTGCTGTCTCCCTACTCCGGCGCTACAACGTTCTCACACGCCGGACACTCGCTCCACACGCCCTCTGTGCCGTCGTCCTTCTCGTACTCAACGAGGATCCATGCTTTGGACATGTCCTCACCACATTTCGGACACCGACCGAGGGACGATTCGTCAGCGTTCATGGAAAGGGGTGGAAGGAGCGTGTGACAGTGTTCCTTCCAACTGGATATCTGCTGCTCATGAACCTAAGATTTTGGCGGCTTTGTGGGCCACACACTGGATTTCCGGTGGATGTAGTCCACTAGTCTGATTAACCAACATACTTTCTCTACTTTGTTGGTTAAGATTGTGCTCGATCGTCACCCAACTTCCAAAGATTCGAACTCCTCACGAGTGGACCGATCTGTTCCCTTTTATTTGCTTCTAGACAACCCAGCGTGAATGTCTCGACGACGAGAGGCCCTAACACCAACCCAAACAGTGGAGATTGCCCTACTCTCCGGGGTTGCTGGTGTTCTCATCGTTGTTCATTTCTTCCTCCCCGAACCACTCCGCTCGCAGTTCCTGTTCACGTACGGCGAGCCCACGCTTGTCTCGGCGTGGACCGCAGCCCTCCTTCACGATAGCGCGTCACATCTAGCGTCCAGCGTAACGTGGTACGCGATCGTGATGGCATCGGCGTACGCACTCTCCATGCCGTGGGAGCGTCAACGTCCGTTCTGGTTCGCTGTAGTCGGGTGTCTCGTGCTCGCGCCGCTAGTGACAAAGCTCGTGGATTACTGGCTGTTGAGGCTTCAGTGGAATCTCGTTGCGGACGCGACGACGGCACGCGGGTTTTCCGGGGTCGTGAGTGCGTTCGGTGGATTGCTGTACGTCTCACTCGCATGTACAGTGACCGCGAGGTATGGCTACGACGCCGGCGTGGCGACGACGGGAACAATTGTCCTCGGAGCGCTCTCAGCGCTCGCAATAACGTCTGCCGTGTTGCCTCCGTCGGTAGCTGTCGTCCTTTGTACGATTGTAGCCTTCGCGATCGGAATCTGGATTGGCAGAAACAGACCTAAAATACCGACGTGGCGGGCATGGGCCTGGTCACAGCGTGATGGACTCCTGCCTATCGTAGTTGGCTGTGTAGTAGTGGTCGTACTCCTTTCGCAGTTATTCCAAGTCCAACTGGATGAAACGGGGCGATTTGTCAGCGTAATCGCTCATGGAACAGGGTTTGCGACCGGCATGATCGTTACTGTACTCGTGTTCATCGCGGAATACGTCGGCCAGCGATCGACTGAGAAACCGGGCAACCGCCTTGTGACGTAACCTGAGGGTCCTACCAGTCGTCTTCTGACGGCGGTCGTTTTGAGAGCCGATCAAATCGGTTCTGTGCTGTCTCTGATCGCTTCGTGGTTTGCTCAGGTTCATACTGCGTTGTACCTAGGTCGCCGTCGACAACAGTGACTGTGAGGATCGCATCAGCATGTTTCCCATCCTCAGGGAGCCGATCAGCTTCCAAGACGGCATTCCCTACCTCCTCGCCGTCTCGTTCGAAAAATACGGTGGCTAACCCATCTTCGATCGAGTCCACAACGGCTGTGTATTCGCCGTCGTCAAGGGCAACTAGATCGGTCATGAATAAGTCTCCTCTAGCACGCGCTCCCCGTTAGGAGTACTGACGATCACGGTATCCCCATCGTTGTTCCAAATCGGCGAACCTGAACCCCAGTACAACTCAGTAGTTGTACTCGTTCCACTGCCTGTATGAATTGTTACTGATTCACCGGCAGCAAGCTTGAACCCCTCGGGAACAGTATACCTCTGGCCTGCTTCGTCTTCTATTGTCCAGCCAGACAACTCCAGCGTCTCGTTACCGGTGTTCTCGAGGACGACGTATTCGTCATTGAGGTTGTCTCGGTCATCACCAGCCGCGTCCGCGTGGATTTCAGCGACTGCCAGGCCGGCTTCAGCTGTCGTCTCATCTGTCTCGCTGTCCGTGTCATCGGGGGTGTCGTCGCTACCAGTGTCGATACTGGTTGTCCCATCACTCTCTATGCGGGCACGGTCACTAACAGCGTCAGGCGCTCCAACGTCGATCGGATCGCCCTCACGGAGCGTACTCGGATCAGTCGGGGCGTCTCGCTGGGTTTGGACGGTAATGTTCTGTCCGTCACTGGTCAAGATGATGTTGCCGTGTGTTGCGGTCCAATACCCTGGGAGTGATCGCTCAGCGAGTCGTTGGAGGACCTCCTCGTGGGGATGTCCGTACTGGGAATCGTACGCGCTCGAAATAACGACTGCTTGCGGATCGACCGCATCAAGAAACGCTCCACTTGACGAGCTCGCAGAGCCGTGGTGGCCGGCTTTCAGAATTGTCGACTCCAGCTCTGACCCGTATTCGTCGACAAGGTATGCTTCCTGATCGTCTTCGGCATCGCCTGAGAGCAGAAAGCTCGTTTCGCCGTGGGTGAGCTTGAGGACAATGCTGTTCTCGTTGCGATCTTCATTTTCGAGGTACGGATCCGGTGGGCCGAGGACATCGACGTCGACATCGCCAAAGTCGATCCTGTCGCCTTCTCGCGTTTCGTACAGTGTCACGTCGTGTGCTTCGATCGCGTCGAGATACTCGGCGTAAGTTTGTGTACTCGACGCGATACCGGGGTCGTACACCGCGCCGATCCCGTCGGCTTCCGTTTCGTAGTACTCGATGATCGCAGCGCTTCCACCGATGTGGTCCGCGTCACTGTGGGATGTTACGAGGTGATCGATCCGCGAGATGTCGTGACGTTGGAGATACGCGAGTACGTGCTCGCCGTCGTCGTTATAGTGGCCCGTATCGACAAGCATCGTCTCACCGGTTGGACTCGTAATGAGCGTACTGACCGATTGGCCGACGTTGATGTAGTGGACCACAATACTCCCGTTTGTGGTGACAGCTGACGATCCGTTGGCCGGCTCCGGATCAGCCGGAGCTGGATCGCCTGGTACCACGCCGGTACATCCAGCGAGGACAACCATCCCAGCGATGATGAGAAGAGTAGTGAGTTTCTGTGGCGACTCCATGGCCACAGTCGATACTAGTTGGGTGTAAAGCTACGCGAATTTGTCGAAGCGGTTCATGCGTCCAGTAGATCTTGGATATCGCCTTCATCAAGTGCATTCATTTCCTCAAAGTACTCTTGAACGTCAAGCACAGTTTCAAGCGAAGTCAGGCTCTCCGTCTTTGCCTGCGCCTCATGTGAGTAGGTCGCAAGATCACGTTGTTCGTAGTCGTGATCATCGTCAATATAAAATATATACAAGATGTCGAACTCAGCGTTCCCTCTCGGGATACGTTCGACAACCTTGGAGTACAGGCGGATCTGCGAGCTAATGGCAATAATGTCTATATTTTGTATCTCCTCACGGACAAAAGAACTTGGCGGGCTTTCACTTTGGAGGACTGATAGGATCTTTTTCAGAATAGCCTGCTGCTCACTGCCCTCTAAGCCGGTCAAGTTCGATCTCGCTTCTGAGGTGAAAATGACTCTTGTCTCATCGTCCGATAACGGAACGTAGCTCACAAAGAGAAGGCTGTAATTTAGAAATTAAGGGCAGATTCGAGATCGTCTTTAGTTGCCGTATCACCGTTTTCAAGATCTCGGATTCCACGTAACACACCGACTGGAACGCGCGGCTCACAGGCCTCTTCAACTTCCGGCTCGCCGTCGTTCTTGCGTGTCGGAACGTTACTCATTACACCCAAAGTTATTCCGGCAAGGTTATAAATCTACGTCTAGACAGATCTTCCTAGGAAGATCTGTCTAGATGAGAAACCACCATGATATCATACTGTATTCTTAGGCGTCTATAAGCTATTTAGACTCATTTTAGAGTTTTTTTGATGTGACACAATAAGATATGTTCAGAAGTTTTAGATCTGTACAGCAGAGGTCATACACGGTGTGTTCGAACCATCTCTCTGAGATCGGATTTGCTGAGATGGGTGATCCCGCGCTGGTCACCATCATTGGTGTAGAAGATTGAGGCAGTAACTTCTCGATCTGGGTATTGGTCGGCAACGACGTGGTAGTAAATACTGAGCTGTTTCTCGTACTCGTTTTCGGCGTGGGTTGTGAGGTCAGTTTTGTAGTCGATGATATCTATCTGGTCAGGCGTAATATGGAGTAAGTCGATAATCCCACCGATCGTCACCTCCTTGTCATCGACAGTCAACGGAAGAAACGCGTCGATTTCGGCTTTCGTTTTACCGTCAAGTGAATCTAAGAGTTCCTTCACATTCTCCTTATCATGATTGCCGTCGGTGTCGACAGCCTCACCGAGTACATACCGCTCTGCGAACTCGTGAACTTCCGAGCCAAACTCCATCCCTCGACCACCGGTGTCCCCTTCGAATACCGCTTCGTCAATGAACGTATGAGGAGAGTAGCGTGCCGGCCCATCTGGCTCCGGAATATCAACCGTAAACGGTGAATGCTCGTCCTCTATCGGTTCGAAGGTCGACAGATCTGGATCAACTGGTTCGATGTCAACGGGAACTTCATCGAGGAACACATTCGGATCCTCTCCGCCGGCCAAAATAACGTGGCTCTCAGCGCGCGTAATAGCGACGTAGAGGAGTCGGCGTTCCTCATCGTAGTTTGGTGGGAGACACTTGTTGAGAACGTCTGTCTGCCAGTTGTCGTAGACGTGTGGAACATCGTGGGCCTCTACAGAGTACACCTTTCGGTGTCGGAGTCCGATCGGATCGGTGTACGCAATATCGCTTCCACCACCACCTGTCGATGGGAACTTGTTCGTGTTCATATTCGCAAGGATGACGATCGGGTATTCGAGTCCTTTCGTCGCGTGGATTGTCTGAACAGTCACCGCATTCGTCCCCGCACCAGCGTCTACCTCGTGAGTACTGCCATCTTCGATCGCCGCTTCGATGAACTGAATCAGTTCTCCACGGGTGAACGTTGTCGTCGAATACACTGACTGAATAGTGTCGAGAACGACATCCGCAGTTGGGCCACTCCGATCGTACCGATCGAACACACGACGGGCGACACCCCCGAATGTCTCCATCTCTCGGAGCTCTTCGCAGAAGGTAACCATCGCGTCAGGGTACGCGTCGCGGTCGATGATCGCCTTCACCTCGTCGATCGTGTATCCGGCCTCCTCTAAGACGAGCGCCCAGCCACGATCGGCGTTACGTTCGAGGATCCGAAGCCACGCTAACAGTAGCTTTGCGGCGTCCGTTCGGAACACCTCAATGCCACCTTCATACGCCATCGGGAGGTCGTACGCGTTTGCCGTGTCGAGTAGGTCCCGGCCGAAATCGCGAGTCCGGGTCAATACGGCGATATCGCCGTATTTCGGCGCGTGGTACTCGCCGTCGTCACCCTCAACGGCGTAGTCGTCATTGTCGACGATGTTGTCAATTTTCTCGAGGATCGCCTCGTGTTCGTTCTCGCTCGTGAGCGCCTCGATACGGCTCTCGTCATGGTCTGTGTCAGCCTCTAATGGTGTGACCTCCTCAGAGATTGCTTCAGTATCTAGCGACTCGCTTTTCGTCGCACGCGCCGTCAGCACATGTGTGGAAAAATCCAAGATAGACTGTGTCGACCGATAGTTTCGCGTCAGTCGTTTGTCGGCAGCCCTCGACGGCGAGAAGGCGATTCGCTGTGCGTCTCGGTTGAGTTCATCGACGAACCGATGGAGTCGATTATCGAACTCACGGATGTTGTCGACGTCGGCGTATTGGAAGCTATAGATACTCTGCTTCCAGTCACCGACCACACAGATGTTATCTGTGCCGGCCAGAAGAAGCATGAGATTGAACTGGATCTCACTCGAGTCCTGAAACTCATCGACCATCACGTACTCGTATCCTAGCCGTTCCCGGAGGTCGTGGTTTTCACACAGCAGGACGAACGCGAACAGCTGAAGGAACCCGAAGTTCAGGTAATTCCGTCGAAGCGCAAACTCAAGATAGGCGTGATAAACGTCATGGACGAACTGCTTGAGTACTGTTCGATCGTCCTCGAAGACGCGTTTTGCGACGTCCGCTCGGATCTGCTTGCCGTCCCCCCGAAGCTCCCATTGTTCAGGGGCGTCTGGGAGGTAGGTTTTCTCCTTCCCGTAGTCGTTGAGCTTCTTTCGGAGCTTCGACTGCTTGCTGCCACCGTTTCGAGTTTCATTTATGTAGGCGAACAGCGTCTCAAACGCTGCGAAGTCACCGTCGAGGTGTGACTCGCCGTCGCGGTACCAGCCGGTTGCGGTGGGAAATACACCCTTCGCAGACAGCTCTTTAATGAGATCGAGCAGTTCTGTCGTTTCTGAGATCGCTGTGAAGAACTCGTTGTACTCAGGGTGTGAGTCGACGAACTGGCTGTACTGAGCAGACTTAGAGAGAACGTATCACGATCTATTGGTTTCAACAGAGCAACCCAGCCACCAATGCTTGGACTGCCAGTATGTTTATTATTACATGCTTCTTCTGGTCGTTCACACCGTTTCTGGTCAATAAGGGGCCAGATTCTGTCAGTTGGTTCAGAAGATATGTAGAAAGGAACCACCCACAGCACTAACTCCGTCCTTTGGTATTCAGCGCAACTACTGAGGAGATGTTACGGATTAATGCCTTGTGAGCGCTACCGATCATTTACCCGCTGATCGGTCTGTGAGAACGCCTCAGTCGCCATGTCTGCGCGTTCAGCCGCCTCGATGTGCTGGTACGCCTCTCGGACCTGTTCTTCACTATTGTCGAGATACCGGGCTGCAGCGGCGTAGCCGAACTGCCGAACAAGAACCTCCCCGACACCCCGACGCCCACCGTGGAGCTCGAGGTAGTTACCATCGAGTGTGAGGTCCAGTTCGTCCCGTCGCTCCACTAGGCTCTCATGATTCCATAGCCGGTCCATGATCGAGCGGGCCCCCTCGGTGGTGAGTGGTTTCGGCGCAGTCAGGTCGTGTTCGGCGGCGACGACTAGGTCGGGAACCGCACCACGAATGCGCTCGATCGCGTCGTCATCAAGACCGCATTCGGCAAGGCCCTCAGTGACGTGTGAAGCGAGCGATGGCCGGTGTAGTGTCGTAAACACTGGCCACGACTTCGGGACATCCAGCACCTCAGCGTACCGACGCAGCGGCGTAATCACAGGCTCAGGGAGGGAGGCCTCCTTCCACTCGCGACCTTTCCGGAATACCGTCACGCTGCTGTCCGCGAACGACACGTCACGCCATCGAATCCCGTTGCGGCCCTCACGGTCCTCTTTCGGGGCCGAAAGGAACTCCGAGCCGCGCAGGCCCGTATAAGCGACGACGTACACGAGTGCTTGCTCACGACAGCGTTGGTAGGCATCGAACCGGGCCCGTTGTTTGGTCTGCCAGATTTCGCTTTCCGGATCACCGTGTTCGGCTTGGGGAACATCGATCGCGCCGAGCGCGTCGAACGCCTCGGAAACACGGCGGTCGACGAACTGCGTGATCAGGTCGCGGTGGATTGGTTCCCACGACTGCTGGTCACCTGGTCGCCGGCCATCGTTCTCGGGGAGCGGATCCTCGGCGTCCGACTCCCTAGCGTAGTGGCGTGGAATATACCCTTGTGCGTGCGACCATCCACACCACGACGCGATATGTGCGTAATAGGTGAGGACGGTCCCAGCAGCGTACCCAGACGTCGAGAGGTAGCGGGCGTAGTCTGAGAAGACCGTCGTGTCGAGGTCCTCGAACCGAACGGTATCCCCGTCGACGACGCCCGCCCAGGACTCCGGCGGCGAGGCGTTCGCCGGGTCAGCTGTCTGACCGAGACACCACCGATGGAAACGTCGGAGCTCCCGCTCGGCATCAGTTCGATACGCCCCTTGCTCGCCGACGTCGCCTTTCCCCTTGTCCGTGAGGTATTTGCTAAATGTGTCGTCGATCGGGGTTTCCACGGAGCGGCGACCCGTCATTGAACTCGCTGGGTGTAGGGATTGGATAGTCGAAACGCCGCTCTAGCACCGGCGAGCCGGCTGGAACGGACATTGAAGGAAGGGCTGGCCATAATTCTGGAATTGACTCAGTTGTGGCCACGGGTGGGGGTCACTAAGAGTTTACCCTGTCTTACTCAGATAAGACAAAGTAACTAAATTGCCGCCCTATTGCTGATACTTAGAGATTATCTTCGGATTTCAGGCGTGAGAGCCGATATGCTCCGGTTGGCAATACTAATAAATACCATGTCGCTATATACAATCAGGCTCGCTGATGTTCCACCGTTTCGGAGGATGGCCAGAAATAGACTGTTTTCCGGGATTGAAGGGCTTGAAGAAAGACTCTCAAAGCAATTCACCTTCTGGCAGTCTGAGATCTTCAAGAAGATCTGGAGAGTACACGGAGAAACGACCGAAATTGTGCCTGAAGTGACGGCGTTGCCACTCATAGCCGCCACGAGAATCTGGTGCTCAGCTAAGCACTACCCGTACGGGAGAAGTGCCGACGAGACCAGCTCGGTTGTCTCTCCGGCTGTCAGAACTGGAGGGCAATCGAAAACTCCGTCCTCGATCCCACCAACTTCTGCCTTCAACAGGAAATCCGTCATCCGCCAAATATTGTGTAATAACGCCCCGAACACGAAGTAGAACAACCTGACGCGGTAGTCCTTAGAGGATGTCTTAGCGAGGAACTCGTGTTTGATCGATTTGTATTCACTCTCAATCTGCCAGCGCGAACTGTATCTCCGGCTGAGCGACTTTGCCTCAGCTGGACTGACGTCGACGTTCGTTGCGAACACGCTTGTCCCATCGCTGTTCTTAGATGGAACGTACAGGAATCGCATCGAGTGGGAGCCATTCTTGAGATGGACACTACTCTTCTCAACAGCGACCTCCTGCCCGTCATCATTCATTCGTTCAATGGCCTCCTTTTCAGGCGCATTGACTCGCGTCGGGATGAGGTAGTCCACATTCAGGTTCGACAGTGTCTGAAAGACATGTTTTGAATCGAACTCCGCGTCACAGAGGACCATCTCGATATCGACGTGTTCACGCGCCCGCTGGATAAGCCGGCGTACCGTTCTGTGAATCCGATTTGATGGGTTCTCGTCCCACGCTGAACTCTCGCGAACGGGTTCTACCTCGAGGATGAAAGGAATGTTTCGTCCGACGATCGTGAGGGTCGCGTACTTGAACACATGACCTTCTCCATCAGTATCGCCGCTCACCATCGGCATTCCTTCAACTTGGCCATAGTAGGGCACTTTCGTGATGTCGATCGCGACCGTTGCGGGCTCTCGAAATCCAGACTCGGCCCCCATAAGCGAGAGTAGTCGTCCAGAGGCTTCATGAAATCCTTCGATGAGAGAGTCTGTGGAGAATTGTTTTACGGTCCGTAGATGCGTGTCCCCGTGTGGACCCTTCTCGCTCCCACGTCGCCGCTGAAACCGTGACGCGCCTTGGGCGGTCCCGCAGCCAGTCATTCCCATATATGTCTGGAGTTCGAAGAACTGCGTGTCGTCGTATTGCGTATTCCTTGCTCGCCCAGAGTCAAATGAATCAAATCCGTATGAGCGAGCGAGCCGCGTTGTCTGATGAATTTCACTACTCGTGAACTGGGAGTTCTGTTCGTTATCTTCCCTAATCGTTGGCTCGCCATCGTCGATTTCTATTGGTGATCGGACCTTTTGTGTAGTAATTTTGAGGTCATAAACAGCGTGAATAAGTCGATGTGCGGCTGTTGTGATAAACCTCTGAGTGGTTTCGTTGAATCGATTCTTCCAGGCCCGTGACATGGCAGACTCAGCGGGTATATTCTCAAGTCCGAATACCTCTGCCAATTCGGGATGTCGGGTGATTCGCCGATAGCTCCAGCCGGAGATCTCGCGGTAGAGGAAGAGTTTGAGCATCCCCTGAAACGAATATGAGTTTGGATGCCATTCCGGGTATTCGTCTTCCAGTTTATCAAAGGGTCCCTCAAGTCTTGTGAGCAAGGGATCGAGAGGAGCACCAGCCCGAAGCCCGTCGAGGAGCTTCTCAGAAACGAGGTGTGCATCGGAAAGCAGAGTCGCTTCTTCTATCGATTTCCAGTCCGACATATATCATATTTATCGGTCTCGTACTGATGAAACTACTGAGGGTCGGGATCTTGTTGGTAATTTCTTTCTAGGAGTCGACCACTTGCTATAGAGGAATTATCGAATGGGGTGGTCTGCTTTGCTCCCAGTTAAGACGAAATATAATAGGCTGGACTGTTCTGTTAAAATCCTAGTTAGATGATGAATTTTAACATAGTTGCGGTCAGTACAGGGGATTCACATAACAGCTCCAGACGCCAAATCCTCACAGTCTATCAGTAGCGCCGTGCGAGATACAGAGATTGAATACAGCAGTTCAGATTGGTTATTCTGGAGAGTGAAAGAGCGCGCGTTAGGCAGCCTACGCTGCTACTGGTGCCGTGTAATCGCTCTTTCAACAGCAATCTGTAACGGCTCAATCGGCATCCGGTCTCTCGCCTCCACAGGTGAAACCCATTTGTATTCCTCGTGCTCGTGATTGAGTGTTATTTCGGTCTCATCGGTCTCGCAGTCGTACACGACAGTGAACATCGG
>NZ_AOJL01000062.1 GCF_000337035.1 Halorubrum coriense DSM 10284
GAGAGCCGGTCATATACGGAGAGAATTCCGTGATGAGAATAAATCCACACGATCTGGACAACCGGACTTTGTACTTGGAGGCTGCTGTATCGAATTATCGGCTTAGGACTGAATCAGCCCAGTACAACACTTGTACACTCTATTCAGCGGTACCTCGGTGAACTCCCGATTGTCTGCCAGTACCGGTGTGGCCGATACAGAGGATACAGTTAGCACAGGAACTGCGTTATTGACTCCATCTGAATCCTGAATCAGTCGGTAGAATGCGCTTACGTATCCGTTAGGAGGTTTCTCTATACCAATCGAGTGCTTTCAGCGGAATGATGCCGGGGATGCGACCTGTCGCTCCTCATTCTAGGTGGTCGAGCGGGGACGTCTCCCGGACAAAAAAGAACCAGTCAAACTCGCTAAGATCGGACTGAAGGTACTGTACGGGGTTATCGCCGTCGGGATGGCCACCCCAGATTTCGTGTCGCCGTGGCTGGGTCCGGAGCCACTCCTGGATCGAAGAATCGTTGTGGAGATTGTCGACCCGCAGATAGAAGGGCGACTCGTCGACCTGCCGGAGCACGTCTGGAATGGACTCCGACGGAGGATCGGGGATCGGGTATTCGAGGATTTCCTCTGTTTCGCCGTCAAGAGCGGCTACCTCACCGCTACCGAGTCCGAAGCCGATTGGACAGTATCCCTCCCCGTGTGAGCGGGCGAGCCACTCTCCCATCGACTGAACGTCTACGTCCCATTCCTCGAGGATGTGTCTCCCCCGATTGAGATGACCGTTGGCCGCCCACAGCACGATTGGGCCAGTCGAACGACCACGAATCCACTCGACGTTCTCGGCCATTGTCTCGTCTCTGAGTGCCATCCGTCCTTCGTGGCTACGCTCGTGGGCCTCAAGTTGCCGGTCGATGAGGTGGAGTCGGTATCGGATGTTTTCGTACGCCCGACGCGAATCTGCCTCGACCCACGCCGACTCGTTTGCGTCAAGCATCGGCCGGAGCGTCGAGTGTACCCGCCGTGCGCTTTCGAGCAGCGTCTGTCTCTCGTCGCCGGAACTATAGCCGGCCATTATGGTGTCGAGGTCTTCGCGAAGCGACGCATCGATGTCGGCGTCCACTCGTTCGAGATACGACGCAAGCCCCGCGGCTGCCTGCTCGATAATCGTCATGTCGAACCCGTAGACGTGGACACGGTCCTCGGGTGGGCGTGAGGCATTGAACGACTGTAGCCACTCGAAGAGATTGACCATCGGCTCGGTCTTCCAGGGACGGTAGATGTCACTCTCGGCGAGAAGCGGTCGGATGTCGCCCTCGCCGGCGTCGACGAGTTCGGCGACCCGACACAGTGGATCGAACCCGGCCTCGATGCCGACCGCGCGAACTCCGAACTCCTCTACGAGGAGACGGGTGAGCCGGAATCGCAGTTCGAAGAATTCCTGTGTCCCGTGTGAGGCTTCGCCCAGTCCGATAATTGTCGCGTCGTCAAGCTGGGAGCGAAACCTATCAGAAAAGTCCATAGCCGTCAGTTTTCCCGCGGTCGGGAACGGGACAGCGAGTTCCGAGAGTGACGACACGGGGTCGTCTTTCGACCCAGACATGGCATCGACTATGTTTAGTACACTGATAAAAATCTGATGGAAGAAAGACAACAAACAGCCGACCGCGCTCATCCGGCGTGAATCGAACAATACCTCTGTCTGACCCCCTCCTCTGAGTGTTAAACCTACTTTCTGATGAGGTTTCAACAGATAGCAATTCAGGGCAGTAGATCCATCCTCTGTACTGACCGATCCGCAATCCTGTTTCTCACCGGGCAGACCACTGACCGATACGCGCCCTGTATTCAGCACGAGGCTATGGATATCACCGGAAATTGGCAGGAATCTTTCCAGTCAATAGGCACTCTTCAGCGGCCGGCTGTTTCAGACGAAGAAGTATCCGAAGAATAGGATTTCAGCAGAGCAAATAACATCTTTCCACCCAACGGTGAATGCCGAAACAACACTGATAAACCGCAAAACTACCAAATATCAATATTATATATGATAGTGATAATATTGTCAAATACAGTCGGATTCCAAACTTCGTCGCTATCGCTGTCTTCACACGGTCAACTAGTTGACCACGACGGCGATTGATTCGCACATGTCCTAAGTAGATAACCAGCCAATAGGTATGAAAATAAGGCACGCATCAAACACAACCTCCGAGACTGTGGATGTTGCGAAGATGGGTCTATGATGTACAGGTTTCGAGGCTAAGCCATCTGAAAGAAGTGGCCGAGCGGGTCTGGAAATGCGTTTCTGAGAGACCTATCGCGTAGCGTTCATAAATGCGATAGAAAATCGCCGGTTAGGCCAGCGCCGCCGCTCACAATCGAGCAAGCTCAGAGGAGACGAGAAATTAGTCGGGTGGATCGAGACCGTAGTTTTTCTTGGCAAATGTCAGGAACGAGTTCGAAGAGACCGCCGGCTGGTTGCCGACCTCACCGTGGAGTTCCAACTGTACGAGGATATCCACGAGTCGCCAGCAGTTGTACAACACACAGGCGAACGCGAAGTTGAAGTACCGGAACTGGTGGTCGGGGGACTGTGTCTCCGCGAGGAACGTCTTCAGCTTCTTAAACCCGTTTTCGATGCCCCACCGGCGCTTGTATCGGACCATCAGCCGCCCAATCTGATGTTTCATCTCCCGGTCGTCCGAAGGATTGACATCTACCCACGGAAGGTTCGTCTCAAACGGCACCGTCAGTGCTTCAACCCGCGCTGGCTCCACGATCTCCTCTTCCTCGTGGACCTCATCGAGGATATTTCCCAGCGGTGAGTTGCCGTCGCGGTCCTCTGAGAGCGGCGTTGTCTCACCGATGTCTTCGAACTCCTCAATAAGTTCCTGTCGAACCGTCAAGTCATTCCCATCGTCATCTTCGTCTTCACGTTCCCACTCACACTTCGGGAGGTAGACTGACTTTCGTGCAGGCCCGTCGTCCAGACGCTTTTGCTTGACCACGTCGAAGTCCCTATTCTCGCTGGCGATCTTGGCAATCTGGTGTTCGTGGTCGCTACTGGAGCGCACAACAGCCGGATTCAGGTAGTGAACGTTGTGCTTCTCGCAGGCGTCTTTCACGCCATCGTCGGCGAACTCGCGGTCCATCATCACGAGCTCCAGATCGGGGACAATATCTGTCGCACCATCAAGCAGATCGTCTACGAGATCTGCTCGCTTCCGGCCGCGTTCGACTGGGACGGCATCGAGTATGAGCGGGACATCGTGACCGACGAGTTTGATGACTGCCCACTGGAAGAACGGGCCGTCGTCACCTTTGTACCCAAGAATCCACGGTTCCTGACTCTGTCCACTCCGATCTCGGGTGATCTCGCCATCCCACGGGTTGCCTTTTGTGAGGTCGATGGCTGCCATCTGCTTGCGGCCCATCTTGTCCTTCGATTTCGCCTGCTTAACGAGTGTCTGGTTAGTCTCTCGGAGCATTGTCCGGATACGTTCGACGCCGAGATCTTTCGTCTGAAGTCTGTGGGAGTCGCCAGACGGTGTCTTTGTCCGGGTGGAGTCAGCGGCAAAGGACTGTGCGCCGTCGTTCGGATGCATATCAGTCCGCATCCCGAGGTATGACTGCTGTTCCCAGAATGCACCTTCGGGAATACTCGCGTTCTCGCTGCGATCAAGGTGGAAGCAGTCCTCGACAATGGGCTTCGCACCCTTCCAAACCTCGCGGGCCTTCTCACGAGCGAGCGTATCCTTGCTTTTTGAACGTGTGACTGTATCCGTCGGCTGGTTGGGAAGAAACGTTGGTTCGGGCGCAGGAATATCGTGATAGCGAGCGATATCCACGACGACCTCAGCGGCATCCCGAACGGCATCGCGGACACTTTTGAGACGGCCGTTCCATGCCCGCCAAAGTGTTGACTGATCAGGGATACCATCGAAGCCGAGCTGCGTGCTGAGAAGCGGCTTCTGTTTGAGATATTTCCAGAGAGTCGTTTCACTCTTCCAGCCCTTCACGCAGCGGAGCACGTGCGCTCGGAAGACAGCCTCCCAAGGTTTCGGGTCGCCCTGTTCGTGGTCAAGAGTGTCGTAAAATCGGAGGTAGCAGGCTGGGACTTCGGTGACAAGATCCTCTAGCGTGGCTGAGCGATTGTGTCGGACTTGTTGCTCGCGCGGGAAGGTTGACAGAACGCCGTCAACCATTTCACGGAACGTCATATCGAAGGATTGTGCTTCGACAAGCGCGCCAGAATTCGTGGCGAAAAGCCCGTCTACCTCGTAATCTTTCGGTGTAGATTCATAGCCCGCACTGTCAAGATTCCTCCGTGGACCGAGGCGCTCCCACCGTGACCCCATTGGGGCTTCCCCTGCGCACGCTATCACTGCTCAATAATTTACACGTCTTCACATATAAAAGCGCAGTTACAGTAGAAAACGGTCCTGTTGAAATCCTCAGGAACTGATACATTCTGACTTGGGTGTGGTCAGTACAGGTGAACGAGTAAGCACAGGAGATCATGACTTATCCGCTAACTGGTAACTGATACGTACAAATATATAGGGAGAGTTCAGCAGATTCATAATAAGTGACTGGATAATATGGAGGGCCATGGCCGATCAGTCCGAAACGGAAGACGAAGCGGATTGGTGGAATGAGGTGTATGAGAGTGAAACAGTTCCACCGTGGGACATTGCTCATCCACAACCAGCACTCGTGGATGCCATCGAGAGCTATGGGTTGTCCGATCCGGTCCTCGACGTTGGATGTGGCACCGGGACACACGCACTTTGGGCTACGGAACGAGGACACACGGCTCTCGGAATCGATTTCTCCGAGGTGGGCATCGAAGTGGCACAAAAGAAGGCCAGAAAGCGTAGTTTGAACGCCGACTTTCGTGTTGCAGATGCGCTGAATCTCCCAAGCAATCTTGGACCGTTCAAAGCGGTGTTGGATAGCGGGCTTTTACACGCCTTCGAGGCAGACGAACGGAAAACCTACGCTCGTGAACTCGCCGCAGTCGTCTCGTCGGGTGGACACCTCTTTCTCGTCGGCTTCGCTGAGGGCGCCACCGAGAATGCGGGGCCGAATCCGCTCACTCACGAAGATATTCACTCTACATTTGGGTCCGAGTGGACGGTCCACGAGATACAGGAGAGAGTGTTCGAAACAAGAGTACGTTCTGAACCGGGACTCCTCGCCGTCGTTGAACGGATTTGAGTGATCAGTGTCAGCGTCCAACCATTTGAGCAGCACTATCTTGTCAGTCGTGACCGACTTGCGCCCTGTATCTTACACGGTGCTCTAAACATTATCTGAAACTGGTGGGATTTGGAGCCGTCAACTCGCAGTTTTCAGCGAACATCTGTTTCACGCTAGAATATATATGAAAAATATGGATTCAGGAGAATAGTAGGTTTGTTTACTGGTGAGCAGGGGCACACAAGAGAACTCAGTTTGGTGAGTGGTCGACGTCGAACCTGTACATTATTCCCTATCTTCGCAACACGTCAGGCTCGTGGAATTGCCCAGTTTCGGAGAATAGGCCAGTTTCAGGTCGAATTAGCATCAATTACAACCCGAAGAACATCGAGTACAGGGTCGGAAACCGAATCGAAGAACACAGTGAAGACGTTCAGCTGAAACAATCTATATTGGACGAGATGTACAACAACCGGACAGGAGTTGAGCGAACCAACGACGCAGTCAAGGGCTGCGGCCTCAGGCACATCCGCGCCCGAGGCCGCGTCCACGCACGAATAGACGTGTCCATTACGCTCTGTCTCCGGCTCGTTGTTGCCATCACCAACTACGAGCGAGGAAAAGATCCGGGCTGTAAGAAGCTATGAGATGGATTCTATGACAGGCTCTATTCAAATAGTCTTGTATTAATGGCACAAGATTAATACACGTCGAGCTACACTAATATATGTGTCCACACCGACTCAACAGGCGCCGACGGGAACTTCTGGGATGAACTCGCTGTCAACAGTTGAGCAAGTCGTACTCATCCTGTTAGGAATCACAGCCGCAACACACCTATATGCTGGTGTTGTAGAGGGAGCACCGCCGGTACTTCTTGCTGGTATTGGCTTCATCGGGGGAATGCTTCTGTACATACGGGGTGTCCGTCGCCATGGTCTCGCTATCGCCGCGATCCCGTATACAGCCGTCCAGATCCCACTGTGGTACGTTGCCAAGGCGGGGAACTTCACCCTCGTTGGATATGTCGATAAAATCGTTCAGATTGTGCTTGTTGTGGCTCTCGTCGCTCTTGTCTTCCGGCAACGCAACGCGTGAGTTACCAAAGCAGTTGATGAGACACTCAAGATGGCGTTAGATTAGAGAATGAGGCGGACGATTGTAAGTGCCTATGCCAGAGTTCGACCGCCTCAGTGAACGTATCATGCGTATTGACTTGTTGTTTGTGGAATAATGAGGCAATCTTCTTCCAGCAGACGCCGGTCGCCGGTGAGGTGCTCTGAGATAGGCTCGTTGAGACCGAGGGTGTAGTGGTGATTAATGACCTACCCACCTAGCGGGTCTGTATCTAACTCACCGTCACAACGGCCCACGTCCGAACAGAGGGTAAAAAAAGCCGTCGACACCAATGCGGTAGTATTTCCCACCCAGACACATTGAGCGGAATTATTCACGTCGGACACCGCTGACGCGGTGTCATTGTCCTCTTCGACTCCACAGCGGCAGCTCAGCGTATCAAAAACCTCCTACAGAAGAGCGCAAATCAAAATTCGTCCTCAGCACGAACTCTCTTGATTGTCCGAGTCACGCGGACATAGAGTCGTTTCTGACGGTACCTCCCAGAACGAGCGCGCCAGCGATGATCACGAGATTCTTTACGACATACTGCCCCTCGACCGTTAATCGTACGAAAACGTGGTATAGACAACTTCTGAGAGCAGTGCCATTGAGAGGAACGTCCCCGAGAGCTGGAGTGCCAACAGTAGCAACCCAACACGAGTAAGCGGCGGGTAGAGCAGACAGATTCCAATGATCACCTCCCACAATCCGAGTACCGGAACAAAAAACTCAGGCTGAAGAATGAATGTACACCGTTGAAGCAACAAGATCGCCGGCCGGTAAGATACTAATTATTTTCAGTTTTTCGAACCAGATAAATACCGCTCCGACAGCAGCTCGTAAGGCTGGAACGCTCCAACGGTCCATTTTTGATACCAGTGTCGCACCAAGTGCGTCCAACCGTTCTTGATACGCGCTTATTTTAAGACACGGAACGAATTTGCTAATCTCGCTGACCAGTGTTCAGCAATCGTGATGGCTACCACTCGTAGCCACATCCCTCACAGTGTTCGCTCGACAAATTCCGACACGATACGATCCTCTGCGGTTCGTAGTCGATATTGAACTGTAGAACGGGGTTCATCAAGTATCGACGCAAGGTCGGAGACAGAAACTTGTCTCGGTCGTTCGTAGTAACCGTGCTTGACTGCCGCCTTCAGCACTTCCCAGTGTTCTGGCGAGAAGTCCGTTGCGAGGCGCTCGGTCGCCTTCCAGTCGCTGCCAGCAGTGATATGCGACACCGAAAGCGACACGCCTTCCCGAAGCTGTGCTTCCATTGTATCGTAAATGTCTCCAATAGGAGAATCACCAGGGAAGAGAATGCGCCACCGGTACTCATCGCCGACCCGACGGGATTCGAATATGGTTCCTGTCTGAATATGACCAAGTACGATATGCGGAAGTGAATGACAACTGTTAATCTCACGGCGAAGTGTATAGATAGTCCGACTATTCTCTTGACGATCTAGGACGCAATATGACCGGTCCGTATCACAATCTACGACATCGAAACACTCGTTACAGCGGGTTTCGCTAAGAAACACCTCATCGAACGCGTCTAGCGCTTCGCTTGTCCCCTTCGCGTAATCGAGCCGCCACATATAGTCGTCGTTCACAAATATCGCCGACGACCATAATGAGAGGCTCTGGTATTGTCGGAACATATCCATCAGCTCATCGGCTCCTGACTCGAACTGGAGGACAAATTCAAACTCACGTGTCTCCTGTGAGGGTTCAGGCTTTCCACTCATTCATCTATTGCTAAAAAGCAGATCTACAAAAGAATTGTTCTTGTTGCCATTAAATTTATCTAACAGATAATCTCATCTATTGCTAAAACAATTCTGATTACTGTTACCGGGGTATGTAGGGATGCGATGGCAAACGAAAAAGAACACGGCAGCGGTTCCGTAGAACCTGGCGACACGAGCAAACGAGTCGGAGCCGAGGTGATCCGTGAACGCGGTGTCGATCCTGAGGAACTCCGAGAGAAACTGATTGACGCTATCGGTGCGGAGTTCACGACGTACTACTACTATACGAATCTCCGGATGCATCTCGCTGGCGAGGAGGACTACAAAGAGATTACCGAAGACGCTCGGCTCGAAGACCGGGCACACTTCGAACTTGTCGTCCCGCGAGTCTACGAGCTGGAGGGATCGCTCCCGAATGACATTCGTGATTTCGCGGATCGCGCGTCCTGTCCTGACGCTGAAGTGCCAACGCCAATGGATGGCAGCGGTGAGTTTGACACATCCGAGCTAGAAGTCGAAGACATTCTGGAAGTACTGCTTGAAGCGGAACGGTGTGCGATCCGCACTTGGAGCGAAATCTGTGACATGACTCGTGGGGCCGACCCGCGAACCTACGACATGGCCCAGCGGATTCTCAACGAAGAGATGGACCACGAAGCTTGGTTCATTGAGCTGCTGAGCAAGGAGCGGGACGGCGAGATCAATCCGGCTGGGCACTTCGCACGGGGGGAGCCAGGCGACGCACCATACACGAAAAACAACCCGTTCAACGACTCCGCCTGAGCGAGTAACAACGGCCTTCGCTCTCCCCTCATTTATGACACAGTCGTCGGACGATACGTGGACCGTCACGATTGTCGTTCCCGAAGAGTCGGCGCTGGACGAAGCGGGTGAAACACACAAAGTTGAGATCAGTGAGGACGAGACGATCCTTGCGGCCGCGCGTTCGGCGGGTGTGTGGCTCACAGCTGACTGTCAACAAGGTTGGTGTATCACCTGTGCTGCTCGTTTGGTTGACGGCGACGTTGTCCATCCAAACGCGCGTCGGTACGACACTGAAGACCGAGAGGCAGGCTACATACTCACCTGTACTGCGAAGCCGCGGGCGGACTCAACAGTTGTTGTTGAGCAGTACGATGAGTTCCTCGAATATAGAGCAGCTAATAACAAACCTCCAGGAAGCTCGAAGCTAAGCGACTAACATGTCCGAAAACATAACCAGAAAAGAACGAGATAGTTCGTTGACAAGTCCGTACAGTGTTCGCAATCGCAGTTTACAATTGGTATGTTTCGATGGCCAAGTACCTAGCAAAGAGACAGTAGCAGATCAGGATGTCCGAACACAGACTGTTAAAGCTCTTGAACGTGTTCACACTGTCGCTGCTGAAGCTGGCGTCAGTCGTCAGGATCTAATGCGAACTACAGTATATCTGACTGACATGAACCAATTAGAGGCAGTTACGCAGGCTTATGACGAATTCTTTGAGGGTCAACGGCCGTCACGGACCTTCGTTGGCGTCGAGCAGTTGCCGAACGATGCTACAGTTCAAATTGAGGCTACTGGTGTGTGTAAGTGAGGTCCTATTACAACTAAAGCCGTAGGTCACTCAGTAATAGCGTTTAAATAATCAAGGGTCATTGAGCGGACGTGCCCACAGGGGCGCAAACCGACATCGACCGGCTCGTTGACGACCTCAAACGAGTGGCCACCACGTGACAGGTCGTGGAGTTCCGGGACGCCAGCTACCGTCGTGTTTCCCCTCGTAGTTGTTGCTTGGAGCCGTCACCTGTATCGAGCCAGCGAAAAGGATCCATTGCTGGGTCAGTGCCCCATCGCGCCCCCGAGGGGCTGGTAATGCGGGAACATCGGGTGTGGAAGGTGGACACCGAGCGCCATCAGCCCGTGCGCGAATAGCACATACCCCAGTACGACGAACACCACGCCGAGCAGCCGATGGACGCGTCGTCGGTGGGCGACATCGATCGACTGGATAATCGTTCCATAGAGGAAGACAGCTGGAATCGTCCCAATGCCAAGGGCACCGAGTGCGATTCCTCCAGTGGTGGGGGACCCGCTGGCGAAGGCGAACAGATACGCGGGATACAGCATTGGGCAGGGGAGAAGCGCGTGGACGGCGCCGAGGCCAACGATACTCGGGCTGTTCACGTGTCGGTGAACTCTCGTCGCAAGCCACGACGTGACGCGCTGTACGCCGGGTATTCGAATATCACCTCCACTCCCCCGGATAACATACCGAACGCCCGTCGCCACGATGAATCCCCCTACCGCGAGACCGACGGCACCCCGCAGGAGATCAGCGATCGGTGTCAGCTGGTCAGCGGTTACGAACACGACGCTGCCGAGCGCCCCGAAGAGGGCCCCGAAAATTGCGTACGTCGTCGCTCGGCCAACGTTGAACAGGAAGTGCTGGCGAACCTCGTAGGTTGTGAGATGACCGGCACGCCCGTCGTTGGCTGTTACCGTCCCGCCGTCAGGCTGCGGCGTCATCTGCTTCGAGTACATCGTCACAAGTGGACCGCACATCCCGATACAGTGGGCGCCGCCCAGTACGCCGATGAGAACGAAGAGCGCGATGTCAATCCGGAGGAGCGGCTCGATCATAGTCGCTTTCGGTTGTGTATGGGCTTGTGTTGTCTGGTGTGTCTCTCGAACAACCCCAGACAGATACCGCGGGTGTGTTACATTCGCCTATGGACTGCTTTGCTGAATAGTGGTGTCTTCGTAGAAGGCCGCACTTTGATCCACTTGTGAGTTGCTGACGAGGGAGGTCACAGAATCAGCGTGATCTCACTTCCGCTCAGAGAACGCTATTCAACACGGCACTGTGGACGGCAACTTAATTCCGATTGACACCCGAATTCGAAATAGTCGACATAGTGTCAAAATTTGTGTATTATATAATTGAACCGGACACCAAGTTCCACTGCCGGACAGGACTTTACACCCCCGAATTAGGAATTCTAACTCGATTCTATCGCTATCATCACGAAGTCGATCAAGCTTAAAATGAATTATTCGACCTTTTGATCGCCCCACGTTTCAATCGTGTGAGGGCTACACGAACACTCATCGCGGCTATTCACCTTAGTGGGATGTTTATGAACGAAAATTGTATTTCCTGTTCGTTCTAGTAATTTACAAACAAATATTACAAAAATATACTTCAGGTTCTAGCTGTATATGTAAACATGAGTGATCTCTTAATACTCCAAACGACAATTAAGGTAACCAGTAGTGGGTTCATTTTTCGGCTCGGTCTCCCCACCAGTTATCGATTATTTAGTTGGTTGACACAGGGTGGTGGTCAACGATGAGCGAAGTGCTCCTAGCTGCTGCCGCAGCACTGCCTCTCGTGGCTGCTACAGTGTTACTCGTCGGTGCTCTCTGGCCGGCGACGAAGGCCATGCCAGTCGCATGGGGCACCGCCGTACTCGTGGCTGCGACTGTCTGGCAGCTCCCAGTTCGGTGGATCGCTGCGGCAACTACATGGGGAGTGATACTTGCTGTCGAAATTCTCTGGATCGTCTTCGGTGCGCTCGTACTATTGTATACACTCAGACAGGCAGGAGCAATTTCCCGAATCGCTGGGGGGTTCGCCTCACTCAGTAGTGATCACCGTGTCCAAACTATCCTCATCGGGTTTTTCCTCACAACGTTTCTCACTGGTGTTGCCGGCTTTGGTACTCCTGCGGCAATCGTTGCCCCGCTATTGGTCAGCCTCGGATTTCCAGCACTCGGAGCCGTTGTCGTGGCGCTTATTGGGCACGCGATGGCGACGACATTCGGGGCAGTCGGTGTCCCAATCAACCCAGGCGTGATGGAAGCGGTCGGCTCTCTTGCCAGCGTTTCTACTGGTAAGGCTGTAGCATTTATGAGTGAAGTGAGCGGACTTGCGGCCGCCTACCACCTTCTCCCTGGGCTATTTATGCCAGTTATTACCGTATCAATGCTCGTCTACTTTTTCGGCGATGTAACGCACCGGTCTCTTGCGGCGGTACGTCCTATCGTTCCACTCGCGTTGTTCGCTGGGGTTGTGTTCGTCATCCCATTCACCCTTACCGCTGTGTTCATCGGTCCAGAAATGCCATCAATCATCGCGCCCATCGTTGGTGGGGGACTCACCGTCACGGTACTCAATCGTGGATGGTTGGTTCCAGACGAACAGTGGCGGCTGCCAGATAATCAGACATGGCCAAAGGCTTGGACTGGAACAGTAACTGAAGCGGACTCCCCTCGGTCCGTGGGCCAGCACAGCAGTTTAACAGATGGCGGACAGTCAATGTCACTTGCTCGAGCTTGGACGCCATACCTTCTCGTTGTTATCCTTCTCATAGCAACTCGTGATTTCACACCCATAGGAAGCCTGTTGACGGAAGTCGATCTGCTCGCACCAGCCTGGACAGGAATTTTTGGCACAACTATCACGAATAGTATCGAATGGGCATACGCACCGGGTACGTGGCTTGTCGCTGTCGCTCTCATCTCAATTCCATTATACGGGCTCTCACGGACTGATATCAAAAACGCATGGAAAGAAGCGGGTGAGACAGCAGCAACGCCTGCTGTAGCACTCACATTCATCATTGGTACCGTTGGGATCCTCCTTCATTCAGGACAGTATGTAGGCGCCCCGGGCGGACAGAGCATGATGCTCGCTCTCGCCGACGGGGTCGGCGGGACACTTGATGGAGTGTATACGATTGTTGCTGCCCCTCTCGGTGTCTTTGGGACGTTTGTAACCGGTTCTGTGATGGTCTCAAACGTCACGTTCAGTCCCATACAGTATGAGCTAGCCAGAGAGCTAGGCTTCTCTCCAGCACATATCGTCGCAGCGCAAGCCGCAGCAGGCGGGGTCGGGAACGCGATATCAATTCATAATGTGATCGCTGCGCTGGCGACTGTTGGTCTCGTCGGGAAAGAAGGAGTCGTAATCCGAATGAATCTCGTCCCTGTAGCGGCCTATACGCTCGCCGTCAGTATACTACTGTCCGTTATAATGCTGGCTGTCTAAGCGCAACTCTGCGACGCTTGAAATCTTCTCCAAAATAAAATGCGAGGCTTTCTCCTCGATTCTCCGTAATTCGCTCCATGAGCGTTCTAGAGGTCTATATTGGTGTCTGGAAGGTAGCGGACTCGCGTGAGGAGCAGCAGACAGCGGCTGCCGTGCTTGCGCCGTATCCAGTGGTAGCGATGGCTTCCAGCGTTTCCCGACGGGCTGGGAGTTACGGAAAATCGAGGAGAAAGCCTCGCGCTTTAGCGCGGGATGAATCTACTGAATCGTTTGTATGTCGTTTCGAGTGACTTAGGATAATCTCCTCGACAACGTGGTGGAAGTTCTAGCAGACAATACACTTCTCACTCCGATCTCTCAGAAGCCGCGCCATTGGCGTGGTGAGACGGGTATTGTCGGATCGTGGTGGAGCAACCGACCCCTCTCGGACGTGACCTACTCCTCGACGTAAACAGCGAGGCTTCCCACGGCATCACATCGCTGGATAGTAGCACACGTGGGCGGCGATACTCACCGGGTCGTTCGGACGCGAACGTGTCCGGGGCAGTCGTTCGATCAAGAACGTTGAGGTGACCCCTCTTCGAACTCCTCCTTGTTCACGCGAAGGCAGGTGTCAATTCAGGTCGAAGCGGTCGTTCGTCATCACCTTTTGCCAAGTATCGACAAAGTCATTTATGAACTTCTCCTCTTCAGCAGCATAAGCTTCTGCGAGGGTACGAAGCCGTGAGTTCGACCCGAAAATGAGATCCACGCGTGTCCCCGTCCATTCGACTTCACCCGTTTCACGATGTCTGAGTTCGTACACCTGTTTGTCACCTTCGCTGTCAGCTGCCTCCCATTCATAATCCATCGAAAGTACCGTTTCAAAGAACTCGTTAGTCAACGTTCCTACGTCGTCGGTAAAGACGCCAAGCTCCGAATTCTGGTGATTGGCTCCCAGCGTACGCATGCCGCCAACTAGGACCGTCGTCTCGGCCGGTGTCAGGTCCAAGAGATCTGCCTTGTCGACCAGCAGTTCTTCAGGTGAGCGGTTTAGCCCATCTCCATCGGTGAAGTAGTTGCGAAAGCCATCGGCGTCCGGTTTCAGCGCTTGGAACGACTCGACATCTGTCTGCTCAGCAAGCGCATCAGTCCGACCCGGTTCGAACGGCACTTCAATCTCGTGTCCGGCCTCGGCTGCCGCCTCTTCGATGGCTGCGGTTCCGCCGAGTACAATGAGATCGGCAAGTGAGATACGGACTCCGTCCGATTGAGAGTCATTAAACGCCGTTTGAATACCTTCGAGCGTGTCAAGTACTGTTTCCAGTTCTCCCGGTTCGTTAACATCCCAGCTTCGCTGTGGCTCGAGGCGAATCCTGGCCCCGTTCGCACCGCCGCGCTTGTCACTATCCCGATACGTTGATGCTGAAGCCCAAGCGGTTTTGACAAGCTGAGTGCGAGACAGATCGGAGTCAAGCATTTCTCTTTTGAGCTCGGCCACGTGTTCCTCATTGACCAGTTCGTAATCGGCGTCGGGGATGGGTCCCTGCCAGAGCATCTCTTGATCAGGTACTTCCGGACCAAGGAGCCGCTCCGGTGGCCCCATATCGCGGTGAATCAGCTTGTACCATGCCTTTGCGAAACTGATTCCAAACTCCATCGGGTTCTCTTGGAAGCGTTCGAGAACCTCCCGGTAGTCTGGATCCCGCTTCAGTGCGACATCCGTCGTCAGCATCATCGGGGTTGCACTCTCAATCTCGTCGTGGGCTGGCTCTGCAGAGTCATGAACCCCTTCGTCTTTTGGCCGCCACTGCCAAGCTCCGCCGGGCCCCTTGTGTGGCTCCCACTCGTGATCCAGCAGGAGATCTACATATTCCATATCCCAGTTGGTTGGGGACTGAGTCCACGGCCCCTCGATACCGCTTGTAATCGTGTCGGCGCCCTTGCCCTCACCATACTCGTTTTCCCAGCCGAGGCCCTGCTGTTCGATAGGCGCTGCTTCGGGTTCAGCACCAAGATTTTCGTCAGAGTCAGCGCCATGTACCTTTCCAAACGTATGTCCGCCAGCACAGAGGGCAACAGTTTCCTCATCGTTCATCGCCATCCGATCAAAGGATTGGCGTACGTACTTCGCAGACTCTAATGGGTCTGGTTTGCCGCCAGGACCTTCTGGGTTCACGTAAATCAAGCCCATGTGGTCTGCGGCGAGGTCGCCTTGGAGGTTCCCCTCCTCATCGTGGCGTTTGTCTTCCATCATTTCCTCTTCAGGCCCCCAGTTGACCCCTTTGTCTGGTGCGTATGCGTCTTTACGCCCCCCTCCAAAGCCGAACGTTTGGAATCCCATCGACTCCATGGCGACGTTTCCAGAGAGGACTAACAAGTCAGCCCAAGAGAGTTTCCGACCATATTTTTCCTTGACTGGCCAGAGCAGTCGCCGAGCTTTATCGAGATTTGCGTTGTCTGGCCAGCTTTCGACAGGCGCAAACCGCTGTGTGCCACCTGACGCACCACCGCGACCGTCACCAGTACGATACGTGCCCGCACTGTGCCAAGCCATCCTGATAATGAGCGGTCCGTAATGTCCGTAGTCGGCCGGCCACCACTCCTGAGAATCAGTTAATACATCTTCAATATCTGCTTTTAGTTGCTCGAAATCGAGTGACTCGAATGCTTCAGCGTAATCGAACTCGTCTTCGTACGGCCCAACGTTGCTGGCATTCTGATCAAGTATTTCTACATCGAGTGATTCTGGCCACCAATCTTGTGTCGCACTCCCACTTGCTGAATGTTCTCCAGACATATGGATTATCCAATTACGCGTATGTAGGTGAAATCAATCAACTATTGTTTATCACATGCCAACTCAGGGCCCCACGAACGTTAGCGGCCTACCTCGCTGCTGTATGGCGATTCAACACAACCCCGTGTGTCAAGTCCTGCTGTGTCAGTCAACGCAGCTACACCATCTCTCTGAACACGCCGCGATTGATGCCATGTTCTACGACCGCTCACCAGTGAGCCGCCACTACTGCCAGTGACGAGTTTCGACTTCCCGACGCTCTCCTTGCCAACGACTACGACGGTTTCCTTCTCGCCGTCCTGGTTGATGAGACGTTGTCAGTGAGGTACCGTGCGTCAGTCATATTTTTTGAACCCCATCTTCGGAGCCAGTTCGCGGAACGATTGCCGGCAGAGCCAGATGTCATACTTACCGACGAGACCCTGCTCACGTCCGGTCATCGGGCGACGTATCGGCTGTCGTCTCTCGGATTGTCCGGTTGCTCGGTTTTCTTATCTTTGTGGGGAGCATCTCGAGTCTAGCGGTCACACATGTCGGGTTCGAATCAGGACAAGTCCTCGAGGAACAGACTCCTTTTATCATACTCATCGAGATAAGTTTGGTCGTCGATCGAGGCTCCTCTCAGAGCGAATGATGACATCTCAGACTCATCGGCTCCGGCTCAAAATTCGTCTTTCAGCGCGAGCACTTAACTGTCTGATTCACACCGACGCAGGTTCATCTCTCACAGTACTTCCCAGAACGAGTGCGCCGGCAATGATTACGAGGTTCTTTACGATATACTGACCCTCGACTGTCAACCCGTACGGGAACGTAGTATAGACGACTTCAGGGAGCAGTACCATCGGAAGGAACGTCCCCGGAAGCTGGAGTGCCAGCAATAGCAATCCGACGCGTGTAAGCGGGGGATAGAGCAGACAGATACCGATAATCACTTCCCACACGCCAAGTACCGGGACGAAAAACTCAGGTGGAAGAATGTACACCGTTGAGGCGACGAGGTCGCCGGCCGGCGAGACGCCGAGTACTTTGAGTGCGCCGAACCAGATGAACACCGCTCCGACAGCGGCTCGCAACGCTGGGACGCTCCAACGGTCCATTTTTGATGCCAGTGTCGCATCGAGTGCGTCCAACCGCTCTTGATACACGGTTATCGTGTCTTTCGATTCGTTTTCTGAGGTTGCCATCGCGTCCGTAATAGTTATTATTTTGCCGGATAAAAGGCTTCTAGCTCCTGATCGACCGTGTCAGTTTCTTTGATCTGAACCTGTGTGCTTCTCACGTTCTCCACTGTGAGGAGGATTTTTACTCCATTAAGTTATTTATATTGATGTTTTGGGATTAGGGATACGGAGACTGAATCCAACAGTGGTAGTGCTCATCCTAACAACCAGTCATAGCGCAGACACTTGTGAAGAACATTCATACTAGTGGATATTGTTCGGAATTAGTATTTGATAGCTCTGTTGAAATCCTATTCTTCAGACACATTATTGTCTGAAACACCCGGGCGCTGAAGTGTGCGGACGCACCGCTACAGCTCCTGCCAGATTTTGTCGATTTCCAGAGAGGCGTGCTGAATACAGGGCGCGAGTCGGTTACTGCGGATAAAACGACTTGTGTGGTTATCTGAGCCCGATTTCCCTGTGACGCTTGTAAAGATAGGCCACACCGGCGGGAATCGTGATTAGTTGTACGGCAGAAAACACAAACGAACCCAAGTGTAGTATAGCAACGCCGCCCCACAGCACTCGGTTTGGTATCCAGTCGCTGTCTTTCTGACGGAGTGTTCTGGCATCGAGATAGATACAGAGCGAGTACAGTGGGGCTAGAAGGCCTCCGATTAGAACGGTCGCTACCACCGAGAGCAAGGAGAATAAGAATATCAAGCCAGTTTCTGGGGTAGTGTTCAGATAAGCTGATTCCATGCGAACGCGAACGATCTGAGCCACTTATCAGCAGTTTCTGCTTTGGCGTTGCTAAAACAGTTTGAGAAACTGGTAGTTCTGCGTTTTACTTCACGAAATACACGTTCGATGCTGTTCCGATTTCCATGTCGTTCGTATCTAAAATCGAGGTCGTGTTTGTCACAGGCTCGGTGAAGTGGAACCGCGCCATCAACGAGAAAGATTGCGTCATCCACGTCGTGTTTTTCGCGGAGTTCCGCGAAAAACTGATCTGCGATCACGTTTGTTCTTGTTGGCTCAAGCTTTGTATGTAGCAGATCGTTCGAGTCGGGATCGACAGCGGCGTACAGCCAATATTGTTCATCGTCAAGTTGAATCACTGTTTCATCGACCGCAACGTGATTCGGGCACCGGCCAGATTCCGGCTGTAAGTCGGCCTTGTGTACCCAGTTATGAACGGTGGATCGAGCCCGATCAACACCGAATACCTCAAGAAATGAAACAGTATTCGAAAGCGACAATCCTGCGAGATGAAGCTGAATACTGAGCTTCATCAACAGTTTCGGTGTTGCTTCTCGCTCCACAAACCCTAAGTTTATTTCGTCTAAACAGCCGCTGAGGCGGTCGTTTTCGGGCACAGATCACTTTGAAAACGCACCGCCTCACCTTTCAATCCTTATCTGAACACCGCCGTTTCTGGACCGGAGGGCACGAGGCTTGGTGGAGAACCGGCCTGTGGTTCGCTCACTAACTGAAGAATACCGTACGAGGCTTGTACTACGACAAAAACCGCAATGAAGAACGCGACGCCATACCACCATCGTGAATTGGAGGGCTTATTGGAGGACCTGCCGGGGGACTCTTCGGACATTGGCTATGTTAGAGAGTGTGATTGTGGCGGGTCATGTAAACTGTGGAATGAGATCTCCGACTCAATACTAACGCTGACTACATCCTCTATATCTCGCACGCCTATCGGAACACTCCTCTGAGTTAGTAGAATCCTCGGCGGTCAATACGCAGAATCTTTCCAACTACTAATTCAGATATGTTTTAACTGTAAACAACAGCTTGTGAATCGTTCTATGACATCCTTGACTATGGTAAAATTCATCTTGGTTATGGGTTGAGGCGGATTTCGAAGACAAACGGATGGGTAGACGGATACGGACCCCTTCTTTGGCTCCGTGAGCACCGACCGGTAACTGATCGGTACATATCTGGTTCCACACGTTCGGGTAACACGTATAAAATATGTTTGTAGAACGCTTTCTGGCGTTTATGATGCCGTCTGAAGAATAAAATATTCGCATCTCTTAGTCCATATATAAATCCGAGACAGAGCGGACACTGGCCATGCCGTTGAAGTACGAATCCGGGACAAACCACACTGATTGCCGCGTGATCGCTATCGAAATTTCACCGAACTGAGGCCGACCGGCGAGGCGTCCTCCATTCCGGATATGAGGCTAGACGATAGGGGTGAAGGTGCCTTCTGACGCCAACGCGTCGCGACAAGCGCTGCTGGTAGCTCTGTTGCGCCGGCCGTGAGTACCGGTCCTGTGGGGCGTCAGTCCCAGACGGCCAGCCAAAATGCCGGTTCTGTCTCTCTAACCATCTCGGAGGTGACGCCACTAGCATGAACGAGGCAGCGTCGACGACGTTCCTCGGCATCATCCACCTAGTCGTCGAGTCGACCACGTTCCACAGCGCCGTCGCAAAGGGCGGCGCCGCAGCGTTCGTTACCACCCTTGATCTGTGCGTTACCCGCTTTTACAGTGGCGTATACTCGTATGGCGCGGCAAGTCGACCACTTAGGACTTGACAGCGACGCAGTCGTGCTCCGCAAGCAGTTCCCGACCACGCTGGGTCAGCAGATAGCTCATTGGATTCCCGTCGGTATCCATTCCACAGGCATCGGACATCGGACAGCCGCTACAGGCCGCCGATTCACAGTCGATCGCGCGGAGGTACCCCTCACGGACCATCGAGTCAAGCATTCCACGGATGGCATCTTCCCGCGTGTCCAACTGGGTGGCGATCGTCGAGACGGGTACGTTTCGTGCGACCATCGCGAGGACACAACGGTAGGTACTCACGACGCAACCACCTCACGAAGTCGGTCGATGACAGCGATTCCGTCAACGTGACGGATAGCGGGGAGCGTGAGCAGAACGGCGATGAGTGCTGGCGCGTACGGTGGCGCTAATGCGCCGAAAATTGCCCCTGGTGGAGCAATCCACGTCTCAGCGCCGCCCGGGATCGCTTCCAGTACCGCAGTGAAAAGCTGAGTGCCGGCCGTGATCCAGAGCATACCACTGGCGAGAACAACGATCGCCCGCTCGCGTATACTGGGGACGTCGGCGAGGACAGCATGGGTGTACAGTCCGCCGGCGGTGGCGAGGATGATGCCACGCCAGAGGACGTAGGTGCCACCGATCGAGACTGGTCCGACTGCCCGACTGACGCCAAGGATCCCGACGGCGAGTTCGATTCCGCCAACGACGAGCAGGCTGGCTCCGAAAAACGCCCAGTAGAGACGCGTAATCCGCATTTATGCCACCCCCATAACGATCCCAAGTAGATGGAACAGTCCGCCCCAGATGAACAGCGCTGCGATCAGCGTGGCGAGACTTCCGAGGAGGACGCGCGTGAGTCCGCCGCTGTTGCGGCCCTCCTTGATCAGCATAACGAAAGTGGCTACACAGGGAAAGTAGAGACTGATCATGATTACAGACATTACTGTCTCGTAGGGGGTGAGTGCGATGGCGCTCAGCTGGGCGACGGCGAGGTCCTTCCGCATGAAGCCGGCGACAAGGGCGGGAACCGTGTCTGCCGGTACGCCGAGCCAGCCGGTTAGCACAGGCTGGACTGCCATCCCAATTACACTCATGAGGTCAGTCACATAGAGTACGTTCATCACTCCGACGCCCACGAGGACGAACGGCAAACCAGTCGTGAGAAAGCCGCGGGTGCGCATCGCGAGTTTCTGGCCGAGTGGTCGCGGCCGCGGCCAGCGAAGCGGTGGGATGTCGACAATGAACTCCGGTATCGAGCCACTGACAACCCGGTTGAGGACGGCACCGAACACAAAGAAGCCAGCAATCAGATACAGGAGGATGAATCCCGTATACTGGGGGATCAACGAGAGCATCACCCCCAACTGGGCGCCACAGGGAATAAACACCGACAGCAAGGTCATCATTATAAACCGCTGTTTTTCCCCCTCTAGTGACCGGGTCGCCTCGACGCCCGGCACGTTACATCCAAAGGAGAGAACCATCGGCACGACCGCGAAGCCGTGTAGGCCGATCCGGTGGAAGAACGTATCGAGCAACACGGCCAGCCGTGGGATATACCCTGAATCCTCAAGGACGGATAGGATAAAATATAACGCAAGCAGCGCCGGAACAACAACGCCCACGGCGATGAAGAGACCACTCGTGAGCATCCCGAACGCCTCGAAGCTATTGGTTGCCGCCGGGTCACCGACTAAGACGAAGTACACCCAAGTGCCCTCAAGCGGGAACGTTTCCTGAAGCCAGGGTAGCCA
Source organism: Halorubrum coriense DSM 10284 (assembly GCF_000337035.1). Taxonomy (GTDB): domain Archaea; phylum Halobacteriota; class Halobacteria; order Halobacteriales; family Haloferacaceae; genus Halorubrum; species Halorubrum coriense. The sequence goes on from NZ_AOJL01000062.1 coordinate 21,345, forward strand.
GTACCGATCGAACAGGGGCACGAAGTACCCATCGGTGAAGAAGCCGGCGACGGCGCCGAAGAAGCCCCACATCCCGTAGAGCACGGCGATTGCGAAGGGAAAGCCGGTCCACGGTGAGACCATTAACTGACCGATTTCGTCGGCGACCGAGGCCTCAGCGGTTTCGTACTCAACGGTCTGATCTGCGATTTCGTCAACGAGATTCCACCGCGCCGCAGGATCAAGCTGTGAGTCCATATCAGGAGCCGTTTCGAATGCGTGTCTGTACCTGTTCAATTGACGGGGCGTGCGCCTCATCTATCCGACGCTGGAGGGTTTTAATTCCCCGTCCCTCCGTAGCAACGGCCGGAACAACCGGTACGCCAAGCAACCATTCAAGCCGATCGACATCGATGTCGATCCCCTTGCGACGGGCCTGATCCCACATATTGAGCGCCACGAGGAGTTCGTGTCCGCGTTCGATTAGCTCGAGCATGAGGTTGAGCCCCCGCTCAAAGCGTGTGGCATCAATCACGCCGACAACGAGCACATCGGCAGCGTCTTCGAGGAGTTCGACCGTTACCTCTTCTGCGCGGTCTCGCGGATCAAGCGAGAAGGTGCCTGGCGTGTCGATAATGGGAACCGTATCACCGTCGATGACGAGGTCACCTTCGGCGTAGTCGACGGTTGTCCCGGAATAGTTCGACTCGGTCGCACTCGCGCCGGCGAGCCGGTTGAACAGCACGCTTTTGCCGACGTTTGGATGTCCGACGAGGAGTATCTGCGAGGGATCGGACATCACTCAACCGAGAGTTCGATCCCTTGAGCGCACTGTCGACTGATCGACGTCACCGACTGATCAACCGCAACAACCAGTGGACCATGGAACGGGTGTTTGGACCGCACCTCAAGCTCGCGTCCGGGTCGGATGCCCATCGCGAGGGCGCGATCAGATACGTCTTCGTCGACCCGCTCAATCGTTCCGGTCTGCCCGCTTTCGAGGGCCGCCACGTGGGTGCTACCGACGGACGACCCGTTATTCGTCTGTTCAGGTATGACCGAGGCGATGCGTCCAGAGAGCATTATTGTACTCACTCTCTCTGAATCAGTATTTTTTGGCCCGCCTAAAAAGTACTGCGGTCGTGACGCCGGCGGTGTTCAGATAAGAATTGAAAGGTGAGGCGGTGCGTTTTCAAAGTGATCTATGCCCGAAAACGACCGCCTCAGCGTCTGTTTAGATGAGATCAACTTAGAGTTTGTGGAGCGAGAAGCAACACCGAAACTGTTGATGAAGCTCAGTATTCAGCTCCAGCTCGCTGGCTTATCGCTTTCGAATACTGTTTCGTTTCTTGAGGTATTCGGTATTGATCGGGTTCGGTCTACCGTTCATAACTGGGTTCACAAGGCCGATTTACAGCCGGAATCTGGTCGGTGCCCGAATCACATTGCGGTCGATGAAACAGTGATTCAACTTGACGGTGAACAATATTGGCTGTACGCCGCTGTCGATCCCAATTCAAACGATCTGCTACATACAACGCTTGAGACAACAAGAACGAACGTGATCGCAGATCAGTTTTTCGCGGAACTCCGCGAAAAACACGACGTAGATGACGCGATCGTTCTCGTTGATGGCGCGGTTCCACTTCACCGAGCCTGTGAAAAACATGGCCTCGATTTCAGATACGAACGACATGGAAATCGGAACAACGTCGAACGTGTTTTCCGTGAGGTAAAACGTAGAACTACCTGTTTCTCAAACTGTTTCAGCAACGCCGAAGCAGAAACTGCTGACGAGTGGTTGAGGTCGTTCGCTTTCGCATGGAATCAGCTTATCTGAACACTACCGTGACGCCACCACTGCGACGAACCCAACCGCGGGTACCATTACGGCACTAGCAAAAGGGCTTTTTTCCAGCGATCGAACGGACGCGTGTTCCGAAGAGAAAGCGCAGACGGATGTGTGCGGGTGGCCAGCACCGCCGTCAGGGACGCTCGCGCGATACCGATGGACGGTTCACCGAGACCGTTGTACTCGAGGAGGTTCAAGACGTCTTCACGGCGATTGCGGGGCCGGTTGTCACCACCACGGATGTGGCCGACGTGCTCGGTATTTTGACCGAAGCTGCCCGTCTGGAACTCAACGATCTCGTCGCGAGGGGGTCCTCCAGCGGCGAATGGCCGGACGGACGGTCATTTACCCTAACTGCCGCGTTGCTACGGTGGTTGTACAATACCGCGATACCGGGTGTCTATACAGTGCCGCTGTCTGCCGGGCGGTCAGTCACCCCAGACGGGGACAATAATGTCGACGGGCCGGGCCCGGCAGAGGAAGATCAAGAACCCGCCTTTCACCACTGCGTCGAGTAACAGGAACCCGAGGTTCGTTACGCCGAACCCAAACAAGCCAAGCCCCTCGCTGCCGAGCAGCCACACAACTGGATAGCCCGGGCCGACAGCTAGAAACAACCGCCGTAGGTCTGCGTACAGCGCCGAGCGCAAGCTGCCGGCGCCCTGGCGATCGATGAGCAGGGCAAACAGTCCGACCAACGACAGCGTCGCGAGCGCGAACAGTGCGTAGCGCGCCGGCTCCGATGTCAGCGCGGCGCCGATGCCGGCGCCGACCATCAGCAGATCCAGGCCGACTGCGAGACGGACCGTGTTGGGCTCCTCGGTAAGCAAGAACAACCCGGCGACGTACGCCGGCGTCCCGACGAGCCACTCCGCGTAGTGGAGCCATGCGACCGAGCCTGTGGCGAGGTCAACCCGTCCGTAGCCGAGGCCAATACCGGCGTAGCTGACCGCCGACGCCCCGAAGATGACGGCGACGATCCGCCGGTAGCGCCGGGTCTCGTCGCTAGTGGGCCGTACGGCCACGGCGCCAGCGGTAACAAGCGCGAACCCAGCGGCCGCGAAGAGACTGACGGACCGCACCGTCGGTCACCGGCTGACCAGCCGCTCGCAGTCGAGCGCGTTGGTCGCCTCACAGGGGCGGTCACAGGGCCGGGAGAGCTGGTCGTCTAGACGGGAGAGCCCTCCGGAGGGAACTATCCGGCCGATCCGGTAGGCCTGTTCGGTGTCCAAGGAGATATCCACCGTCTCGAAAAACTGCTGGACGAGACACCGCCGCCACAACAGGTCCCGTGCGATGCGCTCGCCGCGGGGGGCCAACTCTACCCCGACGTAGGGCTCGTAGGTCACCAGCCCCGCCTCGTCGAGTGTTTTAATCGTCTCGGTGACCGTCGGCCCGCTCACGCCGAGGGAGCCGGCCAAAACACCGGTGCCGACCGGGGAGTCGTCGGCGAGCGTCAATACCAGCAGCGCGCAGAGATGACGCCCCTCCGCCGGGCTCACGGGAAGGCTTGCGGGAGGCGCGTCACTCATCGTGTCCACCCCCGTGCCGCTCCCTCGTCGGTCGGCCACCGGTGTCGCCGGCCACCCAGTACACGACCGTCCGGCCGGTCTCACGCCGGCGGAGTTCCCCCCGCTCGACCAGCCCGTTGAGCTTCGTCCGCGCTGCTTCCGTCGATACCCCGAGTACGTCTGCGACGTCTGTGGTCGTCACGACCGGGCCGTCAACGGCGCTAAACACGTCTTGGACCGCCTCGGGCGGGACTGTCTCCGCGAACCGGCCGTTGTCGCGACGACGCCGGCGCCGCTGGCGGCGGTGTGGCGTCTTGTCGCTCATCTCGTTAATACTACCCGCTCGTGTGATATAAACGGTTTGCTAGTAGCAAACCCGCCGGTCGGGTGCGCCCGTCTCAGACCGTCAGCGTGATCTGACCGGTGAAATACAGCGAGCAGGCGGTGCGAGCGAGATCTCGAGACGACCCGTTAGCGCACTCGGGCATAACCCACAATATTTCCCACTATTGGGAATACGGCTCAACATATATTTGCCACGAACGCAACGTCCACGCGTGTCACAGCAGTACGTCATTATCGGTGGAAACGCTGCCGGGATGAGCACCGCGACGCGACTCCGACGACTCGACGAGACCGCCGAGATCGTCGTCCTCGAGCGGGGAGAGAACATCTCGTACGCGAGTTGCGGACTGCCGTATCACCTCAGCGGCACTGTCTCTGAAGACGATCTCACGGTGATGGGGAGCGAGCAGCTCGCGGCCGCCTTCGATCTCGATATCCGAACGGGCGTCGCTGCGACGAATGTCGATCCGGATACGCAGACGGTCTCGGTCACTGCGGCCGACGGGGAACCAGCGGCGATCGCCTACGACGACCTCGTTATCGCCACGGGAGCGAAGCCGCTCGTCCCGCCCATGTTCGACCTGTCCGAACTGGAACACTGTCACACGCTCCGAACCGTTTCGGACGCGACGACTATTCGCGAGAGGATGACCGGTGACGAGCGAGCGCTCGTTATCGGCGGCGGCTACATCGGCCTCGAAGTCGCCGAAAACCTCTCTGAAGCCGGGAACGACGTCGTCGTCGCCGAGTTGCTCGAACAGGTAATGCCGAACACACTCGGTCCGGAAATGGCGGCGAGAGTCGAGTCACGGCTCCGCGACCGGGGCGTCGATCTCCGGCTGGGAACCGGCGTCGACTCGCTGACGGAACCCGGTGACGGGACGGTTGTCGCCACGACGGACGACTCGCGAGAGACGTTCGATCTCGTCGTCGTCGCAACCGGCGTCACGCCGCGAACAGAGCTGGCGGAGTCGGCAAGCGTAGAGCTACACGACAGTGGTGCGGTCGCGGTCGATGATAGAATGCGAACGTCGACGCCGTCGATCCACGCCGTCGGCGACGTCGCCGCTCCGCCGGCCGCTCGGACCGGCGGGAACGCGTGGGTACCGCTTGGTGGGCCGGCCAATCGGATGGGCCGGGTCGCCGCGAACGACATCGCCGGCCTTGATGACCGCCTCGATCCAGTTTTGGACACCTCGATCGCGAAGGTGTTCGATCTCGATGTCGGCACCGTCGGTGACACGGTAGCGGCGCTCGACGAGGAGGGACAGGCGTACGAAGCGGTCTACACGAGTCAGCCGGACCACGCGGAGTACTACCCCGGGGCGTCGGAGATCGACTTCAAACTCCTGTTCGATCCCGATGACGGAACGATCCTCGGTGCACAAGCCATTGGCGAGAGCGGCGTCGATAAGCGAATCGACGTCCTCGCGACGGCCATCGCACACCGGGACACCGTGTTCGATATCCGCGATTACGATCTCGCGTACGCGCCGCCATACTCGGCCGCAAAAGACCCGGTTAACGTGTTAGGAATGATTGGTGCGAACGTCGTCGAAGATATCGCCAACGTCGTCCATCTCGACGAGTTTCTCGAACGGAAAGACGAGGCAACGGTCATCGACACCCGCCCTCCGGAGATGCGGGAGGCCCAAGGACGGATCGACGGCGACGAGAACGTCCCGCTCGGCGAGATCCGAGAGTGGGCCGCTGACGTCAACCCGGACGGAGAGGTGTTTACGTACTGTAAGATCGGGAAGAGCTCCTACATGGCAACGCGGGTACTGGCAGAGTACGGGATAACCGCTCGCAGCCTGACCGGCGGCTACTATCGCTACGAGTACGCGTCGACGGACGACGACAAACGAGTCGAATCCGTGCCAGCAGAGTGACATTCTCCCTGCGCTGAAGCGCGAGGCTTTCTTCTCAATTCTCCGTAAGGGTAGCTTGACGGTGCCGACTTGTGACTGACACGGCAGATTCAGTCACATCAGTATTGTGCTATTAGAACAATTAAATCCTTCGACAAAAATATATTTTTACGAATAGAACTAATCTTTACTTTTACCAAACCCGTATTTGGTAGTACGATGGTAGTTGAAACAGCGGAACTCCAATCGGAACTGGAAGAAAAAGGCGAACTAATGCTCGCAGTTTCAGAGTTCGATGAACCGCTTGAGATGCACCTCCACGATTCAGAAATCGAGGACGGGGTCATCAAGATTCAGTTGACAGACGGCGTCCTCACATTCGATGTTGACGAAGTGGTCGCTATGTGGCATCATACGCACTCACTTGCTGACTTCGGACTTGAGGACTGATTTCAGCGAATTAATCTCTTGAGTTCAATCGGCGAAACCTCTCGGCTGCGTGCTGATAGGCCCGCGAACCGGCCCCAGTGACGCGAGCGGGCTCAACGACGTGTGCCGTTTCAGTATCTTCGACGGCGATGATCCCGATATTGAGGTTCCTGGCCTGTGCGCGTGCCGCGTCGGTGACACTGGGAGCCGGTGCGGCGACGTAGCCGAGATTGACTTCGGGAGGTGCGCGTGGGCTTGAGTGAGACCACGGACGACGTCCGTATCGCTCGGATCCGTATTATGATCCTTTGCCTCGATGACGGTGACTGGCGTCTCGGCTGCGTCGCCGTTCAACACATTTGTGGCTGGCATGCCGACGCCGAGTAGGTCGTGTTCACCAGCGTTGAGCCGAATCGTGTTGTACGGCGCGAGCCGGTCACGTAACGGATCAAGGATGCTCCATCCGCCCCACATGGACTGTGTGAATTGTGTTTCTGTGACGGCGTACTGATCCGGGCTTGAGTTGATATCTGGGTAGAGTGTGTCTTTTGTCCTGTTCACGGCTTGATCGAGGATATGACTGGAGATTCAGTTTTTCTCAACAGCACTCAGTCCATTTTAGAATCGATACATGTACAGCATCTGAAATTCAAATCACCGGCAGAACGTCGATTGTTTCCGAAAGAACACGATAGAATATCAGTGAGGGTAGGGAGGGGGGGTCTATAAATAATGAAACGGCCTCGGAAGGTATCCCCCCTCGCCCCGGTTGGACACGGTCTCAGAAGCAAAACTCACGGTAGGGACGCCACAGCCAGCAAGCACGGAGGAACACCACGCCCAACCACCCGGCAACCCAAACGTGTCAAACACTAATCTCGTTGTCTTCTTTACAACCCGATTACGACCCATCGAGGGTACTCTTCGCGTGAATCTCATATAAAACCCTCAGTTTTATAGAGCGAACTTAGGATTCGAGTGTTTGAGAGGCTGTAGCGAGTGATATCGGGGTTTGGCGCGTTTTTGCGGGAGAATTCGGCAACCCCCCCACCCCACCTTCTGAGCCGATATCATTATTCATAGACCCCCCCTCCCCCCTCCTATACCAACATCCGATTCCGGAAACGAGTACTCTTGGGAAGGGTGCGGGAACAGTCGGTTCTTTGAAACGAGCCCGTACTATCTGCGTCGAAACGACATCAAGACGGTAACTGAGTGTATGCTAATCCACCCCTTGCCGGGGTAGTGACACCCAGCTCCCGATCGACCTCGACAACAATCACGTCTCCGTGTTTACCGAGGTCTCCGTGTCCGCCTGAGCAGTTCGTCGACGATTGTCCCGCAACTCTCGGTAGTCAACACGGGGACCCCTAGTTTGGAATGAGCTCCGACAAAGGCGAGATGAAGCACAGGCACCCACCACGGTCTACACCAAGCAAGCCTATCGGATCATGTATAAACCGCAGCCAGAGCTAACCTAATGTGAACTGTAGAAGACGGTAAGACAGCCTGCTGTCTGCGTTTTCTGTTTGAGTTTTGCCTACACCATTAACTATATATTTAGAATACAGTAGTAGTACTAGTAAGCGGCTTCGAGTTGAAGCATAGCTCACACTGGGGGGTGTCTGACCAGTGCTGCCGGTCTCTACGGTGAGTGAGACAAGGATCGTCCAGTAGTCGCAGGTGGTCCGTGAAGTGCGACGAGGCTTTCGCGTGGAATCGCTTTGCGTAACGTGGCGGTGATCTCCTCAACAAGCTCATTCCAAACTAGGGGGGAGTCTCCCCGGCCACCATCTCGGTCGCTGTCGTCCAACGTGTGTCCCGATCCGGTCCGTCACCGGACTACTGTCACCGGGACTGGTGACCGCCGGACGACTTTCTCGGCGACGCTCCCAAGCAGTAGTCGTGAGACGCCCGCACGGCCGTGGCTTCCGATGACGACGTGGTCGACTGCCTCATCATCGGCGTAGTTGACGACCGTCCTGGCTGGGTGGCCGATTTGATGAGTCGTTCTTACCGTTGTCTCCGAGTCAGTCGGCACGTCGAGATCCGCGAGTACTGTTTCGGATTGGTCGGTTGCCAGCTGCTCTAGTTCTGTGTCCGTCCCGAACGGGTCGGGGGCGTCGTATCCTGCCTCGGCTGGATCGAAAACGAATAGCACTGTCACCATATCGGGGTCGAAGCGGTCGAACACTACCGATAGTGCGTGCTCGGCCGGTTCGGATCCGTCATACGGAAGCAGAATTTTGAACATAACGCAAGAGTAAATTGTGATTTGAATCACTATAGTCTTGTGCTAAATTCATAATTCCCTTTTTCATGCCGTACTAAGAGCATTTCGCAGGCAGTTATGTGACCTTGGAGTCAGAACCGAATATCATCGACATAATATTTTTGTGTATAACGCACAATACAACTAACGCATGCCAGCAGACAGCGATTCGACGTTCGAAGAACCGTTCGCAGACATCGGCGCTCGCGAGACCTACCTCGAGACCGGCCACGAAGACGCCGTCGAACGGGTGCGAGCGGCGTTTACTGACGCCGGCTTCGGCATCCCGACCGAGTTCGCCCCCTCGGAGAACATCCGCGAACACACCGGGGAGGAGCTCCCGCCGACCCGCGTCGTCGGCATCGGCAACCCCCACGCCGGCAAGATCGTCGCCGAGCAGACCAGCGGTGACGCCGCCACGCTGTTCCCGTGTAACGTCGTCGTCCAACAAGTCGGCGAGGAGACCCAGCGCGTCTACCACGTCAGCCTGCCGAAGGTGCTCGAACGGGTCGACCTCGCGCCCAGCGATCCCGAGTCGTCTGAGGCATGGCAGGAGGCACTTGACATCGCTGGGAGTGGCGTCGCTGAGGCCTTCGAGACGCTGAACGCAAGTGAGGTGGCCGCGGCCGACGCGCCCGCCCCGGCTGACGACTGATCACTATACACATCCTTTTCATTCATGCTCCGGAACGCTCTCACCGCCGTCAAGGAAAATCTCATCTACGTGGTCCTCGGGTCGCTCGTCGCCGGCCTCGCGTTCGGGCAGGTTGCGGGCACCGGGACGAAGAGCCTCGTGAAGGCCGCCGTGCTCCCGGTGTTGTTCCTGATGATCTACCCGATGATGATCAACATCGACCTGCGAGAGGTGCTCAACCTGCGCGGCCACGCGAAGCCGGTCGGGCTGAGCCTCGTCGTGAACTTCGTCGTCGCACCGTTGATCGCGGTCGGCCTCGCGCGTACCTTCTTCGCGGGGAACCCCGCCTACGCGGTCGGGCTGTACTTCATCGCGCTCATCCCGACCTCCGGGATGACCGCCGCGTGGACCGGACTGGCCGACGGGGACTTGGAGTCCGCGCTCGTGGCGATGGCCGTGAACCTGCTCGCGGCCGTCGCCATCCTGCCGGCGTACCTCTCGATGCTCGTGCCCGCCTCGGTCGCGTTCGACCCGACCGCGCTGTACCAGCAGCTCGCACAAGTCGTCGCGATCCCGATGATCGCCGGGAACCTCACGCGACGCGTGCTGCTCCGGCGGTACGGCTCGGACGGATTCAAGCGGCTGAAGCCGACGTTCGGCGGCCTGAGCTCCGTCGGCGTGATGTTCATCGTCTTCATCGCCATGACGATGCGCTCACAGAGCATCCTCGCCGACCCGGTCGCCTCCGCCAGCACCATCGTCCCGCTGGTTATCTTCTATGCTGTCATCCTCGCAGTCGGTGCGGGACTCGGGCGGGCACTGCTCGACACCGAACGCGGCGTCGCTTTGGTGTACGCGACGAGTATGCGTAACCTCTCTATCGCGGTCGCGGTCGTCGTCGCCGCCGACTCGGTGCCCGCAGAGGCGGTTCTGCCCATTGCGCTGGCGTACATCCTTCAACCACCGCTCGGCGCGGTCTACATGCACTATCGCCGCGACGTGGTTGGCGAGGGACTGAGTCTGCGCGAAGCGGTGGCCAAGGTGGTCTGAGGCCCCCGGTCGAGGATCTCGACCGCTGCTCACAGCAACTAGCCCGTTCAAAACGTCAGTGAGGACTGTGAACTTGCTCAGGGGGCGGCCCACAGGCACGTTACGGAAAATCGAGGAGAAAGCCCCGTGTTTAGCGCGGGGATGAATCTGACAGTTCCTACACGAACCACAGTTGACGTTCTGAGCGGATGTTTTAATTAATTTCACATCGTACTAACTGTTAACAGAGGCGGCCTGCCCGCCCACTTAATCGGATAATATCTGGATTCCCCTGATAAAGATACGAGCGCATACCCCCGTCTTTAGGCCGGGGTCAAGCGGACAATAGCCTACACACCCACCGACGACGCCGACGACAATCGCGTCAACGCCGCGCTCGACGAGCTCCGGCCAGTCGAGGACCTTCGGGCCGACGGCACCGAGCTCAGCCGGCTCTGGAGCGGGTCGAGCGCCTAGAGGAGGCCGTCAAGGACGTATAACGCAGAATATTCTCAAAGACGAGAATTCGGGGTGAGGAGTTAAATACGGTATCGAACAGCAAAAGTACATGGAATTTGGAAATACAGAATCGTCAGTTAAAAAGTACATAGAGAACACGCCAAATGGAAAAGAGATTCCTGATGATACGTTCAGGCGGAGACACATCGGTGTGTTGGCGTTCACGCTCTCTTTGCTTCCGTTTGTCTTCGGAGTTAGTCGGATGGTGGGAGCGGAGTCGGTCACTGGTGCGGAATTGCCGGTTATCCCGATGCTACACTCCGTTGTTGGCACTGGTATCGTGTTGGGATTGGTGGTGATAGCTGCGATTCCAGCACTTCCGCGTCGAATTCGAGCGGCTACAGGCGCAATCGCGTTTATGGCACAGGGGTCAGTGTTAGCTTACTTTACTGGGGGATTCATCGAGGCACATTTTCTTTATTTTGTGGGAGTCGGGGTTGTCGCACTGTATGAAGATTGGGTACCGTTCGCGATCACGATTGGCTATGTTGCCCTCCAACACAGTGTCTTCGGGCTCATAGAGTGGTTCACAGTGTATAATCATCAGGCGGCGATGGCGAACCCAGTCGTCTGGGGTGGGATACACGCTGTTGGAGTGCTAATGCTTGCGGGGACAATCACGTTTCTTTGGCAGTCGCTCGCGATTCAGCGACAACAAGCTCGTGAGAAGGTCCAAGAGAAACTCGAAGAAGCAGAGGATGCGAGAGATCGTGCCAAAGAAAAGGAAATAGAGGCAGCCGAACAGCGTGAGGGAATGCAAGAACTCAACGCGGAACTTGAGCAGGCCGCTGCTGACTACCAGTCAGTCATGCTTGAGTGTGCCGCTGGTGATTTCACTCGCCGACTTGATACCCACGTAAACAACGAGGCGATGGCTGAAATAGCCACCACGTTCAACGATATGGTGGAGGATCTTGAGCTGACATTCGCGCAGATTCAAGCTTTCGCTGATGAGGTCGCTTCCGCAAGTGAAGATGTGAGTACATCGACGGCAGAGACGCAGCGTGCGAGCGAGCAAGTCGCGGACTCCATCCAAGCGATTGCAGCAGACGCGGATACACAGCACGGGCAGAGCCGAGAGGCATCGAACGAGATGCAGAATCTCTCTGGGACAGTCGAAGAAGTTGCGTCCTCAGCAGACGAAGTTGCCACAGCCTCTCAGAGTGGGGTTGAACTCAGTAATGACGGCCAAGAAGCCGCGTCAGAGGCAATTGATGAGATGGGAGAGATTGAGTCTCAGTCTGAGCAGACAGTCGACCAAGTCAACACGCTCGTGAGTGAGCTTGATGAAATCGGACAGGTTGTGGAGTTGATCGATGATATTGCTGATCAGACGAATTTGCTTGCGCTGAATGCCTCGATAGAAGCGGCTCGCGCCGGTGAGGCCGGGTCCGGGTTCGCGGTGGTAGCGGACGAAGTGAAGGGGCTTGCAGAGGAGACTGCAGAGGCTGCTGATGATGTTACCAAGCGGATTGAGCGCGTTCAGTCCAACTCCGATGAGACCGTTGAAGATATTGAGTCTATGCAGGACCGGGTTCGTTCGGGCGCTGACACGGTTGAGTCGGCCCTCGCTGCTCTCGATAAGATCACGACCACCGTCGAAGGGGTGAATGATGGTATCCAAGAGATCAGCGACGCAACAGACAGTCAAGCTGCCTCTACAGAGGAAGTCGTAAGCATCGTCGAGGAGGTCGCAAATGCGGCCAATGAAGTGGACAGTGAGTCCGATAACGTCTCAGCAGCAGCCGAAGAACAAACCTCATCGCTTGTGGAGGTCTCTCAGAACGCAGACAATCTCAAAGAGCGGGCAGGGAAGCTACAAGACCGCCTCAGCAGGTTCATCATTAATATCGAGCCTGATCGGCTTGGAGATGTAAGGGGTGACAATGCCGGCCCTCAAGCTAGTAGCTCGGTCAGGGCAGTGGGTGACGGCGGCAATACAGAGTGAGATTCTCCTCACTGGCTCTGTTGGAATCCAATTCTTTAGACGTATTCTCACCTGAAACAGCCGGCTGATGAAACCTGCGAATGTACCGTTGTAGATCCTACCAGATGTTATTGACTTTCAGAGAGTCGTGCTGAATACAGAGTATAGCTCTTGTACTGAGTTATCCTTGGACTCAATGATACCAGATTACTCAGCACAGAGTAACTAGGAAGTCATCAGGACGAACGTAATTGATTGTAGCTGTGGCAGCACCGATAGTTTAAATTAGGTTGGCTCTGTTGAAACCCTCAGAGAGTTACACGTCCGCCCGATAGTTTGATCGGATGCAAGCCCTCCCGAAGTCACGATTGCTCCGGTTTGTTGAGCAGGCGTATCACTTGGCCCGACGAGCTGTCACTCGCTACTCCTCGAAATTCTCGAAACGACGGTACACACTTCACCAGCACATCGTCTTGCTCTGCCTCAAGATTCGGAAGAATACGACGTATCGGACACTCCTCGACGAACTTATCGAGATGCCTCGGATTCGGAGCGCCATCGGACTTGAGGAAATTCCGTCCCCCTCGACATTGTGTAAGGCGTTTAACCGCCTGGACATGGCTGTTTGGCGGGTTCTTTTCAACCTCTCGGTTACGCTTCTCCCAACTAACGGTGTCGTCGGAATCAACGCCTCCGGCTTCGACCGTAGCCACGCCTCAAAACACTACACGAAGCGAACGAAGCTGACGATTCAACAGTTGAAAGTCACACTGCTCGTGGACACGAAAGCGAATGCTATCCTCGATCTCCACGTGACGACGACCAGAAAACACGACTCACAGATCGCACCGTCCCTCATCAAGCGGAATACAGATGAAGTAACGATTCTCCTCGGTGACAAGGGATACGACGACCAGAAGGTTCGCGCGTTAGCCCGTGAAGATGGTGTTCGTCCGGTCATCAAGTACCGAGAATTTTCGTCGCTCCACAAGGCGTGGAATGCTCGGCTAGATGCCGGCCTCTACGGCCAACGAAGTCAGAACGAGACAGTGAACTCCAGTCTTAAACGGAAATATGGGGCATTCGTCCGCTCACGACACTGGTGGAAGCAGTTCCGTGAACTCGTTGTCGGCTGTCTCACTCACAACATCGACACATCACTCTGAACAGCGGATATCGATGAACGAGACAGCGAAATAGGTCAGTGGGTATGGCAGCCCTCAGAACTCCCAGAGCCGAGAGCCCGGACGCTGCGAGTATCAGACCAGTCCCCATAGGACGAACCTATCAAAGAAACCGTTCATCGGCCTGCTTTGATTGGATTGTTGATTTCGATGCGTTGATCCAGCCTGTGTCTGCATCATTCGGAACATCAAAGTCAGGAACGAACGGTTTGATATCCAGCAACGGCGTCTGATCAACGACATCGATTCCCCTCACAGTCACCTCGTGATCTCTGACGGACTCAATTTCGACAACAGAGAGTCCAATCTGATTCGGACGCTGTGGTGCCCGCGTGGCAAAGACTCCTCTTTTTTCGTCATCAAGAAACGGTTCAACCTGTAAGGAAGCGGTGTCACCAGATGCGTGAAAGTGATACAGCAAGATACAGTGAGTAAACCCGTCCAGGTCTTGCAAACCATCCGCGTATGACTCGTCAACCTCGACAGTCCCAACTGCGTCATCTGCTCCAGTCGGTTGAATCGGCATTCCATCTGGCGATTCGAAGGGCGTCCGGATCACACCAATTGACTCGTACTGGAACTGCTCATCAGGCATGTCTATACTTCGGTCTTCGATTGAGAAATCAGTGTCGTGACCGACTTGCGCGCTCTATTCAGCATCGCCTCTCAAAACTATCAGCAGTTGAGGGTTTCAACAGAGCCGTCGAACTGTATTTCTCTCAACGCACTCAGATAGGAGGTCTACCCTCTATCTTGTATGAGAGTATTCAGCTCTGTTAGTGCCCCATTTCGCCCCCGAGCGGCTGATAATGTGGGGCATCGGATGAGGGATCTGAACGCCGAGCGCCATCAGTCCGTGCGCGACGAGCACGTACCCTAACACGACGAAGACGACGCCGAGTAAGCGGTGGACGCGACGTCGGTGCGTCGCCCGTCGCGTCACACGGCCCGCGACCAGCTCACGCCGACCAACTGTCATCGACACGGTCGCATGAAAACCTCCTTCTCGACGCGTCTCCTACGTTCCAATATGAATCGCCGTGCGTTTCTCAAGTCGGGTGTGGGGGTGGCCAGCCTTGCGAGCCTTGCTGGCTGTGCCACCCAGTTTATCCCGGAGTCGTCGCGTGCCCCGGCGCTTGTTGAGAACCGCCCTGATGGGGTCTATTTGCCGAGCCACGTCGAGGGGATGCAGATGATCGGCACCGCGAACCAAGGCGAGTACGGCTTCGGACTCATGTACAGCTACGCCCATCGATTTTGGAACGTCAACGGTAAGACCACGTCGATGACCGAGATCGGCCCCGATGACGACATACACCTCATGGCCAGCGTCTGGGACACTGACACGCAAATGATTCTGCCAGAGACCGGGTTGAGCGTCGAAATATATCGAGGCGAGACGCTCGTCTCGCAGGAAGCAATCTACCCGATGCTTTCACAGCCGATGGGGTTTCACTACGGGGCGAACTTCGGACTTGAGGGGGGCGGTGCGTACGATGTCCGGCTCAGTGTCGGCGGCCTGTCGATCCGACGCACCGGTGCGTTCCGAGGCCGATTCGAGGAACCCGGGACTGCGACGATCCCATTCGAATACAGTGCCTCGGACAAGGAAACGATCAGTTTCCGGCGGTTGGAGGATGCCGGAGCACGCGGTGCGGTTTCTCCAATGGCGATGGAGATGCTCCCGGCTTCGACCGCACCGCGGCCGGACGCGCTACCCGGCCCCGTGGTCGGGACCGGCCGTACTGACGGCGCCGTCTTCGTGACGACGGTCCTCGACACGCCCCCGGCAGGCGTCGACGGTCAAGGCCAGTACCTCGCCGTCTCGGCCCGGTCGCAGTACAACCAAATGGTCTTACCGGCGATGAGTCTCTCAGCAGCACTGACCCGCGGCGATGAATCACTGTTTGCGGGACCGCTCACCCGGACGCTGGACCCCGACCTCGGGTATCACTACGGAGGCGTGGTCGACGAAGTACGATCTGGTGATCAGCTGACGATCTCGCCGACCCTTCAGCCGCAAACCGCGCGTCATGAAGGGTACGAAACGGCGTTCGGCGGCGTAACCGGCGAGATGGACGACATCGAATTCACCGTCGACGAATAACTACTTTCTCGGAAAGACAGGGCCCATGGCCCGACACGTCCGTGAAACCGGAGTGAACGGTGCGCCCGTCAGCATCCCAATCGAGTTTAGAGAACCTGACGCGGTCGAGACGCCTCACGTCGGGCGAGGGGACGGAAGGACACGATGGCGGCGAGGCGGCACGAGGAAGTTCCCTCGCCGACGGGTGAAAATGTACTCCAGAATTCCGTTGTTGACTCGCTGGCGGACGGCCGGCGTCGCCGCCGTGACATCCGTGCCGTTCATCGCGCGACGAACCTCCTCGAACGCGGAAATGCCCCGCTGTAACGAAGGGAAGTGGAGGCTCGCAACCTTCTGATCGGAGCCGATGTCGTCGGTCGATTCGAAGTGCCGCCGGAGGAGCCGGACGTTCCCGTCATCGTCCCTGTTCGCGCGAGCGGCTTTCTGCGCGTGGCCCACCCGCGCGTGCTCGCGGGCTTGGTCGAGGATATCGTCGAGCATCTCGTCGATACCGCTGTTGTCGCCGAGGTTCGCGCCAACCCCCTCAACGAGTCCTTCCTCTGCGTGTACCGGACTAAACATCTCCATCACCCGTTCATCATAGTCCTGCTCGCCGTACCAGTCGTCGAGGCGCTGTCGGATGTTTGCGATCGCCTTCGTCGTCCCACCGGCGAATGGCCCCTCATCGAGCGTAACGTACTCCTCGGTGGCCTGATTCCCGACGAATCCCGCGATGAATCCCATGAAAAGCGGAGACTCCTCTGGCACCGGTTTTGAATCCGGGATGCCCGCGGCATTCTGGTTCTGTGCCGGAAGCCCGGCTCCGACGAACCCGGTACGGCGCGAGTCTACGGTGAACGCATCCGTGAGGCGTGCCTCGACGTCGATACCGTTCACACGCTCCTGTTGACCGGTCAGCGCTTCTTCGGCCTCCAACACTGCGTCGGCACGGTCGCTCGCGAGGTGTACGACCGCGTCTTGCGTATCGAATGTCGGCGTCTCAAAATCCGACAGCGACGTGGGTGCGGGCAGGTCTACAGTTGCCGGCAAGGACGCCTCGAATCGCTCGAAGTACGCCGGCGAATAAGCGATCGAGTACAGTAACCCTTCATGACTCCACTCATACGCCCGATCGAGAGTCGTGAGCGAAGCGGCGACAGCCTCGCGCTGCTCGGACGTCGGCGGTCCCTCCCCATCAAGATTCAGATACAGTAACACTTGATGAGTGGGAAGCTGTGAATTTCCGGCCGCATCGTGTCGAATGTACTCCCGCCAAGCGTGTTGCTGGGCGGGTTTTGCTCCGGGGTCGCCGGTGGGGATCGGATCCGATTCCGCCCGGTCGAGACAGGCAGACAGCGCGCCAGCCCCACCCACCGCGACCGCCCCTTTTAGATACTCTCTGCGAGGGAGGTCTCGGTCAAGGAGATCTATACGAACTAGTTGTGCGCTCAGCACGATGAATGTAAGCCCTCTCAGCCAGCCAGGTACGTCCGTTCAACATCGAATTATTCGAAAGACTCTGTTAGAATATTATTCTTCAGACACATTTCTGCCTGAAATAGCCGGTCGATGAGAGCTGCGTATCTTATGATTTTTCCTCACTCCCGAGGTAGAGGCAAATATGAACGAGCAGGACAAGGTTGCCTCGTTTGTTCAGGAGCACGAAATGGAATCGCCACCCACCTACAGACTTCTTGACGTTGTTTCAGAGCTAGGTGAGGTAGCAAAAGATGCCGCTGAATCGACTGACTACGGTAGTTCGCCGGAAGAGGTCAACATTGCGTCCGATGAAATCGGAGATGTACTATTCTCACTTCTTGCGCTAGCCGAAGCTACAGAAATTGACGCTGGCGAGGCGCTTGAGGAAGCGATGGCAAAATACGACGAACGTATTGCTGATTCTGGTACCCCATCGTCTGGTAACTAAATCAGTTACATTGACCGAAACAGGGTCAGAATATATCACTTGCTGAGGATTTCAACAGAGCCACAGAAGCCGACTCAACAGCCACTTCTTGGTCGTCTGTCTCCATTTGTTCAAGTACATCCCGTTGGGAGCTGGAGACCCGCTTGGGTATGAGATAGTTCACATCGAGGTTTGAGAGTGTCTGGAACACTTGTATCGAGTCAAACTCTCGATCACACAGCACTGTCTCGATTGGAACGTGTTCTTTCGCTCGTCGAACGAGCCGTCGCACAGTACGATGGATCTGATTTGACGGGTTCTCATCCCACTCAGAGCTCTCATGAACCGGCTCGACAGCTAAGATCAGCGGGATGTTCTGCCCGATGATCGAAAGCGTCGCAAATTTGAACGCTCGACTGTCTCTGTCTTTCGTCCCGCTAACCATCGACATCCCTGCGACCTCTCCGTAGTAGGGAATAGTCGTGATGTCGATTGCGGCTGTGACTGGACGTCGGAACGTTGCTTCAGAGGCAATTACGGAGAGCAAGCGGTCCGTCGTTTCATTGAAGCCGTTCACGAGCCCTTCGGGATCGAACTGCTTGACTGCGCGGAGGTGGGTGTCACCGTGGGGTCCATACTCTTCATCACGCCGGTACTGGAAGCGAGTCGCTCCCTGCGCGGTTCCACACCGAACCATCCCCATGAATGTCTGTAACTCGAAGAATTGCGTGTCCTCATACGAGGCGTTCGACGCTCGACCAGAGTCGAAGTGGTCGAAGGCGTGATCACGCGCGAGACGCGTCGTCTGGATAATCTCCTCCTGTGAGAAGGATTCGTCTTCTATTGGGCCTGTATCTTCTTGCTCATCGTCGACGACCTCTGCCTTAGGCCGCACCTCCGGCGCTGAGATGTCGCGATCGTGGACTTCTTTAACAACGAAGTGGGCGGCAGCGTGGGCGTATTCGTGGGCTATGTCGTCGAACCGGTTTCGCCACGCCCGCGAGAAGGCTGATTCGTCGGGCACCCGGCTGAAGCCGAGAATAGTGGCGACTTCCGGTTGTCGGGTGAGTCGTCGAGAAAACTCGGCGTACGAGTCACCCGTGATCTCCATAAACACGAACGAAAGGACCATCGCGCGAAAGGATAGCGGTGCAGGATGCCATGCCGGATACCCGTCTTCGATGGCATCTATTGAATGACCGAGCTTCTCGAACGTTGTGACGAGATCGGCTTTTTTGAGTTCGTTTCGGATAGAGATCCCCAGCTGGTACGCTTCGCACAGAGACTGTATACGAGGATCATCTTTGGAAGGAGGACTGCCGGAACCACTCATTCAAGAAATGTTGGTGTCGATAGCAAAGTTATCACACCAACATGACTACAAACATACTCTGTTCATCCTCAAAGGAATTGCCGCCGCCGCGTCCGCGTCTCCGAGTTGACTCTCAATCTTCATGACGTGTTCGAGCCGATCCAGACACATCTCGATCTTTTTATCGACCGGCTCAGTTCCTCGTACCGTCCGATTGACCTCCCGGGAGGACACGTTGGAAGAACACCAAGTCCGACGCATCGGCCTACATGCCGAATGCGCCAGTGTCAATAATTTTGTCGAACTATTATTTACTCTCTTCACTCAGCGACTCATCAGCCGATATTCCGTTTTCTCGGTCCGTCTGGTCTCCTAGAGCCGCCACCTAATTCAAAGTATAATTTAGTTTGTATTCAAATATAAACGGGCCTGCTTGTCCCACGGTATCGCGAATAACGCGAACCGCTCGGACAGGGGTTGTAAGCAGTGCTATATTCCCGTCAAAGGCGCTTCAACGCTTCAATTCTTGTTTACTGTGTATCGACTCGTTCAGGCGGCTCAATAAGGTGATACGCCGATGCCGTTCATTTGAATCTTATATCGGCCTGATCGCGTTCGCAAGACATCTGAATATCTGACCAAATGAATTAAGTCAAATCGGATTATATCGATATGTATGTCGATACTCGACCGACTGCTCGGTGGCGAGTCGAACGACGACGAGAGCTGCTGTGACATGCAGATAGAGGAAGTAGACTCGAACGAAGGCGAGGCGGACGCGCCGGAAGAGCGCGCCGACCGCGCGGAGGACTGATCGATAATGTCGCAGGAACCGAACACGGCGGCTCAAGCGGGCTCTGAATCCGCGAGCGGGACGCTCCGGCGGATGGACGAGGGCGTCTGCTGTGACGGACCCTTCCCGGCGGCTCGACGAGCAGATGACGCAGTCATCGACGCTGAGCTGTCGGCGTTCAAAGCGTTAGCCAATGAGAAGCGGCTCGCGGTCGTCCATGCACTCCGAGAGGGCGAGCTCTGCGCCTGCGAGTTGGAGACCGTACTCGACGCGCCCCAGTCGACAGTCGCGTCGCACCTCAGGAAGCTCCGCGACGCCGGTATTGTCGCCACGCGCAAGGAGGGGAAGTGGACGTACTACCGGATCGCAGACACGGCGAGCCTCCAACTGCTGGACCTGGCCGCGGCGCTAGGTGAAGACCGATGATCCCGCCGGGGACCGAAGCGGCGCTGCTCGACTCGTGGGACTACTTCCTCCACCTCGCGATGGTTCTCACGCCGCTGTTCATCGGTGCGTCGTTCCTCGTCGGGCTCGCGCAGGAATATCTCCCGCCCGAGCGCGTTGAGGAGATGCTTCGCGCACGCGACCACGGCAGCGGGAACGTCCTCGCTGCGGGCCTCGGCGCGGTGACACCGTTCTGCTCGTGTTCGACCGTTCCGGTCTTGGCGGGCCTGTTGGGAGCCGGCGCCCCCACGGGAATGGCGTTCTCGTTCCTGCTCGCCTCCCCGATCGTCAACTGGATCGCCGTGTTCCTGCTGTTCGGGCTGTTCGGGACCGGTGTGACCGTCGCGTACGTGACGACGGCACTGTTCGCGGCGATCGTCGCGGGCCTCATCATCGGGACGTTCGAACTCGACGGGTACATCAAGGACGTTCGGATCACCGCGGGCGGTCGCGAGATTGCGACCGACGGCGGAGCGACTCCCTCGGACACCTCGAAGGCGGCCGACGCCGCCGGGTGTAGCGAGTGCGGGACGACGGCCACGAACAGAACCCACAAGGAACGCGTGACTGCCGCGGGGGAGGGCGCGCTCTCTTTCTTCCGCGACACACTCCCGTACATCGCGGTCGGGATCGCGATCGGCGCGCTGATCCACGGCGCCGTGCCGGCGGAGTTCCTCCAGCGGATCGCCGGGCCGGGGAATCCACTCGCGACACCGATCGCTGCGCTCGCCGGCGCGCCGATCTACGTGAGTATTAGCGGAATGCTGCCGATCGCACACTCACTCACCGAGGCGGGGATCCCCATCGGAACGGTGATCGCGTTCGTCATCGGCGGCGCGGGGATCAGCATCCCGAACCTGATCCTCCTGAACAAGCTGTTCGAGCGTCGACTGCTCGCGATCTACGCAACGACGGTCGTAACGATCGGGATCACGGTCGGCGTGCTGTTCAACACCATCTTCGCCGGCCTCCTCTGAGCCGAGGCCGATTCTTTTTTTACAACGACCGCGACCCGTCGAGCGCTACAAGAACCGCGTTTGCGCGCGGCGTGGCACGATACATCCGCCACTTCCCTTCTTTCCGGCGGGTGACGAGGCCAGCATCAGTGAGCTGCGAGAGGGCATGGCTGATCGCGCTGTCGCTCACGTCCAACAGCGGCGAGAGTTCGCAGACGCACAGCTCGTCGTCGTCAGTCGCGTGGAGCATCCGGACGATCTTGTATCGTGTCTCGTTGCCGAGCGCCGACAGCAGCTCAATATCGGTCTCTAGGTCGGATCCACCGACGCTCTCGTTCAGTTCTTCTAGCTCCGCTAACCGGCCGGCGAGGTCTTCGTCTGTACAGGAGCCGCACTCATCGGCGACATATCGCTGTAAACGCTCGGTCGATGACATACAGACAATTGAACTGAACCGAGATTAAATATTGCGGAGCGCTGTCTCAACTGGTAGCTTGACAGCGAGAACAATATAGCAATCTCTCAAATATTGTCTCGTATGAAAGGTACGAGACTTGTGGCGGGTGTCCGTCGATCGACAACAACCATCCTGGTAGGTTTGAGAAACGATGCGGCCGAATGCGCCGCTGCGGGGTGTTCGGTATGACGGGTTCCTACAAACGGGTCAACTATACCGACATTGAGACCGTTTCAGGCGCGATGCGGCCGCTTACCGACTCGCTCGACAGCGAACAGGTCGGCGTGTCGATCGCACGCTGTGAGCCCGGGTGGCGGAACAAGCCGCACGACCACGCCGCGGAGGATCATGAGGAGATATACGTCCTCTTAGAGGGGAAAGCCACCGTCGTTATCAACGACGAGCCCGTCGAACTCGAAGCTGGTGACGCAGTTTGGATTCCACCGACTGCGACACGACAGATCCAGAATGGTGATGTCGACAGCGCGCTCGTCCTCGTGAGCGCCCCGGCGTCGAAGTGTCGAACCACGACGTGTGTCGACGAATCAGGATCATGGGCCACCAACGGATTCATCGGGTGATCGGGGTTCTCAGTCGTTCAAGATAGTGATATGGTACCGGCGCGGAGAGATCTGACCGAAGGGCTTATAATTGTATGAGAGTTTGTTCAAATGAACCGACTACAGCGAGGACAAGCCGACGTGTCCTGCTGTGAACGATATATCAGATGTCCGACCGCGATCCGACTCAATCATGACCGAACTCACCCTGTACGAAGAAGCGATGTGTTGCTCCACCGGCGTCTGCGGTCCCGACCCCGACGACGAACTCGTCGAGGTCAGCGCGGCGCTCGACCAGCTCGAAGACGCGTTCGACGATCTTGAAGTCAACCGGGCAAACATGCAGCACAACATCGACCAGTTCCTCGAAACGCAGCGGATCTACGACCGCGTCCAGGAGGACGGCCCGTCGATCCTCCCGATCACGGTCGTCGACGACGAGATCGTCGCCGAGGGCGAGTACCTCTCGTACGACGAACTGACCGCGGCTATTGACGAGAACCCAACACCACAGGAGGCC
The DNA here is from genome assembly GCF_000337035.1 of Halorubrum coriense DSM 10284. Taxonomy (GTDB): domain Archaea; phylum Halobacteriota; class Halobacteria; order Halobacteriales; family Haloferacaceae; genus Halorubrum; species Halorubrum coriense. Next base: position 43,931 of record NZ_AOJL01000062.1, read on the forward strand.
TAACGAATGGCACAATCACAGTCGACAGCGACGAGCGCGCGTGAGGTAGTCGAACCGAGTAGCGACGACACCGAGTTCGTTTTCTTCAGCGGGAAGGGCGGCGTCGGCAAGAGCACGGTGAGCTGTGCGACCGCGACGTGGCTCGCCGACAACGACTACGAGACGCTCCTGGTAACCACCGACCCTGCTCCGAACCTCTCGGACATCTTCGGGCAGTCGATCGGCCACGAGGTCACCGCGATCGACGGGATCGAGAACCTCTCGGCGATCGAGATCGACCCGGACACCGCCGCCGAGGAGTACCGCCAGGAGACGATCGAGCCGATGCGCGAACTACTCGGTGAAGAGGAGATCCAGACGGTCGAAGAGCAGCTCAACAGTCCCTGCGTCGAGGAGATCGCTGCCTTCGATAATTTCGTCGACTTCATGGACAGCCCGGAGTACGACGTCGTGGTCTTCGACACGGCACCGACGGGCCACACCATCCGCCTGATGGAACTCCCCTCCGACTGGAACGCCGAACTCGAGAAGGGCGGCTCGACCTGTATCGGGCCGGCCGCCTCGATGGAAGACAAAAAACAGGACTACGAGCGCGCGATCGACACGCTCCAGGACGACGAGCGCACCTCGTTCGCGTTCGTCGGTAAGCCCGAGGACTCCTCGATCGACGAAATCGAACGCAGCGCGAGCGACCTCGGTGAGCTCGGGATCGAGTCGCAGCTGCTGATCCTCAACGGCTACCTCCCCGAGTCGGTTTGCGAGGACCCCTTCTTCGAGGGGAAGCGCGCGGACGAACAAGCCGTCATCAAGCGCGCCCAGGAGGAGTTCGACGCCGACGCGACGGCGACGTACCCGCTTCAGCCCGGCGAGATCGCCGGCCTCGACCTGCTCGCTGACGTGGGCGGCGTTCTCTACGACGGCACGGAGGCGACCGTCGACGTCGGGACCGCCACCGACGTGGACGCTGACGGTGCGGTCGACTTCGATTCGATGGCTGACGCCGAGGCGGTCGTCGATCAACTCACACCGGGTGACGAGACGCAGTACCTCTTCTTCACCGGGAAGGGCGGCGTCGGCAAGAGTACGGTCGCCTCGACGGCGGCGACGAAACTGGCCGAGGCGGGCCACGAGACGCTTGTCGTCACGACCGACCCGGCCGCGCACTTAGAGGACATCTTCGGCGAGCCCGTGGGTCACGAGCCCACCTCGGTCGGCCAAGAGAATCTCGACGCGGCGCGGATCGACCAAGAGAAAGCGCTCGCCGAGTACCGCGAGCAGGTCCTCGACCACGTCACCGAGATGTACGAAGACAAAGAGGACACCCAGATCGACGTCGACGCCGCGATCGCGAACGTCGAGGAGGAGCTGGAGTCGCCGTGCGCCGAGGAGATGGCCGCCTTAGAGAAGTTCGTGAGCTACTTCGACGAGGACGGCTACGACGTGGTCGTCTTCGACACGGCGCCGACAGGCCACACGCTGCGGTTGCTCGAACTCCCCTCCGACTGGAAGGGGTTCATGGACCTCGGCTCGCTGACGAAGGGCGCCGCGCCCGCCAAAGGCGACCAGTACGACGAGGTTATCGAGACGATGAAAGATCCCGAACGGAGCACGTTCGCGTTCGTGATGTACCCCGAGTACACGCCCATGATGGAGGCGTATCGGGCCGCCGCGGACCTCGAAGATCAGGTCGGCATCGAGACGTCGCTGGTCGTCGCCAACTACCTCCTCCCCGAGGAGTACGGCGACAACGCCTTCTTCGCGAACCGCCGCGCCCAGCAGGCCCAGTACCTCGACGAGATCCGTGACCGGTTCGACGCGCCACTAATGTTGGCGCCGCTCCGGCAGGACGAACCGATCGGGCTCGACGAACTCAGCGCCTTCGGTGAGGAGATTACCGGACTCGCAGACGTTGTCGAATCGGACGCACCGGAGGTGACGCCGTCGTGAGCGACGCACAGGACGTTGAAGATGCGGCCGGGGACGGCGTGAGTGTACCCGATGAGGGAGACGTAGAAGCCAGCGTCGAGGCGGCGCTCCGTGAGTTCCTCGACACGCTCGGCGAGTCTGAGACGTATCAGCAGTTCGTCGCGGCCGACGAGGCGTTACAGGACGATGACGACGCGATGGCGCTGCTCCGCGAGTACCAGCGGAAGCAACAGCAGATGCAACGCGGCGGCTTCGACGAGTCGGTGATGGCCGAGCTGAAGCAGCTCCAGACCGAGATGTCGAACAACGAGACGATCCAGCGTCAGCAGGCCGCACAGGCCGACCTGATAGAACTGCTCCAGCGAACGAACGACGCCATTAGCGACGAGATCGGCGAGGAGTTCGCGCGGTCCACCGGAGGTGGGTGCTGTTGAGCGCTTCCGGTCAGGATGCCAGCGAGTCAGAAGTGACGGACGAAGAGGTCGTCGCGGCCGCCGAGGCGCTCGGCGAGGAGCTCGCGGCGGCGAAAGAGTCCTCCTCGGAGTTCGCGTTCACCACCATGGTGATGCAGTGTAACGAGGCGATCGGCGACGAGACCGGTGTCGACTACGGGAGCGTCTGCGGCGACGCCGACGACGGCTGCTGTTAGCGGAGGTCATAGGGGCCGTTCCGGCTGACGACCCTGCCAATCGTCACTCCGCGGCCGGCGTCTGCGACGGGAGTTCGTCGAACAGCGAGACGACACGTTCTTCGATCTCGTCACGGATCTCACGAACCTGCTCGATCGGACGCTCGTGGGGATCGTCGAGCCCCCAATCGCGATTCTCGCCGTTCCACGTCGCCGGGCACACGTCCGATGCCGAACACCCCATCGTGACGACGAGATCGACCGCCTGTAGCTCGTCCGGCGTCACCTCTCGCGGCGTTCGGTCGCTGAGATCGATGTCTCGCTCTCTCATTGCTTCGACGACAATCTCGTGGACGTGGTCCGCGGGCTGTGTGCCACCGGTAACGATCGTAATCTGATCGCCCACACCGCGACGGTCGCGCTCGCGCTCAGCGAACGCCGCCGCCATTTGGCTTCGCCCTGCGTTTTGGACACACACGAACGCGACCTGGTGGTCCGTTCGCTCATCGGATTCAGTCACACCTCCACAAGCGAGTGGGATCGGTATAGCTGTTACTTCAGGCACAACGGCTCTTGGTAGGCTATCTGAGAAGTACTCTCAGACCCGTGTTGAGCTATTGAGACGTATATACATCACATATAAGTTCTCAAGTCGACGGCATCGATTCTGCTGATTATGAGTGATAATTTGCCGGTTACTCTAGGATTCGTTTGTGTACAGAATGCTGGTCGCAGCCAGATGGCAACAGCGTTCGCCGAACGCGAGCGTGACCGTCGTGGACTCGAAGACAGTGTTGAGATCATTACCGGTGGTACTCACCCCGCCGACAGCGTCCACGACGAAGTCGTGACAGTCATGCAAGACCACGAGATCGATCTCTCGGATCGAGTCCCTCGAGAAGTCTCAACGACTGAGCTCGAATCATGTGACGTCGTCGCCACAATGGGCTGTTCGACGCTCGAACTCGATGCTGAAGAAATAGATGTTCGCGACTGGGCGCTAACGGACCCTGATGGCCAAGATCTCGAGCAGGTCCGTGTGATCCGAAACGATATCGAACAGCGGGTTACAGACTTGTTCGACGAAGTTCACCCGAACAGTTCACGGTGAATCAAGGGTCTGCTGGAGCAGTACTCGAATGACGGGCCGTTATTGATTTGCTAGAAATATCATTAGAGTTCTGCGGTGAAATAAAGACACGCATGAGACCTATCCTCCGAGATTATGACTTAGGATAGGTTGACATTCATTTGAAATATGGGTGTTGAAATTGGCGGCCTCGATGAACTGCGAGATCAACTAGACGATGTCGCTGGAGGAGACCAGGTCAGCTTCGGAGAACTATTCGATGGGGCATTCATGCGCAGATATACCGACTTCAACGACCTCGACTCGTTTTTCGAGGCAGGTGGCTGGGAGATCGAGGGTGAAGAGGACTTCGAGGCGATACCAGATGACGAGTTCGACGACCACGTAGACGAAAACACGAGGTTCAACTCGTGGGATGCGATGCTGGAAAAGGCAGCGTCGGAGTGGATGGCCGACCAGCTTGGCCTCTAGCTCACTCGATCGCGTAGCCCCACTCCCGGAGGACTTCCGCAATCTCGTCGACGTGGTCCATCCCGACGAGGTACGCCGCCTCCCGGGCGTCGGTGAGCTCGATGTCCTCGCCGAGCTCGTCTTCGACAGCGCCGAGCAGCTCGCGGCGCTCGCGCTTGAGGGTGTGCTCCGTGTAGTGGATCGTCTTGTGGCTTCGACCGTCCTTGACGCCGTCGCGGCGGTGGATCCACGGGAGCGCGGACTCCTCGTCAGCCGGGTGATCCGGGACGGCCGGGAGCGCGTCGGGCGTCGACGTCTCCGACGGTGAGCTGGTCGGGGTCTCCTCCGCGGTCGCGCTCGGCGGCGTCGCGAACGGATCGTCGCCGGCGGCGCCGTGCTGCTCCGCGTCGAGATCGTCGTCGACGTCGCCCTGGTCGTCGCTCTCGTCATCGGCGAACGGGTCGTCGCCCGAGCCAGACTTCATACCCCCCATCAGGCCACCTCCTCGACGTGCGCGGCGAGCTCACGCAACTGGTCGAGCGTGTCCATCTCGTGGTCGCGTTTCCGGGAGCGGTGCTCGTCGACGTACGCGAACGCCGTCGTCTGCTTGTCCCAGCAGCCCTCGAACAGTGAGGAGCGCTCGCCGATCGCGACCGGCGCGTGGTAGCCGAGTTCGCGGATGCGCTCAAGGTACTCCTGCTGGTCGGCGGTCCGCCCAACGCCGTTCGGGACCACGGCGAGGACGCCGACGTCGACTCCGACCGTCGCCTCGAAGTTGTCGACGACATCCTGGAGGCCCTTGATAGACTGCATCCCCTTGCCCGTGGGTTCGAGGGGGACGACCAGCGACCGCGTCGCGCCGATCGCGTTGTAGAGGTGCGGGCCCGCAGTCGCCGGCGGGTCGACGATCACCGTGTCGTACTTGTCGGGGACGCCCGCGTTGAGGAGCACCTGCCGGAGTCGGTCGAACCGGTCGAACTCCTCGCCGAGGTCCTCCGCCATCGACTCCGCCCGCCCGAGCAGATCGGCGAGGTCCTCGAGCATATTGTGGCTCGGAACGAGGTCGAAGCCGAACGGCGTCTCATGGATGAGGTCCTCGAACGCGCCTTTCGGCCGGTCGATCAGGTGCCGGGCGATGTTGTCCTGGTCGCCGTCATCGCGAGCGGCGTCGATGCCGAGCAGGTAGGTTATCGAGCCGTTCTGCGGGTCGAGATCGAGGAGGAGGACATCCCGGCCGCGTTGGGCGTGCGCGTCGGCGAGGTTCGACGCGAGGGTGGTCTTCCCGACGCCTCCCGCCTCGGAATAGGTCGTGTATGTCAGCATGTTATGTGTGTTAGGCTCACTAGTAATAAAGATAGATAAGACAAACGAGTAGGTCTAATTAATTGTACTGACTAGTACAACTACAAGACAGTGAAAGTCTAACTAGAAAGTACAATTGAATAGACTAACTAGTGAGTATAATTACTTTCAATTCTGCTGTATAACACGCAACGACAATACACAAGAGATGCTCGCTACCGCTCCACAACTGGGGTGTAGATTTTAGCTAAAGACGACAGGAACCAATCCTAAAGAATGGGATTGTCGGTAGACACCCTATCTTCTGATGCTCTTGACGAGTTGTGGATACAACAGCGCTACATCCCGTGGCAAACGTTTATAGTTTCTAGTTTCGTAACTCTATACAAGATGAGCTACGATACAGAACACGTGCGAAACGCGGGGGACACACCGGGAATGATCACCGGAATCCCCACATTCACAGAATTACTTGAGAACCCGTCTCTCGCGAGTCTCTATACTTCGATTAGACGGTCAGGGACTGCTACGGGTCCTGAACTCGTTGAAACAGCGACTGTCTCGAAGAAGACCGTATACGGCTATCTCCATAAACTGGAGCAGGCGGGCCTGATCAGCACAGTTAATGACGGTGTCGGGACTGCCCGATACACTGCTGAAGAGTTCGAACTGACGCTGATGGTCCGCGAGACGGAAGTCTCGATCACTCCCGAACTTATCGAGGTGATCGCACAGAAGAACGAGTACCCAGCGATCGAGCGGGTTCTCAACGACCACGGAATCGTCACGTTCGCACTTGCATACGATCTCATAACGGCACACAGTGAGGGAGACGTCACAATTCGGCAGATTGCGAGCCTCACAGATCTGTCGTCAGGAACTGCGTATGATCTCGTCGAAGCGCTCTACTCGATTCTTGATCTCGGGGACGATGAGTCAAGTCCGGCGACGTACACACCAGCTGATTTCGATGATGATGAGGGCGATCTCCTCGAAGGACTCACCGACAACTAAGTTGCGAGGATGTACACTGCGAATATTGCAGACACGGTGATGTTTCGAAATTTGGGGAAGTATCCCAATCCACGCATACAGTCGCTCAAGGGTGCCGTTGAGGAAGCCGGAACTGAAATTTGGGTGCCAGCAGCGGTTTATCACGAACTGACGGATACTGGGAGTGCCGATTCACCGACAAATCCATACCTCGATACGGCTATCGAAGAGGGCTGGCTTCGGGTAGCCACACCGCTGCCGGGTGATCGCACTAAGGGGTTCGATAGTAGCGCTGGACCGGTTGAGAAAGCGCGGTTCGTTACAGATGAATTTCTCAACCAGCAGAGCAAGTATCCAGAGACGAACAACTGGCAGGATGCAGCGGTAGTCGCGTTGGCAGTTCGATTGTTCGATACAAATGCCCGAATTCGTGTGATCACCCACACAGCGGACAAAAATCTGGCAGCGGCGTGTGCACGTATCCCTCCTGAATTCGGGTACTACGATATCATGTCCCGATACTACAACCCGCCCCAGACAGCGAAGGCTGAGTTTCCAACTGTTGACCGACTTACGTGGAGTGAGTGATTTTAACACCTCACCTATAGAATCATGCTCTTCTTGTGACCCCCGATTGAGAGGTATATCTATTTAATTCGAGAGTTAGTCAGTCGTCAGTGAGAATGGTGTCAGTCTCACAATAAGTGACTGAGCGCTGTCTCAACCTTAGAAACATGCTTGAACGACTAACAGTGGTACTAATCAAATAGGGACATGGCTTGAACTCGTTGTGGAGCGCTCGCCGTCATCACCGGTATTTGCGGCGTCTCCGGGTGTCTCGCCTCCCCTGACAGAGCGCTTCCAACAAGACCGACTGGAGCCTGGAATCGGTCGGGACGTGACATAAAAAGACGGCTTCTTTTGACTTCGTTGTCCCTGAACGTGCTGTGTTGAATAGATGCTGAGTCACGGTTACAGCGGCTCACACAGTGGTTCTATATTGGTGATGGCGAACATCAAGACGATTTCACGGAACTGCCGATACTAGCCCAGCGCTCGCACGGCGTCGCCGAGCGAGCGCTTCGTTGTCGAGTACGATGTTTCGGCCATCCAGCGCTGAGAGTAGCCGTTTGCTCGGTTGAGTGCGTTATTCGCAGTTGCGCTCGCTGACGAGCCGCGGTAATGAACGAGGTACTCAACGTCATATGCGGCGATTTCGTACTCGGTGTGCCAGTCTTGGAAGCCGTTGTCGGCGGCGACGGACTGCAGGTCGTCCGCGTTTCGGCGGACGACCTGCGGTCCGGTCTTCGTGTCATGCTTCCATCGAGCTGCGATGTGAACATCAAGCACAGCAAGCGATTCCACATCCGTCAATGTCGTCACTTTCAGCGTCTGTATCGTCTGTCCTGCCCGCTGGCGAAAGTACGACGACGCACGTCGCCGATCGAAGAACGTGCTGTCGAGAGCAGCGTGGCCAGACTGCGGGTGCTGCTGCGCGGAAACGCGCAGCAGCGCCCGCCATACCCACATTTTCAGCCGATCGAACGATTTGTAGATCGTGCTGTAGTCTGGGAGATCGTCTCGATCTAACCCGAGGACGTTACGAACCTCGGCCATGTACTTCAACCGATTCGGCGTTTCACGGTAGCTGTGGCCGTCTTCGAGCCGAAAACAGTGTAGCACAACGTGTTTCCAGCGGGCAAACCCGCCGCTGGCGGGTTCGCCCGCGTGCTTTCCCAACGCTTGTTTGACTAGGCGACGACACTGCTCAACGAAGTCGAGGATATCGACTTCCATGGACAGAATCGATTTTCTCGGCTTCGTCCTTCTACTCCGCGATATTAGCCGATCAGATCGCTATTCAACACAGCACCTGAACGGGGAATCTAGCGTGGAACGGTGGCAGTGATCGGATGTTTTCTGTGGCGGCAGACGAAACGGTCTACAATGCCGATAATGGTTTCACCGCTCTCAACGCACAGACAGGCTCTGTGGGATAACTAGCCGGCGACGTCGGATGTAGTTCGTTTATTACCACTTTCCCAACCGTCGAAATTGAGCGGTAGCCGTGTCTGTTAATTTACACATCTGGATAGTTAGACTGTTTCTGTCGATGGACTCTGTATAATCGGCCTCCGATTACAGGGGGGTTTAGCGCGGAATCATTAACAAGACGATGGACCTCGGAAACTCAGCATGCGGAACCGTTGCGAGCATCGACACGACGCCACCGACCGGCCGTGTTCAACTGTGGCGGACGGACTCCTAGAAATAAAGACGATGTGCATAGTACGGACGCTTTACCCCGTCGTGTTGGCCGGCGCAAATCTGACTATGGGGAGGCTCCTCTATCGGCTCTCTGAGCCGATCCTCGGCAGCGCGCTCGTAGTGACCGGGATCCTCGTCGTGATCGCTTCAATCGGAACCGCTCTCAGTCGGCATCGACCCGCACTTAGCAGCATTACGAAATACTGACTTCGAAATCGTCAGTTAGGGGGTCGAGGCTGCTGAACCAGATTCTAATCGCGCCGATCGGGACGAGATAGAACAGCAGCGCAGCACGTGAACCGTAATCGATTCCGAACGCGATGGCGGTGATCACCACAATAAACGTGACGGGGACAATCGCGTACACCAAAATGACGAACAGTTCACCGACGTGAATGAATCCGAACTGGATCGCTTCCAGTGGTGAACTTTCCCGGTACTTCCGGCCACGAATAAAGTGCTGCCAGACACGCCGCAACTCGAAGAGTATGATTCCGACTACGGCTAACCCGACAGACGGGGTCAGTACTGATTCGAGCCCGTACTGCGCGACCAGCCGTTGTAACACAATCGGGACCAGGATTCCGACGAACAGCACATACCGAACGATGAACCGAGCGTTCCGATAGTACACTGGAGGCACCCACCCGATCGGCTGTACCGGTGTCGGCTCTCTGTTCCACCGCTCTTCATCGAGATCCGAGATTGGCTGCGGTGCGAACAGCGAAACAAGCAGGTATAGGACGTTAATGACCGCGATCTCGAGGACATATAACACTGCGATCTGAAGGAGGTTCCACTGGAAGCCGACGACTGCAGTAATGAGCACAGTATTCCAGACGAGCCCTGGGATGTAATCGCTCGATGCGTGGAGGGCTTCCCGCATCGTATCGATTCCTGGCCTCGACGCCGGCCTCCACATATCACTGTGTATCGGAGTGATATACAAAACTGAACTGATTTTTCTATTCCCACGACAGCTAGAGCCCACGTCGTTCTCTTTGCGGTCTGTGGTTCGATCCCAAGCAGTTGTCAGGGTTTGATCCTTGAGGGACGCCCCGTTCACGCCGCTTGTATGACTTTATGCGTTCACATCTCACGATGTTACAACAATCTGGCTCTGTTGAAATCCTCAGAAGATGACATATTCTGGCCTAGATGTGGTCAGTACAAGGGATCTACACCACAGATCGTGTTACACTGGTGAGGCTCTGTTGAAATCCTCAGAGAGTTACATGTTCGTCCTGTAATTCTACAAAATGAAGGCCCTCCCGAAGTCCCATATTCTCCGTTTTACTGAGAAGGCGATCCATCTGGCGCGTCGAGCGGTCTCTCGATACTCCTCGAAGTTCTCCAAACACCGTTATACACTCCCGCAGCACGTTGTTCTGCTCTGTCTCAAAGTTCGGAAGAACACGACCTACCGCGGCCTACTTGACGAACTGATCGAGATGCCACGGATCCGTCGTGTTCTTGGATTAGCTGAACTCCCTACGCCGTCAACGCTCTGTAAAGCGTTTAATCGACTTGATATGGCTGTGTGGCGTGTCATATTGACTCTCTCAGCGACACTACTTCCGACGAGCGGCGTTGTTGGCGTTGATGCGTCAGGGTTTGACCGCTGTCACGCTTCGAAACATTACACGAAACGCGCCGAACTCACGATTCAGCAGCTCAAAGTAACGCTCTTGGTTGATACGAAGGTGAACGCAATCCTCGATCTCCACGTGACGACGACACGAAAACACGATAGCCAGATCGCCCCGTCGTTGATCAAGCGCAATCCCGAGAGTATTGACGTTCTGCTCGGTGACAAGGGCTACGACGACCAGAAAATCAGGCGACTTGCCCGGCAACACGAGGCCCGCCCACTGATTAAGCACCGTGAGTTCACATCACTTCATAAGGCATGGAGCGCACGCTTAGACGCTGATCTCTACGGTCAACGAAGTCAATCCGAGGCTGTCAATTCGACGCTCAAGCGGAAGTATGGTGCGTTCGTCCGGTCACGACACTGGTGGAAACAGTTCCGTGAACTTACTATCGCCTGTCTTAGTCACAATATTGATCGATCATATTGATTGTTAGGTTCGAAAGTGATTTTATTGGTGTTACAATAGATCAAATATGGCAGATTGGTCCCCGCCAAACACGTCCCGAGTACACCACCTCATAGCTGGTAGTATAATTATTGGCTCTGTTGAAATCCTCAGCAACTGATACAAACGGCATGCGAGATCCAGAGGATCTGTGTATCAAAACCATTTATACATTCTAAAAAAAAATATAGTGAGATGCTCTCCGATGAGACGTACAACTTGATAGGTCACGCGATAGCTCTCGGTCTCACAGGTGTCTTCGTCATATTCGTTATCCTCTACGGGTTGATTATTGCTCAGCAATTACTATTTTCTCTCTTGGTGGCCCTGTCTGGAGTCGCCGTGTATATCCTATGGCTAACCCGCAGCTAGCCACCTCGCAAGATTCGCGCTCTGTATTCAGCACGCGGCCTGAAACATATCACCGTTTGAGGATTTCAACAGAGCCTAATTATTATAAGCGTATTATATTCGATGGCAATTATAGGACAAACGATTGTAGCTATCGTGCCAATCGCTGTATTAGTTTTAGTATATCTTGTGTGGGGGTTCTTGTAGGTTCAGATGCGTTAGTAACGACTTGTACCAACTGTAGTGAGTGACCTGAGCTCAAAAATATCAGTTATTAAGGATTTCAACAGAGCCGGAAGACTCAAAGAGGTGTTTGAATCCGATTCAGGCACTACGGAGCCACCAACTGAGTATCTCGTTAGTAGCTATTCAGTGGTATTTGTATCACCTGTACTGACTACAGGCAGTCAGAATGTGTCACTTCTTGAGGATTTCAACAGAACCAATCAAACAGTCCTCGAACGCAGCGGTTCGATCACCCGTCGTGGTCAATATACCCGGCTTCCCATTCAGTCCGAGCTTCAATCTCTCTAATGCCCCGGCGAGTAGTGCTGTACTCGTTGGTCCGTCGGTCCCGTTGACTTTTTTCTATAAGTCCCTTCTCGACGAGCGTGTCGAGGTTGGGATAGAGCCTACCGTGATGGATTTCCTTTTCGTAGTAGTCCTCGAGCTCGTCTTTAATTGCGAGTCCGTGAGGGTCATTAAGTCCAGCAACTACGTACAGCAGATCGCGCTGAAAGCCAGTGAGATCGTACATGTCGCAATTTACTCATTCGAGTTTTGAAATACTACTGATCTGGTTCTGTATGGCGCTAAGGTATTCATCACTCTTCCCGTGGGTCACCAACCGGTATTTCACCATATTCTGGACATGACACCCATCCCTGTCCGAATGCCCCACCCATCCCTTGGTCCGGACTCCATTCGTGTTCATCTCCACAATGTGGACAGTCTACTAGTGGAGGGTCAATCCCCAGTGCCTCTTGCTGGATGAAATGATTTCCTTGGTAAGAATCACAGTGCTGACAGACATTCCCCCAGACTTTCTTGCCGAGAGTATTGCTGTAGACTCGTTCAACAGCGGTTTCGTAATTCGCTAATATATCTCCGAGAGGCGTATCAAGATGGTCTTCTCGTGGCCAGACTACAGGCGTTTGCTCGCCACACTGCCNGTTTCGTAATTCGCTAATATATCTCCGAGAGGCGTATCAAGATGGTCTTCTCGTGGCCAGACTACAGGCGTTTGCTCGCCACACTGCCAGCATTCTGTTTCCCACGTCAGCAATTTCTGGCGATCAACTGGGAGATCGTCTGGGAGCATGGTAACAAATTCTACTCTGATTGACTATTTGATTCTTTGTCTCTGGATGTGTTAGAATCCGGTATTCGACTACTGAACCGGCCCGATCGCCGCTCTGAGACAGCTATGAGTACATATTCTCACATGGTTCTATGTAGCGTTGACAAGCTAATTCTACTATACGACTTGGCGACCACAACGCGGGGGTATCCGTCCCTGGCCTCAAAACCGGCCGGCGGTTGACCGGCCCATTTCCCAGTGTCATAGGCGGCGCGCACGCCGGAACGAATTGGCTGGAGTTTCTACTGGTGTTCGATCTGAACGAGGTCGATCATCAACCGCGCGACCATGATGTAAATCGTTTGCTGGAGCTCGCCATCGTCGACGCGATCTCTAACCCGACGTCGAACGCTTCGACGCCGAAATCGTGTTCTAAGCAATGCTGGATGAATTCGTGGATCCCGGTCGGCCCGAATCAGGAGAGCCGGCTGGTCTTATCGACGACGGCGTGGTCGAATTGACCGCTCACGACGTCGTTGAGGAGTACCTTTCAGAGTGAATTTAATAGGATAGTGTAGCAACTCAGAGAACGGCCCGAATCGATCCGGCCGGGTATTACAGCTTTCCACTCGGTCACCTGTTGGTCAGGGGAGACATGCCCATTCACATCTTCTCTAGCTCGTTGTTCGTGGATACGTCCATTACCTGCGCCGCAGGAAACCGCCGTGCTTGTGCCCGATATGCTAGTCGTTCGATCATCAAATCGGCGGGCGGAAGAGCGAATTCCCTTCCTAATTCCTTGGATGTCACGTCGTACAGTTTGAACGGGTCAATGTCAGAGGCAGCCCACAGGTGTTCGAGTGTCCCGTAGGCGTCCGAAGTACCGGGGCCATGTTGACGAAAGCGATCAAGTAACGCCGCCGCCGGTAACAGTGGTTGGCGAGTTACACTGAGGTTCACTTTTCCACCCTCATCGTGAGCATACAGAGCGCGTTCAATCCCCTGTGTAACCCTCCACTCCGGAGACTTCCCCGCAAGGTCGAACCCAAGCCAACATAACGCCACGACATCGGTTGCGATACTGGTTGTCTGTGATGCCCCGTCGTTACCATCGCCAAACACCCGCTTGATGTCGTCATCAGGGAGTCGTTTTGCGAGTAACCGAAGATCCCGGAGCGATGCCTCAAGCCGCTCACGGAGTTGCGCTCGGAACTCATCATCAGGTGACTGCGTATTGAGGTCTGTCGTGTACAGTTCGTGGCGTTCGCTGGGTGACAGAACGCCCCCCTGTTGCTCGCCGATATCAAGACCGCTCACGTCAACCTGAGTATTCGCAGTTACCCGTGCTGGTGGTTCCGGATCAACTGCCTCAACCCCGGCGTAGTACGGGCCAGCTGGCTCATTGTCGTCTACGTTATCAGGCCGAAACTCTACAATTCCCTCGTTATGTGCGACTGCGTCTACGAGGCCACCGGTAGTCACAGAACACTGTTCGAGGATACTGGTCGTTGTTGTATCTACGGGGGTGATCGTGAGGCGGTTCGCTTCAGGGAGCGCCGCTGGAAAGACAGCAACCCGCTCGCCGCTACCACAGACTAACGTCGCAAATACTGGGGTGTCTGTGAGGAGTTCGTTCGGATCGACGTCAAGCCCAGTTGACTCTTCAGTTTCAGCCACTGCGTACGCGCTGTGACCGTTATCCGTTAAGATCTGGACAGGCTCGCCTGCCTGAGAGCCAATCCGACTTAGTGTCTCCGTCGCCAGCACTACCGTTGATGGATGGTGGGCCGGTGCCGTTGTCCGGTTGACAACAACCTCAGCTGATGACTCACCACAATCGGCCTCATCAACACTATGCGTCATTGGCGCGCCTCTTCTGGCACCGGCTGTTCACGAATGGTCTTAGCTATTTGAGACGCAATCTGGCTTCCAAGGTAGCTCGGGCGGTTGTCGTCATCGGCATCCAAAAGCGTCGCAGTCACCATGACTGTACCCCATGAGAGTGGCTCAATGATGACAGCCATCTCTATCAGTGGCTTATTGGTCGACAGGTTGAGGTCGTATGGGACCGCACATTGTGGCTTCCGTATGGAAGCGACACTCCGGTCCTGTAGCCAATTATCAGCAGGTTCGATATCAACCTCAGTCCACCCCGTGCTTAACAACTCCCAGTTTTCCCTTTCTTCACCGAACGTTATTTTATGGAGTGCTCGAACCGCCTCAGATCTGGTACTATACGGGCTTCTCTCATCAGTCCTCGCCATCTCTACCGTGATGTCAAAGTGGCCAAATTCGGGTGGAAGATCAGAACTGGTAACATACCGCTGTTCAGCGTACTGAGAAGAGAGCAACTCATCAGTTTGCGGGTGGCGTCGGGATCTAACACCCTGAGCCGTCGATGGTGGGTCTTCAGTACGTCGACCGACCGTCGAGTTTGGAGTGCCTAGAACCCAACCGTTAGGGAGTTCATCGGTTTCAGGGAGAAGATCCTTGATTGATGGGGGATCGTTAGCGGCTTCTTCAGTGATCGAGGAAATTTCTGGTGGCACTTGTGGAACGAGCGTGAGCGGTGTCGTAGCGAGTAGGGTTCGTCGGTTCATCATGTGGTTGGTGGTGTGTCGTGTGCTGGCCGTTGCTGTGGCTGGTTACCGGGGCTTCTTACTGGTCATTGGTCGGTTGTGTGTCGTTAGCTGTCGTTGTCTTGCTTGAACTGCCGGACGGTCACCTCAAGCAGGTCATCACTCTCTAGTCCGAGCGCCCGACGTTCTCCAACTGGAATTTCGATTTGGCCGTCGTCATTGAGAACGGCTCTAAAATCTGCGTGATCATCAACGATGCTTGCTGAACGCGATGACTGCTCGGATCGCTTAGCTGTATCATCGATGACCATCTGCATAGTCTTCCTCGCGTAGTCCCCTGGTCGCCACCCGCGGTCGTCTTCAAGTTTTGCGCTTGCGAGTTCGAGAACTGTTGCGAGTGCGGTTTCAAAATCTGGTGGATTTTGATCCGCGTATTCGTAATAAATTTCGTTAATGTGCTCTGCTGTCTCGTCAGAGAGGCGTGGACGGGCCATTGTATTTTGGTCCGGTTGGGTCCAATTCAGTCCACAACCGGTACCAGGGGTACCGGACCGGTACCATTTAGTTCTGTCGGCCAAACACAGATCATATGCGGTTGATAGCAAGTTACAGCATGAGCCACCAAATGAAGAGAGGATTGACCGGGCTAACTCCGTTCCACGATCAGGGATACAGTGGTAGTCTTAACTGGTTTTCCGAAACACACGACGTTGGAATTGCGCCAGCGGTCCTCGCCCGGAGTGGGCTGCTATCACAACTTGATAAGTTTATGAACGTGTATGTCGGGACGCGTTTTGACGCAGCAGAAGGGGCGCTTGCGTGGGGACAACCAGACGCGGACGGACTGAAAGGTGTTCTTTCGGCAGGTGCGTTGGTACTGTTCATTCCGCTACAGCGGGACACTAGAGCAGGTTGGCAGTCGATCTACGAGTTCGGTAAAGACGCACTTTTGAACAGTAACTCAACGGTAAAACCAGAGAGTGATCAGCAATCGGAACACTCCCACAGTCTGATCGCGGTGGATATCGAAGAGGCAGTCGATAAGAGCGCAGTACTGTTCCAAGTAACCCCACTTGGCGCAATTTGGATATCAACCGAATCACCACAGACAGGCCCTGATGTAAGGCCCTTGCTAGAAGCGAGTCAGCAGGAAATAGCGACGTCTCATCGAGAGTACAGGGAAGAGAACCGTCACGCAATCTCCAACACAACTGAGGGACGCGAGTCCAATCCGACTTCGATTCGTCCTGAAAACTGTCCGATTCCTCTAAAACCGATGCGGCAGCTGCTTGCTGAGCATGAAGAGTACACCGACTAACTCTGTGTCTTGACTCGATCTCACTAACAGGACACGACATTAATGACTACACCAGACACTCACCCCGAAGAAAGCGACAACAAGACAGGTAGTAGCGTCTCGCGGCGATCATACCTTGCGGGAATTGCGGCTGGGTCGTTCGCAACAACCACATTCACGGGCGCTGCCGCATCGACATCGATCCAACCAAACAAGTTCCTTATTTCAGAAGCCCACCTCCCAGAGTCGTTCACCCCGTTGCCAAGCATCGATGTAGACGAGGCGTTTGATGCTGTACGATCACCAGGCGATGGACCAACACCGCGTGATCGAATCGCGTGTAATGGCTTCTGGGCAGGGAACGATCAAGACGAACCGCTCTGGGTTGCCGGGTCATCAGCGTGTGTTGGTGTTTCGCCGGACGAGGTCACGGCAGCAGCGGAGACCATATCACGGGAGTATAGCGAGTTCATCGACGAGTACGACGCCGAGACGAGGTCCCACTGGCATTTTAACCGGCACTATGAGGAGGACGATACAGTCCGAGAATGGCGCACAGGGATCTATATTGGACTAGATATAGCCAGTGAAGAACTGTTTGAGATGGCTGATAAGCCAAAACTCATCGACGTATTTCGGATACAGTATGTCAATAACACGCTTATAGGAACGGTCCTGTTTGGCCCGACAGAGTGGGACTGGTCGTACGCGGAACTACTCGAGCGACTCACGGAGCATCAGCGGGACCGAGCTCTATCTCTCACGGAAGTCGACTCCACAACCAGGTCGGGTGAAAACTGATGTCGCAGCCTCACCCATCGGGACTGCTTACAGGTCATGAACGCGAGATACTCACTGGAGACCATCCCGGCGCAGACACACAGCGACCTCGCGTTCTCGAAGCAGTTTCGACTCGGCTACCGGACGCGCTTGTCGATCTCATGTCCTTGTATCTCTACCTTGATGATGACGAGCTTGAGACCGTCATGACTGGTGGCACAGGGTCTAGCCGGTCGTTTCGAGCCCCAGCACAGTACGCGTATGCTGCGCTCTATACGGGACTTCAGCTCACAGGAGACGATCCAGAACACCGGCTGGAGAGTGCGATCAAACAAGCAGAAGCAGCTCACCAGCGTCACGCACAGGTGGACCTCTCGATCACTACGGAACCCTTCTTGTCGCCTGAAGATCGAATTGCTGCTCTCAAATGCGGCGATAGTGACTGAGTTTCGATCGAAGCGCTAGAGCAGTTTTTCTTCGACGACACCACGTCGGCCGGCGATTTCGCTGACGCCCTCTCAGGATTTAATGGAGAAGAGGTTTCACCTGAAACCATTCGGGTAGAGCGGGGGGGAGCAGCAGCGTTGGCCCGGCCCCTAGTTGCTGTACTTACTAATATGGAGGTTACAGAGGTTGAGGACTGACACGCGATTATCTGTACAAGTATGAGATCACGTCGGATACAGTCTTAGAGCGGTCGCAATCTATTCGTGTAGAGTACTCGAGCAGGTACGCCTTCCCGACAGTTCTGTCGAGGATCAGACCCCAGTTGTTGTGTATGAACTCCAGGTCGAGAGTGATGCGGTGCGAAGCGGTATCCCGCAGATAGAACTGAAATGAGCCAGCAACATCGCGACTCCACAGTGTCTATCCGATAGGATATATAAAAAGTATGTTCAAGACGAGCCCTAGTCGCTTGCGCTTCGTCACGGTGTTCTCATTCCGGGCCATTCAGACAAGATCCATGCGGTTGAGCCAAAAGTTAAAATCAATCTCACTTACGGCGATACTATCGGTAGTCGGTTTGCGACTGATGTCAGCGAACTCGGCCCAATCAATCGAGTCATTAATCAGCTGGTTGCCGATCTCGACTAACCCCACTCATAACCGTTTGGTATCGGCTTATAACAGGATATTTTGAGCACGCGACATCAGCGATGTCCTCGAGTTCGGAGGGCGTCATAAGACTAACAATTATATCTTGGGCCGCACGACTGGGCTAAAACGGAACCCGTCTGCGATAGTCGATCATCTACGTTTGCCGTTGATGAATACTGTATATAAAAGAAGGGTACACCATAGATACCCTACAACTTGTCAGCAGACTACTTAAAACAGTCGTAGGACCACTCGACCGCTCGTTTCGCAACGCTGGGGACCTCCGTTTCATCCGACAAATCGATCGAGTATCCGAGACTTGTTCCGTATGAGTTTGCCTCCTCAAACTGATCGTTATTTCGGATGAAAGGTGGTGTCTGTCCGAATACAGACTGTTTCACTGTAGGGTCGACGTAAAGACGTGGCCGGGGAAGTACCGCAACGAATAGACTTCCTCGCTTTCCAGCACCGTGATTGTCTGTACACGCGTAGAACCGCGGTCCATTGCTACTCTCAACCGGATCAACCTCAGTAAGATCTGTCACGGTCTCGGCTACGTCATCCATGGACAGTGTCGGGTCATCGCCTGTGAAATCGTCTAGCACCATGTAAGTGTATTAACCTCCCGTATAATTATCTCCAGCGTGTTTACATACTGATAGCAGTACAATATGTCGGCCTACGAGCATACTATCATTTAGCATATGAATATGATAATTATTACTCTACGAGTGATTATGGAAGATTTCTTCTGGCGGCAAACAGTATTAGTTCTACTACTCTGGTCTGGGCGACGGTTTCCTCTATATAGAACTCGGAGTTGTGTGGCGGAGTAATCAGTATGCCACTCGTGAAATCTTCCGGCTACGTCATGCTGTCTCTCGAAATCCCAGTAGATCTCGGTCTCAGTGTCGGACTGGTAATTGTTGACCCCACGGATGCTCAGCAAACAGTTCATCCAGCAGATCGTCAGGCTCGAGCTGCCATCGACAACGCACCATGAGTGCCGTCACTGTGGGTATAGCATGGAGACAGACATCGACGAGTGTCGCGAGTGTCGGTGTCGGCGGCGCCAGAGACGATTTCGGGATACTCCTCGATGTCTTTGACACCGAGACGCTCCAAATGTTCGTGGGCTTCGTCAAGGTGCCGAGAGATATCTTGGTCCGATGCCGAAACTCGGGCGTAGATCGCTGCGTTTGAGGGCCCGTTTTCACTCACGTTTTCGAGGACTTGCTAATGTATTAAACGAGTGGGAGTTACTGCGGTTCAGTGAGAAGCACTACCTTCTCGACGTATTTTGAGTTCAGCTGTCCCGTACAGAGGATATTTTCGAAACACTGTCTGGCCCCAAGCAAACATTCGCGATCTTCGGCTGCCAATTCAATACGCTCGCAGGCGTCGAAGGGGATGTGCGCTCGGCAGGTGCGACTCACGCCGTCTCACTCCTTACTTGCCACGCGCGGCGCGCTTCGAGCGCGCGGCGGGCCGCCTCGGTGAGGCTGTACTCGTTGGTGCGCCTGTCGCGCGCCTGTTTGGCGACAAGATCGCACTCGACGAGTTTATCGAGGTTCTGGTAGAGACGGCTGTGGTTGATCTCTTCGCCGTAGTAGTCCGCGAGTTCAGCCTTCAGCGCTGTCCCCTTGCGGGCGTTCTCGTGGGAGAGCGCCCAGAGGAGGTCACGTTGGAACGCGGTGAGGTCCGCGAGCGCGTCGCGGTCCGCGGTGGACTCCGCGCTCATGAGCCGTCCTCGGCGTCGAAGCCGTGAGCCGGCGCCGGGCAGAACGCGCAGCCGCCGTCGGTTTCGGTCGATTCTCCGGTCGTCGCGTAGGGCTTAAGCCCCGCAGTTGCCATCGTCAGCATGGTTCTGTGGTCTCAGCACAGAACCCGACCTGGCCGGGTGCTACAGACACCGCGGCCGGGATTTCTACATTCTCTCACTAGCCGAGGGTTCGTCACTCGGGCTCTGTGAGCATTAATTCATGCTACAAGCATTTATAGTTGCTTAATAATTACTATAAAGCTATCATCAATATGAGTTACTATTCGGTTATAATATAGCGAAGGGCAACTATATTTCTTCCATGAGACATTCTGGAGACTGGATGGCCCTTGTCGATGATAGGGTTCTTGAATATCTCTCTGAACACGAGTCTGGTTCTCCGGCTGAGATGAAGCGCGAAGGCCCGATAAATTACTCACGACAGTACATCGATAAACGCTGTAAACGGCTAACTGAAGAGGGCCTAACCAAACATTTCGGTAACGGCATATATGTCATCACTGACGATGGAGAAGCGTATCTCGACGGTCGCCTTGATACACAGGAATGGCGGTATATTGACCACGACGCCGACGAGGTCACCGCCAGCGGCTCCGAAGAGGTCCCGGGTGAGTCGAACGGAGGCACAACCTGAATGCGGTCGTTCGTCCCGTGGATGACACAGCTCGACGAGCGAATCCTTGAGCAGTTGGCTTCGGACAGGGCCGCGACTTCGTGGGAAGTTGGTTTCGAGCTCAGCGGTACGGTTCGTCTTGGTCGGGTGACTGAGCGCTGTAACAAGTTGGTCGACGCCGAGCTTGTTGAGTGAGAAGACCCTGATATTGGATTCAATCGCGTGGAGACCTACTGGTCGATCACGACGTGGGGCGGCTGTACCTGGAGGCCCGGCTCTCTGTTCTCGCCGAACAGGACCGGGCGGTGGATCTTCTCTTCCTTCTTACTTCCCTCCTCGATGTCGAAGCCGACCGCCTCCAGATTGTCGCGAACGACATCCAGTACGTCGTCGCTTTTGAGCCCATTGTCGTTGTCGACGGTCGAGATCGCGTCCCCGTTCGCTTGGAAGGCAGCGACAACCTCGTCGACGAACTATGGCGGAGCGTGTGTCCGCGGGTAGTAGCAGTATCTAATGTCCGACATAGATCGCCTCTCGACGCCCGACGGTAAGAATCCGCATGACGATTCGGTCATCGAGCAATTATAGAGCGGGATAAGAAACCACCAGTAACCTTACTGATTACCGTCTAATCTGAGGTAGATATTCTCGTAGGGCTACTTCTCGATATACTCCCAGTTCAGGGTCTCGGGGTCAACACGCACCACGCCGACCGTCGTCGTTTCGTCGACCCCTCTGACATCGATCTGATCCCGAACATGCGACTCCACGGAGATTGCTTCAAGTCGCCACTCCTGCGTATCCAGCTCTAGAGGAATATTGTCCTCAGACACGACGTTCACCGATCGAAGTGTTCCGTACTTCTCTGGCGTGACCTCCACTTCGACCGGGATTTCGACGGTTTCACCGCTCATACGTCCACTTCACCGCCCCGCAACGTGAAATTTGCTCAGGGAGATCCGGCTCCGTGACGGACCTCTTTCGGACAAGTTGCCTCTCAAACGGTTCTCCCAGTACCAACGATTAAATACGGTTGAGCGGCACTCTCCGATAGATGAGTCAGCAAGACCTGACCTACGTCGATCTGTTCGCGGGAGCGGGCGGACTCTCCGCCGGCCTCGAACGGGCTGGCTTCGAGCTCGTCCACGCCGTCGAGGTCGACGACGACGCCCGCGCCTCGTTCGCGAACAATCGCGAGGGTCTGGAGCCAGACGAGCTGACACAGGACATCCGCGAGGTCGACAACCAGGATGTCACCAAGGTCGTCGGCCGCGACACCGTCGACCTCGTCGCCGGCGGCCCGCCCTGTCAGGGCTTTTCCGAAGTGGTCAGTCCCGACGGTAGCGACGATCGGAACCACCTCTTTGTGAACTTCATCTCGTGGGTGAACGAGCTCGATCCGAAGGCGGCGCTGTTCGAGAACGTCCGCGGGATGCAAAACACAGCCGGCGGAAAGTTCCTCGACGCCGTCGAGGAGTCATTCGGCGAGATGGGCTACGATGTCAGCTACCGCGTCGTGGAGGCGTCCGACTTCGGCGTCCCGCAGCAGCGACACCGCCTGTTGGTGCTTGCGACGAAGCGCTCGACGACTGAGTTCCCCTTCGACGGCTTCGAGTTAGACCCGATTGAGACGCCCGGTGTGATCGCCGGGATCGGCGACCTCCCCGAAGTCAGCCCCGGCGAGGAGAAGACCGAGTACGACGCCGAGCCGGCGACGGTTATCCAGGACGACCTCCGCGGCGACAACACGGAGCTCACCCATCATCAGGCGGCAAACCACACCGAGGACATGGTAGAAATGATATCGCACATCTCCGACGGCGGGAACCGGACCGAGATCCCAGACGAACTCCAGCCGTCGTCGGGCTACCACAACTCCTACTCCCGACTCGACTCGCAGGAGCCGGCCGTCGCGATCACGTCGAATATGTCTAAGCCCTCCAGCGCTCGGTGTATCCACCCGTTCCAGCACCGCGGGCTCACGCCGCGCGAGGGTGCGCGGCTACAGACGTTCCCCGACTGGTACCGCTTCGACGGCGGGCTCGTCTCGGTCCGGAAACAGATCGGGAACGCGGTGCCGCCGTACCTCGCGGAGTCCGTCGGCTACTACCTCAAGCAGAGTGTCTACAGCCAGACGCTGACCGGAGACGAGCGGGAGCGTATCTACAAGCTTCGGTGCGGTGGAATGGATCTCGGCGATTTTGAGGAGGAGAAGTCGGACATCGGCGGCCACGCACAGCAGGTCACGCTCGACTTCGCTGATTAGAAGGAACGATCACCGGTTGGATTACTGCCGGCTCAACCGTGTACTAATTCGGCCGGTCTTGTCACAGTCTGGCGGTATGTACCGTTATTTAACACTATTCCCTTGTGACCCATAGATATGAACAACGTTATCGCGCCAAACCCGCTGTTATCGGCCTCAGTACTCGTTGCTACCGCTTCATTAGTTCTTCAATATCTCTCTCATCGGAGTACATCCCTAGATTCTGCCTATGAGCGCGAAGAGCGGATTGATAACAAATTCAAAAAGATTGAGAAATTCTACACTGGTGAAATTACTACTGATGGTCTAACCATGGCCCTTGATTTTGTGAAATCAACTGTTGACGAAAGCCACTCGAAATCATACCAGCTTCAGAAGTATATTAATCCATTTTCGGACATCCAAGGGACTACAAAACTCAATTTTAGGATATCTCATAATGTCTCTCTCGATCAGGGTGACTACGAGATTAAGGGTGATTTCCAAGAGACGCCTATCGAGTCTGTAGGTCTTCGTGTAATGCCTCGCTCCGCAAATTTGTTGATTTTGACGGTGGATTCAGTCGCTATCTCTGACGTAGCAGACTCACTAACGGTTCTTGGTATGTGTGATGATCTAAAAATCCAAGAAAATGAAGATATCATAGACTGAAACAGCAGAGCGTAATCTTTCTAAGAGTGTCTTCTGAGTGGACTGTATATCCAGATGAGCAGATTGAGCGACGATCGCGCTGATCACGAACACGAGGCGATCGAGGCGTTTCTGCGGAGCCACTTCCCGAGCACCTACTTCGAAAATCAATCGGATCTATCCGAATACGACGGCTCAGACGAAGAAATCTCTGACGCAGAGCATACGATAATCGAGGCGCTCGTGTCGGAGGCGGAGACGCAGTTCAAGTCCTCCAAGGGGACGCTCGGACTCGCGATCGACTTTGTCGTGCTCGCGGAGGAATTAGCGGAACACGACGACTGGCTCGCTGGCTACGACCCCGACATCACCGTCGACGATATCCTCGACCGCTACGAGAGTACAGCGAAGTCATCGCTGACGCTAAAACGGGGTAGTACCCGGGAAGGGATTCGAACGTTCCACAACGAACTGATCGAACTCTTCCGGGAAGATCTGAATCGAACGAACTTCCCAAGCTCACCAGGCCACCACACCGGCGAGTGGGAGCGGTACGACGACATGCTCGAACTCGCGTTTCGACTATCTCGCGATGGTCGATTCACCGCCGCACAGGAGCTCTTCGATCTCGGGCTGGAGCGGCTGGAATCGAGTGAGTACGAGCGCCGTGACCCGCCGTTTGAAGAGCCGTTCCTGAAGGTTCTCAAAGACTACACACGCAAGGGGCCCAACGAGCAGGGCGGATCGGCGTATCAGGCTCTCTGTTACGGGTACGTCAAAGCGGAGTGGCCGCACTTATCGCTTCGTGCGAGCAAGGTTCGAACCGGCTCTTCGCGCCAGCAACGGTATGGCGACATCGACGGCTATCACGGTCCAGACCTCATGATCTCCGTGGAGGTCAAGGACCGCGTTATTGACGAATCGAACGTCCGCGCCGAACTCGGCACGATGATGAAAGTCGCACAGAACACGACCGCGATTGCAATCACGATTTGTACGAAGGTGGGTCGGGAGGCTCGTGAAACGCTTGAAGCAGCGGGNATGAAAGTCGCACAGAACACGACCGCGATTGCAATCACGATTTGTACGAAGGTGGGTCGGGAGGCTCGTGAAACGCTTGAAGCAGCGGGTGTCCGGGTCCTCGATGACGAGGATCTTGCCCGTCGCCTCCACTTCTGGGACTATCATAAGCAAAACCGCGCGCTCCACGGGATGGTCCACTTCTTCGCCAACATCGAAGAGAACCCCGACGGGGTTCAGCGGTTACTGCGGTTCGTCTCGAGTATCGATCCGGATAACCGGGTTCTCGACCATCTCGCGGACTCCGACGTACAAATGGGTCTCGACGAGACATGAAGTGGCTAAAGATCCAACAGTGGTTCGTTAAGTCAGATGGGGAAGTCCCCTACAGACTCGAAGTTTCGCAGGTTGTGAACGTGATCGAGAGATTCTACAAGCACTGACTCGAGTGAACGAATGACATTTTTAGCTCGGCTCTGCCACCGTGCCCGCATCTACATAGGTGTCTGTTTGGTCTATCATTATTCGTATCGGCTTTTATGATTCTGTAAGGAGCGGGAGATCGACCGAGGTGGCGTGTTCGAATACGTTGTCGAAGACGGACACAACTCCGCCGACGCTGTCGCCCTTCACTAGCAGCCCGAACTCGAAGTTGTTTGAGAGGCTATGCCGGGTTAGATTGGCGCTCCCGACGTAGCAGTACGAGTCGTCGACGATGACGATTTTGGCGTGCGTGGCCAGCTGTTGGAAACCGGTCTGCTCGTCCCGCTCGTAGAGGTCACGAACCTCAAGCCGGTCGCGGCCATCCGCGCTGAGGCGGTAGATCTTGTTGAGCGAGCGGGTGAGTTGCGGGTCGGGGTCCGATGTCTCCCGAGTCAGAATGCGGGTGTCGACGCCTCGTTTGGGAAGACTCGCAAGGTCATCGAGGATGGACTCCTCGGAGTCGAAGTAGGGGTTGGCAAGCCGGACGGTCTCTTCCGCCCCCAACACGAGGTCACGGACACGGCCAGCCGTTTGGGACACGGCTTCAGCGTTGGGTAGGCTCACCCCATCAGGGATGGTGGCGACCAGATTCACCTCATCGGCCGGTCGGGTGTGTCTTTTCTCCCGGTACCGGGCCGCAACGAGCTGCTCGTTTAGGACAGTGAGGGCCGCAGCGATGTCGATGAGGAAGTCATACTCTACGTAGGATGTCCCTTTAGCCACCTCTTCTGCGGCGTCGTTCGCACTCAGTCCGACCCAGAGGGCCTCAGCTTGTCGCTGACCGAGCCGCTCTTCAATCGCGTCGTTGAGTTCGACACGGTTCGTCTGTACGCGCTCGGAGGCGTCGTGTTGCTCACAGAAATACCGACGTATTTCCCGGATGAGGGTTGACGATAGTGCGTCGGCGATGGTGAAATCGGGGTCGGTCTCTGGTGATGGATCTCTACTCTTGACCATCGCTCAGACATCCCAGAACGGGGTAGAATCGTAGCCGCCCACCAGACGGCGGCGGTCGAGGTACTCGTTCATCGACTCGCAGGAGACGGTGTTCACGTGAAGACACGCGTGGCAGGCAGCACCGGTCTCGTCTCGGCTACAGGGGGGGTCAAGCAGGCACTGCTCGGTGTAGTCGATGGTGTGATCGACCCAGGGATGGATGCGCGTTTCGAAGAGGGTGGCCATCCCGCCGAGTGCGAAATGTTCCGCGCTCTTCGCGTACAGAATGATGGCTGGGATGGCCGGCATAATCATCTCGGAGATGCTTTCAGTGGCCAACCCGCACTGGTCGCTCGCCGTCGAGACGAGCGCGTGACTCATGCTGTGGAGCAGCGTATAGACCTCTTGTGTGGTATCGTGCTCAACGGGCGTGAACGGATTGTCGGTGGCGACAACATCGATATTGTTCAGGAACCACTTTTTATACTCGGCATCGTCGGCGTCTGGGTCTGGCCGCGGGGAGGCCTCGCCAAGCCTGTCGTTTTCCTCGAGCCATTCCACGATGGCCCGCCGATCCACCTCGAGGATGATTGCTTCGGAGGGGCTCCGATCGGCGAAGATGGGAACCTTGTTGGCATCACCGTACGGGTGGTCGAAGGCGTTCAGGTCGACCTCCGATGGGTCTGGGCTCTCGCGATAGTACCCGAACAGCACGTTCAGAAGCGGGAAATTGTCAACGACCCACGCCTCGTTCACGTTGATGCGATCGAGCTTTTCTCGGTACTCCTTGGCTCGCGGGTACTTCTGCTTGAACTCCGGTGTCAGCAGGTCGCTGAGCGACCTAGGGGCCGGTTGACGGCTCGGGTCGTAGTCGTCGTGATCCGCCGATCCCTCGTAGCCCTGTGTCGCTCGGACGAATGTGAACAGCTGGTTAGCCAAGACCGAGTAGACGCGCTCCGCGTCTACCTCGGCGTCCCCGCCGACGCCCACCGGTGTGACATTGCCGCGTGTCTTCTCGGCAACGAACTGGCTGGTGAGGTGATCTACTTCGCCACCTGACTCGGCACGCATCTCGAGAAACATTTCTATCTCCTCATCGGTGCGACCGGAGGCACGAAGCTCCTCGATTCTGTCCTGTTCCCCAGCACGGGTGGCGATGTCCTCAATGGTGTTCTCCTCGTTCAGCGGAACGTCGTTGAAGTCGAGGTATGCCGCCATCAGGACTCGAGCCCAGGTTTCGCCCATATCGAGTTCGTCCTTGCCTTTTCCTACTGTCGGGATGTCAACGTTGAGGAGTGTAGCCGGGTAGTATAGGCCGCCCCCTCCGGGCGGTGTCGCTCCAGTGACGTACTCGTTACAGTCTTGACAGAAGGCCGCAATGCGCCCCATGCTCTTATCGCACTGCTTACACCTGAACTCCCACTTCGCAGGGTCGCGCGTCGGCTGATAGAGGTAGGGATCGTTGCGCTCGTGCTGAGGGCATTCGTTGATGGGTCCTGGCTGAAGCACAGCTCCACACTCGTGGGTGACGACAAACGGGAGTTGCTGGAGTGGCGACCCACACGCGGTACAGTGACCTGGTTTTTGATCGTCGTGGTCGGTCGCCCAGTAGTGGCTCGGCTTCTGCCGGATGTCGACCCGTCGGCAGTCGGAGTTCTCACAGACCATCGTCAGCGGGAACACCTCGGCAGAGACTTTTACTGGACGGAACGCGTCGATGTCAGACTCACCAATAATTTCCCAGGGAGGTTGATCACCGTTCCGGAACCGCCCGATGCGGCTCTCGATATCACCCCTGATTCGTTTTAGATCGAGCCCTTCGACTGGTTGGACGTTCCAGTCGCGGTCGTCCAGACCCTTCACCCGCATCGAGACATCGTAGGCACCGTAGTCGAAGACATTCCCGGGCCCGAAGCTGTAGAGAATCTGCGCGATACCGCGCTCCATCTCGACATCCTCTCTTTGGCTCATACGTACACCACCGTCTGTTGGTCTTTGCGAGTCATGATTACTGATTGAATAGATGAACGGACTTGGCAGTCTCAGTGTCGGGCTCGATCGGAATCTGCTCGTCTATGTCCCGGAGATTCGTCATCGGCTGGCGGACGCCGGGGAGCGAGTCGTCTTCCTGCCCGCGCTCGAGGACGCTCGGGATGAACGTGTTCCCACTATCCTCCTCGGCGAGCAGGAACTGCCATATCGTGTCGAATAGGGCGTCAATGCGGTCGGCGTAGATGGCCGCGGCATCGGTCGCATCGTCGTCCGTGTCCACGACATCGTACGCATCTAAGAGGAACCTCTTGATGTCCTGCTTCGTGAGCAGGTCTTCGTGGAAAGCCTCCTGAAGCCCCTTGAGGTCGTAGAGGCGGCCGCTGATCTCGTCGGCCAGCGTGAAGTCGTAGTACTGGAGCAGGGCGGCGCAGAGCACCCCAGAGATGGTCTGCTCGATGGCGTACTTGGCCCATCGCTCCAGTGGGGTCGCCTCCACGAGCAGATCTTCATACTCGTGGTAGTGGTGGAACTGATGATAGTGCGAGCGGTCACGCACCTGCATCGGGTTGAACGAGAGGTACACCGTACCGGGGACGCTCCGTCCGACCCGCGAGTACGACTGGATGTACTCGGCCGTCGAACGCGGCATCCCGTGGAAGGAGATGAAGTTGAACCGGTCGATGTCTACCCCGTGTGAGATCATCGACGTGGCGATGACCATATGGATGGGGTTCTCTCGCTCATCGCGGGGCTTCTCGATCTCATCCTTGTAGGACCGGACGAGATTTAGCGGCGTCTCTCCGGTCATCAGCTTCGCGTTAAGTGGCTCGTAGTCACGTGGTGCGGCCTCCAGGTTTCCGTTGATCATCGTCCGGACCGATCGCTTCATCAGTTGCGTGTTGTCCTTGGCGTAGTGATAGGAGATTTGTACCTCGTAGTTGTCGAGGATTACCTGGAGTCGTTCGTGGAGGGCCTTCCGGTCGTCGGGGAAATTCAGCTCTTCGTATCCGAACTCCCTGAGGCGATCCTCAGGGCTGCGGAGTGCCTCCGCCAGACGCTCGGGCTCCTGTATCAGCGTCTGAACGATTCGGGCCTGCTCCTCGTGGATTCGGTTGATCGCTCGCGACCGCGTGACATTCCTTGGGATGCCGCCGATCATGTTGCGCCCAACCCGTCTTGGGTGAGCGTACGCGTAGAACGACTGTTTGAGTCGCGGACCCTGGGCTGGAAAGATGTTATTCTCCTTGCGATAGAGGGCCTCAACCTGCCGCTCGGCCCCTTGGATGGTCGCAGTAGCCGCCACCACCTTGACATCCCAGCCGTCGTTAAAACGGTCGGCCAGTGTCTGGATGAGCGTCTCGTAATGGGAATCGAACGAGCCGAATTCCTCACGGAGAAGGTGGAGTTCGTCTTGGATGATCAGCGACGGTGGGTCGACCTGTTCGGCGGACTCAAGATCGTCGTTGTCGCAGCTGTGCTTGTCAGGGTAATCGTAGTCGTCAACGAGGCATCGCTTCTCACCGGAGAAGCCGTGGTCAGGACACCGCGTCTTGATCGCCCCGAGGAGTGTCCTGAACCGCCGCTGCATTCCCATGATGGAAATCTTGTCGATGGTGCTGACAACGAAGGTGGGAGCGTGCCGGTAGACTTCCCGGTCGGAAATATAGACTGGGAGCGCTGCGGACTCCCCATCGTGGTCGTTAACCCACGGGCACGCCGTATTGTTACAGATGTGGTCGATTCGCGCCCGCTCATGGTCGCCGTCTATGTCGACCGACTCCTTGCCACAGAACGGGCACTCCGAGAGGATGAGGTACTCGTGTTCCTCGTTCTCGTTGGCGGGTGACTTCTTCGCATCGGCTATTCTGTCCTCCCGGTCGTACTGCTGTTGGTTCATTAACTTGTTCGGCGTGTTATTGCTCCCGACGAAGTACCCGACGCTAAACGGCTCGCCGTCGATGTCATGGTTGCGTCGGACGAGCTCCGCCTGCCCGAGCACCTCGGCGGCACGCTCGAGCTGATCGAGCGAGAGGAAGCGGAGCGGGAATTTCGTGAGCGCGGTCGTCCCGTAATGTTTGCCCCGAAGTCGGTCGTGGAAGGCGGTGAAGGTGACCAGTCCGAGGTAGGACTCCGTTTTGCCGCCGCCGGTTGGGTAGTAGATGACATCCGCTGTATCGAGTCTCTCCTCGATGTCCCGTTCTGGGTTGGCCTGTTGTACTATATCCGGGATAGTCATCACAATAAAGACGATTTGGAACAGACGCCATGAGGAAAAGTCTCCGAGCAGTTCGTCGGTGAAGGTCTCGTTCAGGAGTTTGAACGCCCGCCGCACACGCTCGTCGTTCTCGATGAGCTTCCGGCCTTGGTGGAACCGCTGACGCTCCGTGCGGAAATCCTCCAACGCGTCTTCGAACTGCGTCTCTGCTTCGTCGGACTTGTGATCCAACACCTCGTCGCGGATAGCTTCGTAGTCCTCCTCCGCGGCAGCCATCTGCTCTTCAATTAGCCGCAAAACACCGTCTAGTCCGATGGTGACATCGACGTCGAACTCGGAGTCGATCTCATCCGGCTGGAGTTGAGCCTGCCCGGCGAGCACATCGAACCGCGCGGGAATCGGCTCCCGCGGGAGGTACTTCGCCTGCTTGTAAACCGGGAGGGTAGCAGTCTGAACCCCCGTCGGGTCGGGGTCGGCTATTGGGCTGTGGGCCTCCTTGGGGTAGGTCGGCTCGGCGGCACAGTTTTCCCCGATTGCGTACATCCGACCGTCGTACTGGTACTTGTCACGGATTTCATCCAGCCGGAACGGGATGACTGAAGTGTCGTCGACGGTGGCCTCGATGCCGACATCAAACAGGAACGCGCGCCACATCTTGTACTGGTAGTCCGTAGCGTCTGGGTAGTCGGTTCCATGGGTGTTGACCAGACTGGCGTTGATGACCAGCTCGTCATTATCGCGATCAACTTGAATGCGAATGTCGGCCTCCCAGAGCGGCTCAACCGAGTTGTCTCCGTAATGGTAGTCGATCCATTCGTCGAACGATCCGTTTTCAAGGACATCTACCGGCACCTCGCGGGCGTCGTACTCTTTAACGCCGTCGGCCACATCGCAGAAGTAGCGGTCGTCATTAAGGGCGGTCGCCGCGACATCATCGAGCGTATCGTTGAGATCGATATTTTCCTCGTCAGACTGTTCGGCCAGCTCCCGGAGCCGCTCGCCTGTCAGTATGAGATCGTCAAACTCCACGGGGAGGCGCTCATAGGCCGGTAGGAAGCTTTGCGTCTCCCGGGCGCCCTCGCTCGCCTTGATGATTCCCCCGTCGGTCTCCACCTCCGATTCCTCACCGATGCCGCTTCGGAGCTGATCGGCGTCTGTGGAAGTGGCCGCCTGCTCGCCCCGCTCCCGCTGCTCATCGGCCGTCGGGAACCGGCGGTAGTAGACGCTCGCGCTTGGGGTCAACCTGACGGCGGCGCCATCTGCTATGTCGGCAGGAACCCGGAACTGGAGACCGATCGTGAACGGAGCCACGTCTTCGGCAATGTTTTCGAAGGAGTCTCCCTTGGACATCGCTTCCAGGTACTCGTACTGCGAAGCGAGAACCCCCGCAAAATACTGCCGCGATGGCTTCGACCCAAAGTGTTGCTTCTCCGCCGAGCCGCTGCCGGTCAGTCGGTCGATCAGAGACTGCGTGATAATGTTGTTTACTGCCTGATGCTGTCGGTACGATGGGTCGTCGTCGAGTTTGTAGGCCTCGTTGGGGGGACGAACGTACCGTGGATCATCTTGTGGGGGAATGTCTCGGTGACCGGCTGTCATATACTCCCACGTTGTTCTGTACGGTAAATAAGTGACGCCCGCGTGAGAATTATCGAGGTCGGTATATGGGCTCGCTTCAGTCTGCTCCGGTCTGGATCGTACCGAGTAGGTGGGAGGCGACCGTATCATCGACGACATTGACGACGGTGAGCCGCTCCACGAGGTTGTTCCCACGCTCGTCGATAGTGTCGATGTCACTGAGTCGGATGTCGTGCTCCTCCGAAAGCACCACTTCATCAGTATCTTCTCCGGCAGTTGCCCGGTACGCTCGCTTCCGCAACTCGCGGAGGAGCTTCATATAGGTCTGCTTGATCTGGTGGGCAGCATCCCAGATGTCCTCGAGCTCTTCCCTAACCGCGGAGAGGTCGTACGCCTCGGCGATGTGCTTCATGTTCTCGTACGACCGCGTGTAGTCCACTTCACGGTTGTACCATCCTCGATAGGTGCTTCGTCCGCAGTCAGCTCCCTCGGCCTCCACACGCGAGATGAAGTCGTCGAGCGTGTCATCATGCTCATCGATGGCCTGCTTGAGATTGATTTTCCAGAGGTTAGCCTGCATGATGAGCCGCATGTCACCCCTTTGTTTGATCAGATCGTAGAGCTGCTGGCGGAGGTTGTCCGTCTGGCGGATGCGGACGAGTGTGTTTCCGGTAGTGACGTGTTGGGCCTCGCGCTTGGTCACGCCGCCGACCTCGCCGTCGATGACGTGAAGGCCGTGTTCGGGACGGACTGGCATCCACCGACCGTCGTCGAAGCAAACCCGCAGACAGTCGGCGGGGGTGTTGTCTCTCGATGACCGCGAACTGGTTGAGGAAGCCGTCCAAGTGCTGAAATTGTCGGTTCCCGACATCTGGTCGATGATGTCTTTGATAGAGGTGGGCTCGTGCTTTTCCACCATCTCGTATCCCTCCGCAACCTCGCTCTCACCGCCAAGGTCGATGTCCGGACGCTCTATGTCAAGTTGATCGACCACGGACGCCGTGTTCTCCTCCTCATCGGCGGCCGTTTTGACCGCTTGGCGGTATCGGGGTTGATCTGTCGTCTCCCTGAGGGCGTCGTTTAACACGTCGAACTGGTAGTTGAGTAGCGACAGCTGATGTTCGTACGCAAGGATGGTGACTGACTGTGCGTGGGGTGTTCTGAGAACCCACCGGTCGCGCCATCCTGGCGGGCCAGCGAGCACGACTCGGTCGCAGGTTCTGGCCTCGGCGAGCATGTCGGGCGTGACCACTCGGATGGCTTCGCCGAGCTCTGCGTATAGGTCACCACCTCGTTGCTGTAAGTCCAGGGTCACGGCCTCACGGTCGGCCTCCCTCGGTACGACCACCGTCACCGTCTCGTCACGTTCTATTGTGCCGTACAACAGCCGGTACAGGTGTCCCTGCTTCGTGTCGCCGACCCCTGCCTCTTTCCACTCGGCGTAGGCAGCCTCAAGCTCCAAGCACGCCGATCGAAACACGCCACTGGCCTGCGCTCCAGTCTCATCCTCAAGCAGCTGTTGGCGTAAGTGATCTAGCCTGTCGAACCAGTTTGAGGGGGACAGCGTCTCCCACTGCTCGCTGTACGTCTGTTCGGTGAATCCGACAGACGAGACTGTATTTGAGAAGTCGTTGAGCGCCCTCTTCAGATCACGAATCGCCCGGTCGAGGGCGTTCGAGCCGAGTCGAGACTGAACGCCCTGTAGCTCCTCGATTCGAGACCACACCTCCTGAAATTGTTCGGCGAGCGGACCGTCAGTAACTGTGTGTATATCTCGATCGATGCCGGCCACCTTGTTATCGAGCTGGTTCCGAACACGAACGTACCGAGCGGAGCTACCATCTGCGGCCGCCTCCTCAGTAGACTCGGTAATGGCCTTAATGAGCGCCGGAGGCCAAGCCCAGACACCAGCCCAATTGCTCACCTCTTGATACTCGGGAGCGAGCGGGTCGCGCAGGCAGTAAATCACGGAGGGGATGTCATTCTTATCGCGCCATTCTTTGAACTCTTCCCAGCGGTTGGGCTTGTAGTTCACCGCTCCGTCGTAGATGACGCACCCGATTTCGTTAGCTATGTCGGAGTTGGGGAGATAATGGAGATGCCGTGAGAACAGTGCTCGCGGTGGGTATGATGCGTTGGGTCGGCTTGAGGTCTTCTGGCTGAGTGTCCCGTCCTGCTTCACGGTGGCGAGGGGGAACTCCTCCTTGCTCCACGGGTTACTGAAACTCGGGCTCAACTCACGGTATCGCTGCCTGACCGAACTGTCCGGCGTGAGAATCAGCGCCCTGGGCCGATCACCACCTCGTAACTTGAACAAAACAGACAACGTCAATAACTCTAGGTACTCGTGCTTGAGCGTCGGCGAGAGCAGGCAGAAGTCGTTGTTTGTGGTGATAGCTCCCTTAGTAAGCACGTCGTGGACATCGAAGGTTGCGGGCCACTCGACCGACTTGCTGGAGATACAGGCGTTGGGCGGCAGGCGAGGCTTTCGGGAGAACCCGTTCCGCTGAGTGAGTGCCTCAATTAGTCGGTCAGCAGACATAAATTGTGACTAACACCTACATCAATAAAATCTTATGCCACGTCCGAGATGGGGTTAGCGAAGTTGACTACTGGGCTGTCCATCATTTTTCGTCGACACTGTTTCAAATCCACTTCGTTGTCAGTATCTCCTGCTGTAATTCTATCATACTGTTAATAAATCGACTACCGGCTGACATAAAGAGCGTTAGTCTAATTCTCTCCGCTGAGATAGACTTAGACTGTAGTGTTTATATCCGCGAGATCGTGACTCGCGAGAGGTATGATATTAGGTCACTACTTTTGTCACTCGCGTCCGTCACCATACGTAAGGCGGTGACAACAATGGGACGACAGGAAATCGTCGAACACATCGAAGCCGAGCTCTCGGATCGGTTGGACGAACCCACCAGCTCATCGGAGATCACCGAAGCGTTGTGTCAGCACTGCGGGCACATGATCGAGGAGGAAGGAAAAAAGCCGGACGACTATGTCGTCCACCGCATTCCCTCACACGGTGAATCGGGCCGGAGTTACGTGTTCTACTGTGGACCCGATTGCTTCCAAGATGCGATGGGCGAACTACTAAACGTATAGCCGCTGCCGGTCGCCTCTATCGGTAGAGTTGAGCGGCCAGCGGTGATGCGCAGTAGTGGTTCGCAGGGGTTCGGAAGACGATTTTCACGTACGGGCCCTTGGTCACGTTCGAGTCCTCAATGGCGGTGACGATACGCTCCAACCGCTCACGGCGGTCTCCAAAGTTTCCGTTGGTCAGATCTTGGAGAGCCTTCCCCGTCGGGAAGTTCCGTGCATTGGCCACGACCGCTCGCACAGACGAGTTTTGCTGAGCGTGCTGGGCCACTTTCCGGAGTTCTTGATTGACCATTTGGGAGACGCCCTGTCCGTTGACGACACCCTTCTGGCCGTGGATGAGGTAGGTACTCGGTCCCTGCTTGTACTTCTGGACCATTCCCATTTCACTATGTAACCGCTCGATTCGGTTGTACGACATTTCAGAACACTGGCTCTTCAGGGCCGGTGTCTTGATTGTTGTGTTGCTGTCTGTGTGGCCGTTCGTGATGAGGAACTCGACGACATCCGTGAGTTCCGCCGCAATCTGTAGATTCGTTTGTGCTCGTTGTTCGATACCGCTCTTCAATTGACTTCGTGTCATCTATTATTGTATTTCGAGTAGTAATTCTTCCGATGTAATCGAAGCAGATATATGGTAGCCGTCAAAGAAACTAACTGACGGCACAAAACCACCCCACTGCTCCGAGCGCGGAGACGGGAAACGGCCGCCACAACGGCCAAAACCCTTCGATACATCCCTTCCCGGTACATAATACGATCAGTCTATTGTGCTCTATACTACGAGCACAAGAAACTTCAATGGTAGAGCCGCTAATGTGTTTGAAAGGATAAATCGCGGTGATTTTATTGATATATCCTAACTGACACAGATGATAACTTGGACTGAGGCAATTGAGCCGATTTAATCTCTCATTCAATCGGTCCTTTGGTTTGACTGATGAGATGGTGTTCAACCAGTCACTATTTTAATGTTACGCAGATAGAATAACACAATGAATGAGCCGGTCCCCCGACGTGTTCACATTGCACCGCAAGGCTTCGAAGACGAGCGAATCTATCGGCCGGCGATCGAGCGAGATGCCGATATTGTCGTTCTGATCGAGCACGATTCGGATAATGAGACTGCGAGTAGGTGCCGAGACCAGATTGTGGAGATGCTTGAAGAGGAAGGAATCTCAGTTGAAAGGACAGATTGCGACATCTTTGATCTGAACAACTCAATAGAAACAATTCTGGCACAGATACGACAGCGGAACACTGACGATAACATCCGAGTGAACATATCGGCGGGATCAAAGATCACTGCCATTGCAGGTATGCTGGCTTGTATGTTCACGAGCGCTGAGCCCTATTACGTGGTTCCTGAGGGGTATACCGAGGCACGCGATGACAGATCAGGAGAGACAGTTAGCTTCGGTATGGACGCTATCGAACCTATCCCAGCATATCCCGCAACTGAACCGGATTTACAGCTCATTCAGGTGCTGTCATTTATTCAAGAAGAGCAGCCAGACAATGAGCCGTACGGTGTTTTGTTAAAACAGATTGGTCGATTTCTTTTGGAGGAAGATCTCCCAGCCGTACAGGGTAGCGACAAGTCGCCTGATGATGCCGAAGACATCTATCCTATGGTTAATGAGGAGATCGTTGAGCCACTCTCGAAGCGGAGTCTCGTTCACAGAACGCGTCTTGATGGAGGAATACACGTACGGACGAGCAAAGAGGGTGATGAAATGTTGAGCTTAGCTGAGAGCCTTCTACGGCAGCACGATTAGCTCTCAGATCCCTTGTTTGTCTTTATTATGACGCCGTCGCTACGACCACGAAGTGTTGGCCCCCGAGAGTGTACCATCGGTAGGTTGGGCCACTCATTCAGGTGTTAGCGACGTACTCGAAGATTGAGACTGTCCTTTCACTCAAGAACGCTCTATGATGGTATATCAACTTCAACCGATGATAGTTTGATAAGAATTTGCTCGTGATTATTGCGCTAATTACGCCCACTCGGTATCATAGCAGACCCGCCACGGGCGTGTGAGAGGTTATTGTTTGAACGCTTTCGCCACAAGCAGTGGCAAGACAAGTGTGGCCTCTGCTTCCACTTGTGTGTAGTTCGTCTGGTTTTCTTTGATCTTCCCCCAAGAAACCGCTTCGTTCGGCGGTGCACCCGATAATGACCCATCACCCTCCATCCCCGTTGAAATATACACCACGTAATCTGCTCCTCCTCGAAAGAGGTTCGTCATGATTGCATGGTGTTTCGGTACTCCACCCCCCACCGCGATGAGCCCCGTCGAGTCCGCGAGCAGCCCATCTTCAATTAGCGAGTCATAGTCGTCCAAAATCTCAATACCCACTTCTGAATCGTACCCTTGACGGTAATAGTAGAGGAAGTTCCCGACCTCGGAGTCTGTCAACGCTGGACAGTACACCGGTACGTCGTTGTCCGCGGCCTGCTTCAGAACCGAATCCTCATCCTCAAGAGTTTCACCTAACTCGCGTGCGAACGACGTCGGTGATCTCACTTTCTCCTCTGCGAAAAAGTCCTCAAAGAAATTATACAGATACTCTTCCAACCACACATACCGGTCAGAAGGAACGAAGAGATTCCCGAGCCGATTGATCCCACGCTCACGGAGCGATGCCTCGTCTGCGTCCCATTTTCCCATCTTGAATGGCTTTGCCGTCTTGATCACGTCCTCAGTCAGCGATCCAGACGTCGTAATAACTACGTCTACATACCCCTCTCGAACGAGATACGCGACGGTCTCGCGCAGCCCCGACGAGATGATGTTTGACGTGAACGTGAGGTAGACAGTGGCGTCCGCCTCCTGCATACGTTCGGCGATGTCGATTGCCTCTGCGAGCTGCGTCGCCTGGAACCCCGTTGTCCCATAGGCGTCGAGCATCTCGTCAAAATCAAATTCTCCACGAAAGTCGTAGCCACGAACATCCGGCGTGTCAGGTTCCTCATCACTCCCAGGGACAACGTCGCTGTGAGAGTCATCTTTGTCCATACTACTGGATAATCTGACGCCGGTTTGAAGAACTCGGAATCGGTCTCCAAGCCGTTGTTGAAACCCTCAGCAGTTGAGCGTTTTACACTCTAAACCGGTCAGTACAGGGTAGCGCGGATACCGGCCATGGAAGCACTTATTCTTTTAGTGATGGTTAAGTGAGACGATGGCCGATGGCTTCCGAGATCTACTTAATTCGCTCCACGAACGCGGATATAGTACGATTACTCGGGACGAGGGTTACGATAAGGAGGCTAGCGGAGTAGTTCCACTTGATCAAGAGGACTGCCGTGAGAAACCCTCTGGTTGGCGTCGATTTCTTCCACAGATATACAATGCTGGGGACGTCGACCTTGTGCCGAGTGATATTCGGTACATCGCTGACGCTCATGGATTCCGAGTTGAACCAGTTGGCCGCGACGCAGATTCATTGACAATACTGATACAACCAGATCTTGCTCAGTAAGCAGCCCCCGTCAACCGGCTGTTTCAGACGAGAATGTCTAGAAAATCAGATTTCAACACAACAGTAGTCCCTTGTTCTCTAGTGAATAGCTTCGGACATGGTGGTGTAGCCAACTATTTGCTTCCTACTAGTAATTTCTACTCAAACATGACCGGAATCGTGATCCTCCCCGCTGGTCGCGACGACGCGTTTGAGGAGTATAAACAGTTCATCCGAGATGGGCACCCAATTGAGGATATTGAGTCCTATNTGATCCTCCCCGCTGGTCGCGACGACGCGTTTGAGGAGTATAAACAGTTCATCCGAGATGGGCACCCAATTGAGGATATTGAGTCCTATCTCGATTGTAGGGCCCTCAAGCTGTTTCGGACGACATCTCCCTTCTGTTGTCGAAACAAGCTCCTTGCTCGGTGAGTACGAATTTTTCAGTCACCGGCTATGATAAACAAAAAGTGTCTGAAGAGCAGATTTCAACAAAGCTGGCCAAGGTCAAAATTCAATCCAAGAGTACGAAACTCGAAGCACGCGCTATCAAAGAAGGCAGCAGCCGGATTATTCTAAAAGCCGAATTGGGAGATCGGATCGGTTAGGTTCCTTTTGAGAATCTCCACTACCCCAAGCCGGACCAATAAAGACGTAACACAACTCAGAGTGCCGGACACAGAGAAATATCGACCTTCGATATTCTAGAGAGTTATCCAAACCCAGCCCACCAGTCTAGACGCGTAGCGTAGCTCGGTCGAAGTGCCAGGCGGCCGAACGGGCTCAGCATTGATGTGCCCACCCAGGTACCCAGTGCCCCACGTCGTGATCGAACAGTGGTCGTCAAGGTCGCCACAATCGTGCGAGGTAATCCACCTAGCAGTGGCGAGGACGCGGAGCCGAGTGCGAACGAGCTGCTGCCGGAGGTGAATCGTATGCGATTTCCCACCACGATGGCGTCCTCTCACAGTCGAGATGTTCAAGAATGCGGCCGTCCTCACTGACTATCCAGTTCGCAAACTTCATCATTCTACACCTGCGCGCTCTCGTCTCCGTTCCGTTAGTGGCGGTTAATGTCGTCTACAGCCAATTCTCCGTCCAGATACCTCTCGCCCTCGGGAGTCGTGACGTAGATCCCGTTTCCGAGGGCTTCTAGCAGACCATGCTCGGACAACTTTTTTAGTCGTTTAGATACCTGTGACGCGGAAATATGGATGTATTCGTGTTCCGAAAGCGGGGTAGGAGACCCGGATCCTTCCTCGCGGATTACCTCCAACATCCGGTCATCCCAGATAGTCATCCAGTCAGCGCTTTTCCTCATATTCATAAGATGTTATCACCGCATAATCGTTTCACCGGATTAGTTATACAGAAATCTAGAAATTATGAAGGAATCACCATTAACTTTATAACATGAAGATTCGTTTGTGAAAACACGGAGCCCGAGCGACGAACCCTCGGCTCGCGATGAAATGTAGGATCCCGGTCGCGGTGTACCAGCACCCGACCGGGTCGGGTTCTGTGCTAATCTCACAGAACCATGCGAACGATAACGACTGCGGGGCTTAAGCCCTGCGCGACGGCCAGCGAATCGAACAAAACCAACAACGACGGCTGTACGTGCTGTTCAGCGCCGGCTGATGGCTTCGACGCACAGCTACACGCACCAGTTAGCCGTGCCTGCGCAGGGGGTGCCGCATGAACGAAGACCGTCTTGAAACCCAGAACGCGTTCTCGGATCTCACCGCGTTCCAGCGAGACCTCCTGCGGGCGCTCGCCAAAACCGACGAACAGAGCGGCCTTTCACTCAAAACGGATCTCGCCACCTACTACCAAGACGAGATCAACCACAGCCGCCTGTATCAAAATCTCGACGAACTCGTCGCGCACGGGTTCA
This sequence comes from Halorubrum coriense DSM 10284, assembly GCF_000337035.1. Lineage (GTDB taxonomy): Archaea > Halobacteriota > Halobacteria > Halobacteriales > Haloferacaceae > Halorubrum > Halorubrum coriense. Next base: position 84,084 of record NZ_AOJL01000062.1, read on the forward strand.
TCGAGAAGCGCCAACGCGATGGCCGCACCAACAGCTACAGCCTGACCGACGCGGCACGTACAGCCCTCGCAAATCGTGACGCATGGGTGCGAGGTGAGACGGCGTGAGTCGCACCCAACGGCCGTCCATCCGCTTTGACGCCCGCGAGACCCTCACCGGTGCCCTTGACGATCTCACCGTCCGGCAGGCAGTAGAGGGCCACAAATGACGAAGAAGCTCTGGCGATGCCATCAGTGCGAACGGCTCGTCAACCGCTTCGTCAACGGGTGGGTCTGCCCGCGCTGTGGCTGGTACTGCGGACGAACAATCGCCTGCGTCAATCGGGGCCAATGAGTCAGAAACCGCAATCCGAATCTGTAGCCCCCGCAGGCGATACCGATGGTACTGCCCACCTCGGAACCACCATCGGGACGCTCGATCAACTGTCGTTGGCATCCACCGTCGGCACATGCCAATACTGTGGGCGCTCGCTCACCGAAGGCGACGAGATCGTTGCGTACGTCTACAAACCAACTGGCGAGCGCACCCATCACGTCGGCCATTGTGTCTGTGCGGATCCAAACCACCGCCAACAGGAGGTGTTCACGCTTGGCGTTCACGAACTGCTGGTTGCCGGCCGGGTTGGAATCGCCTCAGACGCTGCGACGCAATCGACATGGCCGATCTTCATCGAACCAGTCACCGTCGCCGTAAGTGCGCCAGCAACGACGACACTCCGCTGGCTCCCACCGGAGACGTCAGTGGACGACCACGTGGCACCCACGCTGTGGCAGCGACGTCAACGCCAGGTGGCTCGAACACAGGTGACTGTCAGCAATAACCCGACAGCGCCAGGCGGTGACGACTGATGGGAACGCCACGACGCAGGGCACCGAGTGCCCCACCAGTCGCCACTGCTCCACAGGTGACAATCGCCCACCTCCAGCACGCACTCACCGCGAGTGCGGCCGGCGACATACCGGGCGTCACCGGTGGCCTGTTTCGAGCGATTCGGACACTCGATGAGACACAGTACCCGGAAATCGCCGCTGCGATCCGGACTGCCCGCGGTGTCGACCCGAGATCGCGGACGGTGCGACAGTACATCCGGGCGATACTCCGGCGTCTCATTGCGGTGGTCAACTGCTGGGAGCCACAGTAATGCCAGCTCCCAGCCAGCCCACCGCAGTAGCCCACCAGCGTCGCACACAGCACCGTGAGCGTGGGATCCACCTCGTTAGCCAATCTACAAGCAAGACCGACGGCCCGGTCTGTACGGCCATCTCGCCGCGCCTGACAGAGTGGGTTCCAGACATCCTCGCAGCCCTCCGTGAGCACACCATCGAGACCATTCAAGAATACACGGAACAGACTGATCCGTGGCGAGCAAGCTCGTCGATTCTCGATGTCACCCTTCCCGGGTGGAACTCACTAGCTGACTCGTGGGACGACGCCACCGCAGAAGCAGTTGCGTACACTCGCGCGATCACCGAGCTTGCGCTCACCGGTACCACGACAGACTCGGAATATCAGGAACGCCGTCACACAGAACTCACCGACACCGTCGAGTCGGTAGGCACTGGTCGCGGCGCTCTCAACGCTACCCTTGGCGCGCTCGCGAAGGGCCCAGTTGTGCTCCATCGTGAACTCGACGTCACCCCACAGGCAATCACGTTGGTACTCGACGGGCCAGCGTGGACCGACCTCAGCGATCGCCGAACCGGTGTTCGCGCCCTTGCGGCGATTGCGGTTCTCGCTGACGGATTCGATGTCCGCCTTGTCGCAAGCCCCCGACTCCGGCGGGCACTCGAAGGGCGGTACCCACAGTGGTGTGAGATCCACCTCGGTCTTACTGAGCGCCGGGATCGGTCCCTCCACCGAGGACACCGCAGCGCTGCCGGCTCACCCACCACCAACTCCACCCAGTCAGCGTGGGACGCACTCGATGGGCTCGCGGACGCACCGGGCAAACGCCGGCTTCTTGCGGCGCTTGAGCCCGATTCAGCCCAGACGTACGACGAGCTCACAGCTCATCCCGACCTCGATATTGAACGCGGAACGGTCGGTCGGTACGTCATTGAGTTAGAGTCGCGAAACCTCGCCACGATCGACCGCCGCCGAGCGCAAAACACGGTCGAACTCACTGAACTGGGCGAAACAGCCGTCAGCGAGTGTCTCACCGACAACGCCGAACTCCAGCATCCAGCACAAACCCAGTTACAGAGTGGTCTTACTGCGACCACTCACGAATTCACAAGTACAGTGTCGCCCCGCCGGGAGGGGCAGTACCTCACCCCAGCCGACGAGTGGATCGCCGCCACAGGTGACCCCGAGGACACCGACTTCGTCCAGTGGGCAGCGGGCTCAAAGCATCCGGACCCCACACTTCACCAGCGGTTTGCCGCCCCAGCCCACGAGGAAGGCATCACCCTCGTCGATGACCAGCCGGCACGGTTCGATGATGGCCGAGTAACGTACCTCAGCCACCACGCCGATGAGTTGCTCGTCATCTGCCAGTGGGGCGGGCCCCTAGCCACACTGGGACGTCTCGCGGCTGCCTTACTCAGCGAGAAGGCACTCGATGAGATCCTCACTCCATCGCAGGTTGGCGAGGAGTTCACAGGTATCCACGATGGCATCACCGACTACGACCCAGGCCGGACGCTGCGTCGTGGCCACCAAGTCGGCTGGCTCAGCGAAGATGAGACGAGCTACGAGGCGTGGCGAGAGCGCATTACGAGCGTTCGCGACGCTCACCTCGCCCGACTCGCCACGCTCACCAACAGCGACGATACAGCCGCTCGGAGTGAGCTCTTCGAAGACCTCCACGGGCTGCTTGCGTCAGCGACCCACCTGTATCACGCCGTCGGGATCGACCTGGCGGCCACCATCAGGATCCCAGACACCGAGCCAATTGCTCAGAACACCGCTCGACGAAGCGACTTCTGTGAGTTTCTCGCCAAAACAGCCACCAAACAGTCTGTCTACGGAATCCACGCAGGGTACCGACTCCTGTTTGAAGACCGTCCCGAGAAGCTGTGTCGGCGACTTCCCTACGAGGTCGAACCGAACACGCAGGTCGATCTCACCATGTCGTGGGTGATTGCGGGGCCGACAGCAACGACCCTCAAAGACGCGATTACCACGAGCCTCAGTGATGAGCTCACAACCGTCCGCGAAGCAATTGCGGACGGCACTGAAGCCGCACCGACTCTCGAAATCCCCGTTATTGATGGCACCACCTACCCCGCCATCCGGCGGGTAATCGACGAGATTGCGATGACCCACGACGGACAGTGGACACCCCGCGAGCGACAGCGGCTCGTGCGGCTGTGTCTGCGCTCGTTTGGCCCGTCGGACACCCAACGGCAGGCGTGTCCGTACGACGTCGTGGTGAGCCTGCTGCGCGCGCTGAGCGAGTCTCACGTACCGACGCCTGCCGACGTTGAACGCGCGGCGGCCACACTCCCGTCGACGCGATTCCGGCCTGACCTCACGCCAACGGCAACCAAACTGTACGCCGCACTGTGTCGGGCAGACCAGCCACGCAGCCGGAGCGAGCTACTCGAACGGACAGGCATCTCTGCGAGTAGCTATGACCGCCGCATTCGCGACGTCCGCGAACTGAAGCGAGTACACTCCATCTCCGTCGACGGTCGCCGCCAGTGGATCGTCGACGACGGGACGTACTCGTGGTGGCGAACACACGTGCTGACGGCAGCGCTGTCGACACCGCTGGTGACGTGCCGAGAGGCGACCACCACATTTCGCGCTCAACAGGCCGTGATGTGGCCCGCACAGCAAGACGAATGCTCCACCGCTAGCCTTGGCAGTGGCTCGATCCCTGCCAACAGGTTACGCCACACCGCGTTTCCAGTGAATATGAGACGAACCCAAACAGCCGACGCGACCGCACAGACACCACCGTACCACACGATAGACCGACGCCGACAGTCACGTCATAGCCAGCGTGTCAAAGTCGCCAGCTCGGAGCCGACACCAGTTCCGGCAACACCACACACCCCAACGCAATCGGGTGAGCACCAATGACAGAACCGGTCATCGATCTCAAAACAGACGTAATCCGCGACCGCCCAGTCACAGAAACCGCGGGCACCGTCCAGGTAAGTCAAACCGAGACCGACGACGGCCGCATTACGCTCAGCTTCGGCGGGCCATGGGGCGTGACCTACGCGGAACTCACGCCCACAGAGGCACAAGCCGTCGCCACAGCACTCGAACACACCGCAGTGCGAGCTGGAACGAAAGGTCCCGTCGATGACTAACTTTGAGAGGGACATTCGCGAGCAGATCAACGCGCTCAGTGACCCCGTCTCGGTTCGTGAGGACACCGACCCGGAACACGACCCGACGAACGGACGCTGGTTGGAAAAACACGTCGCGGACGCACTCGAAGACTGGGGCTACCGGACCAGCCGCAATGAACGGCTCTTCGGGCTCGAAACCGACGTAGTGGCGCAGCGGAACAAACACCGCGATGAACCAGCTGATTACCTCGTCGTTGAGTGTAAAGACTGGCACACAACACTCGTCGACCGGCAAGCAGTCGAGGACATCGCTCTCCGAGCGCTCCTTGCGCGAGCGATGCCTGTGCTGGCCGTGTCGTGGGGTGTGACAAGCAAAGCGTGGGCTCTCGCCCAAGTGCTTGACGTTCGGATCCTCACCGACGAGGATCTACACAAAGACAGCCTCCCGCCGCTTACAGAACGTCGGCCCCCACGGGGAACGTTCCGCACCCGCCGGGAACCATCGATAGCTCATTGATCGACACCTCCGGCCACAAGTTCGAATATTTCGCCATACGTACTCTCTGCTCCAAGCGTTGTGATCAGTGTCTGAAACAACAGAGGTCTCCGAAACTATATGTGAATTTGACACCTATATATAATATATTTTGTACAAATATATAGTTTGAAGTTGATATCTGCCTAAAATATGTGTGATGCCGGAAACAGCCTCCGTCCGTGTCGGTCACTGTAGTCCTGATGTATCGAACGTAGACATCCACGTCGACGGCGAGATAGCATTTGAGGACATACCATTTACAGACATAAGTGAATACGCCGAGCTGCCCGCTGAGAACCATGACATCGCTGTGACGGCACACGGCGACGACGAGCATGTCCTTGATGCGACGCTTGATCTTGAGGCAGACACCGCATACTCGGCAATAGCAACGGGGACGCTGGCCGAAATCGAATGTACAGTGTTCACCGACGCTCCTGGTGACGTGGCAGACGACCAAGCACACGTGCGGTTCATCCATACCGCCCCGGACGCCCCTGCAGTGGATGTGCGCGTCGCCGATGGAGGCCCCACACTGTGTGAGGAGATCAACTTCCAAGCCGCAAGCGAATACGTTCCGGTCGATGCCGGCACGTACGATCTTGAAGTCGTCGTTGCCGGAACGGACGACGTGGCGCTCGCACTGTCAAGCGTGGAAATCGAAGGCGGCACTGCGGTGTCGGTACTCGCTGTTGGCGAGTTCGATGACGACTCGCTTGATGCGGTGTTCGCTGAGGACGCTCTTTGACATCATCTCCGCCCTGAAGCACGAGGATTCCTTCGTGGGACAGCAGGCTGTTCCCGTATCCCCGAAGGTACCCTCACCAGACCTCGGGGGGTCTAGCTGTGGTTTGTGAGTGGTGTGTCGGGCCTCCTGAGAGGTGTGGTGTGCTTGGGTATCCGCTTACACCTCACAGGTCGTGCCATCGACCCGAGTCAACCTGACGGGTGAGTAGATATCCGACGTAGGGTTGCTTTTTGTTGACAGAGAACCCAAGCCAACTCCAATTTTCGACTGATGTGCTTACGGAAGATTGAGGAGAAAGCCCCGTGGTTTAGCGCGAGGATGAATCCGACAGTTCCTATACGAACTACAGTTGACGTTCTGACCGGATGTGTTAATTGATCTCACATCGTGCTAACAATTAGCAGAGGCGGCCTGCCCGCCCAGTTAATCGGACAATATTTGGATTCCCCTGATTCCACGCAGAAAGCATCCCTTTCTGTTGGCGGAACACGGGGGACAGTCAAGAGGTATCTCCGAATCCCTCGCAGGATAGGAGTAACGGCTGGTTGACACAGCCAGTAGTCGTCTTTCGAGGTGGCTACGAACCGTAAATATCCCAACCCAGCGGTGCGGTGCCGTGGGAATCCTCGCGCTTCAGCGCCGGGAGGATGTCAAGCCTCCTGAGCCCACTCTAGGGCTTCGTCCAACGATTTGAAGGACTCAGTTTCGAGATCGGGGTTCTCAACGTTCGACTCGACGGCCATCCCTTTCAGTCCGTCAGCAACGTAGGCGGCTCGTATAATGTCGCCAAGTTGAGTGAGTTCGGACCAGACATTGTTGATGTGGCTCTGTGTCTCGCTTCCTAGCGCGTCCGCAGAGACGAAATGGATGATTACTCCCTTGATGTCTTCCTCTTCAACAGTCTCTCTAAAGTGAGCTTCTGCCTCCTGTAACTCTTCATCGAAGACTTTCCCCCAGTCATCAACCTTCCAGATACCAACAGTACCCTTCTGTGTGTATGACCACGAATCGCCCGTAGTTTGAGACGGCATTATCAGAATGTACTATATCGCTTATTCAAAAGCGCTACCACCTGATTTTCAGTATTGAGAATACGTGGCCCCTGTTGAACTCCTCTTCTTCAGACATATTATAGTCTGAAACAGCCGGTCGCTTGAGGATTGCGAATATATCACTTGCGGAGGAGTGGTGGTACAAAGGCGTACGCACAGACGAGTAGACTGATAATGAAAAGTGGAAATGCCAATGGTTCTTCTCGAATAATCAGCCCTGTTGCGAGAGTGGACACTGCTACAGCGACAAGTGCTGTGCGGATTGAACGGAGATGCGCAAGGATTTTCGTCTGCTGATCAACCATATCGACAACATATCCACTTTTGAAATCAGTCTTGTGAACTTAATACGTTACCTTGACCACAAATTCGCACGAGTTAGCAAGTCCTAGGCTTCCCCGCGAAGGGTGTCATCAACGACATCAGCGAACGCAACGTTCTCACGCACTTGTTGCATCTCGACAGTGACTCGGTCTCCGACACTCGTTTCGGGAACGATCACGACGTAGCCGTGCTCAACTTTCGCGATCCCGTCACCTTGGTCACCGAGGTTCTCGATTTTAACGTCTCGCTGTTCACCTTCCTCGACAGGCGGGCCGTCGTATTCGTGTTGCTGACCAGCGTGGTCAGCTGACTGAGTGACCTCAGTCATGTCGGTGTCTTCGGTATCCGACGTCGATGTCGATATGAGCGCAACACGGTATGTTTCACCCTCAGAGAGTGTGCCGGTGGCTATCTCACGGTCTGGTACGGTTATTTGATAGGTGCCATCGTCTTGCTCAACAGTCGCAGTATACAGTGTCTGGAGCGTCTCAGAAATGTCCATAAATCGCGTATTGTGTTGATTCGTGCCAGCTGACTTGTTTCTAGTGTTTCTAGCGCCCTCAACTAATTATCGTGGTTCTGACTGAAGTACCCGATGGGGCACTTCAGGACTTCTGACCATCATCAAACACGGCGGCAAATTCCTCGAGAAGTTCCTTTTGTGACCGTTCATCATCATGAGAGGGAAGTGGTGCTTCCCAGCATTCAATTTGGAGTGTGTGCGCACTCGATACCGACTCCGGCTCAGTTACCACATTGAAGATGCCGGTCCGATAGATTGCCAGAAGTCGCTGGTCATGAACTGTGACATAATCGATTCCAGCCCGACTCAGAGCAACAGGAATGTCGATCGGCTCAGGTAGCGAGACAGAGGCGCTTGGAGACGCCGAATCGCTCATACTTGGGTTTGGTCGATAGCACCGATAAATGCCCTGGATAGAAAGGCATTCGACTATTGACTAGGCAGACCACCATTGTCCCGGGCTGAGGAAGGCTGAATGGGATATTATCAGCAGACTTGAAAATCACTTTGCCGTCGTAACGATCAGATCTCTGGATTCGTGGGCTGTGTTGGTTAACACGAGAGCATCGACGTGCTCGAAGAGAGCACTTAACTTCTTAACCAACGCTTGGTTCTACCCCCGAGTTCGTTGGTTAAGGCTGCTCATCTCCGTCTCCGTCGCAGTCGCAAGGCTAAAGCAGGCTCGTGTTTATACTCTATGTAAGAAACGCAGGTATGAGTACCATAGAACAATCAAAAAATATACGCCAGGGTCTCTCGAGTCGAGAAAGTCGACTGCTTACACGACTCGCTGGCGCGGGTCACCAGATCATCTCTGTCGACGACATCGAGACGACGCTGGGGATCCCTCCGAACACCGCCCGCGAGGTCGCCTCCCGGCTCACCGAGAAGGGCTGGCTCGACCGGCTCTTCTCGGGCACGTATCTCATCGTGCCACTCTCGGCCGGCGAGGAGGCCGTGTACACAACCCACGAGTACCTCATCGCCGCCCACGTCGCCGAGCCGATGTACATCGGCTACTACAGCGCCCTCAGCCACCACGGGCTGACCGAACAAGTACCTCGGACGGTGTACGTCGTCACGCCGACCCGAGCGCAAAGCCGAGAGATCCACGGCGTTCCGTACCGCGTCACGACAGTCACCGACCGGAAATTCTTCGGCTTTGAGCCGACATCCATCGAGGGTACAACTGTTCAGGTCAGCGACCTGGAGAAGACGCTAGTCGACTGTGCGGACCACCCCGGGTTCTGTGGTGGGCTCCGGGAACTCGCAACCGCGATGCGAGCTGCCGACGAACGGGGCTGCGACTGGGAGGCCGTCGGCGAGTACCTCGAACGCCTCGACAACGGCGCTGCGACCAAGCGGATCGTCTACCTCGCCGATCAGCTGGGCATCGGTCTCCCCGCTCGCGAGGAACTCGTCGCGTCGTTCACGAGTGGCTATTCCGCACTAGACCCGACGCGACCCGACACCGGATCGACTGACAGCACGTATCGACTTCAGATCAACGTCGAGCCAGCCATGTTGGAGCCGACGGAGTCCTGATCGCGATGATCAGTCAGGACCGGCTCCGAATCCTCGCTCGCGAACTGGGCGTTCGGCAAGGGTACGCCGAAAAGACCTACGTCAATTCGTGGCTCCTCTGGGGGATCTTCACGAGCGACTACGGCGACAACCTCCTGTTCAAAGGCGGGACTGCGCTGTCCAAACTGTATTTCCCGCAGTCGTGGCGATTCTCGGAGGACCTCGATTTTGGTGTTGAAGGAGAGTACCAGGGGTCAACACAAGAACTCCGAACGGTCCTCGATACGATTGCCGACCGCTCTGGTATCGAGTTCGAGGTTCGAGAGCACCACGAATCCCAGCAGGACCACTACCCGACCCATTACGTCGACATCAGCATTCAGTACCGGGCCGTCCTCAACCATCCCAACACGACCAGCATCGACGTGATGATCGACGAGCACGTCGCTTTCGACCCCGTTCAGCATACTCACGTGTACGAAGACGTGCCCGAGTTCGACCTCCAAGCGTACAGCGTTGAGGAGATCTTCGCCGAAAAGCTCCGGGCGATCTACCAGCGCGGGGCCGCCCGTGACTACTACGACCTCTATCAGCTCCTCGAAACTGATTCAGTCACGATCGATTTTGCCGACGTGGGACCCGCCTTCGACGCGAAGTGCAAACATGATGGGCTCACCGTTGATCTGAACGACGGACTCCCCGCCGAGCAAGAAGAGACGATCCGCTACCAGTGGGAGACTACGCTGCCGGACCTGACCGGTGATCCGCCGGCGTTCGAGAGGGTCTGGAACCGATTGGACACGGCAATCTCTCAACAAGGATCGTCGTAGGCAACAGCCGGTATCGGTGTCGATGGGCGATGGGTGTCGCATCCGGTGCTCTGGGATTAACCAACAATTTGGGATGGCCGGCTGGTGCGTTGGCCACATAACGAACCCCGCGCTGCGCCAAGTAGAATATCGAGCGGCTCGACGCAGATCAGAAAGATCTGGACGATGTGTAAGTGTCTTTCGTTGAGCTAAACTGTAAGTCACTCAATTCGAGTTACCAGGTGGCCGCGAATCTTATTAACAAGTTCCGAGAACCGGAAGACCAGATCAAACCGACCGGGTATCCATCTGGTATGATTTTCACGATGCTGTTCGAGGAGCTGGAGAAGCTTGATGCCACACACTGTCTAGTGGTGCTCGACGAAATAGACGCCATCGGGAATGATGACGATATTCTGTATAAGCTTCCGCGAGCGAACGACAACGGGAATGTTGCGAACACGGCTGTGGGGGTTATCGGAATCTCGAACGATTTCACGTTCCGCGACAATCTCTCTGCGCGTGTGAAGGACTCGTTGTGTGATGAGGAGATTCATTTCCCGCCGTATGATGCTAATAAGCTCGGGAATATTTTGAAGCAGCGAGCCTCGGAGGCGTTCCACGATACGACTGTTCAGGAGCGTGAAGATGGCGAATTTGAGCTGTCGTCCGGTATTTTGGAGGATGATGTGATCCCATTGTGTGCGGCGTTCGCTGCGCAGGACTCGGGGAGTGCTCGGCAGGCGTTGAAATTGTTATATAAAGCGGGAGATATGGCTCGCGATGAGGGGAGTGAACGCATTTCTGAAGGGCACGTGCGGAATGCCGATGAGGTGGTGGAGCGAGATAAGGTTCGAGAGGAACTGTCGCGCTTGCCGACGCAGTCCAAGCTGACGTTGTACGGTCTGTTGTTGTTGGAGGAGGGTGTGTTGCCGGCGAAACGCAACCGTATCTATGAGCGGTATGTGTTGGCAGCGAAGCGTATTGATGCGGAAGTGCGGACAGACAGAACGATTCACGACCGGCTGAGTCAGTTAACGCTGAAGGGGTTTCTTGATGTTCGCGAGCAGAACAAGGGGCCGAAAGGAGGGAGTTATTACGAGTATGAGTTTTCGATTCGTGCGGATCTCGTGGGTGATGTGTTACAGGAGGATGGGCGAATACAGGAACTTTTCGAAGGGACGGACGGATCGATGACGTTAGACTCATTTTAGGATATAGCACGCGAGTCGATCGGAGGACCTGCCACCGCTCGTTTCGTGTCAATAAATCTCGCGAGCGAACGCGTTGATTGCCTCGTGGCACTCGATGCGACCGAACTTCGCGTTACTGAACCTTGATAGCCGAAACAGGCGACGAGGATCCACTTCAGCGCTCCCGACCGCCCCTCGAGCTCCGCCAGTCGGTCCTCATCGGGGTCGTCCCATTCATTCTCGCGACGGATGGTCGCCTTGATTTCATTGTGGACGTCGACAATCGGTTGTAGCACGTTGTCGAGGTAGCCTTGGTCGTCGCAGATTGAGTATCCGAGACTAGGGATGTCGTCGCGGTCGCTGTGGCAGTCACACCGAATGTTGTCTGGTGGGACGTATCGAGTACAGATAATGTTCGGATACAACGAGGAGAAGTCGAGTTTGTGGACATTCTCGTCGACGCCGACCTCGGGTGCAAAAATGAAGCCGCCGCGGTCGGCATTGTGGAGCGTGTTTTATTCGCAGCGGGCAGCGATGAACGACGAAAGGACCTGGTTGAATCGCTCAGGCTCCTCTAAGAAGGGGCAATGACCACTATTGGTGAAGCGCTCAAGCTCGGCGTCAACCGTATTGTCGGAAATATACTCGACACCACCATTCTCTAACATCGTTTCGTCTTCACCAAGACACACGAGGGTGGGAACATCCACGTCAGGAACTACCTCTCGATAGTCACGTACTGATTGATCGAAGAGAATTGCGCTCGTAATCGGCGGTGGGACCCGTGTGATCTCATCGAAGAGCGTCTGTTCGACTGAATCCGGCTCATCCACGAGCATCTCCTCGATGAAGGACCACGCCAACTCGTGGGGATTGGTTTGTGCGAGTTCCATGAGTCCATGAAGTTCGTCAAATCCGAACACCCCGTGTTCGTAGCCCTCTTGTTTAAGATCAAGTGGCTGTTGTTCGACACTCACGAAGCCGCGGAATCGGTCTGTCCCGAACTGCCGCACGTATTCCCACGCCACAAGCGATCCCATCGACCACCCGACAAGGACAACGTCAGAAAGGTCCTGTGTGTCAAGGAACGCCTCCAAGTCACGGGCATACTGTGGGAGTGTATGTCCGGTTTCGGTTTTCTCGGAACGACCGTGTCCTCTGAAATCGAGGGTGATCACCTGATACTCATCGCTGAGCGACTGCTGTTCGTTGAAAAACCGACTACTCATTAACACGCCGTGGAGGAAGACAACCGGCACTCCGTCTCCATTTGACTTGTAGTACAACTCAGCCCCGTTGACCGATTCCGTTGGCATACTGGCAGATATGTATGATCGCTGTTAGTTGTTGTGGCGGCACAGTGCTCAGAGATGAGTATTATACCACGCGAGTGTTTTCACCCAGAACAAGGCCGCCAGTCAGTAAATCTAGGAGTAGCCGTTTTTAGCGGGACTGACGCCACGTCGAAGCAAAAACACTACTCGTTGACGTCGACTTCCTCAATATCGGTGAGGAAGGTCATGTACTCCCACGGGCTTTCCTCGTTCCAGCGACCGTGTTCAACGTTCTCTCTCCAGAGGTACTCCGCAAGGTCGGGGTCGTGTCGGAGTTGGAGGACTTGCCCTCTCGCGACGAACGCGCCATCGTGGTAGACGAGCGCGATGTTGTTGCGTTCGACGTTCCGGCATGTCCCGTCTACTGAGGCCCCCAGACGTGGACGAGATTGTCGTCAGATGTCGTCCGAAACGGTTTGAGATTTTTCTCTATTGAAATCATTAGAAACTGATAAGATCTGCGTGCGAGATACAGATTCTCCTTCTCCTCTGAGCGCTGTTATTGCTAGAAAACCTTCAGACTGTAGGTGGGATAGATACGTCCCGATCAACCATCGTCAGTAAAGATCCCTTCTTCGAATTCATTATCAGACTCGCGGAGAAGTCGGTCAGTCCCCTCGTGCTCAGCGAGTGCCCCCTCATCAAGGTCGTTAGCTTGCTCGATAACGTCAGCAGTGACCTTTTCGGTTACTTCGAAGTTCTCGACTGGGCTAACGACACCCCAGAGTGCCCCGACTGAGTGGAGGATAACTGCCAACGGTGTGAGAATTAAGAATATTGGCCACAGAATCGGATGCTTCCGATAGGCAACCGCGCCAAACAGCATATACACGAACAAGATCCCCAAAAGAGCTGTAGAGAGCAGCGAATACAGACCTATCCCGGGAGCGGTCCCGGGCAACAGGTACGATGAGATAGCCAACAACGGCACAAACGGTGAGAACGCCCACGCAATGACTCGAGTGAAATATAGTGGCCGGTATAGTGGTGGAAGTAAGTAATCATCACCGACTGTGCCGGACATCCACCGCCGCCGTTGTTTGATCATCGATTTTAGCGATGGTGGAGCTTGATTCCGAAACCGAGCATCGATTAACTGGTAGGTCAGATCACGGTTTTTTGCCGCCCGCCAGATCAGATTCGTGTCTTCGGTGATCGTGGCTACATTCCATCCGACTTCTTGTTCAATCTCACGGCGGATTGCGAAGCCTCCACCCCACGCGTATAGAGGATACGATAGGCGATGAAATCCGAGCTGTTCAAACTGATACCCCGTACGAAACACTTCACAGAGATACGTGAGTCGTGAACCGGTGTATATCGGCTTCTCTGTGAACTGAATGAAATCAGCATCCGGAAGGCCCGTGAGCCCCGTAACGAGCGTATCTTCGTCTAGATAGAGGAGATATTCCTTATCAGCATCGACGTTTCTTCGTGCCCATTCGACGGCCCGACCTTTGTTAGTCGCGTTACAATCAAAATCATCGGGAACAACATGGACTTGAGCACCGTCGATATTGATGTCTGCTTCGGCGATAACACGCACGTCTGCGATACCGTCGGGGAGTGCGTTGACGGTCTGTTGGACGACAGGCTCAGCATCAATCGTCAGTACGCGAACTTGGATATCATCAAGCCCCCAAACTTCCTCACTGTTTTGCCCCCATCCACGTGAAAGGACAGTCACCTCAACGACCCACCACAGCGACGAGAGACCGTAGACGAGCAGTGCTGTCCACAAGAATATGGCTAACAGCCCCTGTAGCGATACTATGTCGGTCACATTACGTGATTACGGCAGAATCTATTAAGGACATGGTAATCACTTCGTTACTATTCGGTAATGGATTACTACTAGGGTAGGCTTGTTCATCCAGCCAGTCTATAAACGATTTGTGCGACATGTTCAGCACCTCTCAAAGAATATGTCACTGAGTGAATGTTTCAATAGAGCTAGATATTTGTTATTGAAATAGGACTCAATATCCTCAATTGGGTGNCACCTCTCAAAGAATATGTCACTGAGTGAATGTTTCAATAGAGCTAGATATTTGTTATTGAAATAGGACTCAATATCCTCAATTGGGTGACCATCTCGGATGGACTGTGTTATATCAGCACCCCTGCCCCGACGCAGTCTTGTGTTCAATAAGGCCAAAAGTAGTTCTAGTTTCGCTCGGTATGTGGTTGTTTTTAATACCCCCTGTTTGTATGACATTTTGTATGATTCCCCGCTATAGAGGTGAGTCATTCGGGTGCGTGTAATGGCACATCTGTCCGCACGCGCAGACGCCGCTTACCAGAATGACTACCATCATAAACTGCGTGGCCGGCTCTGGGACGCGCTTGGCGGCACCGACTACGACGAGCGACACGACGGTGGCGAGCCGCCGGGGTTCGCTTACTCGAACCCGTTCCCCTACGATCTGAAAGAAGGCAACGACCGCAAGCTATTGGTCGCCTCGCCGGAGGAGGAGCTACTGGCCAATGTTGCCACCGATCTGCTCGAAGAACGGGAATTGAACGTCAGCGAGATGCGGTTCCACGCCGACGACGTGACCTCGCTCGAACCCGATGTCGGCGAGCCCGGCACGCGCGGAACGATTGAAACCAATACTAGCCTCTTCGTTCGGATTCCGCCGTGGCGACGTGAGGAGTACGGCATCGACTATCCCAGCGGCGCTGTCGTGGAGGAAGTGGTGCGATGAGAGTGCTAATCGACTTAGAGGCAGAGATGGACGCGTCCTACGACCCGGAGTACCACGGCCGGCTCCGGGCACGAATCTGGGATGCTCTCCGTGACACCCCGTACGATGAACACGGCGCTGAGACGCCGGGATTCTCATTCTCGAACCCGTTTCCGTGGGGTGATCTGGAAGAGGGCGACGAGCGTCACTTGCTCGTCGCCGCCCCCCGCGAAGACCAGCTGGCACACATCGTCGCCGACCTACTTGAGGACCCCGAGGTACACGCAGGATCGATGCCGTTCCAAGTGACGGACACCCGGCCACTCGATCCCGATGTTGGCCCGCCTGGCACCGAGGGCGTCCTAGAAACTGCGACCGGCGTGTACGCCGTCACGCCGCCGCAGTACCTTGACGACCCCGACAAGCACGACGACGAGACGTTCTGGCGACCGGAACATGGAATGGAACCGTTCTTTGACCACGTGGAGACGCAGCTCCAGCGGAACCACGACCGGTTCATGCCGGACAGTGACCCGGGGCCAGCAGAGGTTGACACACCGCTGTTCGAGTCGTACGAGATGATCAAGAAGCTCTGGCTCGACGTCCAGATTTCGGGGGACACGGAGTGGACGGTGCTGGTGTCGAAATGGCGGTTCCCGTACCGCGTGCGCGACGACCACCACCGCCGGCATCTTAATCTCGCCTTGGACGTCGGCATCGGCCGGCGGACACCGCTCGGCTTCGGCTTCCTAAATAGGCAACAAGAGAATAATGAATGAAATCGCTCTCAACGCCGGCGAGGATGTAGACGACATCGAGGAGGCACTCCTCGATCGTCCGATGGCCTCGCTATACGATGTCGCGTACCTGTACGGGAAGCTCCACGCGCTGAATACGGCGAAGCAGTACGACGTGCCTATCGACGACCAGTATGTTGAGCGAATGACCCACGAGTCTCGTACCGGGTACTACAAGCAGGAGATCGGCCTGTTCAGCGTCCTCGTCGATCTCACTGGTGATAGTCCGATCTTCGGCCAGGCCGGCGAGTTGGACAGGCGGCCGGACGACGATGTGTCCCCGTTTGTCGCCGAATCGCTTGACCGCGAGAAGATGCTCCGAATCGGATTCAGTCGTCAGGGCAGTCGAGCAGCCGGTCACAACATGTCCTTGGCACACGACGTGTCGAAGTCGTCCGAGGATTGTGTGAAGTACGTCAGACAGCTGTTCGACCGCTGGGCGGCGTCCGACTCCGTCGCCGATGTAGCCGAAGACCACGACGACGGATGGATTCTTGATGCCCTCAGAGAAGTTGGAGAGGACGATGACCTAATGGACACTATCGAGGACGATGTCGTAGACGCCATCCGAGAGACCTTCGGAGACGAGTTCAACGGCGTCCTCTCTGTGTGTCTGAAGCTCCCCGGCACGGACGGCTACGTCTACCCAGGCGAGGTGGAGGTGCTGAATGAGGCGATGCTCTACAGGTGGGTCGAAAAGCGGATGCGCTCATATTCGGCGGCCGACGACGCGTCCGGCGACGGTCGGGGCCTCATCACCGGGAATACCGACGAGGTGTTCGGGTTGAGTGACTCCCCGCTACAGCGGTACAAGGGGAAGATGGCCGAGAAGTTCCCGAACCTCGTGGTGGACGAGAGTTGGAAACAGCGCCCGCTTACCGCCGAGGCGGCGTTCGCCGTGACATCGGGCGCGCCGTTGCTGGAGAACTTCGTCCAAATTCTTGGCGATGACACGGCGGCGTATTACGTTCCGTACGTCTCGGAGCCGACGGTCGAACAGGCAGTCGCGCTGTACGAACTGGCGATGGGGGCCGCCGACAACAGCGGGGCGGCCGTCGGCGTCATCGAAGACGCTGCCACCGATCCTGTCAATCCGCTGTACGACGACTTCCAAATTCACTATGTGGCGGCCTACACACCGGGGAACAAGCGCAAATTCATTGAGGAGGAACCGTGCGTCGACCCGCATCGGGTTCGCGCCATCCAACGGGCACACACCGACGTGCTGACGGACGGCCTCGTCGCACCGGACGGCAACAGTCCGCCTCTCTTCCCCTCGCCGCCGTACGGCCGGCTGACCGACGACGGAGCCGACGAACAGGGCAGTAAGTACCTGCGGACGAATGCGCCGGTCGTCACGGGTGTCCTCACTGGCGGGTACTTCCAGAGCACTTTCCGCCACCAGAGTACGGACGAGGACAGAGACGACCACGGCACGACCGACCTCCGCGCGGAGGTGACGAGTACCACCCTCGCGTCCGACGGCCAGATCGATACGGACTGGCTCCTCGCACAGTACGTCCCCCGCCTGATCAGCGAGCAGCGCGGCGCGTTCGAGGACGGCAACGAACTGCCGGAGTCGCTGCTCACCCGCCAGTACGTCCAGATGCAGGCACTCGCCCGGGCAGGCGTCCTCGGCGATGTGTCCTCGAACGACCCGCGAACTATCCCAGCAAGCACTGAAACTATGAGCGATGCGACCAACTTCAGCGACAGAGACGACCGACTCGAACAGTTTATCGACAATCACCCCGCCCTCGCCAAGGACGAGGAGCGCCGCGCGGCGTTCCTCCTTGGCGCTCTGGTCGGCCGCGTGGCCGCCTACCAGAATCGCAACGGCATCTCCCGCACCGTCATCCGCCAGCATCCCATCGATGCGATGACGCGGCGCAGGATCTCTACCACGCTTGGTAAGCTGCTGGAGAAGAACGCGCACTACTCGGACGACGACGAGAATGCGGGGATGCTGATGAACGACCGCTACATCACGCGACTGAACGACATTCTGAATCGACAGACTCCGGAGGAGTGGTCGCTCTCAACCGACGACCTCCGGATGCACTACGGCCTCGGCCTCACCTACGGGAAGAACGACACCATGCTCGACGACGGGGACGAGGATGAGACGGCAGCAGTCGAGGCACAGACTGACGACTGAACCCTCTGATCAACCAGACACACCACCATCGATGACAGAGAATACCGACGATACGGTCCAGAACCGCTCCGAAATCGCCTTCGTGATTGACGCCAAGGACACCAACCCCAACGGCGACCCACTCACCGCGGACAACGAACCGCGCATCGACTCCGTCACCGGGCAGTGCGTCGTCACCGACGTCCGGCTCAAGCGGTACCTCCGCGACCAGCTCGTGGAGGATGGCCACGTCGTGTTGATCGCCAACCCCAACGACGACGTACTGACCCGCGAAGAGATGTACGACGCCGTCGAGGAGAAGATGGGTGTCAGCACCGAAGACGCGGAACCTGAGGAACTCCTTGAGGCGTTCGTCGAGACCGCTGCCGACGTGCGGTACTTTGGGGCCACCATCTCGCTCGACACGGAGCTGGCCGACGACCTCCCTGACCAGTTTGAGGGGCCGGTACAGTTCAACCACGGCCGCAGCTACCACGAGGTCGCCCGCAACACCGAGTCCAAGCAACTCGCCACCGTCATCGCCAACCCGGACGACGACGAGGAAGGCGGAAAGAAGGATCAGGGCACGTTCGCCACGGACAACCGCATCAGCTACGGCGTCATCGGGTTTGGCGGCCGCATCAACGACAACGCCGCTGCGGATACCCGCCTCAGCGAAACCGACGTGGAGCGACTCGACACGCTCTGCTGGCGGGCGCTGAAGAACCAGACTGTCACCCGCTCGAAGGCCGGTCAGCAGCCCCGTCTCTACGTCCGCGTTGAGTACAAGCGGGACGGCTTCGAGATCGGACGGCTCAACGACCGCATCGGTGTGGCCAGCGACCTGCCCGAAGACGAGATCCGGGGCACGGACGACTTTCACCTCGATGTCTCGGAACTAGTGACCGCACTCGCCGACAACGAGGCTCGGATCGACACTGTCCACGTCACCGCCGACAGCGCCGTGGACTTCGCGCTCCCCGACGGTGAGACGGGTGACCGCGAGACGTTCTATGCCGCCCTCAGGGACGCCCTCGGCGCCGACTCGGTCGACGCCTACGACGTGTACAAAAGGTACGCGAACTGACACTTTTGCCTCACCTCTCCACAGATGACGCAACAAGACCTCACCGACTACGCGTCCGATAGCGACGACTCGTCGACCGCCCAGTACATCCCCGACACCTGTATCGGGTTCGACGTGACCGCCGACTTTGCCCACTTCCGGAAGGTGGGCAACAACAGCGCCAAACCCAGTTATCGTGTCCCGCCGCGGACGACTGTCGCCGGCCTACTCGCGGGAATCATGGGAATGTCGCGAGACAGCTACTACGATCTGTTCTCTCCATCGTCGTCTGCGGTCGCCGTCGTCCCGAAACAGTTGCCCCACACATACACGATGGGGATCACGACGGTCAACACGAACGAAGCCGCCATCCAGTACCTCCCGCTCGAAAAGGACTGGTGGGATGGTGCGGAAATGCTGACGCCCGAGTCGTATCTCGAACACTGGGACAAACCCGGGAGACAGGATTTGATGGAAACGCCTCGCCAACGCGACACCTACGAGATGCTGGTCGACCCAGTGTACCGCGTCTACGTATCACTCGCCGACGAAGATGTCCATGACGATCTGCGGGAACGCCTCGAAAACTCGCGGTACCACTACTCGCCTGTACTCGGCCTATCCGAGTGTATCGCGGACATCCGAAACGTGGACACCCACACGGTCGAATCCGCTACCACTAACGCTGTCGACTCCGCCGCGTACGACGACTCCGCGGTCGTTCCCAGTCCCGGCGTCACGGTCAAGCGCGAGCGGGCACCGCTCTACATGGAAGCGACCGACGGCGGCCGGAAGACGACCGCCTTCGGCAACATCACGTACGCGACTGGCGACGACCGTCTCCCAGTGGACGCTTCGCGGGCGCACGCGGCCGGCGACCACGAAGTCATCCTCTACTGACACGCGAACCATGGCCTTCGAGCAGTACATCTCACACCCGGCCAAGACCGACGATGGCGAGTCGACCCTCCTCATCGGCAAAGGGGGCCGGTTCGATGATGATGGGCACCTCCGGACGGTGGCAGACCGAATGGTGGAGGCCTGTCTCGGACAGACGCTGGCCGACGGGACGCCGGCGGAACCGGTTGCGGAAGTGATCGGTCTCACTCACGACATCGCCAAGCTGACTCGCTGGACGCAGAAGTACCTCCGCGGAGAGCCCTTCCAGCACTCGGACGAGTACCGGTATCACGCCTTTCCGGGCGCACTCGTCACACTCTACTGCCTGCTGGAGTGCTGCGACGATGTCGGCGATCACGCGGCCGAGGTAGCCACGCTCGTCGTCGCGGGCCACCACGACACGCAGTCGCCACCGGGGCCGTCCAAACTGGCGGAAAACTACGGGCGTACCACCGTCGGAGTCCGAGAGACGTACGAGCGCGTTGACGACCAGTTCGGGGAGATCGACGACGAGGTGCCAGATCGGGCCGACCGTATCATCCGAGCGGCGACCGATGGTGCGGGGTCGTGGGATGACTTCCGCCAGTGGCACGACAACCGCGCGGAACCAATCGATGGCGCCCACGACCATCTGATATACTTCGCCCGAATGGGAAAGAGCGACGCCAGAGTTGGCTACTACGGGGACGTAGTCCGACTCTGGACGGCACTCAAACTGGCCGACCAAACCGCGGCGAGCGGGCTCGAAGACGACGACATCGGTGGGACTCTCCCCGACCGAGAAGCCCTTGACCAGCACGTCGACGGCCTCGACGAGGGAGAGGGCATACTGGCGGATCTCAATAGCCTTCGCGACCGGGCCCGAAAAGACGCGACGGAGAATGTCGAGGCCCTCGTCGAGTCCGATGATGTGGGCCTGATCACACTCCCGACTGGATTCGGTAAGACGTACGCTGGACTCTCCGCGGGCCTCCGAGCAGCCGACCTCAGCGACAGTCGGTTGGTGTACGTCCTCCCGTACACCAGCATCCTTGACCAGACCGCGAGCGAAATCAAGTCTGTCTTTGGCGTCAGTCCTTATAGCAAGTCTTTCACCCTCCATCACCACCTCTCGAATACCTACACCGGACTCGGCGACAACTACACAGACGCCGACATCGGCCGCTCGCCGGGCGCCCTACATGCGGAGTCGTGGCTCAGCGGCCTCACTCTCACCACTACCGTCCAGCTCTTCGAGTCGCTCGCCGCCCCGACCGCACGACAGGCGACCCGGGTCCCATCTCTCCGCGAGTCCGTCGTCGTGATCGACGAGCCACAGGCCATCCCCGAGAACTGGTGGCAGATCGTCCCCGCGCTCATCGAGTTCCTCGCCAACACCTATGACGCCACCGTGATCCTGATGACAGCAACACAGCCCGGCCTCGTTGAGTACGGCTCGGATGAACTGACCACGCGAGAACTCACCGACGACACCGACCAGTACACGGACTTCCTCGCCGATCACCCTAGAGTCACCTACCGACTACACGACACCATCCGAACCGATCGGGGCGACGAGTACGCGACGCTCGATTATCCCACTGCTGGCGGTCGAATATCCGATGCGGCAGGAGACGAACGGCACGTCCTCGCCGTCTGTAACACGCGGTCGAGTGCTGAAGAACTCTACCGATACGTCACCCCAATGGGGGGTGCGGAAGAGAACGAACCGGTCGAACTCGGTCGCCTCCTCCACGACTATGTGGACGAGTCCGGCGAGTTGCCGAGTCCCGTTGAACTCCGCAAACTCGCACTTGGCACGGTGGCCAATCAGGACGCCGACACCGTCTACGCGTTCCTCTCGGGCGATGTGCGCCCCGACGACCGCCAGCTGCTCATCGACGCCCTCTACGACGATGATGCGGGTGACGGAGACGATCCCATCCCCCTCCTCGACGGTGATAATTCGGTCGTACTCGTCTCCACGAGTGTCGTTGAGGCTGGCGTCGACGTGAGCTTTGACACCGTATTCCGCGACTACGCGCCCATCCCAAATATCGTCCAGTCCGGTGGGCGGTGTAACCGCTCGTTCGGCGGGGAGACTGGTGACGTAGTTGTCTGGCGGCTCGCCGAACCCGAGGATGGAAACGCCGTTCCCTCACTGGTGATTCACGGCGGCGACGCCGGCGACGCACTCCCACTCCTCCGAGAGACGGGACGAGTCTTGCGACGACACGCAGAGGACGGTTGTATCGATGAGTCGACGATGGTTTCCGACACAGTCGCCGAGTTCTACGGATCGCTGTTCGGCGGGGTTCTGGAGCCTGGCGACGAGCGACTCGCAGACGCAGTCTCCTCGGCGTCAATGTCCGATTTGGAGGGAGAACACATGATCGAAGAGATTGAGGACTACGACGATGTGGTCGCCTGCTTCACCGACGAGGAACGGGCCGACCTGCTCGGCGGAGATCTGGAGGCAGGCGGCATCGTGAGGCATCCAGGGGCACAGGTCAACACCGACCCGGCCGCGTGGACCGAAGAGGTCACGATCGGGAATTCACGATACCTGCTGGTTGATGCCCTCGATACGTCCTACCACCCCGTGTTCGGCGTTCGATGAGCAGACTGTTTAACATCAACACCAATAACGTCTGAACACGATTTTGATTCCCGCTTCTATTGATAGTTGGCTGATATCGCTTGAGATACCGTGGATTATGTCGACCCCCCGGGGTATGAGAGGGTATTGCGGGTCGACCGAGTCGTATCCCTCAGATCCACAGATATAAAGCTAGTAACCGGCAATATCGGGATGGTTTCAGATGGACCCTTGTGGGGTCGAAGCTTGATGCGGTGTTCGGCATACTCGTCGCTGGTGTCGTTTCAGATGGACCCTTGTGGGGTCGAAGCGGCTCGTGATCGCGGAACTCAAAGACGCCCGTGCGGGTTTCAGATGGACCCTTGTGGGGTCGAAGCAGCAAATGGTCTACGTGATCGCCGGAGCCGTCGCGTTTCAGATGGACCCTTGTGGGGTCNAGATGGACCCTTGTGGGGTCGAAGCAGCAAATGGTCTACGTGATCGCCGGAGCCGTCGCGTTTCAGATGGACCCTTGTGGGGTCGAAGCGAACTCGTGGAGAATCGCGACCGTGTTCTCGTCGGTGTTTCAGATGGACCCTTGTGGGGTCGAAGCCGCCTTCGACGTGCCGGTTTCGATCATGTCGGCGTCGTTTCAGATGGACCCTTGTGGGGNATGGACCCTTGTGGGGTCGAAGCCGCCTTCGACGTGCCGGTTTCGATCATGTCGGCGTCGTTTCAGATGGACCCTTGTGGGGTCGAAGCGCATGGTCGTCTCGATACGACCGCCGGGTCTGGGGGCGTTTCAGATGGACCCTTGTGGGGTCGAAGCGGCTTGACGCCGTCGTTCGCGAGCGGGACGTCCGGCGGTTTCAGATGGACCCTTGTGGGGTCGAAGCCAACAAGAACCGCGGCCGCACAACGTCCGTCTCCGGGTTTCAGATGGACCCTTGTGGGGTCGAAGCGGTGGAGAGTCGCACTGGTGACGCCAATGATAGCCGAGTTTCAGATGGACCCTTGTGGGGTNACCCTTGTGGGGTCGAAGCGGTGGAGAGTCGCACTGGTGACGCCAATGATAGCCGAGTTTCAGATGGACCCTTGTGGGGTCGAAGCGGTCACGGCGAGCTGCCCGAACCCGAACGAGAACAGGTTTCAGATGGACCCTTGTGGGGTCGAAGCCATTGTCGATACATCTTACCCACCCAGTCTGATGAAAGTTTCAGATGGACCCTTGTGGGGTCGAAGCCGAGATCTGCTCCAAAGCGTCCGGAAGGAGCGCGTGTTTCAGATGGACCCTTGTGGGGTCGAAGCGCGTAGTTGCGACCGAGCTGGATCCGCGTGTACGGTTTCAGATGGACCCTTGTGGGGTCGAAGCCATGTCGTGGAACCGATACACCGGCGTCTGCCACGTTTCAGATGGACCCTTGTGGGGTCGAAGCTTCAAGAGCGCAGATCTCTGGGGGCTGTCGTACGTCGTTTCAGATGGACCCTTGTGGGGTCGAAGCGACCGCTCGCAGGATTGGGAACTAGACCCCTAGTCGTTTCAGATGGACCCTTGTGGGGTCGAAGCGTGGACATGGATTACGCTCTCCTTAGTGTCGATGAGCGTTTCAGATGGACCCTTGTGGGGTCGAAGCCCCGGAAGGAGTGCGAGGGCGAGCATCGCGGCGGTAGGTTTCAGATGGACCCTTGTGGGGTCGAAGCACGACGTCGGCGAATATCTCGGCAGGGGAGTCCTGTTTCAGATGGACCCTTGTGGGGTCGAAGCTCTTGGACACGTTGGCTTGTGGTCCAATGGTCGGGTTTCAGATGGACCCTTGTGGGGTCGAAGCGCGGGGGGTCATAGCCCCACCTCGCTCGGCTCGTTTCAGATGGACCCTTGTGGGGTTGAAGCATCGTGCGTGGGTACAAGCCAGGCGACGACGAGGTTTCAGATGGACCCTTGTGGGGTCGAAGCTATTACTTCGCGAAGCGCGAGCAAGCGTATATCGTCAGTTTCAGATGGACCCTTGTGGGGTCGAAGCTGAATCCCGCCCGTCTCGTCGCGGAGGGTCCGAAGGGTTTCAGATGGACCCTTGTGGGGTCGAAGCCGCAAAATGGAGAGTGGCCTGATGATCGACGAGTAGTTTCAGATGGACCCTTGTGGGGTCGAAGCTTCCTCGGTATCGACGCCGACGGTGACGGGACCAAGTTTCAGATGAACCCTCGTGGGGTTGAATTGGGACTACACCGGCCGGGACATCAACCTATGAGCTCAGTTTCAGACGAACCCTGGTGGGGTTGAAAATTCTGTTTAACCAACAGTTGGTGGCTATTGGGTCGTGTGTTGGTTAACTCTCGAAGCTGTCGCTCAGGCGTATTGGAGTGAGGGGTGGAGTCCAGGCCACCCCTCGGTTGTTATGTCCTAACGAGCGTCAGCTACTGAGCCGGCTCGTTTGAACGCCGTCGGTTCGACGGCAGGTGACAATTACCGATAATGTAGTATAACCTTTGGGTAGTAAACTACGATACAGTCGTAGTCGAAAATACGCGAGGGCGATAACTTCTCGATTTTTGCCGGTTATTCTGAGGGTCACCGAGTTTCAGACGAACCCTCATGGGGTTGAAGCCGTCTGTTAGGTTCGGCGTACTGGATGCTAAACGTAGTGGTATTCGCTTTTCCGCATAAACCCCCCAGTTGTATAATCGCTTGAGGTGTCCTCGAAAACATGAGCGAATCCGGACCCGAATCCGCGGGAATCTATGCTCGCGTCTCGACAGCCGATCAAGACGGTGGCCGGCAACTGGAGGAGGCCCGCGAACACCTCGACCGGCTTGGCGTCGGGGACGTCGAAGAGTACCCTGAGGTCGTTTCTGGAGCCGCTGGTACCGACACCCGTGAGATCTACAGCTAGCTCCTCAACGACATCGCAAGCGGCGCGTTCGACCTGATTGTCGTCCATGAGATCAGCCGTCTCTCCTGGTTGGGACCGACAGAGATTCACGAGTTTATCCAGCACTGCTTGGAGAACAATACCGGCGTCGAGGCCCTCGATGTCGGGCTGGAAATACGCGTCGACGACGGCGAGCTCCAGCAGACGATCTACAGCATGGTGGCGCGGNATACCGGCGTCGAGGCCCTCGATGTCGGGCTGGAAATACGCGTCGACGACGGCGAGCTCCAGCAGACGATCTACAGCATGGTGGCGCGGTTGATGGGAGACCTCGCCCAGATAGAACACCAGCAGAAGCTCCAGCGCATCCGCTCCGGTGTCCGCGCCGCTCAGGACGCGGGGAAATGGACTGGCCGCCCGCCTGCCGGGTTCGAGGTNCAGCAGAAGCTCCAGCGCATCCGCTCCGGTGTCCGCGCCGCTCAGGACGCGGGGAAATGGACTGGCCGCCCGCCTGCCGGGTTCGAGGTTGAGGACGGCTACCTCCGCGTCAACCCGGCGGAATACCTCCACATCCGCGAGGCCGTCGCCCGCGTCAATCGTGGTGAACCGTACGCCGATGTCGCCGAATCGACGGGCGTCGCAGAGTCGACGCTCCGGAGTCTGGAGGCCGATCGTAAAGACCTCTACCTCGCCGGTGAGGCCGAGGACGGTCGCCTCGACGCTGCCTTGGAAGGGGTCCGCCCTGTCGAGGACCTCCGCTCTCAAGAAACCGATCTCGACCGGCTCCGACAGCGCGTCGAGCAGCTGGAGGAGACGGTCGGGACGGATGAGGAGTAGACGATTTTACTCTCGGGACGCCTCGCGCTATTATCCGAAACGCGCACGCGTGAGGCGTCTCAAATTTCTGAAGCGGTTCCCGGCGCAGTTGTCCATAGACGAGGCACAGCTGATGCTAACACCCCAGACCTCCGCGCGCGCAGGTCTGATCAGTATCGGAGCCTCGGAGTGTACAACCAGACGGGGCAAATTGGTAGCGGCCTCTGATGTTTGGCCGTCAGGATCAGGAATTAACAGCGGGGCATCGTGCTCTGATGCCAGATATAATGGATCTGGCAACAGACTATGCTTCTATGGACTTCACAGACTATCCCAGCCCTGAGTTGACCGAAACTCCCTCGGGGGAGATTGAGTGGGAATCCTCGTTGGATGAACTGTTAGGTGATCTCGTGGGGGCCTTTGCTGATGTTCTGCTCCCAGCGATGATTCAGGCAGAACTTGATGAGCAACAAAAACTCATCGAGTCTAGAGACTACTGCTCCACTATTATCCGGCAAGCAGCCTTCGTCGAATCACTACTTCAATGGGCAATAATCGAGGAAATAGAGTCGTATCGGGAGGCAGATCTCTCCAATTCGGAACAAAATGTAATCGAACAGATGGGGAACGAGCCGAAAGTCTACATGGCAAATGCCCTTGGGCTCCTAACTGACAGCGAATATGAGGCCTACACGAAGCTGATGGGGACGCGGAACGATGTCGCCCACAATTGGTGGATGACGTTTTCGGATGAAGAGCAGGAACACTTTGAGCACGTTGCAGAACGGGTTTATCAGACATTAGAGGCTGTTCAGGAAGACATTGACTTTTCATGAATGCTTGGAACATGACACTGGCGTCGAGGCTCGACGTTAGCCCGAAGATTCACCTTGACGACGCGGAACTCCAGCAAACGATATACAGCATGGTCGCTCGATTGATCGGCGGCTTAGCCCAGATAGAACACCAGCAAAAACTTCAGCTGATACGGTCTGGCGTCCGAGCTACACAGTCCGCCGGAAAGTGGACCGCGAGGCAGTCGCCGGCGTCGACCGCGGGGGATTTCGCGACGATCGCCAACGACACCGGCATCGCTGAGTCGATGCTCCGGAGCCTCCATCAAGATCGGCGTGACCTCTACCTCGGCGGCGAGGCCGAGGACAAGCGCATCGATGACGCACTCACCGATGTCCACCCGCTGGAGGATGCGCGGGCCGAGGATCCCGAATTTGAAGAGCTACGCGAACGCGTTGAGCGGTTAGAGGAGACCACGGACTTCAACAACCGCTAGCGCTTCCACCCCTTAATTTCCGACACACGAGCGAGTGTAGACCTGCTTGACAGCAGACTCAACGGTTTATCGTCCTATCATACTGAGATACCTACCTCTCTACCTGCCCACTTCTCTTCTACTTCATTTACTGACTTCTCGTTGTCAACCACGTCGGCTAAGTCGCGGAGATACTCTACGATGTCATCGTTATCTACGTCCCAACGCTGGTCCGAAATAGACTTGAGACTGGTCGCTAACTGTCGGGCTTCATCAGCCGTNTACTCTACGATGTCATCGTTATCTACGTCCCAACGCTGGTCCGAAATAGACTTGAGACTGGTCGCTAACTGTCGGGCTTCATCAGCCGTGTAAGCTGCGTCTTGGTCCCCAATGTCAACGATGACGGCAAGTTCGTTGTCGGTTATCTTCAGATTCAACGACGACACCTCACCATCGATGATCTCGCTCGATACAACGTCTTGAAGATCNATGACGGCAAGTTCGTTGTCGGTTATCTTCAGATTCAACGACGACACCTCACCATCGATGATCTCGCTCGATACAACGTCTTGAAGATCCGACTCATACATTATGTAGTCTGTCCTGTCGGTCCCATTTGAAACCGTGTGTATCGTCATGAAGCGGCCGCATCGAGCGGATGCGAAAGAAGAGGAGATAGAGAGTTAGTTATTCAGACTCGTTGTTGTCATTATCCGTTAGGCCTGTTGGAATACCCAACTCGTCGTATCCCTCCTCACCATCTTTGTCGCTGATTCGAGAGTTCCTTCGTTTCAGTTTATGACGGGTCGCACCACCAGTATGCCCATTCCGTCACTCTGAACAGATGTTCGCGGGTGATCGGGGCGCGAGCAGTTCTTCCCTCACCGTTCTCAGTTATACCGATCACCACCCTCCAGCGCTTCCCCAATCACCACGAACTGGTTCCGCGACGCAGCCACCTGTAGCCACGCCCGCCTGTACGAACCCGTCGACGCGCTCCTGCTCGTCCGCGACGGTTGGCTCCGAACCGTCCTCATCAACGACGGTCGCCTCGACACGACCGGTATCGTGATGTGCGACGCTTGCGACGACCTCGTAGACCCGATCACAGACACGCGCTGCCCAACCTGTAAAGAACCGCAACCCGCGGTCCAAACCTGCGGCCAAATCACCGTCATCCGCGGAGGTGATCGGTGATGAGCAACCCACCATTCCTCCACATCGACGAGCTCGACGGCACGAACGGATTCATCAAGACGAAAGCGTTCGTCAACTACACCATCGATCTCAGCAGCCACACCCCGCACCAGAAAGTCATGCTCGGCAACAGCGACCGCGGTGACGTCGAACGCCCCTGCGTCGTGTTCAACGACGACATCACCCTCGACGAAGGGTGCGGGTACGTCTTCGGCGGCTTCGACAACAAGTGGGACGACGGCGAAGAGATCCAGCTGAAGCTCTCAGAAGGCGCGTGGATCCGGAAGATCCACGACCCAGACGACCAGTAGCACACCGCTCACCACTCTCAACCCGGAACATATCGAACGTGTACCAGAAGACGGAGATTCTGAGGTTACCCGCCGAGGAATCGTTCGCGGACCTCTTGATCCTGTAGTAACTCGTCACCTGGCCCCTCGTAGGCGTTTTCGCCGTTGACGAGGACGTACCCTCGGTCGCAACGACGTAGTGCCTTCTTTGCGTTCTGCTCGACCATCAGAACGGCTGTTCCTGACTCATTGATTTCGTCGATCCGGTCGAACATGTCTTCGACGAGCTCAGGTGCGAGTCCCGCGGACGGCTCGTCCAGTAACAGGACGTCCGGGTCAACCATCAACGCCGATCCCATCGCCAGCATCTGCTGTTGGCCGCCGCTCATGGTCCCGGCGCGTTGCCGCTGGCGTTCTTTCAGAATCGGGAATCTATCTAGAATCTCTTCCAGTCGGTCTTCGGGGACTTCCGGTAGACTGAACGCACCCATGAGAAGGTTTTCTCGAACTGTCATCGATGGAAACAGGTTGTTACTCTGTGGCACGTAACTCACTCCTCGCTCGATGACTGCGTTCGTGTCCATCCCCTCGATTGACTCCCCATTGAGCGTGATCGACCCGTCCATGTACGTCGTCAATCCGAGAACAGACTTCATCGCCGTAGACTTCCCCGCACCGTTCGGCCCGACGATCGTCACGTATTCACCGTTGTCAACGGTCATGTCGACGCTCGATAGGATCTGAAGATCTCCGTACCCCGCATCTAACCCTTCGACTTCAAGCACAGTCATACGTTATCACCACCGAGGTACGCCTCGATCACACGCTCGTCTGACTGGACTTCTTCTGGAGGACCCGTCGTTAGCACCGCGCCTTGGTGCATGACTACGACGCGTTCGCAGTTGTCCATGATGAGATCGATGTCGTGTTCGATAAGAAGAAACGAATAGCCGTCCTCAACGAGGTCTTCGATCCGACTGAGAATCTTCTGTTCGAGTGTTGGGTTCACCCCGGCCAACGGCTCATCCAACAACACGATATCGGGGTCCGTAAGCAGCGCACGGGCGATTTCGAGAAGTTTTCGCTGGCCCCCCGAAAGGCTGCCAGCGGGTTCATTGAGTAAGTGATCGAGCTCGAAGAACGCTGCTATTTCGCGTGCGCGGTCTCGGATCGTCTGCTCTTCTTCAACGAACTGCTCTCCGCGGACCCACGAAGCCAAGAGACGTTCACCGTGTTGGTTCATCGGAGCCAGAAGCAGGTTCTCAAACACGGTCATATCGGCGAGCTCGCGTGGGATTTGGAACGTCCGAACCATGCCTTGCTGGGCGATAGTCGGCGGCTCCTTGCCAGTGATATCCGTCTCGTAGAGTGAAATTTGCCCATCATCCGGCTTATGGAACCCGGTCAGGCAGTTGAACAGAGTCGTTTTCCCAGCACCATTCGGGCCGATGAGTCCGGTGATACCGGGATCGACGGTCAGATCGACGCCGTCAAGGGCAGTGATACCGCCGAACTGTTTCGTGACCCCTTGGATTCGAAGAATCGGGTCGCCGCAGCCTCCGGTTGCTCGACTGTTCGTTTCCGTTGCGTCGGGCTTTGAACTCGGTGTGTCCTGTTCAGACATCGTCGGTCCCTCCGGAGGTGTTCCGCGACGGCAGTGGTATGTCGTAGTCCTGTTCGCCGAGGAGCCCCTCGGGCCGGTAGTACAGAATGAGTATCAACACGAGGCCGATCAGCATGAGACGGGCTGCTGCGAGTTGAATGGAGTACTGAGACGGAACATCGATGAACCGGGTCCCGTTGCGGATTCCCCAGAAGAATGCGGTGCCGAGGATTACGCCCTTGTTGTTGGCGGTTCCCCCGACGATGACGGCTGTGAAGGCGTAGAACGTGATCGTCGCGGCGAACTGGTCGGGAGCAATGAATCCGATATTGATCGCCCACAACGCCCCAGCAGCCCCTGCGAGTGCCGACCCGAGCATCAGCGCTTGTAATTTGTACTGGAATGTCTCTTTCCCGAGCGCTCGCGGGACATCCTCGTCTTCACGGATCGACCGCAGGATCCTGCCGTACGGACTGTTGATCGTTCGCTCGGTGAGCCAATACCCGCCGCCGAGCGCCGCGACTGATACCAGTAGAATGAATCGGTCGTAGTCTATCCCGCCGTTGGGGCCCGCCGTTGGGTCGAATAGCCAGAGCGTATTCCGGGTGAGTTCGACCATCCCGCCGCTCAGCGTTGGGAGAACGAAGTACCAGACGGCGATGAGCGGGACTAAGACGCCGAGGATAAGTTTTCCGCGGCGACCCTGGCGTTGGAATACTCTCACGAGCCAGTACCCGGTGAACGCGAACACGGCTATCGACAAGGCTCCGAAGACAACCATGTTCAACGTGAAGCTGCCTACACTAACCGGAAAGACATCTCGGAGTGGTGAGTGAACCGTGTTAATGCCGAACGGCCCGTTGAATAGCCATTCTTCGTCATTCACCACAGTCGTGAGGATAGTGGCGATTCCGAGCGCTGTGATAGCGAGGTAGTCTTCGCGGAGGCGTAGCGTCGGGATCCCCACTGCGAGAGAGACTATGGCAGCGGCGATCATTCCGCCAAGGACACCGAGTATCCAGCCGAAGAGACTCCCGAGCGGGCCGAGCGCACTGAATATGGCTGGGAGTGCGAATCCACCGATGCCGCTGTACCCAGCGGCACCGGCGGGCATTGTCAGGACCACGGTCACGTACGCGCCAATCATGAAGTACGCGACGTGGCCGAAGTCGATGAGGCCGGTAAATCCGAATTTGAGGTTCAGTCCGATGCCGAACAGGCTGTAAATCGAAATGAACGTCAGGAGCGAGATGATGAAGTCAGCGACTGCCATTAGACATCACCCCAGATACCTTCGGGTTTGACAAGCAGTACGCCGATTAGGATGACGAATGCGATCGCTACCCTGTACGTCGACGAGCCGGGTATCAGGTAGACGCCGACGTCCATGCTCAGCCCGATGATCATCGCGCCCGCCACGGCTCCGTACGGGGAGGAGATCCCGCCGAGAATCACGGCTGCGAAAATGGGCAGCAACAACGCAAACCCCATGTTTGGCGTGAGGTTCGTTGCGAACCACCCGGTGAGGATCCCGGCGAGCGCGGCGAGCATCGCGGCGACGACCCACACAATAAGCTGAACCCTGTCAGCGTTCACGCCGCGGACCTGCGCGAGATCCATGTTGTCTGCGGTGGCGCGCATCGCACGCCCGAGTTTGGTCGTTTTCAAGATCACGTTCAGGATGAACATCGCCGCGATGACCACCGCGAGTATCGTGATGTGCTTGACATTCAGTCCGATCTGCGTGCCGAGAATGTAGTCGGTCCCCTGCGGGTCGAGCCGGGCGAACACGCCGAGGAGGAGGACGGTAGCGATGCTCCCGGCGGCACCCATGATTTTCGGCGGAATGAGGTGAACCGTAGTGAAATCTTCTTCTTCGCGGTAGAACGCGAAGATCGCGTACCCGACCGCGACGGCGGCGAGAAGTCCGGCGACGATGAGCCACCACGGGTACCCCCACTCCCCGGTTGTGACGAGTTCACCGGCTTGTCGTTGGGTCGAGGTGACGGTGAGTCCGCTTTGCGTAACGAGGAAATCGAAGTTCGTGGTGATTACGCGCTGCGTTTGGTACTGGATGTTCTTTGAGCCGACGAGGAACAGCACAGCGTTCCGTAACACGAGGGCGAGGCCCAGCGACACAATCACCATCGTGATCAGGTCCGCGTCTTTCTCGCGGAATTTCCGGAAGATTGCGAGTTCGTACACCGCGCCGAGGACGCCAGCTAGTACGACACCGATGACTGCCGCAAGTACGAACGGTGCGGATCCGAAGTTCGGAAGGAACGGGATCTCACCGGGGTTGTTGAAGACGAGCGCCATGTACGCGCCGATCGTGATCATATCCCCGTGTGCGAAGTTTGGGACCTCCGCGATGTCGTAGATGAGTGAGAGTCCAAGCGCTCCACCGGCGATTATCGCACCAGTAATTACTCCTTGGACTGTCGCATCTAAGAGTCCGGCACTAACCATGGAGCGCACCTCCGCGGGCGGGACGACTCCGGTGTGACGGCGAGTGTGGTGTCATTGGCGTATTCGTGTGATGAGGACCGCTGCTCCGATTGCGAGTGCGTTCAGTCCGACCAGTAGTATAAATGCGCCCTCGTAGCCCCCGGTTGCGTCCCGGATCGAGCCGGTGATGACCGGTAACACGAGCGCGACGAGGTTGCCGACCGCGATGACCATCGCTAACGCGCTGCCTTTCGTCGCGGTCGCGTCCGCAGCGACGTTGTATATCGCGCCGAACGGGAGTGACACCGCTAGCATGACTAGCAGTGGCAGCCCGACGCGAAGCGGACCCGCGGGCGCTGCGGCGAGTGTGCCGAGCCCGAGCACGGCAACCGTCGATGCGCCAGCGATGATCTTCGGGTCTGTCACCGGAAAGCCGACGACGGCGCTGCCGCCAGCTGCCCGGCCGATGGTTGCGACTCCGAGAACAAGCGCGTTCAACGGACCGAGGATCCCGATGTCCTCGAAGTACGAGGTGATGAATGCCGAAAGCGTCAGGTACGACCCGATGGCGGCGACGTAGCAGAGTGACGCGAGCACGACCACCGGGTTCGTCAGTACCGATTCGCCGGCGGCGTCGGATGCCGATTCCGACGAGATTGTCAGTCGTTCGGCACGATTGCGGTACAAGATCCCGACGGCTGGAATCGCAATGAGCGTGCCGAGCGCGTGAATACCGATCCCGTTCGTCGCAGTCACCAGTCGCGGCGTGATTAAGAATCCGAACGCCCCGCCGAGCGTCAGCATCCCGCCGTACACGCCTTGCTGCCGGCTCGCGGCGTCCCCACTGTAGAGGCGAGCGATGTGGGTGGCACCGACACTGAGAACTAGTCCGGCGGCGATCCCCCACAGGAACCGCAGCCCGAGTACTGTGGGAAATGTTGGGGCGAAGTCCACAGTCGCTGCGAGCCCCGCTTGGACGATCGTCGCAGTGATCAGTAACCTGGTCGTTGTCGTTCGCTCCACGAGTCTGCTCGCCGGCCACTGTACCAAAACGAACGGCAGCAGCGTCGCCGAGAGCATGAGCCCGAACGACGCGTAGCTGATGTCGTACTGGTTCAGATAGAAGTCCGGGACACCAGCATACCCGAACATCACGTACCCCATGCTCACGACAGCGAGGTGAGGCGCGATCCGCAGGCCAAGCGGGGAGTCGACGCGGCTCATTCATCGGATTGCCCACCGTCGTTCCCGGAGTCGATGTCCGATCCAATTATCTTGTCAATCACCGCGTCACCGTATGCGGCTCGTGCTTGTTCGATCGAGAGTTTCTCCGTCCGCAGGTCTCGTTCGATGGCAGTCTTCGACCGGGCGGCTGGATCGCCGTATCCACCGGCTCCGGGCGTTCGAATACTCACCGTAGTTCCAGGGCCCAGTGTGTGCGTGGACTTCTGCGGCAGCCGCTCAGTGTCGCCGTCAGAATCGATGCGCACCGCGCTGCCGGATTCACCATCAGCACCGCCCAGCAACCCGTACGGACGATGGGTTTGCCGGTCCGCGAGAAGGCTGAACGTCGCTGTATGGTCCCGGATCGTGATATCACGACGCAGTCCAAGCCCGCCACGGAACTCTCCCGCACCGCCCGAATCCTCACGAAGCTCGTACTTCGAAACGCGGAGCGGGTACGCGGTTTCGAGTACCTCGGCGGGCGTGTTCATCGTGTTCGACATGTGGACGTGGACGCCATCTAACCCGTCTTTCCCGGCGCGTCCACCGAACCCACCGCCTTGGGTCTCGTAGAACGCATACGGTTCATCCGACCGAGGATCTTCCCCGCCGAACGTGACATTATTCATCGTGCCTTGCGACCCGGCAACGACCTTATCCGGGGCCACTTCGGCAAACGCACCCAACACGACGTCTGTCACGCGCTGCGAGGTCTCAAGATTCCCACCGACGACTGCCGCTGGCGGGTCCGGGTTCACGATGCTCTTCTCAGGGGCATCAATCGTAATTGGCCGATAACACCCGTGATTCGGCGGGATATTCGGGTCTGTCACACAGCGAACTGCGTAGTACGTCGCGGACGCCGTCACGGCGAACACCGCGTTGACCGGACCGGCAGTCTGATCCGCAGTCCCGGTGAAATCGACGTGGATCTCGTCGCCGTCGATTACCAACGTGACCTCGATCGGTAAATCAACGTTCCCAGCACCGTCATCATCGAGCACGTCCTTGAACGAGTACTCCCCATCAGGGAGCGACGCAATCTCCGACCGCATACGGCGTTCAGAGTAGTTTTTGATCTCTTCCAACGCGACTCCAAGCTTGTCAGCCCCGTACCGGTCTGCGAGCTCGCTGAACCGTCGCCGGCCAGTTTCGTTCGCAGCTTCCTGCGCCCTGAGGTCGCCGCGACGCTCGTCCGGCGTCCGGACATTCGAGAGAATCATCTCGAAGACAGCGTCGTTCGGCTCTCCTTTCTCAAACAATTTTACCGGCGGGATCCTAAGCCCCTCCTGATAGATCTCGGTTGAATCAGCGGACACGCTCCCAGCGTGTGACCCGCCGACGTCCGCGTGGTGCGCGCGGTTCGCGGTGAACGCAATAATCTCGCCGTCATGATACACCGGCGTGACAAGCGTGAGATCCGGGAGATGCGCCCCGCCGTAAAACGGATCATTGAGCAGTACCGCATCACCGGGATCCAAGGACTCACGCGGGAACCGGTCGATTGCGGCCCGAACTGAGAACGGCATCGACCCGAGGTGTACAGGCATGTTCTCTGCCTGCGCGATCATTTCCGCGTCCGCATCGAACAGAGCACACGAACAATCCCGCCGCTCTTTGATGTTCGGGGAGTACCCCGTTCGAATCAGGTTCGCGTTCATTTCTTCGCAGACCGCCGCGGCCGCGTTCCTGGTCACCTCAAGCGTTACTGAATCGATGCTTAGAGACTCGCTCATGATTGAACCTCCACGATGAGACTGCCGTACTCGTCTACCTCGACGGACTGTTCCGGGCGAACGACGACGGTGCTCTCTGCGCCTTCCACAATCGCTGGCCCGGTGAACTGGCCAGCGGCCGGTAGCTGCTCCCGCTGGTACACGCGCGTGTCACGAACTTCGCCGTCGAAGTGAACCGGCCGCTCGTCGACGATAGCATCCGCAACGTCCCCTGTGTTTGAATCGTGCCGGAGATTCGGCGTTTCGACGACGCCGCGAGCACGCGTCCGAAGCGTAACTAACTCGATTGGTTCGTCGTCGTACGCGTGCCCGTAGCGTTGCTGGTGTTTTCTATGGAATCGGTCTCGAATCTCAGTCTTCGTCTGTGAATCGATCGGCCCGTCAGGGACCGGGACAGACAGTTCGAAGGCCTGCCCGGCGTACCGCAGGTCAACTGACCGCTCGAACTGTATCTGTGCCTCCGACAGGTTCTCGTTCGCTAACTGCTCGCGGCCCTGAGTGACGAACTCGTCGAAAGTTGCTTGAAGATCGCTTGGATCGACGCTCTCCCAGTTTCGAACACGCGAAGTGCTGTAGTCGTACAGGATGTCACTGATCAGCAACCCGAGTGCTGAGAGAACACCTGCCGTCCGCGGAATGAGCACCCTCGGAATATCGAGTTCAGCGGCGAGTGTCGTCGCGTGAAGCGGCCCAGCCCCGCCGAACGCGACGAGCCCGAACTCCCGCGGATCGTATCCGCGTTCGACAGACACCACACGCAACGCCCGTTCCATACTCGCGTTTGCGACATCAAGCACACCCTGCGCGGCATCCTCAACGGACTTGTCGAGCGGGTCGGCGATCTCACGCTTGAAGATCTCGTCGACGCGATCGACGTCAACCGACAGCTCATCGGAGAGGAACGCGTCGGGGTTCAACCGTCCTAACAGAAGTTGCGCGTCCGTGATCGTCGGGTCGGTGCCGCCACGACCGTAACAAATCGGGCCGGGTTCAGCGCCCGCAGACCGCGGCCCGACACGCAGAGCGTCACCGTCGTCGATCCACGCGATCGACCCGCCGCCAGCACCGACAGTGTGAATATCGATCATCGGCACGTTGACCGGGTACTCGCCGACTTCCACGTCGGTGGCAACCATTGGGTCGCCGTCTTCGACGAGCGAAACGTCACACGACGTCCCGCCCATATCCATCGTGATGAGATTCTCGATGCCCGCGAGCCCGGCCACGTAACTCGCTCCCTGTACGCCAGCCGCCGGGCCCGAAAGCAGCGTGTTGACCGGGCGTGTCCGCGCGACATCAGCGGTGATTATCCCACCGTTCGACTGTATGATCTCAAGATCCGGGCGGACCCCGAGGTCACTGATCTCGGCTTCGAGATTCCCGAGATACCGGTCCATCACCGGCTTCAGCGCTGCGTTAAGTGCCGTCGTCAGCGTCCGCTCGTACTCCCGAATCTCAGGCAGCACATCACTCGACAGCGAGAACGACGCATCAACGCCCTCCGCTTCCAGTATCTCTTTGACACGACGCTCGTGCGAGTTGTTCTCATACGAGAAGAGGAGGCTAACCGCAACGCTTGAAACGTCGGACTCCACGAGTTGCACTGCGACCTTACGAACAGCTGCTTCATCGAGCGGCGTCGTAACATCGCCCCGCTCGTCTAACCGTTCCGGGATCTCATACCGGAGGTTTCGCGGAACAACGGTCGCTGGTTTCTCCGTCTGGAAATCGTAAATGTCGGGCCGCGCCTGCCGCCCGATTTCAAGCACATCACGAAATCCACCGGTCGTGACTAACGCGGTGTCCGCCCAGTCTTCCTCCAGAACAGCGTTCGTAGCGACCGTCGTCCCGTGCGCGAAGAAATCAACAGCATCGAATCGAACCCCGGTTTTCTCACGCGTTTTTTCAAGTCCTTCTGTTACCCCATCTTCCGGTGCTTCAGGCGTTGAGGATGTCTTCGTAACATCAAGCGTTCCGTCCGAAACCGTGACGAGATCGGTGAAGGTACCTCCGATATCCACACCGACACGGATATCGCTGCTAGTCATTGATCCCTCCACTGCGGAGAGGCCGATACACCCGTTGAGTGAAGCTGCTTGTCATGGATACGTCGTTGATAGAGTAGTAATATCCCGTAGCGCGGCTACGGGACTCAACACCGGTTAGACCAAGTCACTGGCCGGGATCGTTTCTTGATCCACGAACTCGCCGTCTTCAACCAGAACGATCGCCATGTCACTGGCGACGTCACCGTTCTCGTCGTAATTCACCTCGCCGCTCGGCCCCGAGTAATCGATCGTCGTCCCGTCATCGATCAGGTCGAATCCATCACCGACCTCCGCGTAACTCACAGCTTCACCATCAGGATTCGAGACCGGACGCATGCTTTCTTTCACCGTATTTGGATCGGTCGTCCCGGCGTGATGGACCGCGAGCGCGTAGGAGACGAGCGCGTCGTACGAGTTCCACGAGTACGGCGAGAACAGGTCGGCGTCCGGGTACGCGTCGGCGTAATCCTCTTCGAAGCTCCCCGTCGCGTCACCGGTCGGCGGGAGTGTCCGCACGCCGTACATCCCGTTGAGGATATCTGCGCCGACGTTGTTGAGGAAGTCCTGCGAGAGGAGGCTCGTGTGGAGCACCCAGTTCCCACCATACCCCTCCTCGTTCCACTGATTGAGGATCGTCGTCCCGCTTTCCGGATACCCGGCGTACGCAATGAACTCCGGATCGTCGGCGTAGAGTTCAGACAACGCCTGCTGGTACGAGGACTGCCCGGATTCGTACCCGACCGTAGTCGTCGTCGTCCCGCTAAACGTTTCCTCGAATGTGTCCGCGAGCGCGGCCCCGAAGTCGTTGTTAATGTACAGCACCGCTGCAGAATCAGCGCCTTCGTCTTCAATTATCTGCGCCATGACCTGCGCGACGAACCGGTCGTTCGTCCGCGTCCGAAACACGAAGTCGTTATCGTCCAACGTGCTGATCGTCGGTGACGACGACGCGGAGGTGATGTGGAGAATCTCGTTCGGAATACTCACCGACTGCGCGATACTGATCGTCACACCGCTCGAAACCGCCCCGATCAGTCCCGACACATTCTGCGTGTTCACCAAAGAATTCGCCGCGTTGACTCCCGCCGTCGAATTCGTCTCAGAATCTTCATCAAACAGTTCGATCTCTCTGCCGAGCGGCCCACCAGCAGCGTTGATATCCTCTTGCGCCATCTGTAGGCCGTTCAACATTGGTTGCCCGAAGTCACTCAAATCACCACTGAACGGGATCACAACACCGACTCCAATCGGGTCACCGCCGCCTGACCCGCCATCATCGCCGCCGTCACCATCATCACCATCACCACCATCACCACCGTCGCCCCCATCAGAAGAACCGTCTCCACCGTCATCAGAAGAACCGTCTCCACCGTCGCCTTGGAGTTCTTCTTGACTACTACACCCCGCCAAAACTCCGACGCCGGCTGCTCCGCTCAGACGAACGAACCGCCGCCGTTTGAGCCGGTCCACGAACGTGTCATCATCTGACATGGCTACAGGACCCATGTGTATCTCAATATAAATATGTGGTTGTTAGGCACTCACACGAAATACGCCAGGCGATGTCACCATATGAACCAGTATGAATGTTACTCGCTGACCGGCCTGCCAACGGGTCCGAGCTTGTCACCTTGTTAGCGCGTGTGCGGTTTGTTCTCACCGCAGAGAGCCTTGACATCGATGATCCGAGTTTAGAAATCTATCTGAAGGCTCTGTTGAAATCCTATTCTTCAGACAGATTTTCGCCTGAAACAGCCGGTCGATGAGAGCTGCTTATTCTTCACTTGAATTGTCTCTATTGATGAATAGAATAACACCAATAGTGAGAAGAAAGAGACCCAGCAGAAGGTGGAACCAACCATCCGGAAAGTACCCAGATACATCGAGAAACACATCTACAAAAAGCAGCCCACTGACCGTAGTGAGGGCTATCACTTCGATGTTATCCGTAATACGCTGATCCACAACTATTTATTCAATTGATAGCCCGGTAGATCATAAGCCTACCTGTTGTATTGACCGTTTAGAGTGATCGGTCTACATTATGAATGAGACAGGCGATGGTGAGTTCACGGAACTGCTTCCACCAGCGTCGTGACCGGACAAACGCACCGTACTTCCGCTTGAGTGTTGAGTTGACAGTCTCAGACTGGCTCCGCTGGCCGTAGAGGTCAGTATCTAAGCGCGCGTTCCATGCCTTGTGGAGCGATGTGAACTCACGATGCTTGATCAGTGGGCGAGCCTCGCGTTGC
Source organism: Halorubrum coriense DSM 10284 (assembly GCF_000337035.1). GTDB lineage: Archaea > Halobacteriota > Halobacteria > Halobacteriales > Haloferacaceae > Halorubrum > Halorubrum coriense. Next base: position 124,277 of record NZ_AOJL01000062.1, read on the forward strand.
CGGGCTAGTCGCCTGATTTTCTGGTCGTCGTAGCCCTTGTCACCGAGTAGAACGTCAATACTCTCGGGATTGCGCTTGATCAACGACGGAGCAATCTGGCTATCGTGTTTTCGTGTCGTCGTCACGTGGAGATCGAGGATTGCGTTCACTTTCGTATCGACCAGCAGCGTCACTTTGAGCTGCTGAATCGTGAGTTCAGTTCGTTTCGTGTAATGTTTTGAGGCGTGACTGCGGTCGAATCCTGACGCATCAACCCCAACAACGCCGCTCGTCGGAAGTAGCGTCGCTGAGAGAGTCAATAGAACACGCCACACAGCCATATCAAGCCGATTGAACGCCTTACAGAGCGTTGAGGGCGTAGGAAGTTCAGTTAGCCCGAGAACACAACGGATGCGTGGCATCTCGATCAGCTCGTCAAGCAGGCCACGATAGGTCGTGTTCTTCCGAACTTTGTGACACAGCAGAACGATGTGCTGAGGAAGTGTATAGCGGTGTTTAGAGAATTTTGAAGAGTATCGAGAGACAGCTCGACGCGCCAGATAGATCGCTTTCTCAGTAAACCGGAGAATCTGCGACTTCGGGAGGGCATTCATCTCGTCGAATTACAAGCCGGAAATGTAACTCACTGAGGATTTCAACAGAGCCAGCAATTCCTAATCCTGTTTCTCTGCGGGTAGACCAGTTGCCGATACGCGTGCTGTATTCAGCACGCCTCTCTGGAAATCGACAAAATCTGGCAGGATCTGTAGCGGTGCGTCCGCACACTTCAGCGCCCGGATGTTTCAGACAATAATGTGTCTGAAGAATAGGATTTCAACAGAGCCGATCAGACCAAATCGCTCAATACAGGCCACGGGTCTACTACTCGGTGACTTCCAAGACGAGCGCACTAGCGAAGATTGTCGCACCGAGGACGGCACCGGCCACTGTGACGGAACTTCGGTACCCCACGGCGCTCGCACCCACAGCAAGCGCGATCAGCCAGAAGCCGATCTGGATTGCGATCACACGGCTTGAGTGATCGACGATCTCGGAGGGCATCGCTGGTAATTATGTAAGAAGGTAGGAATTTACTTTGTTCTTTTAAGATGAGGTCGCCCGGAGTAACCGTTGTCACCACTGTCGGTCAAGCCGCAGTACTCAGCAACCAGTCGTTTCAGACGGCGATGTGTCTGATGAATACAGATTCCCGAATCAGCCCGGTTGGGATACGTAGACACCGTCATGTGTCTCCTCGCGAAGAATCTCAGCCGTGAGCTCCTCGGCACGGTACGCATCTGACTCTCTGTTGAACCACTGGATCGAGAGTAGCCGTGTCGGCGGAAACATCTGGGTGAAGTTCGCCCCGTCTCCCCTGCCGAGAGCATGTTTCCAGAGACGACTGGGAACCGCTGTTGACACACCAACGTAGAGCAGGCGCTTGTTGCTCTGTGCTTCATCTATCCAAGAAACATTGTTCTGAAGCCGAAGCTCTTCACGAACAACTTTCTGGGAGACTGTTTTCCACTGACACTCGAGGACATAGACGGCGTTAGTTCTGTCCGTCGATCCATCTGAGAACCCCTTGACCAGTTTTGCGACTCGTTTTCGCGTAACGTCATGACAGAGGCAGCTGTCCGAGCAGTCACTACTGGGTTGATCTTGGAGGGCAGTGTTGACTCGTTCGGGGACGATATCGTGGACACGCCGAGCAAGCTCCTTATCGCTCCGGTACCGGGGCTTGGACTTGCTGTGTCCGAACATACTGGAGATGTCCTGTCACACTACAAAAAGGTTAGTCGATATGTGGCCTAACGGCTTTGTTGAAATCCTCTTCTTTAGACGGGGTCCTTACTGAAACAACTGGTCACTGAAGGGTACTTACTGATACGTCCGTTCGAATACAGATTGTGTGACAAATATGACGACGACGATGATTAGAAACCTCGACGACACCCCAAGATTCGTTAATTCCCGCAGGGAAACAAGAGCAGCGAGGGCAACCACAGCAGAGACGGCTAATTTCTGATTCTCGTGGGAGATCATATCGCAAATCAAGACGGTTGAAGCAAGTAGCTACCGGAGAATGGTATCCCTAGGTCACGCATGGCGATACCGAGTGTAGATACACTTATCTTGTGATAGAGATTACACGAACCAATGGTAAGTATGGGCAAAGCGCTAAGCGATCTGTACGATCCGGATGCCCGAGCAATGACTATCGTTGCCCTTGGGTCGGCGTTCGTGCTGATGCTTTTCATCGCCAACCCGGATCGCTCAAACCCGGTGTATCTGGCTGGGCTTTTGACGACAGGATTGGTGCTAGTAGTAGCAGTCGGAATCCTCGTGTCCTTGCGAGAACGCTAGCAGCTTCTGAAAAGTAGCGTCAATAAAACTGGTCAGACTTTCATGACCAGGTTAGCCATCGGCCGCAGGCTGTATGTCTTCATCCCAATACAGGTAGTGGACGGCCAGCGCGGGCAGCCCGGTCACGACGGCCAAACCAAGGACGCCCGGGTGAAACTCCGGCATGAAATATTCGGAGAACTGTCCGGGCTTGAACATTTTCGGGTCAACTAGAGAAGTGCCGACAAGCCACGCCCAAAAGCAGGCCGCCAGCACGGATGTGAGCGCGGAGGCTACTTGTACGGCGATCAGTAGGGACTCAAAGAGTCGCTTAATCTGTCCGGCTTCCAACCAGAACTTCACCGTATATCCCTCTGATCGATCGTCACACGTGTCTGTCAGTAGCAATCTGTATTAAATCTTGACAGGCTAGGAGTCGTAGCGTTCAAACAAGCTGATTCGGCTCTGTTGGCTCTGTCGAAATTCTATTCTTCATATAGGTTCTTGTCTGAAACAGAGACAATATGCTGTAGATGAGTGATATATAACTATTGGAGATTCTTCAACTTCTCCCAACTGATCTTATGTGACTCAATAGTGTGGCGACACACTAAGATTTTCACGGCCGGTCACACACGGGAAGGTATGAGTAGCGACAGAATCGATGCCGAAAACAAAGTGTCTGGGAATCAAGCAAACATCCTGCCCGAATACGGCATGAACTCGATATTGACGACGGTGATCACCTCCGCTGGCATCTCGAAGATGACGAGAGTATCCAGGTACAAGTCATCCAACAGCAGACGGGCACATTCACCAATTTCGACGGCTACGTTGGTGAGGAGGCAACCGATGTGACCAGCGATCACGACGCTTAGGGCGTCGACGTCGAGTAAATGCTCCGCGCACTCATTGATACATCGGTCCTGTTTACAGCCGCGTACAAGCGAGATAATTCACACGACACCGCGCTCCCGGTGCTCCACGGCATCGATAATGGAACGCTCTCGGAAGCAGCCGTCCTTGACTACACTCTCGCCGAGACGTTTAACGGTCTCACGACCCGCGCCGGACACGACGCAGCCGTCGGTCTCCCCGATCGCATCGAAGAAACCGCCTGCTCCCACATGAACTCACTCACCATCGATGCCTTCGCGACAGGGAAATCTCTCTTTCGCCAACACAAACCCCTCTCCGTCGTCGATGCCTGTATTATCGCGTATATACAAACGGAAGGGCTCGGCTGCTTGTATGCATTTGATGATGATTTTGACGCTGTTGAGGATGTGTATCGGTTGGATACAGCTACGAATCAATACGATCCGAGCTGACGCTAGCAGGCGCTACGATTGGCGGCGCTGTTTGGTCTCGGAATGGTCGCACTTCGCAATGGGTGAGCATGTGACTCCAGAACACCGCTGTTTCAGGTACTATTCTTCCTGTCTGAATGTCTGGAACGCTCGAACGCGTTTCGAAGAATGCTCTTATCTAACTCATTTTCTTCAATACCATTGTTAGTTGCGAGAAATGTGATTTCTTCGTCATTCAGAAAACCAACAATGAGTGGGTATAGTTCCTGTTTATCCCTTTCTGTGTCCTGAATCTCATCCGGCACTTCGATCATATCGTACGATACCTCACCGCTATCGACTTTTTCTGGGTCTAGGCCGATCCATGTAGCAATCGCTTGGTTGTCATCACTAGCGTAGCGGCGTATGACTTGGTAGAGGTCAAATGGATCCTCCGAACGTATACCGCGCTGAACAATAGATTCAGTCTCTTTGTATCCTCGTTCGCGTATTCTTTGATCGATATCTGCGAATTTTGTGGTATTACAGGCACTCTCCAGGAACATATCCCGTTTCTGTCCAACCACCTGCTCCCGCGAATTTTCACGACTCTTTTCGTTATCTTCACTCATTTTCTATTATTATGTCATTACGTATTGTATTTAGTTATTTGCCAATAATCTTCGAACAGTTTGTAATTGCTGAGTGAGTTCCCGGTTTCGCTGTCGACCTGCTCTTGCTTCATACATGGTCAGAAGGTGAACGCCAGACCCAACGAGGGTACATGACGGGCAACGACGCCGATAGAGAGGATCTACGCCCCGACAGCCACCACTACGTCAACCGCAACACAGAGTGGCACTACGTCGACATCGAACAGATACAGGCCAGTAGCCTCAGTTATTACAGGGATTGTCTGCGCCTCGTCGAATGGCATCGCTATGCTTTCGAGCGATTGGACCCACTTCTTCAGTAATCGGGTTTGTTTCGCTTTCCTTTGAAGATGTGTTCTCAATGAGTTGTTCCATCCGCTCAATCACTTCGTCGGGGGTGGGTTTAGGCCGAACAATCGCCTTCCCGTCTTCTTCGTGGATCTCAACTTCTGTACCCGGAGTGATGTTGAGACCTTCGCGCACCTCCTGTGGGAGAACGATTCGTCCCCTAGAATCGACCTTAGCCATATTCACACATTGGTCGAGAGATAGTATAGTTACTTTGTTGATTTCCTCAGCGATTGATGAGTTTTGACTGCTCTCTACAAGCAAGTGACGGAGACAGCCAATATCTCAAATAGCTGCCAGAAACCGGCTGCTGAATATAGAGGAGTGTATTCAGCAACCTATCGTCATCGTTCCTGTGTGTTGGCGATAGTACTGCTATTAGATGGGTGCGACAACCGTATCACGGGTTGTCCAGATACGCACAGTCAATATCCTGTCTACCGTAGGTAGTGGCATGCCCGAAGAGACACTGTTCGAATTCGAGCGGGACATGGACACAAGTGAAGTCGCACAGTACCTTCGAACGGTCGCAGACCACATGGAGTCCGGTGACGAATTCACGCTTGAATCCGGTACCGAGTCGGTGACGCTCACCCCACCGGGACGCGTTGAGTTCGAGGTCGAGGTCGAACGCGAAACGTCGAAGTCCGAGGGTTCAGCGGAGATAGAACTCGAGTTCGAGTTGGAGTGGGACGAAGACGGAACTGGTACTGGAGACCTCAACATCGAGTGAGGAATCTCTGACAAGCCGAAATCGGTACGATATCGAACACGTGGTACAGCGCATCGAAAACGAAGAGATGATCTGAGTCTGAGCAAACCCCGCCCGAATCGGACGAAGGTACACAGCGGCAACCGCACGGCAAGAGCGGGGCGATCAGGATTGTTCGACGTCGGTCGTCGGTGGGTTCGACCCATACAGCGCAGGCACCCAGTTCTGGCCGTCAATCGCCGGGCGCTCGTAGTTGGGATCCTGCTGTCGGTCCGGTAACTCGGTCGGTCCAGGCATGATGTCCTTGTAGTCGATCTGTGAGAGGAGGTGACTGATACAGTTGAGTCGGGCGTGTTTCTTGACGTCGGCGTTGATCACGTGCCACGGCGAATTACTTGTATCCGTGTAGGTGAACATCGCGTCCTTCGCTCGCGAGTACTCGACCCATCGCTCCTGGGCTTCGAGGTCGATCGGGCTGAGCTTCCAGCGCCGTTTCGGGTCGTCGCTGCGCTGCTGGAAGCGTCGTTCCTGTTCCTCGTCGCTAACCGAGAACCAGTACTTGACGAGGATAATCCCTGAGCGCATAAGCATCCGCTCGAACTCGGGGGCTGACCGGAGGAAATCCTGGTACTCCTCGTCAGTACAGAAGTCCATCACGCGCTCGACGGTCGCGCGGTTGTACCAGCTCCGGTCGAACAGGACCATCTCACCGGCCGCCGGGAGGTGTTCGACGTACCGCTGGAAGTACCACTGACTCTGTTCGCGTTCGGTGGGTTTACCGAGCGCGACAACTTTTACTACCCGTGAACTCGTCCGGCGAGTAATTCGGTGGATCGTTCCACCTTTGCCGGCCGCATCCCGACCGTCGAAGAGGACGACGACCCGGAGCCCCTGCTCTTTGACCCACATCTGGAGTCTGACGAGCTCTTCCTGGAGGCGCTCGAGTTCCCGCTTGTAGTGTTTCTTCTTGATTTTGCCGCTGCTCTTGTACAGGTCCCCTTCGTCGACGGTGGTCAATACAGACTCCTCGGCCGGTAACACCGGATGTTCGGTCATTAGAACTTTCGCTCCTCGCCTCGGCCACTGGTCATCGAAATGTACATTCGTAACTATCGACGATGAGAGTACTTAGCTCTCGCCCCCACGAAACGGCTAGCCACTTCCCCGAGCGCGCGGAGAGAGTATCAACTTTCTAATACTTCGGTCCGGCGTAAACGCCGACCCGCCGGCGAAATATTCGTCCCGAGGTACGGCCCCACCTCCCGGGAACCAGGGGAACGATACTGACCCGATGACAGAGACGCATTTTCCACGTAGTAGAATCGGAACAGACCGTCAAGTTCCTGCCGGAGCTGGAGTGCCGCATGGCGAAAGATATGCAGCGGTCCGGCTCTGCGTGCGCAGACCCCCGCTCCCTGCGAGTTCTCATTCGGGGGGGTCGTCTCTCACCACGAAAGTGACTGCTTCCCAGTCGGGAGCAGAAAACACTACCAGTGTAGGTGTGGTACTTGGAAACAATGAACGAGCCAAAGGAGAACATGAGCGAACCGGATCTGACGAATCCACAGTATTATCTCAATCGGGAGCTTTCGGAACTCGCCTATCAGGAGCGTGTTCTCAGTGAGGGGACGGACGAGCGCAACCCACCACTCGAGCGCCTCCGGTTTCTCGCGTTCTTCACCAAGAACACCGACGAGTTCTTCATGAAACGCGTAGGCGGGCTCAAACAACAGATCACTGCCGGCGTTACCGTGACGACATCCGACGGCCGCACGCCCCGCGAGCAGTTACACGACATCATCGACGCCGCACGACCGCTCTTCCATCGCCAAGACACCTACTGGCAGACCGAACTCAAACCAGAACTCGCGGACGTCGGTATCGCGATCCGTGAGTACGCCGACCTGAGCGGAGCACAGCGCGACCAACTACGGACGTACTTCGAGCAGTCCGTTCTTCCCACCCTCACGCCGCTCGCCTTCGACCCCGCCCACCCATTTCCGTTCATCTCGAACCTCTCCCTCTCGCTCGCCGTCCTCTCGACGAAGGCGGGCGAGGGCACGACATTCACGCGGATCAAGATTCCGTCGAATCAGCCGCGTCTCGTCGACGTTCCGGACACCTCCGAACAGTACGTCCTGATCGAGGATCTCATTGAGGCCAACATCGACATGCTCCTCCCCGGTCTCGACATCCTCGACATCTCGAAGTTCAGGGTGACGCGGAACGCCGAGGTGCGGCGCAACGAAGAGGTCGCCGAAGACCTCGTCGACATCATCGAGGACGTCCTCGAGCAGCGGCGGTTCGCGACAGTCGTCCGCATCGAAGTCGACGCCGATATGCCCGATGAATCAGTCGCGATTCTAACGGAGCATCTTGACGTCGACGACCGCGAGGTCTTCCATCGAGAGGGGCCGATCGACTACGAGGATTTCTTTGCTCTCCTCGAGTTGGAGCGACCGGACCTCAAACTCCAATCGTGGACGCCACAGACACACCCGCGGCTACTGCCGAAAGCTGGCGACACCCGAAACGAGACGACGATTTTCGACGAAATCCGCGAGGACGACATCCTCGTCCATCACCCCTATCACGCCTTCGAGACCACGGTACAGCGGTTCCTCGACGCGGCCGCGAATGACCCGAACGTACTCGCGGTGAAGGCTGCGATCTATCGGACGGCGAGCGACTCGAAGGTGATTCAGAGCCTCATCGACGCTGCGGACAACGGTAAACAGGTGGCCGTGATGGTCGAACTCAAGGCTCGCTTCGACGAGAAGAACAACCTCGAATGGGTGCGCCGCCTCGAAGAGGAGGGCATTCACGTCGCCTACGGAACCGTCGGGCTGAAGACGCACACGAAGACGGCACTCGTCGTCCGTCAAGAGGCAGATGGAGTCCAACTCTACTCACACGTTGGCACCGGCAACTATCACTCCGAGACTGCCAAAGGATACTCCGATCTGGGGTTGCTGACCGCTGATCGCGACGTCGGTCAAGACCTCACGAAGGTCTTCAACTTCTTCACCGGGCCGACCCTCGATGACCGCTTCCGGAAGCTCCTCATCGCACCGGTGACGATGCGTGAGCGCTTCACGGAGATGGTTCGTCGCGAAGTCGAGCACGCTCGTGCTGGCCGACGCGCGCGAATCGTCGTGAAGGTGAACGGCCTCGAGGACCCGACGATGGTCGAAGAGCTCTATCGGGCCTCGACGGCCGGCGTCGAAATAGACCTCATCGTCCGCGACATCTGCCGGCTCCGTCCCGGCCTTGAGGCGGTCAGCGAGAACATCACCGTACACTCGATTGTCGGACGATTCCTCGAGCACGCCCGGATCTTCTACTTCGAGAACGCCGGCGACCCCGGCTGGTACATCGGCTCCGCGGACTGGATGATGCGCAACCTCGACCACCGCGTCGAGGCCGTCAGCCCCGTCGAGGAAACGCGACTGCGTGAGCAACTCCGCTTCATCCTGGAGGCCTCGCTCACCGACAACCGCCGCCGGTGGGTGATGCAGAGCGACGGGAGCTACGAGCGTGTCACACCGGACGACGAGCCAGTACGGGACATCCAAGAGATGCTGATGGCGGCTACGGAGGCCGCCCTCGAACGCGGCTACGGACCGGGTATGGACGTCGACACGGACCTGATCGAAGAGAGTCTTCTCGTCGAGGCCGCCTCCGACGGGGGTGTCGACGGTGGCCGTGACTCCTCAGCCACCATCGACGACTCCGATGGCGACGAAGAGGGCCGCTCGGACGGCGGGACTGTGTCGTTTTTCGACAGATACGCTGAGCACTGGTATCATCCCGACAGCGAGACGTACGAATGGGCGGTTCGAACGGGGGACGGCGACCGTCGGTACTTCAAGACGCGTGACGGGGCCCGCACCCGGCTTCGTGCTGAGTACGAGACGTCCTCGTAGCCGAAGAGTACTCCCGCCGTTGAGTTCTCTGACCTCGACATTGGTTAGTCATCGATACGCGCTCTGTATTCAGCAAGACTGCTGGAACATATCACCGGTTGTGGATTTTAATAGAGCCAATTCTAGAGAATGTCCTAGCCGAGACATTTACCGAAAACTGGTTCAGAAAGACGGGTTATACGTCCTTGACGGCCTCCTCTAGGCGCTCGACCCGCTCTTGGAGCCGGCCGAACTCGGTGCCCTCGGCTCGAAGGTCCTCAACTGGCCGGAGCTCGTCGAGCGCGGCGTTGACGCGACTGTCGTCGGCGTCGGCGGCTTCAGGGACACCGGTGATTGCCTCGTCTTAACCAACAATATGTCCACCAGCATAGCTTTGTTGGTTAAGACTTCAGACGACCCCTCCTTACCTACAGTCAATCCGGCTTCAACCTCAAGAAAGCGAGCGGTCGGACAAAACTGTACACAGTCTCGGAGGTTGTGTTTGATGCGTGACTTCTATTCGACACCTTTTTTCTGAATAAATAGGGTCGATATCTACGAATTTTGCCCCCTTCTCGAGTCAGAGCGACGAAGACGGTATCGACGTATCGCTCCGTGTATTCCATAGCCGATTGTCACAATCATCGGAACAACTACAACATCGGTGAGAAACGCCTCTATTCCATAAAAGTGCCAAACAATAAGAGGAAGTCCAAGGATGACAATCGGAGTTACGACTATTCGTGTTAGAATTGGGTCGACCGGAGTCAATCGGGGTGTAATTTCATGAATAGACACATCAAGGTCCATCTGCTCAAGTTGTGACTTGACTTCGCTGATCTGTGCTGAGGCAATCGGTGTATCCGGTGGATGAGGGAATATCTTCTCAAAGTATTGTAGTTTTATCAGAGCAACGTTAGAAAATCGGATAATTAAGACGTGATCAACATTATCAATATCAACTGGTGAATAGTGATCATCATCATATGATTTCGATCGTACCAACGTTCGATTCTCTGTATCGATCCGTAATTGAGAATTCACAAACTGATGATTCAACCACAAGAGCCACAAAGCAATACCAAACGGTAGCCCAGCAGTTAGCGAGACAAATACCTTGTGAACGGGAGACAGAAGGAGAAAAACGAGCGGAAGCCCAATAATAAGACCAAACCAGAACCAATTATTTTCAGGAAGTGATATATTCTAACCGGGATATGGTCAGTACAGAGAACTCACGTACCGCTCAATCGCGGCCACAAACGTTTCGTACGGTCGAAATCAAAGATGCGTATGGCCACCGCCGAGCGGGAATTTGACTCGTGGCTGTCAGCGACACTCGATTTTCTCTTTTCTGCTTTCGGACTTGTCCTCGTCTGGTATCCGATGGTCTCGCTCGGTAATGCGGTTCTCGGGTTCCCGGTTTCAGCTTCGACGAGAAACCTGCTTGTTGGTGTGTTAGCATTCGGCGGCTCGTACCCTGTCGTTGCGGGTGACTGGTCACTTGGACGGTTGGGTGAGTACGTTTTCGTCCTACTCGCGTCTGTACTCGCGTGGGGATTTGTCGGGACGGTAGCTGTCCTTGCGTGGGAGGCGTCTTTTTCGGGTAGTAATCCCGCACCGCAAGCGGCGGTTTGGGCCGCCGCCTATCTGACTGCCTATTTTGTCGTTTACAGAACCCAGTGGTCGATTTTTCGCTAACACCAATCAGACACTTCCAACAACCGAGCCGGGAACGGGTGAGACGCAGCCTTCAGCGACCGGACTTTTCATTCCAATTTATGTCTGAATAATAGGATTTCAACAGAGCCCTTTTTTAACATCTATTGCCGTCTGACCTATCTTGTCGCTAAGGAGGGCTTTTGTTGAGAAAATGGCCGACAATGGGCCATACCACGGCAAACCGAGCCGAAGATCCTCCTCGCACTAGAGCGCGAGGCTTTCTCCTCAATTTCCATATTGTGGGCTATAGTATTCTATGTTGACAACATACCAGCGCATTTAATATTCTGTTCATACACCTAACATGATGTCGAAAGGTCATTCGACGAGGCGGCGTCAGGTCCTCGTAGGAAGTGGAGCGGTACTGGGCAGTACACTCGCAGGGTGCCTTGGCGGTGGCGACGGCAACAGCGGTGGATCTGAGGAGTATGAGGTTGGCCATGGTGACTTTCAGGCCACAATCAGCGCCTCAGAATTCCCGAGTGAAGAGCAGTTGTATATCTATTGTGTTCAATCGGGCTGGATGAACTGGCCATCGGTCATGGAGGCATTCAATGACCAGTACGGTGTTGAGCTGAACGACAACGACCGGTCGTCAGGTGAAGCACTTCAGGACGCGCGTTCAAACGCCCAGAACCCGACACATTCTGCGTTTAATGGTGGCTACAGCTACGCGCTCCAGGCGATGAATGATGGGCTTACACAGGCCTACAAACCGGAGAACTGGGATAAAGTGCCTGACGCAGCGAAAACACAAGATGGGCACTGTACTGGAACGCGAAAGGTGACAACGGCACTCACCTATCGAAAGGATCTCTTTGAGGAGCGCGGGCTTGATGAACCTGAGACGTGGGAGGATCTGCTCCACCCCGATATCATGCAAGATCTCGCGCTTCAGACCCCACAGGCTGCGGTCGGGCTCGCTGCGGCGTTGTCGATCAACAATGCTCGGGGTGGTTCATTAGGTGATGTTCAGCCGGTTGTTGACTACTACAACGAGATCCAAGAGGGTGGCGCGGAGTTCACCGATAATTTTCTTGCGCAGTTTTCGCGTGGTGAGTACGGATCGTTCATCCGCTATGACTACTCGGGTCTCGATTTGAAGTACAACAATGACGACCTCGCCGAAGAGAACGTCGGCGTCGCTCTGCTTGGCGGCGAGAATGGAAAGGCTGGCGCATTTAATGCGTTGTACGGGTACGCGCTATTAGCGAACGCACCAAACCCGGAGGCGGCAAAATTATTCATGGACTATGTCCTCTCAATTGAGGGACAACAGCATTTCACCGACGCATACGTCCGCCCGATCCGCGCACCAGAGATGGATCTTCCTGATGAGTTCCCGCCGCAGAGCCGGTATGACGAGACCGAGTTTACTATCGATCAACAAACACTCGTTGAGCAACAAGAGGATATCATCCAAAAGATCACGCGCGGCGCTGGGCTGTAAGCGATGGCAACTGATATGGAGTCTGTCAGTGCGGGGTTGTCTCGGCGCCTCCCTGATACCCTTTCAGCGATTTTTTGGCCACAATCCGAACAGGAGCGTGAGCGCCGTCGTATCGTCGGCTTGTGTCTGCCGTTTTTATCACTACTGCTGTTTTCAGGAGTCGTTCCACTAGCCGAGATGGCCCGCATTAGCTTCTCAGAAGCACGGCTTGTCACGGAAGGGTTCACTCTTGAGTACTACGAGCAGTTGATCGTCGACCCCTATTACCGAACGATTGCGATCAACACGCTGTGGTTTGGGTTAGCCACCACAATTGTCTCGATTACTATTGCCGTGCCAGTCGCTCATGCGCTTGCGAAATACGACCTACGGGGCGAATCGCTCATTCTTACAGTGCTGTCATTTCCGAACAGCCTCCCCGGTATTGTTGCGGCGTTTATGATCATTGTCTTGTTCGGGAACACAGGCCTCATTACGAACATCGTTGCTGCGTTCTCAGGCCGGTCGCCCATTGATCTCGCTATTGCGACCAGCGTTGGTGGATTATTTTTCGCTTATCTGTACTCGATGATTCCGCGCGCGCTGTTGTTACTCCGTGGGACGTACGCAGAAGTCAATACTGACGCTGAAGAAGCCGCGCGAAGCCTTGGTGCAACCCCGCTCCAGACGTTCCGGTACGTCACACTGCCACAGATTAAACCCGGCCTAATCGGAGCGTTCGTCCTCGTTTTTCGGACCGCACTGGCCATCTTCGGGACAATCCTCATTCTGAAGAGCCTTCTTGTGTGGACGCTCCAGATTGACAGAGAGATTGCTCAAGGGTTCAATATCGCACAGGCGTCAGCGATGGCGACTATTTGGTTCGGCTTCGTATTCTTGTTTACTCTGCTTGCGTTGCGATACACGAGCGCCGAGGTGAGTCTCTAATGGCGACATACGACACTGGAAGCCTCTCGGCGCGGTTCGGCCGCCAGTTTGTCAAGCTCATCTTGGTGACAACAGTCATCTTTCTGTCCTTGCCCGTCTTGTTGACATTCGTCAGCTCGTTTGCTGCGCAGTGGGTCGGACCGCTGCCTAGCGGCTTTCTCACGTTCACTAACTGGGGAGATGTCATTGGCGGCACGGGTGTCGGTGCTGATGTCTCTGTCGGCTCGTCGCTGTTGTACAGTGCTGGGCTTGCTGTGGCTGGCGTCGTAATAAACATCTGTGTCGGCGTGCCAATCGCCTACGCAGTCGCCCGCTACGACTTCTGGGGGCGAAGCTGGGTTAACGTGTTCGCGATCCTCCCGCTGGCTCCAGGAATTATCTTGGGGATCGCGTTTCTCCGCGCGTACCCGGACCTTTCAACATCCGGGATCGCACTGGTGATCGGCTACTCACTACTCAAAGCCCCGTACATGGTGATGGCCGTTCAATCTAGTTTCCAATCAATGGAGCTCCGGCGGATCGAAGAGAGCTCACGCTCGTTAGGCGCCTCTTGGTTGCGGACATTTCTGACAGTAATCGTCCCCAATGCGAAAGAAGGGATCGTCGCCGGCTCAATCATCTGTTGGACACTCGCTGCTGCGGAGTTTAATTTCTCGTATATCGTGTATTCACGTGGAACGCCACCGCTGTCGATCTTCCTCTATAACAACATCACGAACGCGTCGTTTCTTAATGCCGCAGCGGCAGTCTCAGTGTTTTTCTTGTTAATCGCACTCGTGACCATCGCGCTCCAGTTGGTCGGTAACCAAGCTGCCGTACGGAGGCTCTAGCCCATGGCAACCATTACACTCGAGACACTCACAAAACAGTTTGATTCAACCACGGCTGTCGATGCGGTGTCGCTTACAATCAACGACGGCGAGGTGCTGGGGATTGTGGGGCCGTCAGGCTGTGGCAAGACCACCACACTACGTCTCATCGCCGGCTTCGAGACGGCCACCGAGGGAACAATCCAGTACGATGATGAGGATATGACACACGTCCCCCCGGAGAATCGGAACGTTGGACTGGTGTTTCAGGGCTATGCGCTGTTTAACAATATGACCGTCCGACAGAATGTCACCTTCGGGCCGAAGATGCACGGCGTCAGAAAACAAGAACGCCGTGAGCGGGCCAACGAACTGCTTGAGTTATTAGACATTAGAGAGTTGGCTGACCGTGCCCCACAGACGCTTTCAGGGGGACAGCAACAGCGGGTTGGCCTCGCACGGGCGCTTGCGATCGAGCCCCGAATTCTCTTGTTGGACGAACCGATGACTGGTCTCGACGCACAACTCAAACGGTCGCTCCGCCGGGAACTCGGCGAACTATTAGATGAGCTTGATGTGACAACGCTGTATGTCACTCACGATCAGGAGCAGGCAATGGCCATGTGTGACCGTATCGCTGTCATGAACGACGGTCATGTCGAGCAAGTTAGCACTCCAGCAGACATCTACGAATCACCAGCTAACGAGTTCGTTGCCAACTTCATCGGGACCACAAACATCGTGGCTACTAATACATTAGCCGGCGCGGTTGACACAGAGACAGCCCCAGATCAAGGCTCAACGCAAAATGGACACCGACAACTTGCGGTCCGACCAGACGACTTTGTCGTTGGATCAGGACCAATTGAGGCACAAATCGCGAATCTGTTCTATCTCGGCGAGCAAGTTCAGTTAATCGTCACTACTGGTGACGGAACAGAACTTACTGTCCATTGCGACCGGTTTGATGCCGACGGTCTCTCTGTTGGTGATCAGATCACTATGGACGTTGAGACAAGCCGAATCCACGCGGTGAACGAGACTCAGTAAGATCAAGAGTGTTCTTAGCGATTCAGCGCTGTCAAAATCTGCCAGACCGAGCACGAAGTACGTGTTGTCCAGAGAGTACGGGTGTCATAGGAGGAATAACTTAATCTCGGTTTGTCATGCTGCTTGATCGACTCCAGAGTCGGCGACAGTGTTTGCCACCCAGCCACCGATCCGGCCAAAAATTAGACCGAACACCGGTGTGAAACTCAGAACCATCACGATAGCAATAGCGAAGAACACGCTCGTATTGAGAGACCACACCACAGTCGTGCCTTCTCTGATCAGAAATACAGCAACTGCAGTGGCTCCGCCTAGAAACCCAGCGCGGAGTCCAGCAGCACTCGGCTCTACCGAGCGACGAGTTGCGATGGCTCCTGCGATAAGTGCTCCAACAATCATCACTCCTCCACCGACAGTCGCCTCGGAGTTTGGAAGCCAATTTAGAATGACTGTGGCAGGGAGTGCGGCTAGTGCTCCAAGGATCGCAACGCGCCAGACCTGCGGAATTCGACGGGTTCGGGCATTTGCGAGCATACGTCGTGTTTGGGAACTGGATATAAAGTCCATTTCCCGTGTTGCTGGCTCTGAAGACGATACAGTGGAGGTGTTTGTTGCGCGGACGTGGTGAAAGTGTGCGGAATGCGCTGGTGTCGATGGATACAGGTCTTTCGTCTGCTCCGCTCATGCCGATTCCTTTCCGTACAAGGATTTATCGACGCTCTCAGACACGTCTGATTCGCCCGATGCGTCTAGGTTGGACCCCCAGAGCGAATCTTCCGGGGTAACGCGTTGTGCGGGCCCTTATCTAGCTGTTTTAGCAGACCTTCTGTACATTCAGCAGTGAGAACTTGCCACGCTCGGTCGTAGTGTGGGACGTGCCGGCATCGGGTCCGTCATCCCTGTCGCTGATGACCCTTCGAGTGGCTGGAACATCACGCGTAGCAAAGCTTGGACAAAATGGGAGGCATCAACGAGCGGCCTAGCGATCCCACCACCCACCCGGGCGCGCCACTCTTGTGACCGTCTGTTTGGGTTCGCATCTAGACGCGGAATATCGGGCAAAGTCGATCCTCCGCACAATCTAGAAGCGAACTCGTTGCCATCTCCAACGAGGCACGTGGATAAGTTATTTACCTGAAGCCCGATATCTGTATGGCAAGTCCAGTTGTAGTAGGACAAAATAATTTGTTCACATGCCACGAGAAACAATCGTCCTCGTCGGGCGGAATGAGGTACAATCCGTCGCGGAGCAACACGCCGACCGATTACGGAACGCTGGTATCGTTGACACGGTCACCACTGCAACGTATGAGTTAGAACCAGAGTCGGAACTCATAGAGACACTATCGGACGTTCGTGGAGACCAGATTTATGCGGTTCCGATGTGCTTTGCACACACTCACGAGACGCTGAAAGACATTCCCAGAGCCTTGAAGCGACTTTCCGGTGAGGTACAATATTGCGACCCAATCGGGAAGCACCAAGCTGTGACCGAAGCGATTAGGAGCCGAGCAGTTGCGGCGAGCGACGCCAACGCACTCGTGCTCGTTGCCCTGGGGAACAGTCGTGACAGCCACGCGAGAACGGCTGCTACGTCCCATGCGGCCCGTCTACGGGCCAGTTTCGACGAAGTTCGGACCACATATCTTCTCCAAAGTCCGGCCGTCGAATGCGCGCGGTACACGCTCAAGGCCGATCATGCGGTGGCGTGTCCACTATTCGTCAGCGAGTGCGAGGCGACACGGGACCGAATTCCCGAACAGCTCGAGTTACATCGCGGCGGTATCGACTACGCCGAGCCGTTCGGGGCGCACGATGCTGTCACCGACGCGATCGCTGTCGCGGTCAAGCGTGCTCGAGCGAACTCCAAGCCCTCGACGCCGAGTCCCGATCTCGTTGCTGACGCCGACCCCGTGGCCACGGACGGGCGCGGACGGGATTGATGCGCCTCATAGTTTTTTCTCATCCTCGGGATCGATCGCGAGCGGGGTTGGTTCCCCTAAAACAGTTTGCTAGCGGCGAACGATCAACACTGACAGGTCCGAAAACGGCGAGTCAGCGGGCTCATCACCGCCTTCGTGTCCGGCAAGATCGCGAAGCGTCGTTCGGGTAATCTGTTCGTCGTCGTGGGTAAGTCGCTCACAGACGAGCGCGTCTGCTCCTGGAGCGCCACCGTGCTTGAGCAGATCGGCGGCGATGTCGCCGGGCATCCAATCGAAGGGACGAGGTAACACGAGCAAGTGGCGCTCGCCAACATCGCGACGAAGCCGATTGATACCATCATCGAGATCGCCGCTCTTGTGTAGCGTGACGAAGGTCGCGTCCTCCATCGGGGTCCGTGACCGACTGGCTGCTATCTGTAGCGACGAGATCCCAGGGATAACATGTACGTCGATTGATTCTCCAGCCGCGTCGTCGACCGCTCGCTCGACCTTCCCGACAAACTGATAGCCAGAGTGGTTCGGATCGCCCATCAGGACCGCAGTGCCCCGCTCCCCGCGAGCCACACGGTCGGCGAACGTCGTCAGCGCCTCCGTCTCGTCGCGGTATCCGCACGTCAGACACTCTGCGTCGGTGCGGTCGCGGACGAACTCGACGACCGTCTCAAACCCTACGACCACGTCGGCCTCTCGAATCGCGCGCTCTGCTCGCGGCACGAGATACTCGGGGTTGCCCGGCCCGATTCCGACCGCGTGGACGCTCGCCGCCGAGCCGGTCGTGCGGTCGGGCTCCGGCCGCGCCGCGGCGTACGCCGCTGGGTCCGGACCCGAATCGAGGTCGTAGCTGTCCGTCACGGGCGCTCACCTCGGAGGGTCGCAAGCGACGTCTCGTTGTTCCGGACGTCGCTCGCGGCGTGGACCAACTCGTTCGTGAGGCCGGCGGCCAGCCCGGAGCCGCCGCGTCGACCGACGTTCGTGACCGCGGGCACGCCGTGCGCCGCGGCGACCTCCCGGATCCGCTTCCGGCTCTCCGTGGCCTTCACGAACCCGACCGGCGTCGCGACGACGACCGCCGGCCGTGTTCCCTGTTCGATACAGTCGGCGAGCGCAAGCGCGGCTGTCGGCGCGTTACCGACGACGGCTATCGCGTCGTCGTAGACACCGCGCTCGTCGAGTTCAAGTACGCTCGCCGCGGTGCGGGTCATGCCGGTCTCTGCGGCGAGGTCCGCGCCGTTGCCGATCGCCTTTCTAACCTCACAGTTGTGACCGCGTCCCGTCACTCCGGACTTAACCATCGTGATGTCGGTCACGATCGGTCGCTCGTCAAGCACGGCTTCGGCTCCGGCCGCGACCGGGGCGTTCGCGAACCGCATCAGGTGCGCGAATTCGGGATCGCCGGTGGCGTGAACCGCCTTCGCGCACAGCCGGTCGGCCGGCGTCTCCTGCGGCACGATCTCGTGGACGCGGTCCATGCTCGTCTCGGCGATGGCCATCGCGTCCTCAGTCGTCGCACCGAGGTCGGCGTACGCGTCAGTCTCTCCCTCCTCAGTCGTCATCACCGGTCACCTCCATCGGGTCCCGCGACGCGCGCTCCTCGATGTCGCCGTCGACGGTGAGGTTACGGTCTTGCAGCTCCCTGACGGTGTCCTCGTCGGCGTCCCAGAGCCCGCGGTCGATCGCCTCCAGCAGGGTATCCGTGATCGACTCCAGCGCCCACGGGTTGACATCACGCATCCAGTCGGCGCGATCGTTGTCGAGGGCGTACTTCTCTGCCACGTCACTCCAGAGTCGGTCAGAGACGACGCCGGTCGTCGCGTCCCATCCGAGCGCCACGTCGACCGTCTTCGAGAGGTCGCCCGCGCCCTTGTAGCCGTGTTCCTCCATCGAGTCGAGCCAGTCGGGATTGAGAACTCGCGCGCGCATGGCCTTCCGGACCTTCTCCTCGTTCGTGTAGACATCGACGTTGTCCGGGTCAGAGGAATCGCCCACGTACGACGCCGGTTCCTCGCCGGCCACCTCGGTGACGGCGGTGATGAACCCTCCGTGGAACGCGTACCAGTCGGAAGAGTCGAACTCATCCTGTTCCATCGTGTCCTCGATCTTCACCGTCGCCTCGACGCTCCCCAGACGCCGCTCGAACGCGTCGTGCGCCGCGGAGGCGGTGCCGCGGGAGCCGAGGGCGTAGCCGCCCCACTGTACGTACACCTCCGCTAGGTCTGCGGCGTCGTCCCAGTTCCCCTCGTCGACGGCCTTGTTGGTTCCCGCGCCGTAGCCGCCGGGACGCGTCGTGAACACGCGGTGTCTCGCGGCCGCCTCAGGATCGTCGTGGCCGTCGGCGTCCAGCGCCTCGGCCTCCTCCTCGACATGTTTCTTCACGTAGTTCATCTCGTGCGGCTCGTCGAGATCGACCACCGCGTCGACCGCGTCGTGAATGACACTCGCCGCCTGCGGAAACGCGTCCCTGAAGAGGCCGGAGACGCGGGTCGTGGCGTCGATTCGGGGGCGGTCCAGCTCGTCGAGCGGGATCGGATCTACGTCGTCTATCCGCCCCGCGTCGGTCCAGACGGGTTCGACGCCCATCGTGGCGAGCACCTGCGCGATTGTCTCACCGCGAGTCCGAACGGTCGGCGTCCCCCACGCGACGACGCCAATCTCTTCAGGATATTCGCCCTCCTCGTCATGATGGCGGGCGAGCGTGTCGGCAGCGATCTCGCGGCCGACATCCCACGCGGCCTTGGCAGGTACCTTCCGCGGGTCGAGGGTGTAGAAGTTCCGCCCGGTCGGAAGCAGGTCGACGCCCCCGCGAGTGGGTGCGCCGGAGCCGCCCGGCGAGACGTACTCGCCGGCCAGCGCGTCGGCCGTGCGCGGGATCTCCGCTTCGGCACCACGAACGCGAGGCGCCGCTTCCTCAGCGATGAACTGAAGCGCGTCCCGGAGCTCGTCGTGGGCGCCCCCCCGAACGCGAGCGTCGCCCAGCGGGTCGATACCGACGATCAGCAGGTTGATCGTCGTCTCGTCGTCCGCGTCGGCGTCTGATTCCGACTCGGGCACGTCGAAGCCGTGGGCGGCCAGCGTCCGGACAAGCTCTTTGCTCGTTTCGTACACCTCGTCGGCGGCCTCCCCGTATGTCATGCCCAGCGTCTCGTCGTACTCGCCGGGGGCGTCGAGCATTCGCTCATAATCGACGCCGAGCACGCCGGCGACCGACTTCCGGAGGCTCGGCCCGCCGGGGTTCTCCAGGCGGGTGAGCGCGACGAGGTACTCCACCAGGCGGTCGTCGACGGGCGGCTCGCCCATCGTGTGGAGGCCCAACCGAATCTGGGTGTTCTTCACGTCGGTCAGGTACGCGTGGATCCGCTCAACGAGCTCCTTGACGGGCACCTCGTCGCCTTCGATGTCCCCCTCTGCGAGCGTCGTTCCGGCCGCGTCCGGCCCGCGAACGTCTGCTTGTTCGTCGACGTCGCCCGCGATCCCGAGCTCAACGGCGAGATCGAGGTCGTCGACCGTCTCGCGGATGAGAGCTTCGAGTCCGGCTCCCTCGTCGGTGCGGACCTCGGTGCCGCCGGCCTCGCGGTACCGCCGGGCGAGATCCTCCAGCTCGGTCAGCTCGTCGTAGCTGCCGGCGCGACGCATCACCGGGGTCAGGTAGTCCACGACGGCGGCGTACGAGCGGCGCTTCGCCTGGGTCCCCTCGCCGGGGTTGTTCACGATGTACGGGTAGACGTTCGGGAGGTCGTCGATCAGCCCGTCCGGGGCCGAACCAGAGCCGAGCCCGACCGTCTTGCCCGGCAACCACTCCAACGAGCCGTGGGTGCCGAGGTGGACGACGGCGTCGGCGTCGAACTCGTTCCGGAGCCACCCGTAGAAGGCGACGTAGTCGTGTGGCGGCCACAGATCGGAGTCGTGGTACACCTTCTCCGGGTCCATGCCGAACCCGCGCGGCGGTTGGACGGTGACGAGGACGTTCCCGAACTCGACGCCCGGGATCGCGAACGGTCGGTCGGGTGGGTCGCCCCACTCGTCGAGGACGCCGTCACGGAACCGGTCGCTTGCCGCGTTGAACCACTCGGCGTACCGCGTCGGCGACACCGTGTCGACGCTGCGGTCGCGCACGTCGCCCGGCGCGACCCACCGGTCGTCGAGCGTGAGCTGGCCGGTGAGGACGTCGATTAGTTCCTCGCCGTCGGCGATCGGGCCGGCTGTCGTCCCGGCGCTCGCGGCCCCGTCGACTCCGGGTTTCGACCCGAGGTCGTACCCGCGACCGTCGAGTTCATCCAGCAGGTTGACGGTCGATTCGGGTGAGTCGAGACCGAATGCGGTCCCGATCCCGTCATCGCTCGGTGGGTAGTTGTGTAGTACGACCGCGATTTTCTTCTCGTCGTTCGGCGTGTGTCTGAGCCTCGCCCAGTTGACCGCGAGCCGTGCGGCGTGGTCGACGCGGTCCTCGATCGGGAAGTGCTGCTTGGGCGCGGAGCCGATGCCCGCGCTGTCGTCTGTGCGCTCTTTCCCCGAGATCGGGTGGGTGATGACGTTCCCGTCGAACTCGGGGAGCGCGACAGAGAGCGCGAGCTCGAAGCCCATCACGCCGGTGTCGCTCGACTCGTACCGGGAGCGCGAACGCATCGTCGTCACGGTCTGGATCACCGGGACGCCGAGTTCGTCGAGGAACACGCCCTCTGCGTCGGCGCCCTCGTCGGCCGCGTCGCGCCCGCGCTCGCTCATCGACAGCGAGAACATGAACGACGAGAGGACGGCATCGACGACCGGCTCGTCTCGACCGTCGGTGAAGTAGTTCGTGGCCGTCCACTTCGCGTCCTCTTGATTCGCCTCGTCGCTGACCGGATTACAGAACACGGGCAGCACGTTCGCCCCGAGGGCTTCCAGTCGGCGGACCTGCGCGTCGACGTACCGGACGTTCTCGTGCGTCCAGTGCGACTCGTAGAACCAGACGCCGACCGTCGGTGCGTCCGTGTCGAATGTCGCGATCAGCTCCTCGTAGTCTTCGCCGGGGTAATCGGGGTGGTAGACGCCCTCCGTCGGGAGTTCGATCGGATCGTCGATCTCACCCGCGACTTCGCCGTCACCGTACTCCCGAGCGAGGAATCGCATCCCGTTCGAGATGTTGACCGTCCCCCCGTAGTCGAGGTACTCGGAGACAGTCGCCCGATCGGTCGGTGCAACGGTGGTGTCCTCCAGCGCGAAGGCGTCGCCCGTCGCTTTGACGACGAGCGGTACGTCAGCGTCGCGGAGCTCATCGACCGCGAACTCGTACGCCGGCATGCTGTCTTGTCCGCCGTGGAGCCAGAGGACGACCGCCGCCGCGTCTCTGAGCTCGTCCACGAAAGACGCCACGTCGCGCTGCTCGTCGAGGTCGCTTTCAGACCGAACGACGAGATCGATACCCGAGAGTTGCCCTGCGGCCGTCTGGACTGCTCCCAGCTCGTTCTCCGTCGCGGTGTAGAGGCCGATTTTTGTCACAAGATATTAAACCTCCTCTGTAATAACACAATTATGGTTGATTTGGGGACAAACAAAAAAGTTTCCACCCCCCTGCCGGCGGTCGTCGGCCAAGCGGATCTCAAGCGAGTGCTTCTCGCGTTAGCGGTCGAACCGAGTCTCAGCGGCGCCCTCCTCAGGGGAGAAAAGGGGACTGCCAAATCGACGTCTGTCAGGGCGCTGACGGACCTGTTGCCCGAACAGACGGTCGTCGCCGATTGCCCGTACGGCTGTCCGCCAACGGACGCAACCGGGACTACCGCCGACTATTCTGCGAGCGACCAGTGTGCGTCATGCTGCGATCGCGAGGATCCGCCAGTGGAAACGAGACCGGCCCCGCTCGTGACGCTCCCGCTCGGGGCGACCCGCGACCGAGTGGTAGGGACGCTCTCCGTCTCCGACGCGCTCAACGGCGACGCCGAGTTCGACCCGGGACTGCTCGCCCGCGCCAACCGCGGCGTCCTCTACGTCGACGAGGTCAACCTGCTTCCGGACCATCTGATCGACGTGCTGCTGGACGCCGCCGCGATGGGGACGAACCGGGTGGAGCGCGATGGCGTCAGCGTCACACACCCGGCCGACTTCACGCTGATCGGGACGATGAACCCGGAAGAAGGGGAGCTTCGACCCCAGCTGCGCGACCGCTTCGACCTCTGCGTCGACGTCACGGGGAGCGACGAGATCGACGATCGCGTCGAAATTCTGGACAGGGTCGTTACCGAGGACGACAGTGGTCGGGACCTACGCGCGGAGTTCGCGGCGGAGACGACGGCCCTCCGGGAGCGAGTACACGAAGCGCGTGACCGCCGACCCGTGATTCCCGAAGAGTTCAAACGCGACATCGCCGAACTCTGCCGCGACGCCGGCGTCGACGGCCACCGGGCCGATTTCGCCGCCGCTCGCGGGGCCCGGGCGTTCGCGGCACTCGACGGGCGGCCAAAGGTGATCGAGTCTGACGTGGCGGACGCCGCCGAGTACGCGCTGAGCCATCGGTTACAGAGCCGCCCCTTCGACGAGGCGGCTGACCCGGAGGAGGTGGTTGACGATCACTTCGGTGACGACCCTGCCGAGGGCGACCGCGGTCCAGAGGGTGACACCGACCAGGTGGAAGACGTCGGGGAGAGTAATACCAAGGACCCCGATCCGGACGAGGCCGACCCGAACAAGAATGACCCGGATGAGGCCGACACGGACGGGAGCGGTCCGGACGAGAATGATCCCGACAGGAGCGACTCAGACGGGAGCGGCTCGGATCGAGCGGCGGACACCGAGGGCTCCGACCGCGATCGGTCCGACGCTCCCGCTGGCTCCGGCTCAGGGGACGCCGACGACGCCGATCGATCGCCGAGTGACGCGGGGGCCGTAGACCACGGCGACAGAGCGGACGAGGAGGCGCCCGACTCAGACGGCGACGACGACTTCGCACCGATCCCCCCCGGAGGCGCTCGCGCGGG
This sequence comes from Halorubrum coriense DSM 10284, assembly GCF_000337035.1. Lineage (GTDB taxonomy): Archaea > Halobacteriota > Halobacteria > Halobacteriales > Haloferacaceae > Halorubrum > Halorubrum coriense. The sequence goes on from NZ_AOJL01000062.1 coordinate 148,357, forward strand.
AATCGCCGACGCAACGGCTCCAGAAGTCCCGTCGCCCGGGAGTCGCAGTGACGCGACGGGTGAGGGCGACGGGCGACACGCGGCGGCGCCGTCTCCTGAAGGTCGCGGGCCGACAGTGCGAACGGAACGCGCAGCGGGGACAGAGTCCATGGATCCGGTAGCAACCGTCCGGGCGGCGGCGCGGAACGGCCGATCACGACCGGCCAGTACCGACCTCCGACAGGCGGTTCGAGCGGAAGACGCCGATACGCTCACGGTGTTCGTCGCGGACGCCAGCGCGTCGATGGCGCCCGCGATGCGCGCCGCGAAGGGCGTAGCGTTGGAACTGTTACGCGACGCGTACACCGAGCGAGACGAGGTGGCGCTGGTCTCGTTCGGCGGCGACGGGGCCGAGGTGCTCCTCCCGCCGACGACGAGCGTCTCGCTGGCCGCGCGTCAGTTGAAGGAGCTCCCGACGGCGGATCGGACGCCGCTCCCGGACGGTCTGAACAAAGCCGCGACGCTTATCGAGCAGAAAGAACCGGCCGCAGCGACAGTCGTACTCGTCTCTGACGGTCGCGCGAACGTCGCGAGGGGCAGTCCGACGACTGCGACCCGGCAGGCGGCCGAACGGGTCGCGGAAACGGATGCGTCGGTTCTCGTCGTCGACGCGGGTGAGTCGAGGGCCGGCGTCCTCGACATCGTGTGCGAGACGACAGACGGGAGGCGGACCCCGCTCACCGCGCTCTCACCGGAGTCGGTGATCGGGGACCACTAGCATTTCCGAGGAGCGTAAGTTTTACAATCTAACTTTACTTTCTCCAAATTGGATTTATGTCGACGAATACCGACACCGTTGCCGACCGGTTCGCTACGGCAGGGGCACAGATCGATCCGATAACTGCACTTACCGCTCTGGCGCTCGTCGCGGCGCTGGGGTTCACGCTCTTGTTCTTACAGGAACCACTCGCCCACGACGCGTTACACGACTTCAGACACGGGGCCGGGATCATCTGCCACTGATGATCGATCGGCTCCGCTCCGGCGTTGCAGCCGGAGCTATCGCCGGGCTGGCGTACGGGCTGTTCACGTGGCTGGTCGTCTCCCCGGTTGTCCGCCATCTAGAGCACCTCGCGTCTCACGGCGGCGATCACGGACACGACGCAGCCCACACCGTGGGCGAAACCACGACGGCGGTCGTCAGCGCCGGCGGCGGCGTCCTGTGGGGAATCCTGTTGGGGGCCGCGTTCGGAGTCGCGTATCACTTGTTCGAGCCGGGGCTTCCTAGCGGAACACTAAGACCGTACGTCCTCGCAGGGGCCGGATTCCTGGCGGTCTCCGTCTCCCCGTGGACCGTTCTTCCGCCGGCTACGCCAGGCATGGAACCGCTGTACGGGTCGACGCTTCGCGTTCCGCTCTACCTCGGCCTAGTCGTTGTCGGTGGTATCGTCGCGGCGACGAGCATCTTCGGGTACACCCGCATGAGTCGCACTCGCGGTCGTGGCGTCGGTGTGTTCGTCGCGTTGCTTCCGCTGGTAGCGCTCGGACTTCTCTCGATCATCGCTCCGCCGACACTGACCGGCGGCGCTTCCGCCGGGCTATCGGCCGCGTTCCGATGGCTCGTCGGCTTCTCGCAGGCCGGCCTCTGGGGGCTGATCGCCGTCGTCTTTCGCCGTTTCGACCGACGGGTCGATCGGCGTGGCACAAATTCGCCGACAGCGACCGCGAGGGGAACCGACTGATGGAACGACGGACGGAACAGATGCACGAGCGCGGGGTGAGCGCGACCGTGTTCGTCTGTACCAATGAACGAACGGAGTACGCCGCCTGTGCCGCCGTCGACGGCGGCGATATCGCTGACTGCGTCCGCGACTGGCTTCGCGAACGCGACCGCTACTGGTCGGAAGTCGCCGTCGCGGAGACATCCTGCCTCGGGATGTGTAGCGAAGACGGTGTCGCCGTCGTCGTCCAACCGCACGACGAGTGGTTCGCGGAGGTAACGGTGGACGACGTGCCGACACTCATGACCAAGTTGTTCGGCGCCGCCGAAGACGATACTACCGCGACGGAACCGACGACGACCGGCTGAAAAACCCGCAGAGAAGCTAGAACGCGTCCGAATCGAGCACCCGGTGAGGCACGTTCCTATCCCGGAGCTTGGAGGTGTGTCGCGGGATCTCGTCGGTCACCGCGACCAAGAGAACGTCGAGGCCGAGCATCCCTGCCTCGGCGACGCCCTCTGCGGTCCCGAATCTAATGTCCGGGTCGACGTCGCTCTGAGAAACGAGCGAATAAGCCTCCGTCCCGGCGACCGCAACGAGTCCCTCGTCCGGAACGTGTGTCGAGACCATGTCTGGACTCAAGCGGTCGTCATCGGTGACAGTCGGGACGGGCAATACCGACACGTTGCCTGTGTCGTAGTCCACGACGCCCTCGAAGTCGGCGACACCAACGGCCTCGCCTTCTTTGGCGCTCGTGACGGTAACCGCGGTCGCGGTCCCACCGGCAGGGTTGGCGTGGAGCACGCCGTCTCGCATCACCAGTCCGACCTCCGTTCCTTCTGCTACGTTGTTGAGCGCGATAGCAGCGTCAACCTCAACGCTCCCAAGCACGTCGGAGTTCACGTGGTCAAGATACGCCTCCAAATCATCAGTCCGAGAAATGAGCCAATCGACCCCCTCCTTCGTCACTTCGTACCGGCCGCGACCACCCTTCTCAACGTAGCCGGACTCAACTAGATCGCGAACGTAATCACTAACAGCCTGCGAGGTCACGCCGATCGTCTCCGCAATTTCGCTTTGACTCACGGCCGGCTGGCGGGAAGCGATTTCCACGAGCACTTGATAGCGCGTGGCGCTTCGCTTGTTCTCGAGGACGTCCGGCGATCCTCCACTCGTTGAGTCATCCATCACAGGACTTTCAGATGCCATAGATAAAGTCTTGTTGTCTATTTTACGGTGTACTTGTGCTGAAAGCGGTTCTCAGACGCACTTTGTAAATTGGAATTTACTTATTACAACCAAAATTGTTTTGTGGTGCGATTCACTTGTGCGTAGTGAATGCAGGCGACAAAGCTACCGAACGATGCGAAAGCGGGGCCGACCAAGCCCGAGGTCCGTGCGGTGTTGGCGCGAAAGCTCGCGCTCGGTCCCGACGACCACTTCGTTGAGGTCGGCTCTTGTACCGGCGCGGTAACGATCGAGGCCGCTCGACGCGCGGGGCGGGTGACAGCACTCGAACGGAGAGGGGAACGGCTCGAAGCCACTCGAGCGAACCTCGCCGCGAACGAGTACGACGCCGACGTACAGCTCATCAACGCCGAGGCGCCGGAACAGCTTCCGGAGGACGGTGACGTGGTTTTCCTCGGCGGATCGCGAAACTACGAGTGCGTTCTCGACGCCGCTGTCGCCGCCGGCTACGATCGGATCGTTATGAACGTCTCCCGTCTCGAGGTCGCGGGAGAGGCGGCTCGGGCGTTCCGCGACCGCGACCTCCTCGACGAAGTGCTCTGCCTCCAGATGGCGACCGGTTACGACCTCGCGGGCGCGACGAGCTTCGACGCCGACAACCCGGTGTACATGCTCGTCGGCGAGCCGGGCTCTAACAACGATCTGGGTGGCACCGCATGACCCTGTACGGCGTTGGACTCGGTCCCGGCGCTTCCGACCTGATCTCCGTTCGCGGCCGGGAGATCCTCGACGGCGTCGACGTGGTGTACTCTCCGGGTCGACTCTCGCGTGCGGTCGCAACCGAACACGTTCCAGAGAGCCGGATCGGGGACCTCGATTTCCCGATGACGAGCGACGAGGACCGGCTGCGCGAGGCGTGGAAGGAGGCTGCGGCCGAGATCGCCCCCGAAGCGCGCGACGGCGACGTCGCGTTCGTTACGCTCGGCGACCCGAACGTGTACTCCACGTTCGGACACCTCAGACGGACGCTCGATGCGTTCCATCCCGACATCGGCGTGGAGATCGTACCTGGGATCAGCGCGATGACGGCGTTCGCGACGGCGCTCGACGTCGAGGTGGAAGCCGGCGCCGGACTCGCGCTCCGCGAGGCCGCCGGCGGGCGCGCGCCCACCGGGCCCGACAGGATGGTCCTATTCAAAGTGACTGACGCCCCCGAGACGGCCCGCAAACTCGACCAGGCGGGATACGACGTGCGGTTCGGGCGGCGGCTGTTCATGGAAGCGGGCGAGACGGTCGTCACCGCAGACGCAGAAAGGGTCGCGGACCGCGACTACTACACGCTCGCGTACGCCGAGCGACGCGGCCTCGAGACGTCGCGGGCGACCGACGAATTCGCGGCCGACGCGGACGCGAACAGCCGCGTCTCCGCGACCGCTGACCCGGAGGTGAGCGATGACTGACGAACCGGTTGATTCGCAGGCGGTCATCAACGCCGTCGGCGACCGGACAGCAGACGACCTCGACCCGCGAGTCCACGAGTACACCGCGGGCGAAGGTCAAGAGGGAATTCCGTTTATCGGTGCCGGGCCAGGCGATCCCGGTCTCCTCACCGTGCGTGGCAAGGAACTGGTCGACGACGCCGACCTCGTCGTCCACGCCGGGTCGCTGGTCTCTAGCGCGCTCTTAGAGGAACACTGCGCGGACGCGGAACTGGTGAACTCCGTAGGGAAGGATCTTGAAGAGCTGATCCCGCTGATGCGAGACGCCCACAAGAGCGGACGCACCGTTGTCAGACTCCACAGCGGTGACCCCGCGGTGTACGGCGCCGCACTCGAGCAGATCGATGCGCTCGAACGCGAGGGCGTCCCGGCGTACATCGTCCCCGGTGTCACGTCGTCATTCGCGGCGGCGGCGACGCTGCGCACCCAACTCACGCTGAACGGCGTGGCGAACCACGTTGCGTTCACGCGTCCGCGCGGAAAAACGCTTGATGCCGAGGACGACCACGTCGCCGAATTTGTCGAGATGGGGGACGTGACGACCTGTATCTACCTCGGCACCCACGCGGTGAGCGACACAATGGACCGCCTGCTTGACCGTGACGGTGTCGACCCGGAGACGCCGGTCGCGGTCGTCTATCACGCCTCGTGGGACGACGAGGACGTGATCACCGGATCGATCGCCGACATCGGCGAGAAGGTAGAGTCGGCCGGCTACCGTGCGTCCGCGATGGTCCTCATCGGCGAGGCCGCGACGGGTGCGGGGTACGAGCGGTCGTTCCTCTACGGCGACTGGGCGAACAGCGGAGCAACGGACGCGGCAAGCGGCGAACCGGACGACGCAGCGGACGCCGCGGAGACGACCGAAACGGAGGCTGACGACTGATGAGCACCGACAGCGATGACGGGACGAACGCGAGTAGCACCGACACGACCGACGACTCCGGCGGGGGGCACTGTTCGACTGCGGACTCGGACGGCGAAGTGGCGGAGGAGATAGCAGTCATCAGCTTCGAGCGAAAGCTCGACACCGCCACAGAGATCGTCGAGGGGATCGGCGACCGCTACGAGTCAATCGACGTGATCGAGTACCACGGCGATGTGTTCGCCGAGCATTGGGGCGAGTACGACTGCTTCGTCGGACTGATGGCCTCTGGAATCGCCATGCGGAAGACCGCGCCGCTGCTCGACGACAAGTGGGACGACCCCGCGATCGTCGTGGTCGACGAGGAGCTCACGTGGGCGATCCCGATCACCGGCGGTCACCACGGCGCTAATCAAGTGGCGGATGACCTCGCGACGCTCGGCGCCGTGCCGGCGATGACCACCGCTTCGGAGGCGGCGGACAAACAGGGCGTCGAGAAGCAGGCGAAGGCACTGTCCTCACACGTCGTTAACGGCGATTCCACGGTCGCGACGAACTTGGCCGTCCTTGACGACGAACTCGGCCCGGTCGAACGGCTCGACGGGCCGCGGGCGGTGGTAGTCGACGACGACGTGACGGTCCTCAAACGAAACCTCAACGACGGGATTGTGCTCGGCACAGGCTCCGTCTCGGGTGCGGACGAAGACCGGTTCCTTGGCGCGTGGGACCGCGCCCTCGACGAGCTCGACCGCGACTGGGCTGACGTCGAGTTCGTCGCCACCGCGACGCGAAAAGCCGATGAAGAGGGGCTTCTCTCCGCGGCGGCGACGCGTGACGTTGGCGTCGTCGCGTTCGACAAGGAGACCCTGCTTGAGTTTGAGGGACCGACGCCCTCGAAGGCGAAAGAACTCATCGGCTGGCCAGGTGTTGCTGAGGCGAGCGCTATCGCCGGCGGCGCCGACCACGAACTCGTCACAGAGAAGACCAGATACGAAAACGAAGTGACCGTGGCGGTGGGGCAATGACCGGGAACGGCTCGGTGCCCGGCGGTGCGGACGACGCGCCGAACGACATGGGAACGCTGTACGTCGTCGGTATCGGTCCGGGACTCCCGCACGCGATGACGCAGCGTGCCCGCGACGTGATACGCCACGCCGACTGCGTGATCGCGTCGAACCTCTACCAAGAGTTCCTCCGTCGGGACGGGACTATTCCCCCCGAATCGCAGATAGAGGACGCCGCCGCCACAGACGGCGGTGCCGCGGTCAACACGGCCGACTCGACCGACAACGCTGGCTGGACGGCCGGAAACATCGGCACCCATCCCGACGGCGAGACCGTCGAGATCGTACGGTCCTCGATGGGGCAGCAGATCGAACTCGCCCGTGAGGCGTTCGAGCGCGTCCGCGCCGGACAGGACGTGGCACACGTCTCTGGCGGCGATCCCAACGTGTACGGGAAGTCCGACCTCGTCTACCTGATGGCCGACGAGGACGACGCCGACGACGTCCCGATCGAGATCGTGCCCGGCGTGACGGCCGCGCTCGGCGGGGCCGCGATGGTCGGCGCGCCGCTCTCGAACGACTTCTGTACGATCTCATTATCAGACAAGTGGCGCGGATGGGAGGAGATCGCGGAGAAGCTCCGTGCCGCCGCAGTGTCGGGGTTCACAATCGTCCTCTACAACTGCTGGCGCGACTACGAGCGCGCGATCGAGGTGCTCCGGGAACATCGCACCGACGACGCCTCGGTCGCGATCGTCAACGACGCCGGTCGGGGTGAGGCCGGCCGCAACCTCGACGACGAGACGTACACGCTGACGACGCTGGGCGAGGCGACCGACCACGGCGACGAGGTCGGCGGCATGGGTACGTCCCTGATCGTCGGCACCCACGAGACGGAAGTCTGGGAGAACGACTACGACCGGTTCCTCGTCACCCCACGTGGCGGGCGAGATGTCGATGACTTCTGATAATGAGTGACACAACCTGCGGATCGACGGACGAATCGAGCTCTAATTGTGGCGGCAACGATCCCGAGACAGCAATTGACGACAACGCGGCGAGCGATGGGGGCTGCGCAGCGAACGACGCGGCCACCGATGGCGGAGCAGCGACGGAGAACAAGAATGCGTCGTCGCCGTCGTGCGGCGCGAGCGACTCCAGCGGCTCCTCCTCGTGCGGTACATCGAAATCGGCGGCGACGGACGAGAAGGTCGGATCGACTGCTGACGACTTCGACGCGGACCCGGGGCGGCTGTTCGCCGTCGGACTCGGTCCCGGGCAACCGGAGGGGATGACTCAACGCGCCCGGGCGACGCTGCTGGAGGCGGAACACATCGTCGGGTACACGACGTACATCGACCTGATTCCGGACGACGTCACCGAGGCCGCCGACGAGCTGTACGACACGCCGATGTGCGGCGAGGTCTCCCGGACCGAAGAAGCGGTCGACCGGGCGCTCGCGGGTAACGACGTCGCCATCGTCGGCTCCGGTGACCCGAACGTGTACGCGCTCGGTGGGCTCGCCCTTGAGATCATCGAGTCGAAGGGCGCGACGGCCTCGGCGCTCGACTTCGAGGTCGTCCCCGGCGTCCCGGCCGCGCAGTCGTGTGCCGCTCGCGTCGGCGCGCCGCTCGTCAACGACTCGGTGTCGATCTCGCTGTCGGACCACCTCACGCCGATGGCGGACATCGAGTCGCGACTCCACGCGGTCGCGGCCGAGGGATTCACGATCGCGATATACAACCCGTGGAGTCGGAAGCGACGCGAGAACTTCGAGACAGCCTGCGAGATCCTCTTGGAACACCGGCCGGCCGACACGCCGGTGGGCGTCGTCCATGGTGCCGGGCGCGACGACGAGGCCGTCGAAATCGTCGAACTCGGCGAACTGAAGTCCCTCGGCGAGACCGACCTTATCGACATGACGACCACCCTGCTCGTCGGCAACGAGGAGACGTACGTCTGGGACGGCCAGATGATCACCCCGCGCGGCTACGAGAGCAAGTATGACTACTGAGCGGGTGGACGCCAAGCAAGGGGAAGCCAAGCGTGTCGACACCGAGGCGACGTACCGCGTTTCCGTCGATCTAAGCGCCTGCGACGGCGTTTTCGCCTGCCTCGTCCGTGACGACCGATTCGTCGAGGCAGACGGCGGGCTCGTCGGCTTCGACCCCGCAGACGCTGTGGCCCCGATCGAACGCACCGCCGACGAGGTTGCCGCAACGTTTCGTGACGAGCGTATCGACGAGGCGCAGGCGGCCGCGGCGGCCTGTCCGCTGGACGCGATTACCGTCGAGGAACACGAGGGGAAGACATGAGCGCCGCCGAGACGACGCCGGACGATATGCTCGCTCGACACCCGGAGATAGCGTACTTCTGGGGCCACGTCGCGGGCGGCGGCCAAGTGACCGAGAAAGGGATTGAGATCGAAGTCGCGGACGAAGACGCCGCACGCCGGCTGTCCGCGATCGCTGGCGGCGGGACGGTCGATCATCGAATCGCCGAACGCGACTTCGCACACGACACGGCAGTCACCCGCCAGGCCGACGAGTACACAGTTCAGATCATCGATCCGACGCTGGCTGCGAACGCCGCCGCGGCGCTCGGATTGCCGGTGGGATCGGACCGCGGCGGGTATCGGTTCGACGCCCTCCGTGACCACCGTCGAGAGCTGCTTCGCGGGCTGTTGGAGGCGTGCGGCGTCGTCTGCTTCCGCGAGTCGAGCGCCGCGGTCGGCATCTCGTTCGTCCACGATGACGCTCGACTGCTAGAGCGGATCCGAACGACGCTCGACGCGACGGGATTTGACGCCGAGGAACCGCAACCGTCGTCGTCGGGTGGCCACTGGTTCGGTGTCGCGGACACCGACACGACCGCCTTCGCCGAGTGGGTCTACGAGGGGGCCGGCGATAGCGGGCTGTTCGCGACGAACCGTCGCCGAAAGACGCTCCGAAGCGTCGAGCGGGCCGCGGGTCTCGATGTCGGAAGCCTCATCGAACCGACCGACACAGACGGAGGAGACTCATGAGCCGGGCGGCAGATGCCGTCGGAATCGGTGACGAAGAGACCGCGCTGCTCGTCGGCCACGGCTCTCGTCGCGACAAGTCGAACGAGGCGGTACGCGAGCTCGCGGCTGGTCTTGAGGACCGTCTCGGCGTTTCGACCGACGCCGCCTTCCTCGAACTCGCGGAACCGTCAATCCCCGAAGCCATCGGCACACTCGCGCACAGTTCGTCACGGATAACGATGGTGCCGTTGTCGCTTTTCGCGGCCAGTCACGTCAAAAACGACCTCCCACTCGCTGTTGAGCGAGCGCGGAGTGAACACCCGGGCGTTACCTTTCACGCGGGCGCGCACCTCGGTATCCATCCGGCGATACTCGATCTCCTCGACGACCGAGCGCGGGATGTGGAGGCGGAGCTAGGCGTCGGCCGCGATGAAGATGATGTCGCCGTCGTGGTTTGTGCCCGCGGCTCGTCGGACCCGGACTCAAACGCCGACGTACACAAACTCGCCAGGCTCCTGTACGAGGGCCGCTCGTTCAATCGGGTGGAAGCCGGGTTCATCGGTGTCACCGAACCGCTCCTCGACAAGGTGCTCCACGACGTCGCGAAGACGCGACCGGACGCGATCGTCGTGTTGCCGTACATGCTCGGTGACGGCGTCTTGACTGGTCGAATCCGCGACGGGGCCGCAGAGTTCGACGCGGGGTACCCCTACGTCGACGCCGCGGCCGGCGACCCGCTCGGAACGGACACCCGACTGCTGGACGTTCTCTCAGACCGGTGGCAGGAGGCGCGGACCGACTCGGTCGACATGTCGTGTGACACGTGTAAGTACAAAGTCGAACTCGACGGGTACGAAGAAGACGAGGGCGGGGCACGCGCGATGCTCCGTGCACTGACCCACCAGCAGGCACACGAAGACCGCGACGATGTCGCCGACGAACCGCACGCCCACGATGCTCCCGAGACACACCTCGCCGTCTGTACGAATCAGACCTGCGCGGCGGACGGCTCTCCCGCCGTTCTGGAAAACCTTCGTCAGGCCGCCCGAGACGCCGACATGGACGTACACGTCACGCGCTCGTCGTGTTTCGATCAGTGCGGCGACGGCCCGATCGTCGCGCAGTATCCCGATGGGGTATGGTACGGCAACTGCGACGACGAAGACGCCGACCGAATTGTCTCCGCCGTCGAGCGGGAACGAATCGTTAGCGACCTTGTTCACCAAACGCTATAATGTACAAGCAGACTTCGACCCACGATGAGCTGTGACGAAATTGAGGCCCTGCGGCTCGGGCTTATGAACACCCTCGGAACCTCGGATGACGCCGTTCGACGCCACGCAGAGCAGGAACTCGGCGATAAACTGAACGAAGATACACCGATCGCCGCGCTCGCGGGAGCCGAATCCGTAGCTGAACTCCAACGCCATCTCGACGCTACACTCGTCGGCTTGGAGGAAGAAGTGGCAACCCTCGACTCGGACGATCCAGAATACGCGTACACTCGAGGCCGCCTCGTGGCCGTTCGAGACGCCGAGAGATCGCTGGCTCGACTCGCCGACGCGGGCGAGTCGTTCCTCGACGACCTCGGGGATTCCCATCACACGCTTCACGAGGTGTTCCCTACCGAGGAGTGAATTTACTGGAGAGAATTATACGGCAGATACCTTCACTCAAACTACATTCCGATCGGTCACCGGTGACCCCGCGCCATCCTAGAGATGTAGGATCTCAACAGCGCTTTACCGATGGGACCTTCTTCGTCTCACACGGTCGAACTTGACGGCAAGGGTATGCTTGACCGAGCGGTCATCCGAAACAACCTAGCGCAGCGTGATCACGCCAGTGTATAGCGTCGGTGTCGCCGAAGCGCATAGCGGTACGAGCCATATGAAACGCCGACCGTCAACAGCAGATACGTGCCGAAAAACACGTTGAATACGGGCGTCAACACGATGTTTCCCGTGAGCGCGAACCACGTCACGAACAGCCCGAGAACTGTTCCACCACCCACGACGAACAGGAACACCATCATGACGAGCGTTGACGGGACAACGGTTTCTGTTCCCCAGAACTTTCGCTCCTCGTAGATTGGATACGCCGAGCCGATGCCGACCGCGAACATCGCCGCAGTGAGACACATCGTCGCACCGACAGCGGCAGTCACCGACGCCTGAGGCACTGTCATTCCGAATCCGATAGAAACAAGCGAGCCAACAAGGGCGACCGGCGCTCCGATCGCAATGCCGGCGAGGAGCCGTCCGCGGACGAGAGTCGCAGCTGGGGCCTCAATAAGAAGCAGGAGCGGGAGTTGCGGCCGCTCGTCACCGAGTGGGTTCAATCCAAAGGTTGCACCAGAGAGGTATGGCGCGAGGACGACACCGGCCCCAGCTATGAGGGGTCCAATGGCGTCGGCCGAGAACTCAACCAGCAGCGTCCCGAACGGTGCGATAAAGAAGACAACGATCAGAAGATGACTCAACTCCGCCGGATCACGACGAGCACGCACGAGGATTCCCCACGCAATACGACCGGCTTTGGTCCACGCGAACGGTCGTGGGACAGAGAATCCGCCACTCGAACGTCGCACCTGTGTCGATGTGTTCTCGTCGACTGGGTCAGTAAACCAGAGCGTAGACACCTGTTTGGTCGAGACAGCAAGACCGATCGGTATGAGTGCGATCAACGCCGCAAGCACCCCCACCGCCGCAAGTGAGATCGGCTGAGAGACCGGCGTTCCAACAAAGGTGAGCCCAACGTATTCGACGAGGGGGTCGAACGCAAACGTCGAGAACAGCGGTCGCGCTGAGATATCGGACTCGACAAGCAATTGCCCAGCGAGCTGCGACGCGACAACGAGTCCGACCATCGCGAAGATACCGACCGGCTTCAGGAGACGGCGAAGCCTAGGGGCCTGCCGCAAGAGTCGTAACACCGCAATTCCCGCAGCGTGTCCCCAAACAGCGACACAACAGATGAGCGGCAACGCGACCACCCCGCCCGAAGCGACGAGCAGTGGTGCGCCCAATCCGAACGCGAACGTGATGACCACCGCCCCAACCGGGATCCCGAACCACAGAGAGAGCCGTCCCATCTCTGCCGTGATGAGCCCGATAACAACAGCTCGGGGGTGAACCGCCAGCAAAACGAACTCCGAGGCGTCGATGTGTCCGAGTCGTTCGAGGGTCCGGAACACGGATGTTGAGAAGAGTCCGAGGGTAGCAAGCGTCACAGCAGGCGCAAAGAATGGAATCGCCGTCACGGAACGTGCGGTTTGCCCGAGGACATACGCCGCTGGCAGCGCAAACAAGAGCGCGCCGCCAAAGACGAGCGCTGTAATCAGGAGTCCAAAGACCCGACGCGGGTTTCCGAGGTACCTGCGGAGGCTTCGGATAAATTCTGCCCGCCCGATTCGGAGTCCGTAGCGAACGTCCTGTCGGAGACTCATTCGCTTTGAGACATCATACCCGTTTCAGGTTCGCTCGTGACGGCAAGGAACGCGTCTTCAAGCGATCCGGTCTCGTCAGTCTCCGCACGAGCTTGTACTTCAGTGGGCGTCCCTTCGGCGACGAGTCTCCCGTCGAACAACACCCCGATCTCGTCGGCGACGGCTTCAACGACCGGGAGAATATGTGTTGAAAGGAACACTGTGGTCCCTGCGTCGGCGAACGCGGTGATCGACTCGCGGATGGTGCGCGCCGCCCGGGGGTCAAGCCCCGACGTCGGCTCGTCTAAATACAGGACGTCGGGGTCATGGAGGACGCTCTGGATGAACGCGGTCTTTTGTTTCATTCCCTTCGAGTACCCGTCGATCCGCTTGTCCGCGTCGTCGGCTAACTCGAACTGGTCGAGGTACTCGTCGATACGCTCGCGGGCATCGGACCGCGAAATGTCGCGAAGGTCAGCGACGTACTCAAGCTGCTCGCGGGCGCTGAACTCATCGTACAACGGTGGCGTCTCGGGGAGATAGCCAACCCGACCGGCGATCGCACGCCGGTCGCTTGCCTCGACGCCACAGACGCGTACCGACCCGCGGTCCGGATCGCTAAGACCAGTCAGAAGCCGCATCGTCGTCGTCTTCCCCGCGCCGTTCGGGCCGAGAAAGCCGTAGACGGTACCATGTGGAATGTCGAGCGTCAGGCTGTCGAGAGCAACCTCCGAGCCGTAGCTCTTCTGGAGATCGGTTGCCAGAATGGCAGATTCGTTGTCGATGGAGGGCATACGCAACGGGTGTCAATTCGGGGACCGGTCGTCTATGCGTTTCGGAATCAGTAGATTTGGTTACCTGAATCAGCTGTACTGACCACAGCCGGTCAGAATGTACCACACCTGAAGGATTTCAACAGGGCCTCTTTGCCTCTGAGACGCAATGTCAAACGCTACAATTCTAATTATCATATATGAGTTCTCTGGGGGAGGTGTTATAATTGCCGTAGTAGGGTGAATAATTATGGCAGGAATTGGTCCGTTCGCAGTCTTAGAGCTAGTCGGGTTAACCGTCTCACTACTGGGGCTGTTCCCGGTACTGCGTCAGCATCGCTCAGATACAAAATGGTTCACCGTCGGGTACCTGCTGTTGGTTATTGGAATGTTCGCCACTAACCTGGAGGCAGTGGTCTTTCCGGTACTATTGAACTTCACCGAGCATGTCGTGGGAATCGGCCTCGCAGGCTTGGTGTTTCTATTCGCGGCCTACGACCGGCGTAGTGAGGTCGCTCAGAAGACAGAGGGGGTGAATACACATGAATGAGGTCACACTTATTATTGATAGCGTTGTGGCACCGGCTGGCGACGCGATTGGAGCGCTCGGCTTCATCGGCGCAACAATCCTCGGGTACAAGAACCAGCGTGACAGTGACGCTGAGTCGGCGTTCTGGATGGCGTTCAGCTTTGCCTCGACTCTCGGCATTGTGTGGACCGCAAGCCTCATGCTTGAAAAAGCAGGAATTGCTCCAGAGGTATTTGATCCGACGACTGGTGCGTTGATGACCTCAACCGTTGCGGTATTCGCTATCGGCGGGACAGCGACGCTAGCAATCGTTCAAGACATGCAGACGCTCGCTGATGATAGGGCACAGCAGCGAGAGGCTGCCGAACAAAAGCGCCGTGAGGCTGAGCAACTTAAATCCGAGGCCGAAGAGCAGCAGAAAGAGGTTGCGGCGCTGAACGCTCATCTTGAAACGAAAGCGCAGGACTACCAACAAGCCATGGAGCGGGCTGCCAGCGGTGACCTCACGGCACGCGTCGATACGAATAGCCAGAACGACTCGATGGTAGAGATTGCTGAGGCGTTCAACACCATGATGGCTGAGCTCGAAGACACAATCATCCAAGTCCGGACGTTTGCTGAAGAAGTGTCTACCTCAAGTGAGGAGACATCTATCAACGCTGAAGAAGCCCAGACAGCCAGCAAAGAGGTCAACAACTCCATTCAGGACATTACCACCGACGCTGAGAACCAGTCTGAAAGTCTCCAGCAAGTCACGGGAGAGATGCAGAGCCTCTCCGGCACTGTTGAGGAGATTGCGTCGTCAGCTAACGAGATCGCAGAACGGTCGCGCGCAACGGCAGAACTTGGACAAGATGGCCAACAGGCGGCGGTGGAGGCGATGGCCGAAATGGAGTCTCTCGAAGAGAAGTCTACCACCACAATTACGGAAGTTGAGTCACTCGCGACCGAAGTGGGCAAGATCAGTGAAGTTGTCGAACTGATTGACGACATTGCTGAGCAGACCAATATGTTGGCGTTGAACGCCTCTATCGAGGCAGCACGCGCTGGCAAGGCAGGCGAAGGGTTCGGTGTCGTGGCTGATGAGATTAAAGACTTAGCAGAGGAGGTCTCTGATGCGACGGACGAGGTTGAATCCCGTATCGAAGAGATTCAGTCGTCCGCTGACACCACAGTCGGGGGCATCCGCGAGATGGGAGAGCGCGTGGATTCGGGAACGGAAACCATTCAGGAAGCTCTTGAGTCGCTAGAAGAGATGGCACAGAACGTTGAAGAGTCTGACAACAGCATCCAAGAGATCAGCGCTGCTACCGATGACCAAGCAGCCTCGACCGAAGAAGTCGCCAGCATGGTAGAAGAGGTGGCAAAGGCCGCAGATCAGGTGAATCAAAAATCTGAAACAGTTGCGACCACCGCGGAGGAACAGACTTCATCGATGGTAGAGATATCTCAGCAAACAGGTAACCTAGCTAATCAGGCAGACGAATTACAGACACTCATCTCGGAATTTACTGTTGGATCCGCACAGCCGGAGATGACCGGTGCCACCGGCCAAAGTCCCCAGCCAGTATCGACGGATGGTGGAATGTCTGACCGCAAATCCTCGTGAACTGCCCCAGCCTACTCGCTCACGGCTGAGGTTGTTCGTTATAACCAGCAAGGAGAATACCTGCGGCTTTAGTCGCAAGATGAATCCGACAATACTTCTCACCACCGCCGTTCGATAGCACTACCGAGCTTCCAATCCGTCTCTTGAAGTGCCAACAATTACTGTACTGTAGTCAGGTCAGGTCGGAACAGAGCGATTCCGAACGACCTTCGGAGGCGCCCCTGCCGCCACCAATGAGACAGTATCCGGAACGCCAACTCGGTGAACGCGAATGCTAGAAGTGTTCGTCTGTACCGGTTGGTCTGAGCAAGCCTCAAAGGTAACTCCGAGTCTGTTGACGCGGCGTTGGCTCCCTGCTGGCACAAACAACAGATGGGAGCCATCGACACCGAGGATAGGAGTAACGGCGGTTTGGCACCGCCAGTCAGCCACCGGTTCGCGATGGGTTGAACGAGTTCCCGAAGAAGAAACCGGAATCCCTGGTTGCGAACCTGAAACTCCCACCGCTCGGGATTCCTCCGTCTTTAGCCGGAGAAGAATGTCAATCAGGCGCCGCCTCGTAGCCACATGTATAAAGAGTACAAGTGGGGTTTTAATAGCAACATTTATTTTGGGAAGTCCCCGCGTAAGTACGTGAAGAAATCGCGAGCAATCCTGCTAGCGGTAGTTGTCGTAACAGCATTTATTGGCGCCCCTGGAACCGCTGCTGGAGCAGAATTCAACAGTGGTGAGTTTGAACAGCCAATCAGTAGCGTATCGCTATCTGATACCGGTGGGGCCGAATCATCACCCAGAACAAATACTGCTACCTGTGATTTTCCTCTTAACCTGACAGATGCAACAGGGACGAATATCTCGCTTGACGAGCGTCCGGATAGGATCACAACGACGAACCCATCAGCTGCTCAGACGCTCTGGGAAATTGGTGCGCAAGACCGGGTTGTTGGCGTAACGCAATTCGCAGGGTATCTGAATGGGACAGACAACAAAACAGATGTCTCGGCGGAATTCGGTGTGAGCGTTGAGAAAGTGGTCGCAACAGATCCCGATCTTGTGCTGGCACCGAACGCGTCGGCTGGTCAGGTTGCGGACCTCCGAGCACAGAACCTTACAGTCTATCATTTCCCGGCAGCAACTGACATTGAGGACATCGCAGCGAAAACAAAACGAACGGGTCGTCTTGTTGGAAATTGCGGAGCGGCCAGTGATGTTAACGATGAGATGAACGAAGCTGTGGCTAATGTTGAGAACCAAACCGCTGATTTCACCCGTCCTAGCACACTTTACCCGCTAGGTGGCGGCTATGTTGCTGCCAACAATACCTTCATCAACGAGCTCATGAAGATTGCTGGGACTTCTAATGTAGCTGCTTCAGAGGGAGATGGATATCCACAACTCTCTGATGAGGTAGTTCTTGAGACGGATCCTGAACTTATACTGGTAACTGATTCACAGGCCTCAATTCTTGAACAGGAGCCATATGCGAGTACCACAGCCGGTAGTGAGGAGAATTACGTAGTTATGAACAGGAACTACCTCAACCAGCCCGCTCCTCGCAGTGTAATCGAGTCGACAAAAAGACTTGCAACTGCTGTCGAAGAACTCCAAACAGAAGACAAAAATCAGGATGAATCCAATAATACTGATACTTGTGGGTTCCCAGCTAACTTGACAGACGCGACGGGAACGAAAATTTCGCTTGACGAGCGTCCAGATAGGATCACAACGACGAACCCATCAGCTGCTCAGACGCTCTGGGAAATTGGTGCGCAAGACCGGGTTGTTGGCGTAACGCAATTCGCAGGGTATCTGAATGGGACAGACAACAAAACAGATGTCTCAGCGGAATTCGGTGTAAGCGTTGAGAAAGTTGTTGCGACAAACCCTGATCTCGTGCTGGCACCGAACGCGTCGGCTGGTCAGGTTGCGGACCTCCGAGCACAGAACCTTACGGTCTATCATTTCCCGGCAGCAACTGACGTTGAGGACATCGCAGCGAAAACAAAACGAACGGGTCGTCTTGTTGGAAACTGCGGAGCGGCTGGTGATATCAACAATGAGATGAACCAAACCGTGGCTGATGTTAAAAATCAGACTTCCGACATAGATCGAGTAGACGCACTTTACCCGCTTGGCGGAGGCTACGTGGCTGCTGATAAGACATTTATTAACGAAATCATGAGAATAGGTGGCATGAATAACGTTGCTGCTACAGAGGGTGAAGGCTATCCACAACTCTCGGATGAAGTCGTTCTCCGGGCAAATCCAGATTTGATTATCGCAACGAATTCTAATCCGCCGATCCTTGATCAGGAGCCATATGCCAGCACAAGCGCTGGAACGTCTGATTCCTATGTGGTATTGAATAATAACTATCTGAATCAGCCCGCACCTCGCAGCGTTATTGAATCAACCAAAGCGCTTGCTGCCGGTGTTGAAAAATTCCAAGCTGAGAGCGGAACTGATGATGAAGATGACGATGGTACAGCCAGTGGCGGCAGCGATGATAGTGACAGCAGCGATGATAGTGACAGCAGCGATAGTAGTGAGGACAGTGGCAGTGGAGACAACAGTGCTGACAGTGGGAAAACGGACATAGAGGAGAATCAAACGTCTACCGACGGCAACGGAACCTCACTCAACAACGTAACAACTCCCGAGGAAAATAGAACCTCTGTTAACAACACGACAGGTGTAGATGACAACGCAACATCCCTCAATCAGAGTCAAACGACTGAAAACACATCTAGTGAACAAGATTCCACAGCAGTGGGATCTGACGAGGGGACTACAGAAACGAGTAGCCCTAATGGAACATCTGATCAAGCGGATAAAGAAGATGACACGTCCGCTAACACGACAGCTGATCAGACAGGATCAGAGACTCCAGGTTTCGGATTTATTGTGACCGCACTAGCTATCCTTGCGTTTGTGTACGTGCCATTACGCAGGTAGAAATTCTAATTGAGAATCTACGACGCAGACCGGCTTTTCACAATATCGTAGAGTAAAGCAACTCCTCGAGTCAGAGGTAGAATAAAAATGATTCACCAACCGATACACCTTATTCACGAGGCTCTCGGCTAGAGTCTCTGTGTCTGTGTGGCATCAACAGGACCAGTTGTCGGCCGACCTGGCCTGGACTGCTCATCACACAACTGGCGGTATGCCGCGGCGATGATCGCGTAGTAGGGCAACAAAAAGGCTGCCGTGAAGACGATAATGGCAATATCAGTTACAACAGGGAGGCCCGCGAGAGTTAACAGGGGTGCGATGGCACCAATGAACCCGCCGAACAGCACAGACAACAGCAAGAGGACCCCGAGCTTAAGCCGAGAACCGCGAGCTAATGCCCAACTTCGCTTCAGGGAACCAATCACCCCTCTGTCTTCGACTGCGACAGCAAAGATGAAAAACAGGAATGAGACGGCAAAGAATAACCCTGGGATCACGAAAAGGACTGAGCCAATCATGATCGAAATCATGACAACCACTCCACCGACGAGTGCGATAAGAGAAGCGCGACCGAGTCGGTCTGTCACCGAGGTAGGAAACGACCCGACCTCGCTGAGTGGTTGCGAAAGCGTTCGCGACAAAATCACGAAGTACGTCGAGCTCAGCAGTACAAGTACACTCAGCGCTGCGAGTGCGACATTACCTGAAATCGGAAGTGAAACCCCAACAGCGCTGCTGTACCCTGTTGCTACCTCAGGAGGGAGGTAACTCAGGGCAGCTGTATTAACCAGTGTTTGTGTTCCAAACTGGATCGCGAGGAGCCCGAGGAAAAGGACCCCACCAGTCCAGGTGAAGATGCGCCGAATACCGTCGCTAACCGCATGGCTAAGTTGGAGGGCCATACATGACTATTTATTCTCGGCCGACTAATAAAATCCTCGAAACAGGCGTTTGAGCTACGATACGAACCATTCAGCGGAGTGGCGTGAGGTGACACAGCAATCAAAATGGACCCTCATTCAATTGCGCCAGTCCATGTGGCACTGAACACGGGCAGGAGGATAACACGTCTGTGCCTGGACACGAGAAAACCAACTATCGGGGGCATCTCTACGGCCTCTTCAAGACGATCAAGCTGGACAGCATAAGCGGATACCGTGTCCAGATGGACGCCAAATGCGTCACACCTCTCGGTGGACCGACATCCTGCGCACAGGCTCTGTACCACCCCGCTAGTCGCACCCAGCAGACGAGAAGTTGCCAGTGAACCGCCTCGGGGTCAAGCCCCGAGGCACTCGCCTTGTTTTCTCTGTAGAATCCTCGCGATTCAACGCCGGGAAGAGATCAACTGTGGAGAGAAACCTCTAATGACTCATCGACCAACTTCTCACCGGCCGCAAGTTCGAATTTTTCCTCATATGTGTTTTCAGTCTCGAGCATCGCAATTAGCGTCCGGGCGACATCTTCTCGGGGGATCTCAATTACGTCTCTATCAAGCGCAGTCCCAGTTTTGTTCCCTCCGGAACCATCCTCGTTTGTCAACAGCCCAGGTTGAACAGTTGTGGCTCTGTTGAAGACCTATTCTTCAGATACATTACTGTCTGGAACGGCCGCTCGCTGAAGGGTCCCTACCGGCGGAAAAGATTCCTGCCAATTTCTGGTGGCATCCATAGCCTCGTGCTGAGTATACAGCGCGAGTGTAGTACGAACCGAGGCCGATTTTCGTGAGAGTGATCGGTCAGTACAGACTGCCGGACAAACACACTGGGCCCATTACAAGGTAACCGAATTTATTACTAAATAATTTCTCTGAAATATAGGGTGCTCGATAAGGCATGTATCCATGAGGATTTATCAAGACAGATTGTTAGACAGTCTTATGAGGGTTTTAGATGCGCTTGAAGGAGAAATGAGTATGAAACAAATGGGGATCATTATGATTCTCTACATGGCGGGGACGGCGGCTTTTGGGGTGTTGGCTGTTATTGTGATACACGGTCTTGGATGGCAGTGGCTATAGATAATTGCTGTAAGGCATTGACGGATAATTGTTAAATCAAAATACAAATACGGGATCTGCGTTACCCCGTATTGAATCCATGACAGTCAATGGTCGGGCACGTTCTATTAGTTGATTCAGGATTCGGATACAGAATATAACGGGGTCGCGGTGTTGGTTAAGTACTCTGTATCTGTCACAGATATTCTGATAGAAAGTGAATAGGTCAGACACGACCTTGCGAGATACAGGGCGCGAGTCGGTCACAGACAAGTGGCCGCTTCTGATGTGGTCGGCTAGCACAATACAGAGATTTCCATCAACAAATCGTCATAAAAGAGGCTCACAGGTAGTTCAGATGATGAGACTTATTATGTTCCATTTACAAATTTCGATCGGAACGTGGGGAAGAGTTGTGCCTCTGACTGACCCAGTTCTTCCCCGCGTGCCAACTTTCGGTTGGCAAGTAGACGGTAGAATTGAGTTTACTTAAATCATATTACTGCCAATGGCCCCGTAGTGTGTAGACAGGTCTCGGTAGCATACTCACGCTCGTATTAATTAATAAATTAGTTTGAGTATGAGAGGAAATTGACCTCTTCTCCCGCGTGAACGCGGAGGAATCCGCCCATCGGATTCGGGCAGCCGATGCCCTTTGGTTCCAAACCCGCACTCGGGAGGAACCGACGACGCACCGGGGGAACTCTCATTTGTCTCCCTCGCAGGGCTGTGGCCTGGCCAATGAGGCCCCATCGGATTCCATGTCATCGCCGTGCGAACCACCGCTAGTTCGCCGCCCCTTGTGGTTCGGGGACGGCATCTCACCGAATCCGTAGCGTCCGTATGGGCAGGGCCACGAGTTTCAATCTATCGGGACAAACGGACNCCCCTTGTGGTTCGGGGACGGCATCTCACCGAATCCGTAGCGTCCGTATGGGCAGGGCCACGAGTTTCAATCTATCGGGACAAACGGACCCAGTGTCGCTCGACCCCCGCCTGAAGACGGGGGTATGCGCTTGTCTCTCTATCACATTGTGGTTGACGAAACGGTGATTCAACTTGATGATGAACAAATTGGCTGTACGCTGCCGTCGATCCCGACTCGAACGATCTGCTACATACAAAACTTGAGCCGACGAGAACAAACGTAATCGCGGATCGGTTTTTCCCGGAACTCGATTTAAAAAACACGACGAGAAGGACGCGATCTTTCTCGTTGATGGCGCGGTTCAACTTCATCGGGCCTGTGAAAAGCACGGCTTCGATTTCAGATACGAACGACATGGAAATCGGAGTAGCGTCGAACGTGTCTTTCATGAAATAAAACATAGAACTACCTGTTTCTCAAACTGTTTCAGTAACGCCGAAGCAGAAACTGCTGACGGGTAGTTGAAATCGTTCGCTTTCCCATGGAATCAGCTTATCTGAACACTACCAGTGAAAGTGGGACATACTCCTTATAGATGAGTGTACTCGAAACAGAGGCCACGGAAACTGAACAAATTACGCCCGAAAACTTCGATTGTAAGGAGACTTCGACGCGAACAGAGATTAACGCTACGGGAGAACTCACGGCGAACACTGTTTCGATGCTCATAGCTTGTGACATCGAGACAAATTCGACGAGCAAGTCCTCTTCGTAGATATCCGAGCTAAACCCGGTCCTCCAAATATTGTGAATCGCCTCAGGGTCAAGCCGCAAGGCACTCGCGTTGAATCTCCTACAGAGATACTATGGGCTGTTCAACAGCCTGTCCATCTCAGACGCAGCGGAATCAAGCGCTTCTTGAGCAGTTCTGTTTCCTCGAATTGTTGTATTCATCGCTTCAGCCGCAACCTCCATCAGCTCCATATTTTGTGGTAGATCAAGTGGCACTGGCGGCGGGTCCGACGGAACACTGTCGACAGCCTGATTGAATGCGTCATCCCATGAACTAGCTTGGCCACGCTGTGCGTACTCTTGTTGGTCTGGGATCCAGTTCGTTCGCGCATATCCAGCACTATCATGCCCTTCCCACTGTCGGGTTGAGAGGAGGAGACTCATCTCGCGAGACGTAGCCCACTGGAGGAACAGCCATGCCGCCTCTGGATTTGGAGCAAACTGATTGATCCCAACTGACCACGTCCAGACCCCAGCTTGTGTCTCGCCATGGGGGCCATCCAATGGCGGGAGCCATTTGGTCCGATTGTACTGTTCAGCAGTGAGCACTCCAGAGGTGGCCGGTGAGTGATAGAGGATGCCGGCGTCTCCTTTACCAAATGTTTCGTTCGCCCGGTACCAGTTTGCCTCTGCCGCATCCGCTGGTCCGTATGAGCGGAGTAGATCAGCATATCTTTCAAGCGATTCGACCCCCTCAGGAGAATTCAGTGTGGCCGTACCCGTGCGGCGGTCAACCCAATTTGCGCCATGTGACTTGAACATTGTCGACCAGTTTGCAGTCGACACCGGATCGGCGCTGCCGCGTGAGCTAATACCGCACCGATCGACGCCATCCGACTCGTCAATGACTTTTGCTGCGTGCGTGAGCTCCTCGAAATTTGTCGGCTCATTGAGCCCGAGTTGCTCAAACGTCGGTCGGTCATAGGCCACACACCCGTAGGAGCCGATGACAACAGGCAGTGCAATCAGGTCGTTCCGACCATAGCTGAGCTTTTCAATAATATTGTCAGGGTAATCCTCTAGATGGTACCATGAAGTATCAGTTAGTGAAGCGTTGCTCCAGAACTGGTTGAGGTCTTTCACCCACCCGCTCTCATGGTAGTCTGAGGCTGCCCACAGTCCAAGCAGAAATCCATCAAATGAGCTCCGGTCAGTCCGCATCTGGTGTTCGATCTGTGAGAAGAGTTCTTCTTCAGGGTAAATGTCGTATGTAACATCGATCCCAGTGAGCTCAGTGAAATACTCAAGGAATGGCTGCGTTGCCTGAGTAAACATATGATCCGACATCACGAAGCTTATTGAGTCCCCCTCACACTGCCGCCAGTCTATTCCAGCAGATCGACAGTGGTCGTTAATTCGCTGTCCCCAGTCATTGATAGCGAACGTTTCAAGTGAGGATTCAAGACTGGTTACATCGCTCTGAAGACCCGACATCTGTGATGATATCTGCCCAGCCAGTTGTGCCTGATTCTCGGTTGCGTCTTCAACAGACTCGATCTGTTCGTTAACCGCACGGCTTAGGTCTAAAACCTCGTCAACCTCCGAGGCAACTGAACTGTTTGACTGTGCTTGTTGATCTGTCGCGTCTGATATCTCTTGAATGGAGTAATTTATATCCTCAACATAATCGACGGTGTCGGAGAACGCTGCCAGTGCTTCTTGTACCGTCTGTGTGCTTTTTTCGATTGACTTGTTTGCGGTCTGTACCTCTGTGACTGTCTCTTCGGTCTCTTCTATGACTGTATCAATGACAGACTCGATTTTGTCTGCGGATTGCTGTGCTTCTCCTGCAAGCTGTTTGACTTCATCAGCAACTACCCCGAATCCGTTCCCCTTATCGCCGGCACGAGCAGCCTCAATACTAGCATTGAGTGCGAGCAGATTGGTTTGGTCAGCGATATCTGAGATGAGATCAACAGTTTCGGCTACGTCTTCCATCTCCGATTGGAGTTCAGTAATCTGTGTAACTGTTGACTCACTAATACTCTTGACCTCGTTTGTTTGCTCAATCGCTTGTTCGGCAGCCTGTCGCCCCTCAGCGCCGCGCTCAGCTGCCTCATCTGCTCGTTCTGCTACTTCTGCTGATTCAGCAGCGATCTCTTCAATGCTCGCTGATAACCTATCTGCTTCATCAGAGACATTTCGTAGTCGCTCTTTCTGCTCTTCAGTCCTGTTAGTAACGTCATCGAACTCCGCCGTAATTCGGTCTGTCGCTGAGTCGACTGTTACACTGTCGCCAGTCACCGTGTCACCAGTTGACCGCACCCCACCAGCAAAAGACCAAATTTCGGCTTGTTGAGACTCAAGTTGTGACAGCATCTCGTTATATTGCGTAGACAACTTATTCAATTCAGCATTTTCAAATGTAACGTCTACGCAAGTTGTGAGATCTCCATTCGCCGCGTCGGCCATACTTTCGCGCAGTTGTCGGATTTTCTTTGCTTCCTCCTCGCTCGGCTCATAGTCGTTACTACTCATTTTGACACCTTATAGAATACGCTGGATACACACAGTTAATGATTCAATATTAGACGTATATGAATGTAGCCCAGAGATTTTCACCAATGATATCCGGACATCTTTGCCGCATTGAGACGAGACACTCCACAAAACATTTCGACAAGAACCGAACGGATCTACTCGTTGAGGCGGGTCGAGGGTACAGTGAGGATCAGCCCAGATGACGCTCACGACCTACAGAGGGTCGAAATGCCTTAGCTAGTGACGACTGGCTGGCATTCATCATGTGTGGGAAGCCTCACTATTTACTCTAAGGGGGATATCACATGAACTCTGGCAAGAAGTTTCAAGTAAGTCGCACACCTCAAATTGCTTGCGATTCCATCAGATTATGTCCAACACAGAGGGCCATCCCGAAACATGGTTGCTTGACATGGACGGGGTACTACTACATGAGGAAGTTGTCCTCCCCGGAGCCGAGGAGTTCATTGCTCGCCTCCGGGAGCAGGAGCGACCGTTTCTGGTACTTACTAACAATTCTATCTACTCGCGACGTGACTTGGCGGCGCGCCTCTCAGATGTCGGGCTCGACGTATCGGAGGAACGAATATGGACGTCAGCCATGGCTACGGCACAGTTTCTGTCGAAACAAGCACCGAAAGCCTCAGCTTATGTCATCGGCGAAGCAGGATTGAAGACGGCACTTCATGACGTTGGTTACACGCTGACCGATTCGAACCCGGATTTTGTGGTTCTGGGCGAGAGCCGTACGTATTCGTTTCAAGACTTCACAACAGCCCTCAGGCTCATCAACCAAGGAGCCCGGTTCATCGCAACGAATCCGGACGCGACTACACCCTCGCCGGGGGGTCCACTTCCTGCTACGGGTTCAGTCGCCGCGTTTCTCACGGAAGCTACCGGTCAGGAGCCGTACTTCATTGGCAAGCCCAATCCGGTCATGATTCGAAGCGGTTTGAATCGGATCAACGCTCACTCTGAGTCCACAGCGATGATCGGAGACCGCATGGATACAGACGTTGTGGCCGGTATCGAGGCCGGCTTGACCACATACCTTGTTCTCACAGGATCTACCGACCGCGACGAAATTACCGAGTTCGCATACCAGCCGACCGAAGTTGTGGAGTCCATTTCTGATTTGATTGAGATTATCTAATCTTCTCGGGGACATCGCCCAGGATGGATAACTCGACAATTGTTGCCAGCCCCGAGGACGAGGACAACTACCAGAGCTAGTAGTTGGAACACTGCGCCGAAGGCTTATCGGCATACCTCCCGTCTAGAATATAATGAGACGGAACTCAGACGATGACGAGGATCCGTTCGGTAGTTCGTTTGGTGGAATCGAGGACCTGCTAGCTGGGATGACCAGCGGCGACGAAGCACCCGTTGATGTCCACGAGTATGACGATGAGATCCGAGTGGTCGCTGAACTCCCTGACGTCACGGCAGACGACATCAAGATCCAATGTGATGGGCGTACCGTCGCGATCTACGCCGCCGTTACGCCTCGGCCGGTCGTGAAACGTGTCGATCTCCCGTCATACGTCAATGACGAGTCTACGGAGTGGAGTCTCAACAATGGCATTCTTGAGATCACGTTGGATCGCGACACCGATCCCGCGAATATCGGCTTCCACTAGTGGAACACAACATCCCCCCGTACGTGGAGAGAGTCGCTTGGACACGGCAACGACGCCACTCTGGTCCAAGCATCCTAATTGGTGCGCTCACGGAGGAGAAGTAGATTATGAACAAGTCCTAGCCGACATGGCGAGAGGGCTAATCGTTATGTCAGTTATTGAATCTGAAAACCGCCTAGTGCGATTTATATATCGTAATCAGCATTCAATGCCAGAATACGCGAACTATCTCGACGGCATCGTCCACGAACCAACCCAGACTGACGGAGACAGGGTTGATCTAACAGTCGCCGAGATATACGAGTCCACCGAGCCGGGTCGTGTCAACTTCGGCGGCGGCGAACTCGAGGCTGCCGCCTCCGAACAGCGGGAGTGCGAAAAGCAGTCTCCTGACGACGAGTACGGGTGGTGGTCGCTTGACCCCGGTACGTACCTCGTCGAGTACAATGAGTCGATCACCGGGAGTGACCTGCGATTCACCGTCCAGACGAGGGATGCCCTGTTAGAGCGGGGAGCCTTTCACCCCACTCTTCATGTCGTGTCGCTCCCGCGAGTTCCACTGTCGGTCGGCGGCGCCGGGATCCGCATCAAAGAGAACGCCCGAATATCAACCATCGTCGACACTGACCCAGTGTGAATTCTCGGCGACAGCTTGACTGGGCTCGCGTCGCCGTCAGGATCGAACGGAAGTTTGGTCGTGGACCGCATATGGCTGCTTAGTGTACACATCTTTTTGATTACTCATTTGTACTCACATCCATGGGGAATCACCTTCTGTCAAGACTGCGGAAAATAGAACCTACCAAGTTTGAACATATAATAGCCGATCTGTGGGAGCAGATGGGATATCAGACGGAGGTCTCCCAACAGTCTCAAGACAACGGAGTTGATATCCGAGCGGTTAGCGCAAAGGGAAAGAAGCATCTTATTCAGGTTAAGCGACATGGGCCTGATTCAAAAGTCACACAACCCCAAGTTCAACAGTACGGCGCGCTGTATCGGCGAGAAAATAATGTTGACAAAGTATACATTGTCACAACAAATGAGTTCACCTCACCAGCGAGGGAAGAAGCTGCGAAGATTGATGTTAAATTGGTTAACGGTGTGGGCCTGGCCCGACTGATTAGCCGGGCCACTAGTAATAGTACGACAGAAGAAACGGACGCTACTTCGGACGAGCAGCGGGTCACCACAGATGAGATTCAGCCCAATGCCGACCTCCGAAATGTGGACCTGAGGGACCGTGAACTCAGCGCTGTCAATCTTTCTGGCGCCGACCTCCGTGACGCCGACCTCCGTGACGCCAACCTTCACAGCGCCAATCTTTCTGGGGCCGATCTCCGCGACGCTGACCTTCGCCGAGCCACTCTTGAGAAAGTCGATCTCACCGACGCTGAGGTTGGCGAGCTCGGCCAAGGAGCAGACCTGAGCGATGCGAACCTGAAAAAGGCTAACCTCACCAATGCCTGCCTCGGTCAGGCGAACTTCACCAATGCCAATCTTCGTCAGGCCAATCTCACTGACGCCCTCCTAACCTATGCTACCTTCTCTGGTGCCAACCTCTGCGACGTCAACCTCCGCGACGCCGACCTCCGTGGTGTCAACCTCACCAATACCGACCTTCGCCAAGTCAACATCCCCTCTGACGCCGATCTTCGTCAAGCCGACCTCTCTGATACTGATCTCCGTAACACCGACCTGTCCGACGTCATCCTCGTCGACGCTGACCTCCGTGGCGCTGACCTTCGGGGGACCGACCTCTCCAACGCCGACCTCTCTCGCTACGTCAAACTCGAGAATGCCGATCTTCGCCACGCCGACCTGTCGAATGCTGACCTCGGCGATACCGATTTAAGATCCGGCGCTGACCTCAACAGTGCCGACGTAGCCGGCGCAAGACTCCCCTAAACAACAGTCTCTCGTCAACTACCTCACCCTACTTCGCTCACCCTGACGGGTTCGCTCGTGGAGGGTGGGGCTTGTCCATGAACTTGGCCTCAAACCCTTCCGGGTGGGCGGTAAATCCGCCGCTCGGCGTCACAGTTCCAGACTTCAGGGCAAGCTGACTGTTGCCTGTCCGCCGAGACGACTGTTGGCCCCGGCGGACGTACCGCATACCAATATTCTTCGCCGCGTTATAATCCGCGTTCGCCTCCGACTCGCACTTCACGCACCGGAAATCGTTGCGAGTCGCGCGATTCTCGTCTGCCGTGAACCCACACTCGGCGCACCGCTTCGACGTATACGTCGACCCGACTTGCTTCACCGAGATACCTTTCGCTTCGCCTTTGTACTCCACTTGCTCGTACAGCGTTCGGAACGCCCACCTGTGACCCCATGGCGACCCTGTGCGGTCGCAGATGTGACTCAGGTCCTCGAACGCTATCACGTCGCACTCATACCGAAGTGCTTCGTCTACGGTGACATCCTCCTCGCCGTAAACGGCGAGGCTTCCCGTGCCGCAGGTGGGATATTTGCTGGTCTACGATACGACTTGTTCTCTCGTCTGAAACCTCCCGCTCTCGCGGTCGAACAAGTGTGTCGATGGCTGTGCCACACAGCCGTTACTCCTATCCTCGCCGTGAGGACTCGGAGTTATCTTCTGGCGCATATTCTCCGCTCCGTTACAATCCGCGTTGGCTACCAACTCACACGACGAGCAGACGTACAGGCCACGCTCGACACGGTTCGATTTCGCGTCGTCTCCACACCGTGAACACGTTCTCGAGGTGTCCCACTCNGACGAGCAGACGTACAGGCCACGCTCGACACGGTTCGATTTCGCGTCGTCTCCACACCGTGAACACGTTCTCGAGGTGTCCCACTCGTTTTCTTTCAGCACCACAACACCGCGCATCTCGCCTTTGTATTCGAGGTACTGGGAGATGCGGTCGAACGCCCACGAGTGGAGCTTCTTGTTCCCCGTTTTGCCCCAGTCCGATTCTCGGACATCTTCGGGCCAGCTTACCGCGAGCGTGCCGACACCGCGTTCGACACACTCCGTGATGATGGCATCCGTCAGCGTGTGGTAGTAGTGTGTCTCACGTTCGGAGAGTTTCCGACGCGCCCACATCGATTTCTCTGACGGGTCGTTCTCTCCCTCGGTGTCGTACTCGGCTCTGGTAAAGTAGTGTTTGTCTTCTTTGAGCGAGTTGCCGGGGTACAACACGTATTCGTCCGGGAACGCGACCGTGGCGATATTTGTAATTCCGAGNGGTGGGTCGGCAGATTCGATCCCGACCTTACAGACGAAGTGAAGTTCCCATTCGTCACCGTTCCAGACGGCACGAACGTTCTGTACGCTTTTGACCTCCGAGAGGTCAATGTCTGGCCGACTCTGGTACTCGCAAAGCAGGAAGTCCGAGAAGTGTTCTTTCAGATTCGAGCCTTTCGAGAGTCGGACGCGGTTGTTCTGGGGGTCGTGTTTGAACCCGTCTTCTTTGAACGTGACCGTACTGCGTGGTCGGGTGTCACCGTGTTTGCGGTAGCCGGGCGGGTTCGCCTCACTGGAGTTGTACCGTAAGTCGAACCACGACTGGAAAGCGTCAGAAAGTTCTTCAATGACTTTCTGACTGGATTGTGCGTTCAAGTCTTTCCAGCACGGCTGGTTCTTCATGTACGATTTCAGCACACTACCGTTCGGGATCTCACCGGTTGCGTCCCAGATCCGGTCGGTTGTCCATCGTGCGACGTTCCAGATTTTCGA
>NZ_AOJL01000063.1 GCF_000337035.1 Halorubrum coriense DSM 10284
GAATATCCAACCTACCGTCCGTGAGGGATTGGGTCAACGTTGTCGGATTCACTCCCGGCGTAAACGCCGGGATTCTCTCCTCGTAGAAAGATAGAGGTCTCTAGCCAAGAGTGACGTACAACCTCTTGGAGTAGACATGCGTGTGAATGGTGGGATGGTGAACGGTGAAAGTCACCAGCCTCTTGCTGGCGACTGATTACCGGTCGTCCTGTAGTTCGAGGTGGTCCGCAGCAGTCGCTGCCCGCTCGCGGGCGGTGTCGATGTCGTGGCCGGTGCTGACGGTTACGGCCATGCGACGGCCGGCGTACGCGTCTGGCTTGCCAAACAGCCGGACCGTCGTCTCTGGGATTTCGAGTGCCGTGTCGGCACCAACGAACGCCGGTTGGTCGACGGCCGTCTCCGCGACGACCGCGTGGCTTGCGCCGGGCCGCTCGGCGGTAACCTCCGGGACCGGCAGGCCGAGCACGGCCCGCAGGTGGAGCTCGAATTCGCTTGCGGACTGGGTCCCAAGCGTGACGAGTCCGGTATCGTGGGGCCGAGGAGAAAGCTCACTGAACAGTACCTCGCCGTCGCGGACAAAGAACTCCACACCGAAGATGCCATGACCCCCGAGCCCGTCAGTGACCCGCTTGGCCATCGACTGTGCGTCTGTAAGGGCGTCCTCGCTCATCGGGTGGGGCTGCCAACTCTCACGGTAGTCACCGTCAACCTGCCGGTGGCCAACGGGCGGACAGAACGTCGTTCCATCGGCGTGGCGTACCGTCAGCAGCGTCACCTCATAGTCGAAGTCCACGAGCTCCTCAACGATGACACGGCCGGTGTCCGACCTGGTCCCCGCCCGAGCCGTCTCCCACCCTGCGTCAACCTCTTCTGGGGCGGTGACAGTTGACTGGCCCTTCCCAGATGAGGACATCGTCGGCTTCACGACGACTGGGTAGCCGATCTCCTCGACTGCGTCCCGATAGGCGGCCTCGCTGTCGGCAAAGGCGAACTCGCTTGTCGGCACGTCCGCTTCCTCTGTAGCGAACTCCCGGATGCGTTGGCGGTCCATTGTCAGCCGCGTCGCCTCGGCCGTCGGGACGACGTCGTACCCCTCTCGTTCGAGGCGTTCGAGCTCCGTTGTCGCGATGGCCTCGATTTCGGGGACGATATAATCGGGCTCCTCTTCGGCGACGAGCTGTCGGAGCGCCTCGGCATCCGTCATATCAATGGTGTGCGAGCGGTGTGCGACCTGCATCGCGGGGGCACCCTCGTAGCGGTCGACGGCAACCGTCTCGACGCCAAGCGCCTGTGCCTCGATGAGCAGTTCCTTTCCGAGTTCACCGCTGCCAAGCAACAGCAGCGTTGTCGCGTTTGCCGCACCCGGCGTTCCCAACCGCAGCGTGTCGGTCATCGTATACACTTAGAACCGGGCAGGAAAAAAACAACAGCCGTCTCGGTTACGACCAAGATCAGACGGCGGCTCATGCGGAGCCGTTTAGGAGAGAGCCTAGAACGAATCATCCCCAACCAAGTGGTCGACAGCGTCATGTCATCGGATACTTGTGCGCGAGAGCGCTACCCCAGTTAGTGACAGACGACCACGGCGGGTTTGAACACGTTCGCGAGAACGTAGACGGTCACCCGATGCTGAGTTTGCTCAGCTACGCCAAACGCTACTGGCCGACGCTCACACTCGGCGTGTTTGCGGCGTTTCTCACCAGGTTCGCCCGACTAGTGCCACCAATTGTCGTCGCAGCGGCCATCGATCGAGCAATCCGTGGGTCGGCTGATGCGGGACTGTTGACCGACGTGGGCTTGCTGCCGCCGGGTGAGATCACCGGGGAAGCAGCTCGCCTCGCGGTGCTCGAACAACTCGTGCTCATCGCGGTGCTCGCGTACGTGGTCCGGTCGGTCGCTCGGTTTGTGTCCCGGTATCTGCTCCAAGCGACTGCGCAGAAGGTCCAACGTGATCTGCGGAACGACACGTACGACCACCTTCAGCGGCTCTCGATGGATTTCTTCGCCGATCATCAGACCGGCGGAATGATGTCGATTCTAAACAGCGACATCAATCGGCTTGAGCAGTTCCTCAACACGGAGTTCCGACAACTCATCCGCGTCGTCGCAACGGTCGGCGGCATTGCGATCATTCTCTGGACGTACTCGCCGAAGCTGGCGCTCATTGCGCTCGCACCGGTCCCGGTCATCGGACTGGCGAGCAGCCAGTTTCTCACCTGGATCGAGCCCCGATATAAATCAATTCGCGAGACCGTCGCTCGGCTGAACACCCGGCTTGAGAACAACCTCGGCGGCGCCGCGGTGATCAAGGCGTTCGACCGGTACAGCTTCGAGCACGGTCGGGTCGCTGAGCAGAGCGAGGCGTACCACGACGAGAAGGTCGCAGCACTTCGGATTCGACGCGGGTTCTTTGCGACGTTACGACTGTTGACCGGCGTCGTGTTCGTCCTCGTGCTCTACATCGGTGGGACTGACATCATCACAGGCGTTCCCGGTGAGGCAGGAGCACTGACCCTCGGCGGATTCGCGCTCTTTTTCCTCCTGTTGCGGCGGCTGTACTCACCGATGCGTCGGGTCGGGAAGTCAGCGAACAAGTACCAGCTTGCGAAGTCTAGCGCCGAACGCGTGTTCGGGCTGCTTGACCGCGAGCCCACAATCACCAGCCCTGACGAAGCGCACGTCCCCGATTCGATCGACGGGGCGGTCACGTTCGACGACGTTACCTTTGCCTACGGGGACCGTGAGCCGGTACTTCAAGATGTCTCACTCGATGTGCCGTCGGGAACGACGATCGGGCTAGCCGGGGCAACCGGGGCCGGGAAATCAACGCTCCTGAAACTCATTCCCCGGTTCCACGATGTCAATGACGGTACAGTCCGGGTTGATGGGACTGACGTCCGGGACTACGACCTCCAGTCGTTACGGGACGCCATCGCCATTGTCGAGCAGAATCCGTACCTGTTCTCAGGAACCGTCGCGGAGAATATCGCGTACGGCGACCGCGAAATTCTTGACTCAGAGTGGTCGGATGGCCCTGACAAGAGCGCCCGGGCTCGGGTCGAGCGGGCGGCTGAGGCCGCCGAAGCTGACGAGTTCATCGAAGATCTCCCCAACGGGTACGACACCCAGGT
Source organism: Halorubrum coriense DSM 10284 (assembly GCF_000337035.1). GTDB lineage: Archaea > Halobacteriota > Halobacteria > Halobacteriales > Haloferacaceae > Halorubrum > Halorubrum coriense. Next base: position 3,132 of record NZ_AOJL01000063.1, read on the forward strand.
TGGCGAACGGGGTGTCAAACTCTCTGGCGGCCAGCGGCAGCGCCTCGCCATCGCCCGAGCACTGCTCAACGATCCCGAGATCATCATTTTTGACGAGGCCACATCAGACGTTGACACGGAGACCGAAGAACTGATCCAAGAGAGTCTTGAGCGGCTGGTCGAAGAGCGGACCGCGTTCATCATTGCGCACCGGCTGTCAACGATTCAGAACGCCGACGAGATTGTCGTAATGGATCAGGGCCAGATCGTCGAACAGGGGGTTCACACGGAACTAGTTGCGGGCGGCGGAACATATGCGAACCTCTGGCAGGGGCAGGCTGAGGCGTCTCCTGCCGACGACTGACTTTCGGCCAGAGGTTTTGTTGGCACGCCAGCCCGGCTCTCCCCTACTCCCCGGACGCCAGTCTCCCTTATTAGCGATCAAGCTCGTCTGGGTGGTGTGCTCAACATAACTCTAGACATAATCAACAATTTCGCTACATTGTTGCGTACCATGACGCGATTTCTACCGTCACAGCACTCAACATAGTTGATGGTGTGTTTCAATTGTTGAACCGCATCAGTAAATCTTAGTATCATAAGAACCGACCACCACTAATGCGTAGGTCCCTCCCCTCCCGACTGGTACTGGCCCTTCTCGTTTTGAGCAGCACAGGCGTGGTCGCAGCAACCGCCAGTGGCCCGGCTGTCCAACTATCGTCAGTAGCAGTAACACCTGACGATCCAACCACTGGCGAACAAGTCACAATCGAAGCTACCATCTCTAACCTCGAAAATAGTGATTCAATCGTCGATGTTACTGACATCTATGTCCGATCAATAGGGACTACACAAGAGTTTGACCGCATCGAGAATATTGGATCAGTCTCTCCTGGTGGGTCCCTCTCTGTTCCAATCTCAGCAACGTTTGAGACACCTGGTTAAAAACAGTTGGCAATCAACCTTGTTGTACAAGATGCCAATGGCAAGTATCACTCGTACACCTATCCAGTTTATATTGAGGTGTCTGAGCCGAAGGTGAAAGCTGATCTGTCAGCAACAGCTCCACAAAACGATTCTGGGATGATCGAGGTCTCACTGACGAACTTTGGCAACACTGACCTCACCGATGTTGAGGTTACTGCCACAGCTAATGGTAACGTCCTCGACCGCAACTTTGTCCGTGACGTGTCACCTGAGTCCAACCGAGTTACCGCCTTTGACACGAGCGGCGTTGTATCAGATACGGTCGAGTTTACCGCGACGTACAACGCTGCTGGCGACAGTTACTCTACATCGCTTGCCACCAACGTCAACGAAGAGACTCAAGTTCCCGGTGAAATTCGGCTCACCGCGGTTGAGGTCTCACGTGCCGGGTCCGGAGTAATGATCGAAGGTGACGCTGCGAATCTTGGCGGCACCGACGTTGATTCTGTGCTCGTCCAGATCAACGATACTGCTGATGTCCAACCCGTGTCCCCGTCGGGTGAATACTTCGTTGGTGGCGTGGAGGCCAGCGAGTTCGCCACATTTGAACTCACCGCAGAGACCGAGTCAAACGCTTCATCGGTTCCTGTCGCCATCACGTATATCGTTGATAACGAGCGTGTGACAACGACACAGAAGGTTGACTTGACGGGTGCCTCCATATCTGCGGGCAGCGGCTCGGCGCCTGGTGACGGCGTTGCTTCCGGCGCCGACGCGTCTGGCCCCCGTGCCGGATCCGCTGGCCCCGGTGGACCTCCGCTCTGGCTTATTGCTGGCGGTATCGCAGTTATCACCATTCTCCTCGGCGGTGTAGCCTACAGGTGGCGCAGCCGATGAGTGTCATTGTACTTGAGGATGCGATAAAGCGGTACCAAACCGGCGGAGAAGTCATTGAGGCGCTGGCTAGTGTCAACTTTCGTGCCGATCGCGGCGAGATGGTTACAATCATCGGCCCCTCTGGCTCGGGCAAGAGTACGTTGCTGAATATGATTGGGCTACTCGATACGCCGACAGCTGGACGTGTCCGGCTCAACGGGCGTGATGTCACAGACTTTTCTACGGATGAACTAACCGAAGAACGGCGATCTGACATTGGGTTCGTCTTTCAAGATTATCACCTACTTCCGATGCTCACAGCGACCGAAAATGTAGAACTGCCAACAATGTGGGACACCGAGGTTGACAGACGTGACCGGGCTGTTGAATTGCTCAACCGCGTTGGACTTAGTGACCGACTGACACACAAGCCTCCTCAACTATCCGGTGGCCAGCGCCAACGAGTCGCCATTGCGCGTGCATTAGTCAACGAACCGGATGTTCTTCTTGCGGACGAGCCGACTGGTAACCTCGACCAAGACACCGGAGCGACAATCTTAGATGAATTAACGAGGCTCAAAGAAAGCGAGAACATTGCTATTGTGGCAGTCACTCACGACGAGCAGTTAGTCGAGTACTCTGATCGGATTGTTGAGTTAGTTGACGGGAGTATCAACACATGAGCAGACGACATCCTCTGCGGCGATTTCCCAGCGCATTGATGGCGTGGCGGAATCTTGGCCGTAATCGAGTTCGGACCGCTCTCGCGACACTCGGCATCCTGATTGGCGTTGTTGCGATCGCATCGCTGGGAATGGCTACGGCCGCAATCCAACAACAAGCTACCGCAAATCTTGAGGGGTTATCAAACGAGGTGACAGTCTCTGCAGGGCCGGACAACCCCAATGACGGAATCTCCGCTGAGCAGGTTGATGATATTGAGCGACTTGCAGGTGATGCAACAGTGGTACCCGAGCGGAGCAATGTGACAACACTCTCTGCTCGGAATGGGGCTGAAACACGCGTTAGGGTAACCGCGCTGACGAAGGCGGATACAATGTATAATATCTCTCGAGGACGCATCTCAAACCGTTTCCGGTCAGGGGCGTTACTCTCTCAGGCAGATGCCAGACGGCTTGGGATTGAGATTGGTGATCCGGTTACCTACGACGGAAAACTTTATCGCATTCAAGGAATCCTCTCGTCATCTCAGGGCCTCGGCGGTCAGCGGCGAGTACTCGTGCTACCACTCTCGGCAATGAGTGATCAGAATTATTATGATTCGGTAACTGTTTTGGCGGAACCTGGGCAATCAGTAGAGGCTCTTACAGCCGACATCGAATCGTCATTCAATACTGCTGACGAAGACATTATTCGTGTTCGAAACTTTGCTTCGGTACAGCAGAACGTTGGATCATTTCTGGGTACGCTCCGGCTCGGGCTTCTTGGCATTGGGTCAATTTCGTTGGTGGTTGCGAGCGTCGCGATTCTCAATGTGATGCTGATGAGTACCGTCGAACGGCGGGGAGAAATTGGTGTTCTCAGAGCTGTCGGCATCACGCGTGGCGAAGTTCTTCGAATGATCCTTACCGAAGCGGTGTTCCTCGGTGTAATTGGCGGCGTGTTGGGAGTCGTCGTTTCCGCCGGTATCGGTGTAGTATTGTTTGAATTCCTGGTGGGGAGCCCACTGAATGCATTCCGCTGGCAAAGCGTACAATACCTCCTCTATGGCATGGTGTTTGCCGTTGCTGCAAGTTCGATTAGTGGGTTGTATCCAGCATGGAAAGCAGCAAATGAACGACCCGTTGAGGCACTTCGAGACTGATCTCACACATTGAAACCCGACCTAAGTGTGCCTATTTATTGACCTCCTCCCCCGCCTGAAGACGGGGGTATGCCCTTGTCTCTCTTTGACATTCTCCCCGCACTAAAGAGCGAGGATTCCCCGAAGGGGATATTCAGGTTGCGCGTTTCCTCGGGGTTCAAATACGCTTTCGCGTGACCCGTCAAAGGTCGCCATCCAGTTGTGACCAAGGACGTGCTTTCCAGCGCGTGTAGCCCTGTCAATGGGGCCTTCATCCCCGCATACAGCGGGCGTCAACGACGGCTGGCTATTCAACCAGCGAGGTAGCACGGTTCGCCTCACCCGAAGTGTTAGGCCGTGTATGGTTCACGCCTTTCAGTACAGGTGACTCAGGAATCGCTCAGTACAGCCAGTCTATACGGATAATCGTCCCGTGATGATCTGTCGATCCGGCGATTAAAAATCGAGGCGTCGTTCGCCCTCAATCTAGGTGGACGAGCGGCGATGTTTCACGGACGAAAACGGCCCGATCGAATTCACTGAGATCGGGGGGTGTGTACCTCACGGGGTTGTCGCCATCGGGAGTACCGCCCCAGATGGTGTGTCGCCGTGGTTGCGTCCGGGGCCAGTCCCGAATCGACAAATCGTCGTAGAGGTCCTCAACCGACACAGAAAACACTGGCTCCGCTACCTGCTGAAACACCGCTGGAATCGACATCGATGGCGGGTCCGGGATAGGATACTCTTCAACTGTTTCCGTTGTGAAGTCCTTGGCAGCTACCCTCCTAGTCCCGGTTTTGAAGACGACCGGGTAGTACAGGTCACCGTACGAGTCGGCGAGCCGGTTCCCCATCGACGGAACATCCACGTCCCATTCGTCGAGGACGTGTCTGCCCCGGCCGAGATGTGCGTTGACCCCCCAGATGACGACCGGACCTGTCGAGCGGTCATGGATCCACTTGACGTTCTCGGCCATCGCCTCGTCTCGAAGCGCGTGCCGATCTTCCCGACCGAGTTCGTGAGCTTCGATTTGTACCTCAATGAGGTTGAGTCGGTGTCGAACGCGTTCGTACGCCCGACGGGACTCCGCCTCGACCCACGCCGACTCGTTGGCGTCAAGCATCGGCGATACAATCGAATGTACCTGTCGTGCGCTTTCGAGCAGCGCCTGGCGTTCGTCCTCAGATTCGTAACCGGTCTTCATGGTGTCGAGATCCTCGCGGAGCGACCCATCGATATCAGCGCCGACACGGTTGAGGTACGGCTCGATTCCGATGGCCGCGTCCTCAATGATAGTCGTATCGAACCCGTAGACGTGGACGTGGTCTTCAGCCGGACGCTCGGCGTTGACTGATTGTAGCCATTCGAGCAATTCGGCTACGGGCGCAGTTTGTATCGGGCGGTAGCCATCCGTTCCGGTGAGAATCGAGCGAATATCGCTCGTGCCGGTTGTAACTCCCTCGTCGATCCGACAGAACTGGTGGAACGGCGCTTCGAAAGCAACCGCCCGAAGCCCGAACTCCTCAACGAGCAGTCGTATGAGCCGGAATCGTAGTTCGGCGAGCTCCTCCATGTCGACACTGTCATCGACGTTCATCTCGCGCGTGTGGATTTCGAAGATGTCCTCGCGTCCCTCTTCATCAGCCGGCGGCACCTCCATCAGCCGGTCGAACCGACCCGGACGGAGGATAGCGTCATCGAGCATGTCGAGACGGTTCGTCGCAGCGATGATCCGGACATCCCCGCGGTCGTTGAAGCCATCCAGTTCAGCGAGGAGCTACATGAGCGTCCGCTGGACTTCAGCATCACCCGACGTCTTCGAGTCGGTACGCTTGGGCGCAATCGCGTCGATCTCGTCGATGAACAGCACCGACGGACCGTGTCGCGGGCGATCTCGAAGAGGTCTCGGACTAGCTTGGAGCCCTCACCAATGAACTTGTGGACGAACTCGGAACCAGCCATCCGAACAAACGTCGCGTCGGTCTCGTTGGCGACGGCCTTCGCGAGCATCGTCTTGCCCGTCCCCGGCAGACCGTGAAGGAGCACGCCACTCGGAAGGGACCACCGAGCGTGCCGAACGAGCCTACGCGGAACGGCTGAAGTCAAATAGCGACGACCGGTCACGGGAATCACAAATAACGGATTTGGATACAGACGGGTCGGGCTAGTGTATCACTCGTCACCACTACAGACGAGAACGGGGCGTTCGGCATCAAGAATGACGCTCTGGGTGACGCTGCCGAACAGGACCTTCCCAGTAGGCGATCGCTTCCGGCCAGCGACGACGATTTGATCGGCGTTGTGGTTGTCGGCAACATTGAGTATCGCTCGAGCCGCGTCGCCGCCATAGCCTTCGGGCCTCACCTCGATCCCAGCTTCCTCAAGCCGAGACTGAGCGACTCGGACCGACTTGACTTGTTCGACAGTGCCGCCCTCCCTGTTTTCGCTGAACGCGTGGACAAGCACCACTTCTACATTGTCCGATTCGAGTGGCATCGACGCAATCGTCTCAGCCTGTGTTCTGGCACGCTGCTCGTCCGTGTCGATACCGACAAGAAATGTGAACATGGGACGACCGTCGCAGCACTCTCATTTGTTTGTTTCGACGGACTCGGTTGCGCTGGCCGCCGCTCGTGGGCAATGATGAGCCGGGTAACTGCCCGCATGCGAGTGAATTTATCCCTAATAATTATGTAGTACGTGCCTCTGTGAGCATGTAGAACACATGTCACATAATAACATGAAAGAGTCAGAGAGACTGTACCGACGACGGGACGTAGTAAAAACCGGTACCGCGGGAATAGCAATGCTGGCGTTCGCCGGGTGTATTGGCGGCGGCAGTGACGGCGATGATGGCGGAGGCGGCGGCGGAATCGGAGCCGATTCAGTCATGATCCCAGGGATCTACGACGAGAGTGGAGCGACTTCAGACGTCGGCCGCCCGACGGCAATCGGCTCTCGGGACACGATCACGTACATCAACGAGAATGGCCTGCTAGACGCGAGCATTGACCACCCGAACAATGATTACGCCTACGAGGTGCCACAGGCCCAGCAGTACTACCAGCAGTACACCTCGGATTCGTCGCCACCGCTGATCATCGGCTGGGGAACTGCTGACACCGAGGCGCTGGCGGGCACTGTCGCGGAAGACGAGGTTGTCTACGTCTCGGCATCGTACTCCGCGAACCTCGTCACCGAAGAGTTCCCGTACAACTTCTTCGGCAACCTCGATTACACGAGTCAGGCCCGCGCACACTTGCGGTGGATCGCAGACAACGACCCCGAAGCGACGGTTGGGTTCATTTTCTCGAACACGGCTTTCGGCCGGTCGCCCGTGGAGGGCGGCAAGGAGTACGCTGAGGAGCTTGGACTCGACGTAGCTCCGGACATCAACCTCCCGCTGACCGCCAACTCTGCGACCACACAGCTCAGGCAGGCCAGAGACCAAGATATCGATTATCTCATCCACCAGAACACGTCCGCGCCGATGCGGGTGCTCTTAGAGGATCGACAGGACATCTACCCCGAGCTGACGGTGTGTGGCCTGACCTACACCGTCGACGAACGGGTGGTCCAGCAGTCTCCCGACATTTTCGAGGGTGTCCGATACGTCAATGCGTTCCGCACGTTCCAAGGTGCTCTGGATAGCGGTGGCCGGGGTGCCGATATCATCGAAGCCAACTTCGAGCGCGAGGGGCGCAGCATGGACGATCCTGAGGTCGCCCAACTCAACTACGTACGTGGTGTGATCCATGCGCTGTTGATGCTGAAAGGCATCCAGAACGCTGCTGAGGCCGGAAACGACCCGACGAGCGGGCCGAACGTCAGACAGGGGATGTTCGGGATAGAGGATGACAACATGTTCGATCTCGCCGAGCCGTTCAGCTTCGCCGAAGACGATCGCCGCCCGACGATGAACGGGCGGCTGTTTGAGGTCACCGACGGCAGCTTGAGCTTCGATACCACCGTCGAACTGCCCCGCCGCGACTCGTGGATCGGTCTGTAATGGCAACGAACAAACCCACAACTGAGGCTGCGGCCGAAGAGAGTGAACCACCGGTCGTCGAACTCGACAACGTCGAAATCGTCTATGACCGGCACTTCCTCGCGGTTCAGGGAGTATCGATGTCGGCCGACGAGGGTGATATCGTCGCGCTGCTCGGTCCCAACGGTGCGGGGAAATCGACGATATTGAAGATGATCAGCGGTATCGGGCGGAGCGAGCGGGGCGAAGTAACTCGTGGCCGCGTCTTCTTGCGTGGCGAGGATGTGACCAATGACGGCGCAAATGAGATGGTCCAGCGCGGCATCACACACATTCTCGAAGGCAGGCGAGTGTTCGAGGATCTTACCGTTGAGGAGAACCTCCGATGTGGGCTCTACCGGCAGGGCCGCAGATTTCGGTTCAACGAGGACGACTACCAGATCGCCTTCGAGTACTTCCCGCAACTGGAGGATATCATGGACCTCAAAGCCGGCTACGCCAGCGGTGGGCAACAACAAATGCTCGTTATCGCTCGGGCACTCATCCACCGGCCAAACCTGCTCCTGTTAGACGAGCCGTCGCTCGGTCTCGCGCCAAAGCTGGTCCGTGATATCTTCGAGACGCTCGTGGAGATCAACAGACAGGAAGACATCACGATGCTCATCGCAGACCAGAACGCCAAGCGCACACTCGAGATCGCTGACTACGGCTACGTCATGGAGAACGGCCAAATCGAACTCCATGACCCCGCCGACGAGCTCGTCGAACGCGAAGAGATCAAAGAGTTCTATCTCGGCACGTCAGGTGAGAACTCGCGCTACACCGATGTGAGACACTACAAGATCCGCAAGAGGTGGACCTGATGAGCGTCGACGAGGGGCCCGAAGCGCGCGCAGCGTCACTCAGAAGCGGAGCGCACGTGCTCCCGGAAGATGCCGCGATCGGTTGCCGAAACGTGACCAAGACGTTCGGCTCGATCACCGCCGTGGACGACGTCGAACTCGGTATCGCCGATGGCGAGTGGGTATCTATTGTTGGGCCAAATGGTGCCGGGAAGACAACGCTGTTGAATATCCTCAATGGTTTCTATACCCCCGACCCTGGGAGCGAGGTATTCCTAAATGGTGAGGAGGTCAGCGGCAAGCCAGAACACTACCGCGCTCGACGTGGCATCGGTCGGACTTTTCAGGGGTTAGAGCTGTTCGAGAGCGAGGACGTCTTAGAGAACGTGATGACGACTCGAGCTGTCGCCGAACGCCCAAACATTCTCTCGGCGCTGCTGTACTATGGCACTGGCCAGAAGACGGAGGCTGAAAACATGCGGTTCGTCGAGGAGATTCTCGACTACCTCGAACTCTGGGAGTACCGTCACACGACCGTCTCGACCCTACCACTAGGCGTCCAACGGCGCGTCGACCTCGGGCGGTCGCTCGCGCTCGAACCGGACGTACTCCTGCTCGACGAGGCGATGAGCGGGCTCACCTTCGACGAGAAGTACGACATGATCCGGTTCCTGACTGACCTCCACGAGGAGGAAGGGCTGACGCTCGTGATGATCGAACACGATCTCGAAGTTGTCACTGCGGTCTCCGAACGGATGATCGTCATGCAGAAGGGCGGCGTCATCGCTCGAGGACCGCCAGACCGAGTGACAGACGACCCCGAGGTCGCCCGCGTTTACACGGGGGTTGATTAGATGGCGACCGACAACGCCGAAAGTGAGGGCATTGCGTCAAGCGTCTCCGACGACTCGGGGCTGTCCGTAGAACGTGTCCTGACTGCACCAGAAGGCGAGTCGGTGCCAATTGTCTCTAACCGTGCGCTCCCCGAGATTCTCATCGACCACGCTGCCGAACACCCCGATGACATCGCGTTACGGTGGAAGCGGTATGGCGTCTGGCAGGAGTTCACTTGGGAGGAGTACTATGATCGGGTGGAGCAGTTCGCGCTCGGCTTAGAAGAGTACGGGTTCGGGGAGGAGGACATCTTATTCACCATCGGGTATAACCGGCCCCACCAATTGTGGGCGTGGATCGCCGCGCAGTCACTTGGCGGGATGGCCGCCCCGAACTACGAGGACATGCTGCCCGAGGACATCGAGAAGCAACTCCAGTTGCTCGAACCCGAGGTGGTGTACGCGGAAGACCAGGAGATGGTCGATAAACTCCTCCTCGTCTCAGACAACGTGCCATCGTTGTCGACTATCATATACCGGGACGACAAGGGCATGTTCCGGTACGAAAACGGCGAGAAGACAGAGCCCGGCGACCCCGAAATCGTCGCTTACGAGGATATCGAAGAGCGAGGCCGCAAGCGTCGCGAGTCCGGAGGCGTGAGTGACGACTACCTTGTGTCCAAGATCGAAGAGGTGCCCACGGAGGCAACTGCGATGCTCGCGCCTACCTCGGGGACGACAGGGATGCCGAAACGCGTTCGGCTCTCTCATTTCAACCTCGTAAACCTCGCGAATGCTGCTATCGATATCGACCCGCTGCCGAAGGAGTCAGACTACTTCTCGTACCTTCCGATGGCGTGGGTGGGCGAACAGATGATTCTCCTCGCGGCCGCGTTCGTCGCAGGTTGGACCGCGAATTTCCCCGAACAGCCTGAAACGGAAGAGGAGGACCTCCGAGAGATTGGCCCGGAGATCATCTTCTCATCGCCAAAGCGATACGAGGCGTGGGTTGCGGATATCAAGGCGAAAATCGAGAATACCACTCGATTCAAGCGCTGGGTGTACGAGAAGGCAATGAGAATCGGCGAACGGTACGCCGAGTACGTCATCGGCGACAAAAACGACAAGGAGCCGCCGGCATGGCTGCGTGGAGCACACTGGCTGTCACATTGGGTAGCGTACCGGCCGATCCTCGATAAGGTCGGGCTCAAACGCGCGAAAAATGTCTATACCGGCGGCGGCCCACTCGGAGAAGACCACTTCGAGTACTACCACTCGATGGGCGTGCCGCTCAAACAGATCTGGGGGCAGTCTGAGGTCTGTGGGTTTGTAACGATGCACCGGGACGATGACGTTCAGGTGGAGACTGTCGGAGAAGTGTTCCCGAACGTCGAAGTGGGCATCACACCGGGCGGCGAACTGCTTGTCCGCGGCCCGGTCGTTACCGCTGGCTACTACGGGATGCCTGAGAAAACCGAGTCGGCATTCGAAGACGGCTGGCTCCATACCGACGACTTCGGCGCGCTCACCGACGACGACCACGTGCGGATCTTCGACCGGATGGACGACGTGTTAGAGATGGCCGACGGCACCCCTGTGGCACCGATTAGTGTCGAGACGAAGTTGAAGTTCAATCCGTATGTGAAGGAGGCGATGGTCGTCGGCGACGACCGCACCGAACTCACTGCGGTCTTGAACATTCGATACGACAACGTCGCCGAGTGGGCCGACCAGCGGGACATCCAGTATGCGGGCTACAGCGACCTGACGCGGAAAGAACCGGTTTTAGAACTCTTGCGTGGCGTCGTAGCGGAGACCAACGAAGACCTTGACAATCCCATCCGGCGGTTCGTTCTGCTATTCAAGGAGTTCGACGCCGACGACGGAGAACTTACTCGCACCGGGAAACTCCGCCGCGAGGTCGTCGTGGACCGGTACGGGGACCTCGTGACAGCCCTGTACGACGGCAGCGACCAGATAGAAATGGAACTCACGATCACGTACCAAGACGGCAGAGAGTCCGAAGAGCGCGGCGTTATGCGTATCGTCAATGTGGATCAACCCGTTCTCAACGGCGGACCCGACCTGGAGGTGAGCTGAATGGTCAACTGGGTCACGTTCCTCGACATCTCATTGAGCGGTCTCGGTTTGGGCGCGTTGTACGCGCTCGTGGCGATGGGCTTCTCGCTCATCTACAAAGTGACCGGGGTTCTGAACTTCGCGCAGGGGCAGATCGCAATGGTCGGCGCGTACGGCGTCGTCATCTTTGGAACGGCCACCGTACTCCCGGCGGCAATCCCGGCGTGGGCCGCAGTACTTGTGACGGTCTTGCTCGGGGTCGTGCTCGGGCTGGCGCTCGAACGCGTCGTCTTCCGTCAGTTCATCGGCGAACCGGTGTTGTCGGTTATCATCGTGACGCTGGCGCTCGGCAGTATCCTCGAAGGAGTCATCTTCTTCTTGTACGGCCAGAACGCGCAGGCGTATCCGGGGGCACTGACGCTCGGCGGGCAGCTCAGTCTCCCGCTCGGGACGTCGATACAGGCGGCGTACGCCGTCGCCGTCGCCATCGCGTTGATCGTCGTCGCCGTGTTAATGCTCTTTTTCCGCCAGACTGTCACGGGATCGATTCTTCGGGCGTCGGCAAGCGACGAGCAAGCCGCGATGGTGCTCGGCGTCTCCATCGAGCGCACTATCGCGCTCGCATGGACGCTCTCTATCGCTATCACCGCACTCGGCGGCATCCTACTGGCGACCTCCAGCGGCGGGGCAGCGGTCTCCATCGAGAACACGGGGATAATCATCTTTGCCGCCGTCGTGTTAGGCGGCCTAGACAGCATTCCCGGGGCGTTCATCGGCTCGATTGTCGTTGGCGTCTTACAGGAACTGGGCTCGTACTATCTCGTCGGCGGCACCGCGGTGTACGTCCCGTTTACGAACATTCAGGCCAACTTCGGCGCGGGCTTCGGCGAGATTCTTCCTCTCATCCTCCTGCTCGTCGTCATTCTGGTGAAACCCTATGGCCTGTTCGGCACCGAGCGGATAGAGAGGCTCTAAAGATGAACAGACACAACTCATGCGTCACGCGGCGCTTAGGAGAGGTACCGACGACTCGAACGGTTGCGATCGACGGGAGGTGGTCGCATGCCCTGTGGTGAGTACTTCACCGACTACGAGTCGCGAATGGGGCTCGTTCGGTGGCGGACACAAAAGATAGCGCTTGCGTTGGGACTGCCAATCCCATTCATCGCGCCGTTCCTCCTCGGCGGGGGAACCGTGACGCTACTGACGCAGGCGTACATCTTCACAATTGCGGTGTTGGGGCTGAACGTTATCCTCGGCTATGCCGGTGAGATTGTGCTCGCACAGGGCGCGTTCATGGCCATCGGCGCGTACAGCACGAGCAGACTACTCGCCGTTGGGGCGGGGCTGTTACCGGCGCTCGCCGTCGGTGGAATCATCTCCGCGTCGGTCGCAGTCGGCTTCGGCCTGCCATCGTTCCGTGTCAAGGGGTTCTACATCGCCATCTCGACGCTGGCGCTCCAGTTCATCGCCGAGGAATGGTTCTTCGTGAACCCTCAGCTCGCGTTCATCCACGGCGGGACGACCCAGTCTCTCCCCTCGAATGTGGGGGTCGTCGGACCGGTCGGTGCTCTCGGTACGACCATCGACAAGTATCTGCTCGCACTGGTGTTGTTGTTGGCGTTCGCACTGCTGTCGCTGAACCTCTCTCGGACCGGCATTGGGAAGACGTTCCGCGCGATTCACGAGAACGACCTTTCAGCGTCCGTCCTCGGTGTAAATGTATTTAAGAACAAGCTGCTCGCGTTCGCTATTGGTGGCTTCATGATTGGCGTCGCGGGCGGCATGTTCGGATTCCAGATTGGCTTCATCAACGCCGAGTACTTCACACTCGGACTGACGCTCGAACATTACGTCATGCTATTGTTCGGCGGCCTCGGGCGGGTGTGGGGAGCGCTGCTTGGCGTTGGCGTCGTCACGCTCGTTCAGGACTACCTCAATGAGGGGTTGAATTACCTTGCCGATCTCACCGGAACAAACTCGACGGCGCTGCTGCCGGTGTTCTTCGGCGCGATCATCATCGTTGTGCTTGCCGTCGAGCCGAAAGGGGTGTTAGCCGGGCTCGGCAAGATCAAGGAGTACTTGCGTACGTGGCCGTTCGCGTACTGAACGCGACGGCCCACACCCTTCGGCTCAACGAGATGCCGAGTACGCCCATCATCGTTGCTGCCACGCCGGTGACGGAGATTTATGTGTCAGCTTGTCGTGTGTTAACGTGATGTACAACACTACCACCCTCTCGGCAGTCAAAGAGCAGCTAGAACAGGTCGCCGGCCGTGACTTTTATGCGCAGAAATTCGCGGACGCGGGCACTGACCCGGCAGCAGTCGACTCGTGGGACGACTTCCGATCGCTTCCGTTCACGACGGCGGCAGAACTCGAGAATGACTTCGAGGATGCCCCACCGGCTGGATCGTTGTACGACGGCGCGGCGATGGTCACGTTCTCGCCGATGGGTGAGGAGCTGCGACCTGTCTTCGACACGGCAGACGACCTCGAAAAGCAGGCCGCTGCCAATGCAGACGTGCTCGAACGCGCCGGGATCGAACAAGGCGACCGTGTTGTCAACACGTTCGGCTATGAACTGTTCGGCACCGGGTACGTGCTCCACCGAGCGCTCGAACACCTCGGGGCAGAGGTGTTCCCGCTTGGTCCTGGTGACTCTGATCAGGTCGCTGCGACCATTGAGACGTACGACGTGGACGCCATCGTGGGCAACCCGAGCTTCGCACTGAAAATCGGTGCCGAAGGTGGGTCGGTCGATACCTTTGTCGGCGCGGGCGAGCCATTCACTTCCGTTCCGGGCCGTCGCGAAGCGGTCAAGGATGCACTTGACGCGTCCACGGCAGTGGACTACTTCGGCACGCGACACATCATGCCCGTAGCTGCCGAGACTACAGCCGAAAACGGACTCCGAGTCGTCGATGACTACGCAGTCGTAGAAGTTGTGGACCCAGACACAGGCGACGTGTTAGATGACGGTGAGCGCGGGGAAGTCGTGGTGACGCACCTTCAGAAAGAGGGGATTCCGCTGGTACGCTACCGGACCGGCGACCTCGCCGAACTCGCCGTCGAAGACGGATCCGTGGTGTTACCCGACGGTGTCATCGGCCGCACAGACGAGCGGCTGAAAGTCAAGGGCGTGAAAGTGTATCCGGAGAGCATCGAGACAGTTCTGGCCGGTTTTGACGGGTTGACTGGGTCATACCGTGTCGAAGTGTCACAACCAGAGACCACCGATCGACTCGTCGTAGTCTGTGAGGGTGAAGCCGACGCCGACGAACTACGTGCGGCGCTCGCCGACCGCCTCGTTGTGACACCGGACGCCGTCGAACTGGTCGCGGATCTCGACGAGACCGGTATCGTCGACAACCGGTACGAGTGACCTCCTCCTCGCGGTAAACGGTTAGGCTTCCCACGGCACCGCACCACTGAGTTGAGATATTTGCTGGTTTACGACCTGTCGGCATGACGAGCCGATGGCGGGGCCACACCGCCGTTACTCCTATCCCGGCGAGGGATTCGGAGTTATCTTGTGACCGAGACACCACAGCGGTTCGAGATGGGTGTCTCGAACGTTCTGGGCCTCGGAATCCCGATACTGTGTATTTGAGAGGGCGGTGTGACCGCCTCGGAGTACATCATGTTACGCCACGATACCAGTTAAATATCTGTCTTGCTGTCGGTTGCGGATACATCCGAGTTGTCGGATTCACTCCCGCCGTAAACGCGGAATTCTCTCCTCGAAGAAAGATAGCTTGGCAGGGGTCAATCGTTGCCAAGGAAGCGCTGCGCGGTCCGTGAAAAGATGTCGCGCTGGACCTCAACCGAGAGGTCCCGTGAGAGCAGGTGTTCTCGCTCCCGAGCATAGGGGTATGGGATGTTCGGATAGTCTGACCCGTACATGATCGACGTCGAGAGTTCAGCCAGCGTGTCGTCGGAGACCGTCGTCGGGTCGAAGTCCATGTACGTCTTGGCCACGCTCGACATGGCGAAGGTGGTGTCGAGAAAGACATTGTCGTTGTCGCGGGCGAGGTTGAGGAACGCCTCAATCTCATATGTACCCATGTGAGCAACACACACCCGTATATCCGGGTAGGAGGCGAGAAACGACTCGAAGCGCTCAACGCCGACGTGGGGGCTGTCCGTGAACATCGGTGCTGTCCCGGCGTGGAGCACAACCGGCGCGTCGCGGGCGGCGACAACTTCGTAGGCGGGACCGAGGCGGGGGTCGTCGGCTCCAAACCCCTGTACTGGGAGCTGGAGCTTCAAGCCACACGCGCCGGCGTCGAAGGCGTCGGTGACAACTGCCTCCACATCGTCGGCAGCGTGGACGGTGGCAAACGGGACCGCGTGGTCTGAGTCTGCGGTGGCTTCTATCACCCACTCGTTAAGATCGGCCGCCGCCCCCGAACGCGCGACGTACGGGAGTGCGGTATATTGCTCGACGCCCGCTGTAGTCAGTGCTGCTTCCATCTCGTCGCGGTCGGTCGGATGGTTGAACTCCCAGCCGGCGGCGTCGCTGAGCGCCTCACGGATTGCGGCCATCAGCCGCTCCGGCATCAGGTGAACGTGCGCGTCTACGACATCACCGATGGGAAACTCAGCCATCGGTAAGCTTGTAGACGCCCGTACCGGTCGCACAGACGGTGCCTTCGGACTCGACTTCGACGCTTGCCACGCCGACATCGGTGCCGCGACGATCCACCGTAGCCGTCGCATACAGCGGTGCGCTGCCGGCAGCTTCGAGGTAGTTCACCCGGAGGTCGATAGTCGGCGTGTATGTTTCCCGGCCACCGACAAAGACGGCGGCACCGGTGAGGTCCACAAGTGCGCTGACAACACCGCCGTGGACGGCACCGAGGTCTGGGTTTCCCACGAGTCCGAGGCCGAACGGCAGCTTTACCCTAGCACACTCGGGAGTTACTGAGAGCACCTCCAACTCATGCCGTTGGTGGAAGGGAACGTCACCATACAGCCGCTCTACGACTGCCGTCCGGTCAGTCACGTCCGAACTTGCTGCCTGCTGCTGATCGCCCTCGCCAGCTTCCAGACCGGTCTCGCTCGGGTCGGGCATAAGTGTGATACTACACACCACGCCCTCACATAAAGTAACCGCCCAGCCCCCTACAGGGCGATATAGCAACTATGGCAGGGTATCTGGGGCAACGGCTATGTGGTCACGGCCTACCTCTAATTACATGAACGAGGATGCGATGCGACGATTCCCGGTGCCGGATTACGACGACCTCCCCGAAGATCTTCGCGAACGGATCGACGAAGAGACCGACGACGCCGGGTTCACTCCAAACGTGTTCTCGGCGTTCGCTTACAAACCGAGTCACTTCCGAGCGTTCTTTGCGTACTACGACGCGCTCATGTTGGACACGCCGCTCGCTCGCGAGGAAGTCGAAATGATCATTGTTGCGGTGTCAGGCGCAAATAATTGCCTCTACTGCGTGGTCGGTCACGGCGCGCTTTGTCGCGTCTACTCCGGTGCGCCAAAACTCGCCGACCAACTTGCCACCAACCACCGACAGGCGGACGTATCTGACCAGCACATGGCAATGTTAGACTTCGCCGTCAAGCTCACTGAGCTTCCCGAGGCCGTGACCGGTGAAGACGTACAGCGACTCCGAGACGCCGGCTTCTCGCGAGAGGAAGTGTGGGACGTGGCTTCGGTCACCGCGTTCTTCAACCTCTCTAACCGCATGGCAACCGTCGCGGACATGCGTCCAAACGACGAGTTCTACGCAATGGGTCGCCGCGACTGATCGCTCCGAAGAAACACGCCAGTATATACGTTCGCCTCAGTCACTGACCCGGCAGATTACTATGACAAAAGAAACATACACGGATACCATCAATTGGGACGAGTACTGGGAGGGAGCTGACGAGAGCAGACGCGAAGACACGAGCCCGAGTGAAGATCTCGTATTGAAACCCCTCGTCGAATTTATCAATACGAAGCTATCTGAACACCCGGATGCGTACGCCGATGTTGGCTGTGGCCCCGGTGATCTTGTGTTCGAGGTCGCCGAACGCTACTCTGACACGACTGCGGTCGGGTATGA
The DNA here is from genome assembly GCF_000337035.1 of Halorubrum coriense DSM 10284. Taxonomy (GTDB): domain Archaea; phylum Halobacteriota; class Halobacteria; order Halobacteriales; family Haloferacaceae; genus Halorubrum; species Halorubrum coriense. The sequence goes on from NZ_AOJL01000063.1 coordinate 20,534, forward strand.
TTCTGCCGAGGCAGTCCTCGTAGAAAATCGTGGTCACGCACGCGAAGCCGGGCTAAACGCTGAATTCAATCAGGCGGTTCTTCCGACGTTTGACCCCGAACAGCAGTTCGATATCGTCTCCTGCTTGTTCACACTTTGCTACGTTAGAGATATTGAGCGCGCTCTGGTGAACCTCTACGATGCGGTGAAATCCGGTGGGTACCTCGTCATTCATTACCACAATCGGTTCGCACAAGCCCATTACAGTAGTATCGCAGAGTCGCCTTCTGAGTATCTCGACGAAGATGCTGTATGGAACCCCGAGACTTTCGCCGAGCGATTCAAACTCGTCATTCAAGGCAGGAACCTGTTATCGTACGAGCGCATCCACGAGATACTAGGAACATGGCCACAAAGCTTGTTCTCGGTAGTCGATGAGGCCGGTCGCTACCCTGCCCACCGATACGAACCTCTCGTCTACGTTCCGAAGTGAATATATGATGTCCAGATTATGTGTATCCGAATTTCGGAGGAGATCATGAACTCTGTGATTAATTATGCCTATGCTACTAAACGGTCGATTTGGCTACGCTGCGCGCTTTAGCACCTGCGGTACGACAATGAGTGCGATGGCGGCAAGAGCAAGTGCGAACAGACGCGCTACTCCATCGAACACGGTGAACCCAATCACCGCGACGATTACTGCTTGGATAACTGGAATCCCGTAGTGGAATGCTGGGCGTTCAAGTACGGAGGGCATCTGTTCTAGATATAACTTCGCGGATATAATAGTTTACGTCGCTCTTGAAGAGGCTTAAAATAGCTCAGCTGGAATAGAAACGAGATACAGCCCACGCGCTCATCACACGGGTGTGTCATGAGTCAAAATGAAATGAATTCGGAACACCACTGTTCAAATGGTGAGTGATCCCACCACGCCGAAGAGTATGTGGCTCACACTTGAGGGACAGTCGAATGCGGCAGTATATTTTATGACGTGACAGCCATCTGGATCGCGATCGTGGGAGTACTCTCCGGTTGAAACGAAGTGTTTTGCGTGTCTATCACAATTTCTCCGAAGCGTGGATCGATACGCACGCTCATCAGATGTTGAGACCAGCGGCCGTCTGCCGAATTTGTCATCCACACCGGGCCGTTGATCTGCGACCCAGTCATTGAACAAGTGGCACACCACATTCGATAGCGCGATCAGTCGCTCACCAGCCGCTCCGTTCTTGATCGTCATTCCGGCCTCAGGTCGATGGATGACCGCAATGTACTGCCCGTCCGAATCGTAATCACCGACGCCGGGACACTCGCTCCCTCCAAGATTATCAGGGAAACGCTCGCGCTCGAAAGGGTGCCGGCCACCCCCTTGTCGGTGGACGAGTACGAGGTGACCGGCATCTCTGTCATCGACGAGTTCTAAGCCGGTGCGGAGCAACCGGCTCTTTCTGTGACGCCGTTGGCAGCGCCCCGTTCAAAGCAGCTGATAGTCGCGCTCTTCGTGCTGGACAGAGATCCACTTTGTTTCGGTCAGTTCGTCCATAATCCACTCGCCGTTGTACCGACCGAGGCCGGAGTTCTTCATCCCGCCGAACGGGGCATTGGGTTCGTCCTGAATCGGGTGGTCGTTGACGTGGACCATCCCAGCGTCGATCTGGTCGGCGATGGACCGGCCGTGTTCGACATCACCGCTGTACACGCCCGCGGCGAGGCCGTACTCGGTGTCGTTAGCGAGTTCGACAGCTTCCTCGTCGGACTCGAACGGGATGATCGGAGCGACGGGGCCGAAGTGCTCGTTACAGGCCGCAGACATATCGTTGGTACACTCCGAGAGAACGGTCGGTTCGAGGAACAGGTCCTCGACCTCGCCGCCCGTTTCCAGCGTCGCGCCGGCGTCGACGGTCTGCTCGATGAACGAGGTGAGCTTCTCGACTTGGCTCTCGTTGATAATCGGACCGAATTCCACGTCCTCATCAAGTGGATTCCCGATATTCAACGACTCCGCGTAGTCGACGAGCTTCTCGACGTACTCGTCGTAGACGTCCTCGTGGACAAGGTGGCGGTTAATTGAGATACACACCTGTCCCTGGTGACCGAACGCGCCGACCGAGCCGGCCTCTGCGGCTGCCTCGATGTCGGCGTCCTCGGTAACCACAAACGGCCCATTTCCACCCAGCTCAAGTGCTGGGAGCGCGAGCGCGTCTCCGGCCTGACTGGCCACGGACCTGCCGACCGCCGTCGACCCGGTAAACGACATCACGCGAGCGGTCGGGTGGCCGGCCATCCGGTCGCCAATGTCGGATCCATGGCCCGTGACGACGTTGACGACGCCGTCCGGGAAACCGGCCTCCTCGGCGATGTCGGCCAGCAGGAGCCCACCGGTAATCGGTGTGTCTGTCGCAGGTTTGATGACGACAGTGTTCCCCAGCGCAAGCGCGGGGCCAAGCGCTCGCGTCGTAAGATGTAGCGGAAAGTTCCACGGCGAAATGATTCCGACGACGCCAGCGGGCTCGCGGACGATGTGATGGTCCTTATCATCGTGATACATCGAATCGCGGACCTCTTCTTCCGGCGGGACCATCTCCAGCGCGCTCTGGAAGTCCGCCAGAGAGAAGTTGGCCTCGGCAGTCGCTTTGGCCTGTACGCTGCCGGACTCCACCGCGAGCAGTTCGACGATCTCATCGAGCCGGTCCTGCATCACCGCAATCATCGACTCGACGTACTCGTTACGTTCCTCGCGCGACAGCGCCGCCCAGTCGGACTGGGCCGCGTCGGCGGCCTGATAGGCGTCGTTGACATCGCCCACCGTCCCAGCGGGTACCGCCGCGATTTCCTCGCCCGTCGCGGGGTTCGTCACCGGAATCGTATCGGACGATCCGGCGTTGCGCCACTTTCCATCAATGTATAGTCGGCTCCACGCCGTCTGGTTATCAGGTTGCGACACAGTACATTATGGACAGCGCCACGGACTGTTATCGCTTTGGTAGCCGGTGTTCGAATAAGGGTACACGGTTCTCGACGATCTGTCAGTCGGCGGTTTCGATACAGGAGTCACTGGTCACGACCAGATCCGTCGTTCCGTTCCACTCATCCAGTCGGGGGCTCACAAAGCGATCAAAAAATACCGTGAGGTCCGATCTCACTAGATCGTAGACCGTTCAGGCTGACCGATCAGTTACTTTACACAGTCGTTGGTCAAGTTCTTCGACATCTTGGGTCAGGTGTGAGACCATCTCTTTCTGACTTTCATTTTCATCTGCTATCTCCGATATCTCCTCACTGACGGTGTGGGCACGGGTGGAAACATCGTTGACGGCACTCGAGATTTCCTCGGCAACGCTCGCTTGCTCGTCTGTCGCATCCGCAATTTCGCTGATCCCGCCTTCAGTTTGCTCAACTGCCGCTAGGATCTGTTTCTGGTTCTCGAGAACAATCTTGATGTCATCTCTCGTAGACTGAATCTCTTTGTTGGCTGTCTCCATCTCGTCGGTCGTCTGGTTTGCTTTTTCTCTGATCTTCGCGACGATATCTCCAATCTCGTCGGCTTGTTCTTGAGAGCGGGTTGCGAGGTTCTTCACCTCATCTGCGACGACTGCGAAGCCGTCGCTGTCGCTGCGTGCTGCTTCGATGTTGGCGTTCAACGCGAGCATGTTCGTCTGCTCTGCGATCTCCTCGATCACGCCAACGAGTTCTCCGACCTGTTCGATCTCATCTTCTAAGTCGGCGACGTCGTCTGCGACTGACGCAGATGTATCAGCTGTGTCTTCAACTTGCTCGATGACCTCGCCGGCAGTTTCAACGGACTCTTCAGCTAACTCTCGCGATTCGGCGCTCTGGTTACTGACCTCCTCGGCGCTGGACGCGATTTCTTCCACTGTCGCACTGAACCCGGAAACATCTCTTTGGGTACTTTCGAGTTTACCCGCCTGTTCAGAGGCAAGTTGGGTGATCTCGTTCGAGCGGTTCGCGACCTCGTTTGTTGACTCGCTGAGCTCCTCCATCGATGCCTCCACATTGCTTGAAAGCTCTTCTTGGAGGTCTGCTAGCGTTTCCCGCTGGTCAACAACGGTTGTGACATCGAAGAGCAGCTCGACTGCGCCGACGACTGCTCCGGTGGGAGCTTGGATTGGTGTCGCGATCGCCCGAGCGTGTGCTTTCGATCCGTCTGGGCGTTCTGCGGAGCGGAACTCTTCTTCACGGATGGGAGTTCCAGTACGAACCACTTCTTCAGCGAGTGTTTCCTCTTCGTCTTCGGTTCCGAACACATCGTAGGCGTTCATGCCGATGGCCTCGTTTGCCGGCAGTCCGATCAGGTCCGCTGTCGCTGAGTTCCACTGTGTGATGGTGCCTCCCTCGTCAACGACGAATGCTGCTTCAGGGAGGTTTGCGATGAACTCCTCGAAGGCGTGCCGCCAAAATTCACCTGTTGAGTCTTCGCTCTCTTGTTGAATTTGGTTAGTGCCCGCAACTTGAGCCATACAGGTATCATCTTAGTGGGATATATGTGTGTCAGGATCCTATTATTACAGCTGATAGAGTTACCTAGAGCATCTCATCTAAACCACAATATCCCAATCCAGCGGTACGGTCCCGTGGGAATCCTCGCGCTTCAGCGCGGGGAGGATATCAAGCAACGACCACGAGTAATGTGAACTGCCTCGGGGTCAAGCCCCGAGGCACTCGCCTTGTTTTCTCTGTAGATGCCGGTCGGTTGCCGTCGTCTACGCCAACGCGATTCCAGCACCGACAGCGACACTCGTCAGCGCGAGGTTTCTCCTTAACTCGCCGTGTCAGAATCTAAACGGACTTATTCTAATAGATTGAAACTACCCACAAGCTTGTATATAATACCATTTTAACTACTATGCGTAATGCCCTCCAACAATCGCCGCACGTTCCTTGCCGCAAGTACAGCTGTTGGACTCGGTTCGCTGACCGGGGTTCACGCACTCCGGACACAGGGTACTAGTACAACCTTCACAGCAGCCGATAGTGACGGGGAAGACTCTCTTGACACCTGGCTCGCAGCCGCAAATGACCCACAGACGCACCAGATCCGCGATTTCCGATATGACGACCCGCCGACGGTGTACCTCGGCATATCAAATACAAACTCGTTCTCCCCGCCTGCGATCAAGGTGACACCAGAGACCACGGTAACGTGGGAGTGGATCTCGGAAGACGTTGAGTACAATGTTGTAGCGATCGATGGGACCTTCGACAGTGGGCAACCGCTTTCGGAGGCTGGAGAAACATTTGAATACACCTTCGACGCGAAAGGGACGTACAGATACGTTAGCGAACCGTATGCCGATGCGGGGATGCGAGGTGTCGTCGTGGTCGATACTGCACCGTCGAGCGAGTATCCGACCGTTGACGAGTGGCTCGCTGGAACAAACGGATACGACGGGACCATTACGGATCAACTAGACACTAGTCTTGTCGAGATCACCACTGGAGCGAAGGGTAATAGTGGTCACTCTGCGTTCGAACCCCACGCAGTGAAGGTCTCGGCCGGTACGACAATCCGGTGGTCGTGGACCGGCAAAGGGGGCGCACATAATATTGTATTCAAAGATGGTGACTTCGATAGTGAATCTACCCACGCTGAGTCTGGCGTCCACTTCGAAGAAACGTTCTCTGAAACTGGCGTCTTCAGATACGCCTGTCAGCCCCACCATGCCCTCGGACACCGTGGTGCCATCATTGTCGAATGATGGATCGTTCAGTCGGTATCTCTTGTGAACTGCCTCGGGGTCAAGCCCCGAGGTACTCGCCTTGTTTTCTCTGTAGATACCGACCACTCTGATCAAACGACCCTCGATATCGACCTCGGCGTCAACAATTTCGCCGTCTCATCGACCGGTACATTCTGGTAGGGAGACAACTACGACCACTGGTGTCGTGAGTTCGAGAAACGACGTGGCGAGATATAACGGCGCAGCGCACAAACCGCGCACAACGCGCTGCTTCGCCTCAGAAAGCGTGAAGACGCATGGGAAAAAGTATCATCCACAACGTCGCCAACAAACTCGTTACGGAAGCCGTCGAACATGGCTGCGACGCTATCATGTTTGAGGACTTGATAGACAGTCGAGAGCGGCTTCCACGGGCGAGGTGGCACCACGTCTGGGCGTTCCGATGTCCTGTCGAGTACGTCTCATACAAGGCCCTTGAGCAGGGCGTCTCCGCGGAGTAGGCCAAGCCGGCCCACACGGCTCAACGCTGTTCTCGGACGGACTGTGAGTTCACGCACGAGGACACCCTTTGACTTCCCTACGGCGACGATAGCGAGTACTGGATTCACAGTCGCCAGTAGACGGGGAGGGCCTTGTTTAGACGTGGTGTAGCTCGTCCGCTACGATCGTTGCCCAAAGGACAGATTCGAGGTGAGAAGCACTCAGGGATGGATTGTGTCCATCCAATAGTACTACTGACCAGTGTCTTCAGGAGCGTCTAAACAAGGCCGAGGGGGAGCAGTCAGGGCGTTTCTCGGTCAACACCACCCTGTCGTGTCCCAGCGACTCCCTTTAGCCGATATCAGCATCCCGGAACCGCAGATACCCACCCAAGGCCGGCACGACAATCCATGCAAGCAGGATGAGCGTCGGGAACCACACCGAAGCGAACGGATCGGTAGCGAAGATCTGCCCACCACTCCTCACGGCCTCAAATGCGGCACTCGCAGCGCGGTTCGGCGGAAATAGACTAATAAACTGGAGCCAGGCCGGTTGGCTCCCGGCTTCGATTAGCCCGAGTTCAACGGCGCCGACTTGGATGACCCGGAAGATTAGGCTCCACATGGCGACAAGGACAAGATATGCCCCGACGGCAAACGCAGTAGCCCGGCCGTCACTCGCGCTGGAAGCCGAAATACCCACGCCGATACCCACGAATGCCATCCCCATCAAGGCGAGAAAGAGCATAAACGGTACCAACAGGGCGAGTCCGTCACCAAGCAGCGTGATCATGACGAACCCTGTCGCGACCGCACCGATGAGTGTCGCAATGACCATCAGCGCCATCCGGCCGATGAGTTTCCCAATGAGAATATCTCGACGCGACGGCGGGAGGCTCAACAGTACACGGAGCGACCCAGACTCACGCTCGCCGGTAATCGCCCCTTTAGCGACGAACAGCGCGATGATAGGGAGAGCCACGGTAATGATCTGAAACACTTGGCCAAACAGTACAGCGGCCGGCTCGCCAACGGTCACCGCGGCAGCAGCTGTTATCCCAGCGGTGAACAACACGACCGCCAGCGTGACCGCCCAGAGCGCCTTCGACCGGCCGGCGTCAGCTAGATCCTTTCGGGCGACGGTTCGGACGCTCATGCTTCGACACCTCCGGCGACTGCCGTCTCAGTGTCCCCATCGTCGCTAGCATTGCTCGTGTAGCTGGCGAACATATCCTCAAGCGAGGACTCTTCGATCCGGACATCAGTGACGGTCGTCATCTCTCGAACCCGATCAATAAGGGTGAGCTTGGCATCCGGCTCAAGACAGGTCCCGTGAACGGTCCCATCAGCGACCTCGATATCCCGGACGTTTGGAAGGTCGCCTAGTTCTCCCTCAGGTTCGCGCCCCACGCGGAGTGTCACGCGAGCCCCGGCGTCAAGGTTCTCCCGGAGCTGCTCAATAGAGTCGGTTGCGACAAATCGCCCGTCATCGATAATACCAACCCGGTCGGCGACGGCCTCAACCTGTTCGAGGATGTGACTTGAGAAGAACACGGTCGCACCCCGTTCGTTTTCTGCCTGAATAAGCTCCCTAAGTTCGCGTGCGCCGTTGGGATCAAGACCGCTGGTCGGTTCATCAAGGATGAGCAACTCTGGCGAGCCAACCAGTGCTACCGCCAAGGCAAGCCGCTGGCCCATCCCCGTCGAGTACTCTCCGGCCGGGCGGCTCGCATCCTCTTGAGACAGCCCGACCCGTTCGAGCAGGTCATCCGGGTCGTCAGTCGCATTTTTAAACTCGACGGCGAGTTCAACATGTCGACGCCCACTCAGCCGCTCGTACAGCCCGTAGTTCTCTGGGACAACGCCGATACGACTGTGGAGCTGCTTACGCTCGGACGCAACGTCCAACCCGAGCATCGACGCCGTCCCGGCGGTCGGGGACACGAAATCAAGCAGCATATTGATTGCCGTCGACTTCCCGGCCCCATTTGGCCCGAGAAAGCCGAATATTTCGCCCGACTCGACAGTAAGGTCTAACCCGTCAACAGCTTTGACTTCACCAAACCGCTTTGTCAAGCTGTTCGCGTCGATCGCTGGTTCGGTCATTGCCGTGGCTACAGCTATATGTTACTGTGGCATAAACCGGAAACAAGCGTTTCTGGCATTGATACAGCGTAAACGACACCGATGGTACGGCGGTCAAATCGCTTGACCTGTCCGATGAGCGCAAATGCTTGGAACGTACACAGCGCGGCCTCTCGCGGAAGAAACACGGGTCTGCGAATTGGGAGAAACAGCGCCGGGTCGTGGCCGAGCGTCACGCCGAATTAAAACGGAAGCGCCGCGACTTCCTTCACAAATTGTCGAACTACTACGCCCGAGAATACGACCTTGTGGCCGTGAACTGCCTCGGGGTCAAGCCCCGAGACTTCCCGTGGGTTAGTCTGACACTCCCACCCGACCATCGCCCTGGTGACATCCTCCTCGCCGTAAACGGCGAGGCTTCCCACGCATGGGGAATACCAGTTAGTTGTTGCTGGCAGAGGGTTTCGACTCTTCGTAGGCCGTGAGCGTCATCTGCGAGGGTGTCTCGCTCGTCTCACGGTGAGTCGTGGCGGTGTCACTACTGCTCCCATCCCGTGGCGAGTCATCGCGTTCCGCCTTGTCAAGCGGGACGCTCTCTCCCCACGGGTCAATCCGTCGTGCGATGTTCGCAGAAGCGTTGATGTCGGCCTGAAACGTCGAAACGTGGCAGTCGTCGTTCGGACACCGAAACTCGGCCTGCGAGTCCCGCCGACCGATACGGTGGCACGAGTGGCACGTCTGCGACGTGTACGCCGGATTCACATACTCGACCGGGATGCCTGCTTCCGTCGCCTTGTCCTCGATGCGTCCTTGTAGTCGGGCGAACGCCCACGAGTGAAGGCGACGATTCATGTACTTCCCGTAGTCGAGTCGTTCGCGGATGTACGTCAGATTCTCCATCACCAACACCGGGTTCCCGTACTGCTTGGCGTACTCGACGGCTTGCCGAGACGCTTTCTCCACGATGTCGGTGAGCGCGTTCTGGTAGTGCGAGAAGCGGTCGCCAATCCGCCACTCGGATGCGTCACGCTCTTGGAGTCGTTTCAGGGTGGTGTGCATCTCTTTGCGGAGATGCTTCGCTCTGCTTCCGCTACACACGAACGGGTCAGTCGGAGAACCATCCTTGAGGGCACAGCCCGTGATGAGGGCGGTTTCTCCGATGTCTAAGCCGATGTGCGTGGCGTCACCGTCCGTCGCTGGTTCTTCGACCGGGTACTCGACGGTGACGTGTAGTACCCAGTTTTGCCGGTGCTTCTGAAGCCGTATCTCACCCGCTTTTCGCATCCTCCGATACGAGGCCGTGCCAGAGGTCTTCCTGCTCGGGGTTGATGCGGAGCGGTATCCAAAAGTTCGTTCCCCGACCGGGACGTGGAACCCACCACGTGAACTCGTAGTCGCGTTCCCCGGAGTGGTCGAACGTCGCGGCTTGGTTGGTGAGCCGTATCGGGTGTTCGTCGTCCAACTCCTGCGCGTTGTACGTCTTGCGGAGTTTCGGGACGTAGTTGCAGAGAGCGGCTTTGGCCTGATACGGCAGGTCGTAGGGCGTCACGATGTCGCTCACCGCCGACATGGTACTCGCCCCGGCGTCGAACGCCTCTTGCAGACCGTCACGGTACGTTTCGAGCAGGTGGTTCAGTTTCGACTGCTTGTGCGCCGTGGGTGGCGCGAACGTCGCCTGCAACGTCTTCGTGACGGTCGGAGACACGCTACTGATCCTCCACGTACTTCATGAGTACGTCGATGCTCACTTGGCCGGTGGTGGCGAGGAAGTATCCCGGTTGCCAGAACGCTTTATCGAGCGCCTGCCGAACCTCGGGGTTCTCGTCACGGATTTTGCGGGACGTGACGCCCTTGAGTGAGTTGATGAACTTGGTGAGGTCGGTCGTTGGCTTCGCCGTGAACAGAATGTGAACGTGGTCGCTTCCGCCGTTGACGTTCTGGATGTTCACGCCGAAGTCCTCTGAGATGTCGCTGGCAATCTCACCGACCCGCTCTGCGATTTCGTCGGTGAGTAGGTCTACACGGTACTTCGTGACGGTCACAAAGTGATATTGGAGCGCATAGACCGTGTGCGACCCGGTTTCGAGGTTGTACTTCATTTGGCCGTACTGATTTCTATACACCCAATTCTAATAAAGGCTTACAGTCGTAGGGTATTCGGTCTGTAACCGATGGTGGTTCGTGTAGGAGTTGTCGGCTTCACGCCCGCCGTAAACGGCGGGATTCTCGCCTTGAAAAAATAGTAACGGCGGTGTGGCCCCGCCATCACCCCGTCATGCCGACAGGCCGTAAACCAGCAAATATCCCAACTCAGCAGTGCGGTGCCGTGGGAAGCCTCGCCGTTTACGGCGAGGAGGAGATCACCAGCGACCACACCTGTCTCACGAACCGCTCGCGCCATTGAGCCACAACGTGGCTCGGAACACCACCTGCCGAAGCAAGCAAGCAGGACGGCTGTCCGATCCAGAACCTCACCCAGCGCGTTTCCTGACAGAGTGGAAGCCAGGCGAAGATTTATAACGAAAGATAATGAGAGTTAATCGGGTGACATGAGATGGACCCACTACTCACGGACCGTGTCGCGGTAGTAACGGGCGGAATGAGCGGCAATGGCCGGGCAATCTGCCGGACCTTCGCGGAGCACGGGGCCGATATCGTGGTTGCGGACATCCGGGAGGATCCACGCGAGGGCGGGCTGCCGACCCACGAACTCATCGAAGCAGAGACTGACGCCAGCGCAGCCTTCGTTCACTGTGATGTCAGCGAGCGTGGCGATCTGGAAGCAGCGATGGACGCCGCCGCGGAGTTCGGCGGCGTGGATGTGATGGTCAACAATGCCGGCATTTTTCGGGGCCAAGAGTTCCTTTCGGTCACCGAAGAGGAGTTCGAACAGATATTCGACATTAACGTCAAGGGCGTATTCCTCGGCACGCAGGTCGCTGGCCAGCGGATGGCCGACGCTGACGGCGGTGCCGTGGTCAACCTCTCGAGTGTTGCCGGGCTGGAAGGAACCGGCGAGTACGTCTCTTACTGTACCTCTAAGGGCGCAGTCAGGCTGATGACGTACGCGACAGCAGACGCCCTCGGCCCTCACGGGATTCGGGTGAATGCCATCCATCCCGGGGTCATCGAAACGGCGATGACCACCGATGACGTCCCGATCGTTGGTAGCGAACAGGGTGAGCAGATGAAACAGACCATCCCGAGCCGGCGCTTTGGCGATCCCGGGGATGTCGCCGACTGCGCGTTGTTCTTGGCCAGCGACCTCGGTGACTACGTCAACGGCGAGTCACTTGTCCTCGACGGCGGGATGTCGAGCACGGGATAATCGGTGTTCGAGCCAAAGTTGAAACGCCGGCCACGGGTGGGCGCTATCTACAGACGGGTGGCATGGCCGGCATCGGGAGCCGGCTTGGGCATATTTTTCGTGCTTACGTATCTTAGGTAGTGACTAGGACAGAAGTCGTTGGCTTGTCGGTGGATCTTCTTTCTGTCGTCGAATCGACGGTAGCAGTGAATCCCATTCAGAACAAGGCAGACTCTCACCGCCAATTCAATCGGAACGAGTCAGGTGTCCGTTTCATCTCGGCGAATTAAAACAAATAGTACAACTGAGAGTACAATCATGAGTATTGCGAACCACTGGTCATCAGTCAGGACGTTATCGGACTCTGTTAATGTCATTGTCAATTTGAGGTGGCCTGAGACCGTTTCGCCACTGAATACGTGTAGTTATCAGTGAAGCGGCTTACTCACTGAGTTCGTCAAGTTTCTGTTTGATCTCTTCGAGTTTGAAGTACGACGCCACAGCGAGAATGGTCGTTGGCCACAGGCCGACAAACTGTCCCCGCTGTTTGTCTCCACGAACATAATAGAAGTACAGTGCGAGTGCGACCGACCCGATGGATGCGATCACGGCTGTCCCCAGACCGCCGGTATCAATATCGTCTACCAGTTCAGTCGCAGTTTCGTCTGATTTATCCACACGTTTACAAGAATCCGAAGGGGTATATGGGTTTCCCCATCGAAGTTAGTGGCACTCTTGGCTACTCTACGGCACTTTCTTTCACTGTCGATTCGTCATCGCCATCTTCAGTATCTTCGCGTTCTTAATTCCGCCTCCAAGTAATGTGGGCCTCGTTGACATCCTCCTCTGTGTTTAGCCGGAGGAGGATGTCAATAATCATTGAACTAGAAACCCAATTAATGAGTTAGGGTTTAATATTAAACAGCGAGGGTTTTGACTAAGGAGGAGGTAGCCGTCGGCATCAACACGTTGCGTAGTGCTATATTTGGATTCGAGATGAGTGCCCCCCTTCACATATGATTTCCAGTTCCAAGAGTGTCCTCGACCAATCAACAATCGTCACCGTCGGTGACACAACGTGGATAGCGGCGTATACTGACCGGCTCGAGGCCCGGTTTGACGCAACTGTACAGTCAGTCTCGACAGTCACGGCAGCTCAAGAGAAATTCCACGAAACCACCGTGGACTGTATCGTTACCGACTATAGTCTCCCCGAGACCACTGGTATCGATCTCGTCCGTAGGATTCGCGACACAACGACGACGCTCCCCATACTACTAGGGACAACTGAAGGAAGCGAAGTCATTGCTAGTGAGGCCATCGAAGCTGGTGTTTCCGACTACATCGCCATCCGTGTACCCCCCGAGAAGATTGTTCCCGATGCGCTACAGCGTACCGAACGGGCCCTTCGGGACGCCCAGCGATCGGCGGCACAGCGCGAGCGCGCACGACAGTTCGATGCCACCTTCCACGACACTCGGTCGGCAACATGGGTACTCGACACGGACGGAACGCTCAAGCGCGTCAATCAGGCCGCTCGTGACATCATCAACGTCGATGCTGACGCCGTGGTCGGCGACCCGTTCTGGACACTCCCTTGGTGGCCGAGTGACACACAGACTAGCGACGATGTTCGTCGACTTATCGAGACAGCGCAACGCGGCGAGTTTGGGCACGTTGTCGTCACACAAGCATCGGCAACTGATAAACGTGTGTTAGATCTTTCCGTCCAGCCGGTCACCGACGAGCGCGGCGAGCTCACCTCTATCATCATTGACAGCGTCGAGATCACCGAGCGTGTCGACCTCGAACGGCAACTCCGGCGATCAGAGAAACTACACCGTGTTACACTCAACAACATGACTGATACCGTCCTCATGACCGACGAGGACGGTGAGTACACATACGTCTGCCCGAACGTCCACTTTATATTCGGGTATACTGCCGACGAAATCCAGCAGTTGGGCACGATCGAAGATCTCCTTGGCGAGGATCTCTTTGACCGCAAGGAACTGGCCGAGAGAGAGGTTTTAAAGAACATCGAGACGACGGCGACCGACAAAGCCGGCCGCAAACACACATTACTGGTAAACGTCCGTGAAGTCTCCATTCAGGACGGTACGGTACTGTACAGCTGTCGGGACATTACGAAGCGCAAACAGCGCGAACAGGCCTTGGCGACGCTTCAGGAGACTGCTCGGGACTTCCTGTACGCCGAGACCCACCAAGAGATTGCCCAGCACGTCGTCGATGACACGTTCGATGTCCTCGGGCTCGACGCCAGCGCTGTCTACCTCTTTGATGCCGATGACAACCAACTCCGACCCACTACCCATTCTCAGGCACTTCAAGAGGCTCACGGCCCGCTTCCTGCGGTTCACGCAGATGGCCTTGACCTCACGAGCCGCAGTTTCGTCGAAAACGAGACCCTGTACTTCGACGACGTTCACGATGCGGATCGTCTCATCAATCCCGCGACTGACATCCGAAGTGCCGCCTATATTCCCCTCGGAAATCACGGCGTGTTTATATCAGGGTCGAGAGAAACCGGCGTTTTCGACGACGTTACGCGGGAACTCGCCGATCTACTGGCGGCGACCGCGGAAGCCGCCCTCGACCGTGTCAGCCGTGAGTCACAGTTGCGCGAACAGGACCGCGAACTACAGCGCCAGAACAACCAGCTCACGACGCTCAACCGGATCAACGAGACTATCCGTGAAATCGACCAAGCACTCGTGGAAGCTGAGACCCGCGAGGAGATTGATCACACCGTCTGCGAGCAGCTCACTGCTGACGGCCGCTTCCAGTTCGCTTGGATAGGTACGCTCGACGACGCAGGGAAGACGGTGACGCCGCACGCGTGGGCAGGAACCAATCTGGGGTATCTCGACGCCCAATCGTTCCGTGTCTCCAAGGAGAGGGTCGAGCCGGCAGGTCGAACGGCGACAACAGGTGAGGCGACACACATCTCGAACGTCGCGGCTGACCTCCATGCGGCCTCGTGGCGCAAAGAGGCAATTTCCCGGGACTTCCTATCCGTGTTGAGTGTTCCATTGGTGTATAACGACCTCTCATACGGGGTTTTGACTATGTACGCGGAGACACCTGACGCGTTCGACGAAACCATTCAGATGGTCGTTTCGGAGCTCGGGGAAACGATCGCTGCCGCGATCAGCGCAACCGAGCGCAAGCAGGCGCTGCTCACGACATCGATGACGCGAATCGAGTACGAGGTGAGCGACCCGTCGTTCGTGCTTACACAACTGGCTACAGCGGCCGACTGTACGCTGACCTACGAAGGTGGTGTTCAACAGACCGCTACCGGGAATTTCTTGTTTGTTACTGTCGATGACGCACCACTTGAGAGGGTCGTCGCCGCAACAGATGGTCTCACGGTCGTCGAAGACGTCCAGCAGATTCGTGGTGGCGAGACGGGCGGTGTGTTGCGACTTCGGCTCTCCGAACCCTTCCTCGCGACAGAGCTCGCTGGTCACGGGGTTGTCCTTCGGAGTGTGACATCTACAGTAACAGGTACGACGCTAATCATCGATCTACCAGCAAGTAGCGGTGTCCGGCACGTAACTCAGCTGCTTACTGACCGGTTTGGTGATACTGCCTTGGTGTCGAAGCAGACCCGGGAACAGGCCTCGGAACACGGGTTCTACGCCTCTGTTCTCGATCGTCTAACGAACAGACAACTCGAAGTCCTCGAGACGGCGTACTATAGTGGGTTCTTCGCATCACCACGGAAAGCCGATGGCAAGGCTGTCGCGGACTCGTTAGGGATCTCACCACAGGCGTTCTATCAGCATATCAGATCCGCACAGCGAAAATTGTTCGCGGCACTCGTCGACGATCATAAACCGGTCGCTGTAGGACACAGTGACTGACCGCTTCGGGTTTCTGGAGCGATCCTACTGTTCAAGTCTGCCTTGTGGCCTATCCACATCAATATCGACACCGGTTGTATAGTAAACATTCTCGCTGAACTAAGGCTTAGTTTTCAACTACCGAGTATTCCTTTCTATTCTCATTATTAGTGAATAGAGTACCCCACCTGGCGGTGCTGGGACTCGCAATTAGCCATGAGAGATGTCAATCAAAACTCGGCCGAGGAATCACCATACGAATGTTTCGAATGCGGGAATGTGGTCGTTACAGAAGAGAACCCTGGCACGTGCCCGGACTGCGCAGGTGAGATGCGGAATCGACAGATGCCGTTCGAATAAGAATGGCTTCGACATCAACGACACCCAACGAGACGATGGAGGAACCAACCGAGGAAGAGTCCGCTCTGGAGACGGCCCGCCGCCAGCTCCAACACGCCGCTGACCACCTCAACATCGACCAGCACATCGTCGAACGTCTTAAACATCCGAAGAAGGTTCAAGAGGTCACCGTCCCGGTCGAACGCGAGAACGGTGATGTCGAGGTATATACCGGGTATCGGGCCCAACACGACAGCGTCCGCGGCCCGTTCAAGGGTGGGCTCCGGTACCACCCCGAGGTCACGCGCGAAGAGTGTGTCGGACTCGGGATGTGGATGACCTGGAAGTGCGCGGTGATGGACATCCCATTCGGCGGCGCAAAGGGCGGTATCGCCGTCAATCCCAAGGACCTCACCGCCGACGAGAAAGAGCAGCTGACGCGCCGCTTCACCGACGAGATTCGGTCCGTAATCGGGCCAACGAAGGATATTCCTGCCCCTGATATGGGGACGGACCCGCAGACGATGGCATGGCTGATGGACGCTTACTCAATACAGGAAGGCGAAACCATCCCCGGCGTTGTCACGGGGAAACCCCCGATTGTCGGCGGCAGCAAGGGACGTGATGGGGCACCAGGGCGGAGCGTCGCCATCATCGCACGCGAGGCGATCGACTACTACGACAAAGACATCATGGAGACTGATGTTGCCGTTCAGGGGTACGGCAGCGTCGCGTCGAACGCTGCCCGTCTTCTTGACGACTGGGGTGCGACCGTGGTTGCTGTCAGCGATGTCAATGGTGGCGTCTACGACGCTAACGGCTTGGACACACACGCCATCCCTTCCCACCACGAAGAGCCCGAAGCGGTGATGGACCACGAGGCGCCCAAGACCGTGAGTAACGAGGAGTTGCTAGAACTTGACGTCGATGTGGTGATTCCAGCGGCAATCGGGAACGTGCTGACGGCGGACAACGCCAACGACATTTCCGCGGAGATCATTATCGAGGGGGCGAACGGCCCAACGACGACTGCGGCGAGCGAAATCTTCGCCGAGCGCGACATTCCGGTGATTCCGGACATTCTGGCGAACGCTGGCGGGGTGACTGTCAGCTACTTTGAGTGGCTCCAAGATATTAACCGCCGGTCATGGTCGCTGGAGCGCGTCAATGACGAACTGGAGAAAGAGATGCTGGCGGCTTGGAGCGACGTGCGCGAGGAGTTCGACACACGAGACGTGACGTGGCGTGACGCGGCATACATCGTCGCCCTCTCTCGAATTGCCGAAGCTCACGAGATTCGAGGGCTCTGGCCGTAACCCCGACGATAGCCGATTCCTGAGGAAGGATCGTTGCCTTTCTTCCTACTTACTGCCGCTTCAGCGCCGATATCGTCTTGTGACCCTGTGGTCTCGCTGACGACCAGTCTACAGCCGTCACAGGCGACGTGATCACGGTTGTCGGGATCTGATCCCTTCTGAACCCACCTCGTTGAGCGTGTTGGTGCCATCTGCCGGAGGTCTGTCGGTGGGATCGGGGTTTAGAGAAAATCTGCTCTCTAGCGTTAACCAACACAATCCGTGAATCCAGAGATTTGATGACATCCTCCTCGCCGTGAACGGCGAGGTTTCCTCGCGCTGGGGGGTATCGCTTACCGACCCACGGAGGCAACTTGCGGGTTCGTATNAGAAATTGTGCGTCTTCGCGTTTGTCTCTACCGACCAGTGCGTGTCAAGCACGTCCGTCAGCGCCCCGACGTACACCGTCGAAACGCCATCCTCGTACAGGCGTTCGATGAGGTCACGAGCGAGCGCATCTTGGGCGTGGTCACGTCGATTAGTACGCCGGTCATACAGGCGTTGGATTCGGTCACTACTGTATCGTCCTTCTTCCAAGAGTGATTGGAGCCGGGCGATTTCTCGCGTGGTTTCACGGAACCGCTTGAACAGCCCGCGTCCTTCGTACAAGAGTTGCTGACCGGTCGTGGTTGTACAGGCGACGAGGTTGTTCGCACCAATATCCAGAGCGGCTTNAGCCCGCGTCCTTCGTACAAGAGTTGCTGACCGGTCGTGGTTGTACAGGCGACGAGGTTGTTCGCACCAATATCCAGAGCGGCTTCTTCCGAAGCCAGTGGGTGTGCCAGTCGAGAATGGTCTTCGCTGATTGTGACTGGCTGAAAGGCCCTGAATGTCTGTGCTTGCTCGTCGTAGAACAACTCTAACCGACCCTGTTTCTCGTACTCCTTCCAGTTGGGTTCGCCTCGAACTTCGAGCCGGAGGCGTTCGCGGTGTCCCAACCCGTACTCGTCTTTCAGGTCTTTGCCGACGAGGATTTCGAGCCGGGCGTATTCACCCCACTCGACTGAGTATGACGTGTTGCGGATGTACGTTCGGAGTTCTCGTCCGTCTTCCGAGTTCCCCCAGTATCCGGGTTNGACGTGTTGCGGATGTACGTTCGGAGTTCTCGTCCGTCTTCCGAGTTCCCCCAGTATCCGGGTTTACCGTTGGCTTCGCCATTCTTTTTGAGGCTGAAGAACGAGTTCCACGCTTCGCGGTTCTTGCGTTCGATTTGTTGAACCGTGGACGCACCGAGTGTTCCGCCGTAGCGACTGCGATACTCGCTGATGTCCCACACGTCTTCGTCTGGGTCAGTATAGTGTTCGTGGCGCTCGTAGTTGATTTCGTTCCAGAGAGCGGCCGAAGCGTCCAACAGGCGTCGAAGCAACTCCTCGTTCTCGTTGGACTGCGGAATCACATCGAACGTATTGGCCCGCTTCATCACCTATTGGTTATACCGTAACTCACATAATTGTTCCGTTCATGTGATACTGTATGGTCGCAATTCGCATCGAGTTCGATGACGACGAACAGTACGAACGACTGAAGCAACTGAAGAAACATCGTGGGTTGACATGGAAGGGATTGCTCCTTGAGGGAGAGAAGAAAGTTAGGGAGGATACCCCGGAGTAAGCGTCGAACGGGGTATGTGTCGTAGTGTGTCGGATTCACGCCCGCTCTAAAGGGCGGGACTCTCTCCTTGAGTCAGGTAGCTACAACGAGAAAATGGTTCTCGAGTCTGCTGATAATATACCATTCAAGATTTCTCAACCCGGATCAATGGTGGTCTGGCTGGTCAACAATAGGATCCCTTTCTATTCAGGGCATTTATCGGCACGATTGACCAAACCGAGGTATGAGCGATTCGGCGTCTCCAACCGCCTCTGTGTCGCTATCTGAGCCGACTGACATTCCTGCCGTCCTGAGCCGGGCTGGAATTGATTATGTTACTGTTCATGACCAGCGACTTCTGGCAATCTATCGGACCGGCATCTTCAATGTGGTAACTGAGCCGGAGTCGGTGTCAAGTGCGCATACATTCCAAATCGAATGCTGGGAAGCACCACTTCCCTCTCGTGGTGATGGACGGTCAGAAAAAGAACTTCTCGAGGAATTTGCCGCCGTGTTTGATGATGGTGAGAAGTCCTGAAGTGGCCCATCGCGTTCTTCTGTCAGAGCCCCGATAGTCAGTTGAGGGCACGAGAAACGCTAGAAACAAGTCAACTGGCTCGAGTTGAAACAATACACGATTTATGGAAGTTTCTGAGACGCTCCAGACACTGTATACTGCGACTGTTGAGCAAGACGATGATACCTACCAGATCACTGTGCCGGAACGAGAGATAGCGACTGGGACAGTTAGTGAGGGATCAACATACCGTGTTGCGCTTATTTCGACGTCGACGTCGGATACCAAAGCCACGAACACGACTGAGATCAACCAGTCGGCTGAAGACGATGGTCACCAGCAAGAATACGACGGCCCGCCTGTTGAAGAAGGTGAACAGCGAGACGTTGAGATCGAGAATCTCGGTGACCAAGGTGACGGGATCGCGAAAGTGGAGCGCGGCTACGTTGTGATTGTTCCCGAAACGAGTGTCGGAGACCGCGTCACCGTCGAGATACAACAGGTGCGTGAGAACGTTGCGTTCGCGGACGTCGTCGATCGAAACCCTCGCCAAGATGTCTAGCACCGGCTGATTGGGAATACTCCAATAATTCAGTCGGTATCCGGCAATTGTATAGGTGTTATCCACGCTCTCTGACTTAGAAACAAAAAGATTCCCAGCATTCAGGCCAAGTATTTCTGATGAGCAGCGTATATATTCTGCTCTACACCCAACTAACCATCTTCAGCGCAGATTCAACGTGTTAGATTTTCCTCATGGCCGAAACTGTTGCGAAGAGGGTGAATACTCCACCAAGTATAATTGCGATGATCGGTGCGTTCGACGTTTGATTTTTCAAAAACGCATCTCCCGGCTGATCGGGAGAAACATATGCGGTTGTTTGTGTCCCCTGTTCGTACTCCTCAATGGCTGATTCGGCGCCTGACTGCGTTTCGTAGTTTTGTTCAATATCTGCGGGGTATATTTTTGTCCCAGTATATTCACTCCCATTATATGTATACTCAAACTCAACCACCGGATCAAAGTTCGCACCTGGATTTGATGATGTTCCGCTGTCCGTCTCGATGTCGACTTCAGTGATAGTCACATCAACCTCAACTGACTCTCGAACTGCCTCCGACTGTTGAACGTAATCGTATCCCCCGTAACTGATGATAGCAATCCCAATGAGGATGTACAGCAACGCACCTTTGAGACTATCGGGGCCCTTAATATTCACACCTGAATCGTCGGCCATACTGTCAATCACCACGAGACTGCTTACACTTGAGAGATAGTCGGGCGTTGCTGCGAGGTTCAGTTGACTGCAGACTGACCTGCTCACACCACCGAGAGCGGTATAACAGGCGAAGCAGCGGGAGTCGCTGTATGCGTCGTCCGAATGTACAATCGTTCTGTTGGAGGGCTGGATACATCGCTTCGCTGATTATTCGCCTAGCAACTAAAAATTGTACATTTTCACGGTAGACAACCGACCTGAATACGGTTTTCGATTCAATGGGATCGACGGAGCCACGGAAGAACACCGGATGTGGGCACATCGTGTCTGAGATCGTCACAGTCGTCGAAAGCTTCAGGGTATGCCTTTCACCGATTATGATAGAGAGACAAGCGCATACCCCCGTCTTCAGGCGGGGGTCGAGCGACACTTGGTCTGTTTGTCCCGATAGATTGAAACTCGTGGCCCTGCCCATACGGACGCTACGGATTCGGTGAGATGCCGTCCCCGAACCACAAGGGGTGGCNGTTTGTCCCGATAGATTGAAACTCGTGGCCCTGCCCATACGGACGCTACGGATTCGGTGAGATGCCGTCCCCGAACCACAAGGGGTGGCGAACCAGCGGTGGTTCGCACGGCGATGACATGGAATCCGATGAGGCCTCATTGGCCGGGCCACAGCCCTGCGAGGGAGACAAACGAGAGTTCACCCGGTGTGTCGCCGGTTCCCTCCAAGTGCGGGTTGGAACCAAAGGGCATCGACTGCCCGAATCCGATGGGCGGATTCCTCCGCGTTCACGCGGGAGAAGAGATCAATATAGTGGCACTTCTGTTGAACGCGGAGAGTTCATCGCTCCAGGTCAGTGTGACTGATCTAGTCGGATTCGCGTTACTTGCGGCCCTTGTATCGGTTTTGGGGTTTGTATTCGGGCTCAAACTCTATGCCATCTGGCCATTTACCGAGTACAGACGGCTGCGTGACCGTATTCCAGACCCGCGGCCACTGAGCCCGTTCCGACATCCGTCGCGCCTCGTTACAATCATATATTTCCGAGACGATTTCAATGTCTATGGCCGCCGAGTGAAACTGACCGGCTTCGTGTTTATCCTTATCGGTGTCGTCGCGTTCGTCCTCGTGACGGCGTCGTGATAGACGAACGAAAAATTGGCTCTATCGATACAACGAGACGATAGAGCCTACAAACAAGAATATACCGATGACGATTAATGCGGCCCCTATTCGTGTTGACTCTGTGATTTTTGTCGCGCCGACTACCGTCACTACGATCCCAACCACACTCAGCAGAACCTTCCATACCGCGTTTGGGACCAACTCCAGCAGTAGTTCAAATATGGACTCGAGGATGTCATCTATCATGTCTATTAATCACCATGACTCTGCTTTGTTCGAGAGTCAAGATTAATCTTAGTTGCCACATCCATTTGCTTCTTTTTAGCTCTGTGTTCACCATTTCAACCTCTACTGATGTTGAGAGGTTGTGTCAAAACACAATAATCACAATTCCTGTCACCAACGGTTTCCACGATCTCCTCCACGGATTCCGAGCGCTCACAGGAAGCGGTTGATGTCGCACAACAATATCTCAGACGCGAACGTCCACTCAACGCGTTTGTCGTCGTCCTCGCGGTGTCAGCATCCCTCGACACGTATCTCGTAACAGCATTGCTACCAGCTGTTCTCGTCGCAACTCTCCTCCTTACTAGTGTACAGTTTTCTATTTTTCAGTCAAATGGGATGTTCCGACTTCGAACTAGTAACGAGCTTGATACTGTTATTGACGAATTCTCCGGGCCCGTGCCGCCTGTTCTCGGACTTCAATGGGGTATGGCTGATAAGGTCTCTACAGAAGGTGACACAGCAATATACTCCGTTTCGTACCTGTTTGGACTCCGATCGGCCGACGTGACTGTCCAAACCGAAACCGATTCGACAGCAGGTGGTGGGTATGTAATTGAATCAGAAGTCACGGTTGATGACCAACCATGGGCAACATATACGTCGACAATTAACAGCTCGGGTGAACATACAACGATCGACGTGACATACACCTCAAATCGGCGGTTCGGACTACGACGTGTCCCACAACAGCTGATCGCGAATCGGTATCGTGACGAGGTGCTCTCGGTTCAGGGGTATACTGTTGTCGCACGTGACGCACACTTCGGATTATAATTATTCTAACGGTCGTGATTCAGAGCGTGAAACGCTGACTTGGATTTCTTATTAATGTAAGAGAATTCATTGACTGATGCGATCAGCATTGGGTTCATCCGTTTCGATACAAGGAATTAGTGGTACCAATATTGAATTGTTCGTTACATTAGGACTTATTATTTTGATTTTTGCCGGATTTTGGAGAATGTTTGAGAAAGCGGGTAAATCAGGGTGGGCTGGAATTATCCCGATATACAACCTCTACGTCTTAGTCAAAATAAGCGGAAACGCATGGTATTGGTTTGCTCTATTTTTTGTTCCGGTGATCAATTTCTTCGCCACGCTGAAGGTTAGTATCGACATCGCTGGCAAATTCAATAAAGGAATTCTGTTTGGCCTCGGACTCACGTTTCTCTCGTTCATTTTTTACCCACTTCTCGGGTTCGGTGGCTACCAGTATAACGATACCACTACCTCAACTGGGGCATAGCCTAACACTCAAAGAACCTGAGTCAAGTCCAACTGCGCCGTGTTTCTCTCGATGAAACGCTGCTACGGGCTTGATACTATTTCCAGTATTATATACAGGCAGCCGCCGGCCGGAGGCGGTATTCAACAAATGTCCGGTCGCTGAGCCTCTCCCATCGCTCACCTCCCCCCAACGGATGAGAGGCTCATCTACTCCCCCGCGACGCTCCATCGATCATCCCCCGCTGGAAGGACGGCCCTCGACCCTGTCCAGCGGTNCCCAACGGATGAGAGGCTCATCTACTCCCCCGCGACGCTCCATCGATCATCCCCCGCTGGAAGGACGGCCCTCGACCCTGTCCAGCGGTACTATCCATCTGTCAAAGAGATGTTCCTAGTACCGACACCTCGACAATAGAGATCATTGTCTCCAATGCGTGGAATCACAGCTTAATACTGGAGGGTCAACGACGGTAACTATTGTTTGAGATAATAGATGATAAGCCCGACGAGCGGAATCGTAGTGAACAGAAATACGAAGACACCAGCTGCCACACCGCCTTCGGACTGAGCAGCTATCACTAACGCAATCAGTGAGATGACCCCGAACAGGGCCACCGATGCAAGCGACATACGGGGTGCTGTACCATCCAACCGCAACAATTTGATGCTAGTTTCTGCCATAGTGTCTGGCTCGTTAATATTCACATTCCAATTGTCAGTAGCGTCATTGTCAGCAGTACTCGCGTCAACAAGCGAATTCGTGATTGGGGTCGTATCTTCGATTCGTGGTAGCTTGATCGGTCTGTCACCGCGGTCAACGATTACCGTCGAGGTGTCCAACCGCCTGTCGACGGCGTCACGTTCGATTCGAATCTCATGATCAGCCAGCGATTCGTACCGCCAAAGAGGGGTTTGAAACAGGGTATCAGCCGCAACGATAGTGCTTGAATCTAACCGGTATTCAACACCAGCGTACCGGATCCAGTAGTCGAGATGGATGAGACCAAGCGGGACGCCGATCCCGAGAAACATGATGCCACCCGCTATCTGGGTAGCACCCTCAAACACAGCAAGTGATGCGGCGAGAAAGGCGAGGGGTGTCAGGAACCACGGTCCAGGGTGTGTCCGGAAACGTGACGCCGTAGGTAGCAGTCGTCCCGACAGCGACGGGCGCAGATCTGTGGGGGTTCCTGACAACGTTGTCTCAATCATCTCACGCTCTGGGGGACTGTACGCCTCCCCACGACCGACAAGTGACCACAACCCCACACCGAGACGGCCATCATAGTAGTACCCTGTGAGATCGGTGAGGAGCCTAATTGAGACTACCACAGCGACAAGTGGTCCCGTCGCAACTCGTTCAACCGCACGAGAGGACTCTCCAACTCCACCGTTAGAGACGATCAGGGCTGCGGTGAGCAGCGCGATGATGCTCGCGATGAGTACTGTTGCGCCTTCCGTGACAACACTCTGAAGAGCGGTTGCGACGTTGTGATCACGATAACCACCATCCTGGAAGTAAGCAGTGAGAGTTCGCCATCCTGCTGCGATGAAGATTCCAAACGCGCCAATAATGAGCCACGACGAGATGTTGGCATTTGGATTCACAGTTGCTGCGGGGCCGACAACCAGTGCCCCGACGAATAGCCACAGTCCGATGAGGGTCGGTACCACGAACAAAAGTGTCGGGATCGTCATTAGTCGGACGCTAGCTCCGATTAGTGGGACTGAAATGGAGGTCTGTTTTGCGGCAATCGCCCCCAACAGGATTGGATCCCCATTCCGTTCCATTGGCCGCCCGGCAAACGTCGCTCGAACAACCGCCCAAAAGCATACGACGCCGAATTCAAGCCAGTATAACGTCAACAGCTCTAAAACCGACAGGTTGAACATAACAATCCCAACAATCGGAACCAGATTTGCCACAAGAAGGGCTAGGAGTTCGGGGTCTGGGGCGTGACTAGCTTCCGTATCGTGAGTTGTGGCTTCTGAGCTCATCTACGGATGTTGTGAGAAGGTGACCCGATGCGCGTACCCTGGGTATGGAGCACAGACTTCTCAACATCAATCATAGTTCTGTCTCGTGACTTTTGAACGGGTGCTGTGGAGGGCATTCACGTTACTAACCGATAGCGGATCTAATAGTAGTAAGTCATGGTTGCTGGGTCGCGTAAAGTTAGAGAATGAGGCGTTCGACTTCAGAGTGTCTATGGCCGAAATCGAACGCCTCAGCGAACGTATTACGTGGATCGAGTTGTCGTTTGTGGAGCGAGATCGAACACCGCGCTGGGCGATTGAAGTGGGGATCCGCTGTCACTTAGCCGGTATGTCGCTGCGTGAGGTAAGTAAGCATCTAGAACTGTTTGGGATCAAGCGGAGCCATGTCGCTGTTAACAACTGGGTCTATAAGGCTGATCTACAGCCGATCTCGACCGTCTCCGAGGACCAACTCGCGGTTGACGAAAAGATGATCCGCCTTCACGGACAGAAATTCTGGCTGTACGGCGCGGTTGATCCGTATACCAACGAAATCCTTCACGTGAGTCTCTATCCGACCGCAAATAAACAGACGACGCGATGGTTTCTAACCGAGCTACACCGGCGCTATCAGCTCGACAACGTGGGATTTCTCGTCGATGACGCAGACTACCTCGGATCAGTTCTCGCTGAAGACGGCTAGCGATTTTAAGTCATTCAACATGGAAATCGGAATGCTATCGAACGTGTCTTTTGAGAAATAGAACGACGAACATCATCGTTTGCGGATAGTTTCGGCAATGTCGCGCTCGAGACAGCTCAAGATTGGCTCGAAGCCCTCGCCGTCTACAATAATTCACGCCAGACTTAACTCGACCATTTGTAGACTGGTCTTCCGATCAAGAATAGGCCTAAGATGCCGAATATAAGTGGTAGAGGGCTACTCTTTTTCTTAAGATACGATTTCGAGGGCAAGCCTTGGACGACATAGGCCGTGGTTGTCTCCCTGACATTGTACTGGTCAATTCTGTCTTCCGCGGCAGTCCTTGTGTCGGACGCTTTTGTTCCTATTCCCGGTCTTATGTTGTCGGAAGTGTATTGGGTTCCGTTGTACGTGTAGCTGTAAGTGACGTGGGGGGTGTACCTGTCCCCGCTTTTTGAGGAATCCATGGTGACTTCTTTGCTCTCTACCGTGGCTTCAATCTGCACCCCCGACGAGAGGCTTTGTTGCTGAGAGTATGCCATGTATCCAGCAACTCCGAGCAGCACAATCCCCAGTATTATACTTATCAGAGACAGCCTCGGCATATTGGCGATTGTTTAGACTACTGAATATTAATTTCGACGTATGTCTCCCTGCGCAACACATACACACGAATTCTACCGGCTGATTCAGAATATAGACGGAGAAAATAATATCGTTCAGGTGCTGACTACACTCTCTGTATTGGTCACGCCAGTACTGACAGGAGGTGAGTAGGTGCTATCGGCACCGCTGTATACAGGGCGCGAATCGGTTAGTGGTCTACACGCTGAGAGACAGATTAGGGATCGGTCAGTACGGGAGACTCCGTACCAATTTGTTCGTTAAATTGGATGCGGCATCGAGAGTGCGACCGTCCGAGACCACAGCCCATGACTGATGTAGTGGTTCGTATAACTCCTCTCCAGCCTCTTTGATGTTCTATCTGTCCTATGATAGACTCAGTTTTATATAATCAAAATTTAAATACCTCGATATGTCCCCAGATAAAGAACCGCTCGTTGACAGCGTCGCCGATACAGCAATCGCGGGGGTCACACTATTGCTCACTGGAGGGATTTCGCTCCTCGGGATCATCACCGCCGAGGCATACCACCCTGACTATGCCACCACCCAGGAGATCAGCGATCTGGGCTCAACAGCGCCCCCGAATCCGGTGAGTTACGAACCGACCGCGACGATTTTTAATGGTACCATGTTGGCCAGCGGTGCGGCTGTTCTCGTCGCTGTGTACTTTCTCTACCGAGTGGGGCGACCGCGCGTACTCTGGCTCCCGCTCGGTGTCTTCGGGTTCGGCGTCTTCGGCGTCGGTGTGTTCCCCGGGGATATGACGCCTTGGCACGGCCTCTTCGCACTGCTGACGTTCACGAGTGGTGGAATCGCGGCGGTACTGGCCGCACGAGCGACTCCGAAGCCGTTCTCCTCCGTCAGTGTGCTCCTCGGTGGGTTCTCGCTGGCGTCGCTGTTGTACGCGCTAGTGCTTGGAGACACTGGCCCGCTCGCCGGGCTAGCGTTCGGAGGTATCGAGCGCTGGGTGGTGTACCCGCTGTTGGTGTGGGTGACGGGTCTAGGCGGATTTCTATTAGGAGAAAATAGTATGAACCAGCGGAACTAGCTGCTAACTGGGGTCACCGCTCTCGACAGATCCTAACGAGGGCGTAATTGGAGTTGAATCTCCCCGAAAATAGCGGAACAGTCCTTCCTGAATTCTGTTAGAACGTGCTGTACAAGATACAACGCGCTGACCCAGCATAGGAGGAACTCGTGAAACATACTCAACAATCAAGATGTGTGTTCGTGTAGTCCATCGGTGAGTAAGAATCTCTCCCACCGAGCGAAGTCGATAGACTGAGCGAGGTAAGGTGGGGTTGTTGACCACGGTTGCTCGGGTCACTGGGGGCGCTTCGCCGACGCGTCGGCAATCGTCTGAAACTGCGTCGGGTCTTGGAGGAACTCCTCGCCTGTGTCGGTGATCGCCGATCGATCGATGTATTCGACGCCGTCACCGTACACTGCTAGCACGGGCTCGTCTTTGAACTCGCCAATCGGGCGAGACGTAGTACACTCTATTGCGACGTGCGTTCCTCCCGGAAGGGTGGGTGCGTCGGCGTACGCCGCCGGGAGGTCGTCTCTGTGAACCCCCGCCAGCATGTGGCCGGGAAGAATCACCATCGCGGTCCGGTAGCCGAACGCCGGCTGCGAAAGCATCCCGACCAGCAGATACGTGAGGTCCTCGCAGTCACCACAGCCATCAACGAGCGTCTCCTCGACGGTTCGGATGTAGTCCGGCGCTCCTATCGATTCCGCATCCGTCGCGTATTCGAGCGAGTGTACGAGTCCGATCGCCCCGTCGAGAAGGACCGACTCAGGGAGCGGCCGCCGAGTATACTTGCCCGTCGCGCTCGCGTTGGCGAGCGCCTCCGTGAGCCGCTCAGCATGAGCACTCGCCTTCGCCGCTTTGAAGCCGCTCAGATATCCGTGCGCCTCATCGGCCGCTTCTCTGTACGCGGACCGCTCAATCGGGAACTCCAGATGCCACTCACGTCCGGACGGGTCCGTCCACTCGTACGTCATGACGTAGCCGTCCGCAGTCCGTTCCCGAGTAGTCGGATCTCTCGCGTTGATGGGTGTCGGCCGCGTCGGCTCACTCGCAGAAAGAGACAGCGCCGCAGACCACAGATCAGATAGTTCGACGACCGAAAAAAAGACGACCCCAAGCGCGACTCGGTCCAGCGCTTTGTCGAAGAGTTCCCGTCGTTTTATGCCCACCGACGGACCACCTCGGATTTGTTCGTTACCGGTAGAGGCGTCCGACTCGGCGGGGGGCGAAACATCCGAGTCCGTGTCGACCGGGGCATCGGATTCGACACGGGCCGGCACCGTCGGGCCTCTTGACCCTCTCGCCCGCCGCGGTCGCGGTACATCCGGGCGGTTATCGGAAACATTCGGGCTTGACGACGGAGTCGACGTCCACCGTCACCCACGTCGACAGCCGCTCGTCATCGGTCGCCTCAGCTGGGAACACCGTGACCCGATCGGGACCCGACGACCGCCTGTCGACTTGATACACCAGACCGGTGAACGCGGGACTCACCGACTTCCGCCCGGTCGTCTCGTCGTTCCTTGACCTCCGGTTGATATCTGTTGTCATTTGTTACTCGTTCGGGCCATTCGGCAGCCTACGCTTGAACGCTTATAATAGGTGAACGGACGCGTCAGAAGCCGACCGGTGGGATATATACTCGTCGTGACCAGTCAGTCGTTCCCGTTCTCGCTCGGCAAAGACAATTTCTCTCCAGTATTTAAATTATGGTCTTTCAAATTGAAATAATCAGAGTACGGCGTGGCACCGGACGGGACTCGGGAGATGGGCGATCATGTCATGATCGGTTTGATACAAATTCATTTCCTCCTGAACAGAGAACGCCTGTCCGGCCGCTGATCTCGTACGGAGCGATATAGATCACTCATAGCAAGAAAAACCGTATCGCGGTGAAATCTCCGGCTGTATGTCCTCTCGGGAGTGCGAGACGCTGTCAGCGGTACTCGATACGCTCCACACTGGTGTGGCGATCTACGACGCCGTCTCCGGGACCGTTCTCGACGCGAACGCGCGACTAGAGGAGATACTCGGTTACACTCCAAACCAACTGCGTGAGCTCTCAGTAGCCGAATACACGACGAACACCTACCCGCACACCGAGTCCGAGTTCCACGATCGACTCTCCGCAGCCGCCAACGGAAACCCGCAGCAGTTCATGTGGCGGGCGAAGCGAGCGGACGGCGAACTCATTTGGATCCAAGTGTTCATTTCGCAACAGCGTCCGACAGCCGACCGCTGTGTCCGCGTGGAGGTTCGGGATATCACGCAGCACTACGACACCCATCAGCGCGGCACGCGTCGGAACAGGAACAGAGTTGTGAGGACAATACCGATGAGCAACGCAATCCCTCCAAGATCAGTAAGATCGATGCCAGAACGTTCAGTCACTGCTTCTTCCCTGTCATCTCTCACTTCTGTCTCGCCTGAGACACCCGTATCGGCAGAGCCATCATTTGGAGTGTTGACACTGGAAGCACTTCCGGCCTCGGTACCGGTTTCGCCACCGCGTTGTTCGGTCACGGTAACAGACTGCGCGATTATTTGATCGGTTCCCATTCCGGAATCCCCCGATCCAGGTTCAAGAGCTGGACCTGTCAGGACGAGGTTGTACTCTCCAGGGGAGTTGAGGCGGACAACTACTGATTCGGTCGTCGTCTCGCCAACCTCAGCGTTGACTGTGGCTACCTCGTCACTCACCAACTCTCTTTCATCAGCGGTTACAATTTGAACCTCCACCTCATTCGCAGGGGCCAGCCCATTGTTATCGAGGTTAACAGTAACAGTTAGCGTCTCCCCAGCCGCGACTTGATTGGCTGAGAGGGTCGCCTCAACCGGGACTAATGCTGGGCGCTCGGCTGTGACTGCGAACGCAGAGAACCCTGTGGAGGTAACTTGGAGTCGGACCGTCTCATTGTTCCTGTTGACTACGGTCGTCGTCGTTCGCTTCCAGCCCGCCTCTGTCTCATGGTAGACGGCGAGTTGTCCAAGGTCAACGTCCGTTGCCGCGAGATAGTCGCGATCCACAACGAGCTCAGTAGTCGCCTCGCTGATTGGCTGGTCAGGTGTCGTAAACTCAACTGTGTAGTACCCGAGCGCGTCCACACCAAGCGGCATGGCGGAAGTTTCTGGCGGTGGGTCGGTGGTACCCCTTACTTCGAACTCGACATCACCGGAGTCCGTACTGACGAACGTCAGGTCGGTGAGTCGAACCGCTGGGTCACCAACATGGAGCTGTCGGAGATCGACTTCAGTCTCTACCTCAGCAGCGAGCGAGAGAATTTCGACATTCCGGGCGGTTGAGTCGGGTGACTCTACCGTCGTAACTGTGCCCGGATCGTCATCGTCGTCACTATTGCCATCGTTATCTGCGTCCCCGACCGCCTCTGAATCGGACGGACGGGCGTGGACCGAAATTTCATTAATGAGTCGGTCGCCCGGAGCGACTTCGGCTACACGGGTGTCAACTTCGACGCCGACTGGAACCGCGTCGTTTTCTGAAGTCAGCCGTACAGCGTTCGACTCGGTCTCGATCGGTTCGCCGTCTACGACAAACGTGACGCCTGTCCCCTCGTGGTCGATCCATGCTTCTGCGGACGCGTTTCCGTCGTAGGCAATATAGAAGAGTGCCTCCTGAGCCGCAAATGTGTCTGGGTTTACACCCTCATTATCTAGGTTCGGATTGTTTTCAGTGATATCAACCGCGAGTTCGTCGTTCTCGTTGAGGTATGCGTAGGGGTTGTCGCCGGGCTGGAGTGCGATCTCATCGTTGAGTGAATCGCTCGGCTGGTCGAGGATGGCTGCGCCGCTGGAGACAACGAGCAGGACGACTGCTCCTAACGAGATCGTGATGAGTAGGGCGGTTGGCCCACGCTGCCATCTCATCCGCCTATACTAACTGTCGTCAGTATATAAGAAATCGCCCCACATGACCGTATCGAGGTGTTCTTGAACTGGATTGCGGCATAAACGTATTTTAGTGCCGATACGTCGGTTGATGGTGTGTTCGCTAATTACTGCGAGTCGCTACGAGCATTCTTAACGGTAGTGAAAACACGACTGACCTCCACACGCGATACATCGCACCACTTCTTGAACACGCCGACACACCACCGTCACATATCACCCAAGACGCGGATTACCTCGACTTCGGGGTGACGTGACCGACGTGACCCGGATGAACATCATCGGCGTACTCCGCGTGTTCTTCAGAGACTTCCTCGACTGAGAGGTCATGGACGCCTTTGAGATGCCCTCGAAGTCCGCGAAACCCACAGACATCCCCTCGAAGGAAGAGCTACAGACGTTCTACAGTACTCTTGAAAATCCGAAGTACAAGGCAGCGTTTCTGTTTGCGTCCACGTCGGGACTCCGGTCCAGCGAACTGTGTCAACTAACGATGGACGACATTGACCAGGAGAAGCGGATGCTCGTTCCGGAGAAGGAGTCAAGCACGAAGCAGACGTGGCTGACCTTCTACAACGACGAAGCGGCCGAGGCGTTCGAGGCGTTCAAACCCGAGTACAAGCCGGACGACGAGCGTGTGTTCCAGACGAGTAAGCAACTCCTGAATCGTAAGTTCCGGCACGTCTCGGAGGATACGGGCGTGAGGGTCACGGTACAGAAGTTGCGTCGCTGGTTTGCGACTGAGATGAGTCGATGCGGCGTGGATGCGAAGTATATCGACGCGTTCTGTGGACGGACGCCCTCAAGCGTCTTGGAGCAGCATTATCTCGATTACTCCCCGGAACGCTTGAAGGAAATCTACGACGAGGCAGGGATCACAGTGCTTGAATAACCCCGTAGGAGCCTGTCATAGAAACCATCTCATAGCTTGAGTTTCTCGCGGCTATGGTCGTCTCCCCGCTCAAATTTGGTGATTACAACGACGAGACGGAGACACAGCGCAAGGAACACTATCGACGGCAAGCGCGTCACGCGTGACGCGCATCGCCGTCTCCTGATCCGCTTGTTTAGCTTGTGTGAACTCCGCTGCTATCGGAATCTTTGCGCCGGTCGAGACGAGTGTACAGCCGAAGCCGTAGCAGTACTCTTCGGCTGTTGGATCGTAGTTCCACGAGGCGGCGTCGTTGTGCTGGATCGCTTCGATGTGAGTCGAATCCATGGAGTACGTGGAGTCGAGCAGGCCGCGGGCGGCGGCCTGCTCGACGAGTCTGCCGAAGACATCGTCAACGACGTGTTCGAGATCAGTGAGAAACCGATTAATAGTGTCTCTAGAGGGAGGTTTGTCGAGTCCGCAGTAGTACCAGACAAGGCTATGCTGGAGTTCTCGTGTGATTGGACGAGTGCTGTAGACACCCTCGTAGTAGCAGTGTAGAAAGCCGAAAAAGAGGTCTGGTGGTTTGTGAACTCGTGTTCGCCTCCGGCGAGCGGGGCGAACACTTCGTACTCCAGTAGAAACTCAAAGTCAAGATGTTCAAACAGCGGAACCGTCTCGGTAGCCGCTGCATTCAAAAACTCGTTGACCGAAGCTTCGTTTTGTAGGCCTTTGGAGCTTGTAGACACAGTCTCTAAACCCTGCTGCTTCGCACGTGACGCTTCCTATGACAGGCTCCCGTAGGTGTCGAGTCGTGAAAGAATGGGAGAAAGCCGCGGTCAGTGAGCGAGCGGTCCGAAGGCTAGCGGGCGTCGAGTTGCGTTTGTTCGTCAATCGCCTCCAGGACCGGGTAGCCGTCAGGCCCAACGACCGTATTCCACGTGTCCTCGAAGTCGAGGGCATCCATATTATTGGATGCGGCGCTCCCCGTCATTGCGGTCGCAGGCTCCGTGTTGTCCGTCGAGCCGAAGCCTTGGACACCGGTACCGGTACCAGCTTCAGAGCCGGTCGCTACGTCTTGATTTGTCGTTCCTTTATCCCAGTAAGAGGTTTCGATGGCGTCTTCGTCGGCAGTTCCGGTATTCCCGGCGAGGCCACCCGCATTGAACGAATCAGCAACATTCCCGGTTGCATACGATTCCGTGACGGTTGTACCTGTGTCGAATGCGTTCATATTCCCAACAAGCCCGCCGGCAGATTTCCCCGAGCCCCTCGAGGAGACATCACCAGTTGCATATGACTTCTCGATGGTGGGGCTAGGTTCACGTACCTCAGGCACATGTTTCCCAACGAGTCCGCCGACATTATTACCGCCAGTGACGGTCGCTCCAGAGAACGATTCACTGATTTCACCGTGGTTAGTTCCAACAAGTCCACCAGTTGAATCAGTACTTCCGTCGCCGCTACCCTCGACTTCACCAGTAACGTATACGTTCGTAATGGTCGTTTCCGGGTAGGTGGATCCGGCAAGCGCACCAACCGTACTCCCACCAGACACATCTACGGCTTCAAGTCCGAGGTCCCTTATTTCTACAGACCTAGCTGTATCGATTAGGCCAGCGGCGGTTCCATCTGTATCAATTTTTAGCCCCTCTATGACGTGACCGTTACCGTCGAATGTACCATCAAACCGAAAAAATGGACTGAACCCAATCTCTGGGTCCTCAACCACGCTAGTGTAGCCATCGGTGCTTTGATTGAGGTCGTTTACCAGAGCGAAGTCTCCACTAGTTACGAAAAAAGAATCGTCACCGCTGCCACGGATACTCTCTAGATCGTTCCAATCCTCGATTAGCGTGGGTGCAACGTCTTCGGGGAGAATCTGTCCATCGTAGACAACAGCGTTGGAGTCGAAGGTGTTGTTTTCACTGATGGCTTCCAGATCGAGTGCCGTTGGGTCGTTCCTACTGTACGCCACAAGGTAAATATCGTCCCCACCGGCGTCATTGAACTGGTTGTTACTGACCTGGACCTCACCCGACGCACCGTTTGCAATGATTGCACCAGCCTGGAATCCGGAATTCTGTGCGTAGTTACTGAAGTTATTATCAGTGACCACAGTACCGCTAACGTCGCCAGCGAGGCGGATCGCATCTTCTCCGATGGTATCGAAGCTGTTGCCGCTGATCT
Source organism: Halorubrum coriense DSM 10284 (assembly GCF_000337035.1). GTDB lineage: Archaea > Halobacteriota > Halobacteria > Halobacteriales > Haloferacaceae > Halorubrum > Halorubrum coriense. Next base: position 54,933 of record NZ_AOJL01000063.1, read on the forward strand.
CGGCGTTGGTGAACCCAGCAGCTTGGACAGCAGTCGTCCCTTCACCATCGGTGCCTTGGAACGTATTGTCGGTGATCTCAACGCCATCAATTACGCTCTCGGAGTCTTGCCGGGCGTTGAGAACGAAGTTTCCGCCAGAGCCACCTGCGAACCGGTTTTGCGTGATGACGGTGTTATCGCTACCATCCTGAAGCCGGAACGGAGCATCACCACCTGGGATGGTGATATCTGAGTTCGTAATCACCGTATTCGAACCCTCGATCTCCGTTCTGGACCCTCCGCTGCCCGCGTTCGATCCAGAAACGAGCTCAAATCCGTCGATAGTGACACCGTCGGCCGTTATATCTCCCCCAAGCTCGAAGCTGGCTTCATCGCCCCGCGTATCGCTGTTACCGTCGATCCCTGCGTTCGGGCCTTCAAGCGTCAGGCCATCGACGTCAATTGTTACACTCTCGTCGTACGTCCCGGGCTCAACGAGTATCCTTGTTCCATCAACAGCATCAATTGCGCCCTGAATCGAATCGAATTCTCCAGTATCTGGATCCTTACTAACAACGGCAGCGTCCTCACCAACTGGATCACTTGGTTGTGAGCCACCCGGCACATCGACATCAGCAGTTAGCGAGGCAGTGAGTGCCTGATCGTCCGTTGAACTGAGAACACTCGTGTCAATATGGACGCCAACGTTGACCTGCTGGCCGGTAGTGAGTGTCACAACACTATTACTACCGTCGTTTAATTCGCGATCCGAGTCGCTTCCCGGATAGAACCAAATATCGTCGTTGTCGAGATCCTCGCCGCTGAAATTGGCCCACACGTAGATCGTCTGGGTGCCCTGGTTCTCAAGTCGGAAGACATCGTCAAAGTCGTACGTTGAATTGAGGCCGACACCAGATCCACCGCCGTCTGACGTCCCGAAGTCCAACGCAATCTCGCCGTCACCACCAGAGCTGGTGTCCACTGATGCGAACTCTCCGTTTTCATTAGGAGAAGCAGAGAGCCCGAGGTACCCATTCGTGTCGTCTGCGACGGAGACACTTACATCACGGCTTGCGCTTACACTAGTGAATGCGCCAGTCCCCATTGCCGCAGCAGTTCCACTTCCTAACACGCCCAGCGCTGCGAGATATTTGCGTCGGTTCATATTGACCTCCCCCTTGGGGGAAATGCCCACCGGCGGAATCGAACCGCCGAAATGCCAGCGTGGGTACAAGCCAGTCAGAGATCAGGGATCCGAAATTGTCTCAGTTGCGCCAAAATCTCCCACTTTCGCGTGTACAGTAGTGCTTTTGTTGAAATACTGTTCCTGAGTGTCGGCTGTGAGAATTCGAACTCCTACCTGTGCTTGTGACCCAGGACTGAGGCTCAGCTGTGCCTCCGTCCCATCAATTCGGTCACGGTTATGACCCGTGTCAAGCACATAGAACTCCGCATACGCATCTGCTTCTGGGCCATTACCATCGATGTCAACGTTGTCAATCTGAATGAATACCTGCTGAGTCCCTTGATTCTTTACACGAAACACATCGTTGAACTCGTATGTGGAGTTCTGGCCGACACCCTCGCCACTGGCACTAATGTTCGCTCCGTTGAAGTCAAGGCCAATCTGATTCCCCGCTATCGGGGCGCTTTGCTCAGAGAAGCCCCCGTTTAGTCCCCGCCCTCTCGTTAGAGCGAGGTAGGCCTCCGTTTCGCTGGCAACAGAGACACTGATTCGTCGGTCACCGCGCACACTGGTGACGGCACCAGTACTAACAGCACCGACGCCACCAGCGGAAATAAGACCGAGTGACGATACGAATTGTCTCCGCCTCATTTTAATTAGGTGGCAGAGTCGTCAGCGCCGCCGTCAACGTCTCCGGCGTTGGCCGAGACAGTGAGGTCTCCCAACGACGCAAACGAGGTATCACTGCCAGTGGTGACAACTACGTCCACCTGAACTACATCACCAGGGGCCAGTTCAATATCACTGGCAGATCCTGTCAGTTTGTTACCGCTACTAACACTTGTACCGGTGCCGGACTCGTTAAAGAAAATATATACGTCGTCAGAACCTGCTGAATAGCTCGATGGATCAGTAACACTAATATTTGAACCGCCGCTGAGGTCAACCTCCACCTCTTGGGTTCCCTGATTCGTAATACGGAAAACATCCTCAGCCGTCGTGACAGCACTGGGATTTACACCCGAGCCGCCACTGGTTTCCGTTAGGTCGTCGCCGTTACTGAGATCGTCAAAATTGATCGAGAGGTCGCCGTCGTCGCCGCTTTCGTTAGCATAGGCTCCATTAGTAGAGCCCTCCGCATCCATCCCAAGGTATGCGCTTTCGTCACCAGTGACAGAGACCGTAACCGAACGATCCGCAGTCACACTCGTGAACGCGCCAGTCCCTACAGCAGCTGCGCTTCCAGAAGCCAATGCGCCCAGTCCGACGACAAACTTTCGCCGTTGCATATTGGATTTCACCTGTGTTCTGGCACCCCCGAGCCTGACCGTTCAGGCCGGAAGCACTCGAATGAGGAATGTAGGGGGACCTACTTCGTTATGAGACGCTCGAGGCTACATCTTGGAGGAGTTGATGAATCGAATGGTGAACTCGATTTGGCTCAGGCACGCCTCATTATTCTCATCAAGCAGTACTTGAAGCGGACATGTATCTGTATCACAGCGTTCAGGGCATCATTACGGACAGATCAAGAGTAGCTTGAAGACCCAAGAGCGGATTCTGTAATGTTTCAATCAACCCCTTCAGAATCATAAGGAGACCCAGATAATGTGTCGTGGAACATAATGGCAGATAAAATATACTATTGGTTTATACTATCTGCCCTCACAAATTTAAACTGACAATCGGCGGCTTGGTGCTTGGATATCTTGAAAAGCGGACTAAGGGGTCGATCGAATGCTACCAATCACGACATCAACAAACAAATCAAACTCAAACGAGGATGAACTGTCCGAAGACGAAATCTATGATGTTCTATCGAACCGTCGACGACGATTTGTGATCCACGCGCTCAAACGCAAGCAAGGACCGGTCGATATCTCTGAGCTTTCAGAACATATCGCTGCTTGGGAGAGCGGTAGAGATCCCGACGACGTTGAGTACGAGGATCACCGAAGCGTGTACAGTACCCTCAAACGCACCCACCTGCCAAATCTAGAGCAAAACAACATCATAACTATCGACGAAGAAGAAAGTGTAGTTCATCCTACTCCTCAACTGGAAAACATCGATGTTTATATTGAGGCTGTTAGCAGCAAGGAAATGCCCTGGAGTCTTTATTACGTTGGGCTCGCAGGTGTCGCAGTTTCACTCCTGCTCGTAGTCACAGTTGGCGCACCGGTAGTTGGGGCACTTGAACCAGCTGAGGTGGGCATTTTCACAGCCACCGCCTTCGGAATGTCAGCAATCGTTCACCACATCGTCGGCCGCCGTACTCGTCTTGGTACTAGGGAGAAACCACCAGAACTCTATCAGTGAGAATGAGAGCACCTAGCCGGACGCCGCAGATTCGCGTTGTTGACATCCTCCCCGCGCTAAAGCGCGAGGATTCCTCCGTTGGGGGTTCGGCTACCGACCCACGGAGGCAACTTGCGGGTTCGTGCGCACTTCTTTGGGACTTTCGTGAGGGTATGGTTTCCCCGACCAATCGTGGTCGTCCCACTCGAATCGCACGGGCCGTGCCATCGGCCTGACTTCGCAATCGCTGTTTTCTCGAAGGAACGTCTCCGACGCCGTGAGGTCGGCGTGCCCCTCGAAACCGCACGGACACGTCAGCGTCTCCCCGTGGCGAACCGTCTCCTCGTGGTCGCCACACTCGGGACACGTTTGAGAAGTCCACGCTTCCGATTCGACCTCGAGACTGATGCCGTACTCCTCACAGACACACGCGAGACGGTGGATGAATTTCTTGAACGCCCAGAAGTTGTGCGTCTTCTCGTTCACCCTGACTGACCAGTGCGTTTCCAGCACGTCGGTCAAATCACCCACGTACACCGTCGCCACGCCCTCGTCGTACAGCCGTTCAACGAGGTCGCGTACCAGCGCGTTCTGTGCGTGGTCACGGCGTTTCGTCCGCTGTCGGTACAGCCGTCGAATCCGATTCGAGGAGTAGCGTCCGTCTCGGAGTTTTGACTGTAGGCGGGCGATTTCGTCGGTCGTCTCGCGGAACCGTCCGAACAACTCTCGTCCGTCGTAGAGGTACTGGTTCCCAGTGGTCGTGGAACAGGCGACGAGATTGTTCGCGCCAACGTCGAGGGCGGCTTCGTGAGAAGCCAGTGGTGAATCCAGTCGAGAATCAGGGACGGTGACTGGTTGAAAAGCCCTGAACGTGTCGCTAACCTCGTCGTATTCGAGTTCCAGACGACCCTGTTTGCCGTCCCACTTCGGGTTGCCTCGGAGTTTGAGGCGGAGTCGTTCGTGGTAGCCGAGTCCGTATTCGTCTTTCAGTTCTTGCCCAACAGGGATTTCCAGACGGCTACGCTTGCCCCACTGAATCGTGTACTGGTCGTTTCGGATGTAGGTGCGGAGTTCGCGTCCGTCCTCCTCGTTGCCCCAGTACGACGGTGGGTTGGCGTACTCGCCTTTCTCCGTGAGGGCGAAGAACGACCGCCACGCTTCGCTGTTCTTGCGCGTGACCTGTTGGACAGTCGCGCTTCCGACGACGCCGTTGTACTGTCCACGGTACTCGGAGGTGTCCCATACGTCGCCGTCACCGAAGTAGTTCTGACGGCGTTCGTAGGTCAGCTCGTTCCACAGAGAGGCTGAGGCGTCGAGTAGCCGTAGGAGGCACTCTTTATCGTTCTCGGTCTGTGGAACGACCTCGAAGGTGTTGACGCGCTTCATGCGTCGTCACCCTCCTGTTCAGCGATGTACTGTTCGACAGCGCCCTTCGAGGCGCTTCCCGCCGTACCGACGTAGTATGAACGAGTAATCATCGCGGCGCGCGTCGGAANGTCGTCACCCTCCTGTTCAGCGATGTACTGTTCGACAGCGCCCTTCGAGGCGCTTCCCGCCGTACCGACGTAGTATGAACGAGTCCACTTCACACGGTCATCGTAGCGGTTGTTGTACTTGCGGGCGGAGATGCCCTTGAGCCAGTTGACGATGAGTGACGGGGCGTTCTTGGGTGGACTCCCGATGAACAGGTGTACGTGGTCGGGCATGACCTCGGACTCGGCCAGTTCGAGGCCTTTATTCTCACAGATTTCCGCGAAGATGGTTTCGAGACGTTCCTTCGTCTTCCCCGTCAGGTGCGAACGCCGATATTTCGGCACGAACACTATGTGGTAGTAGAGTTCGTATTTCGCGTGACGGGTACTCTTTACCATCTATGTATACTATCAAAATCAAACGGCTTAAATATTGCGTTGGAACCCCGTCTATGCCATCGTCGGTGGGTGCATACTATTGGTCGGCTTCATCCCCGCCCTGAAGGGCGAGGCTTTCGCCTCGAATTTTCCGTAACTTCCGTCTCCTGAGTATTCTGCTCGCATTTACAGCAGCGATTGGATTTGTTTTTGGTACCGCTGGGTTCACGACTATAGATGCTGACCGCGAAGTCGCAGTCAACGTAACTGAGGACGACAACGCATATCTCGGCTACGAGCAGCTCACCAATGAGGGTGAGAACATTACTGCAGGGCAACCTACACCGGTTGTAGAGTATCACAACCAAATCGGTGTCAACCTCGACACCTTAGAGGTCAACGTTTTGCGTACAAGTTCGTCTGGGCCTACAATCAAAACCGATGATTCTCCAAGTCAACTCGATCAAGGGGGCGCTGGTACTGTCACCGTTACGCTAGATTGTTCTACAACGCAAGATATTGAGCTCAAATTTGAGGTAACCGGGACCGGATCAANGGGGGCGCTGGTACTGTCACCGTTACGCTAGATTGTTCTACAACGCAAGATATTGAGCTCAAATTTGAGGTAACCGGGACCGGATCAAGCGCAAGCGTCTCGTATGATCGTACTCTCGAAGTCACGTGCGTACCGAGTCAAGACACTGAACAAGAGGATGGGGAAGACGAAGACGAGGATGAACAAGAGGATGGGGAAGACGAAGACGAGGA
>NZ_AOJL01000064.1 GCF_000337035.1 Halorubrum coriense DSM 10284
GAACGGTGAAAATTAGCTTCAATGACTGCTTGATTCTGGCTCAAGGGGTTCTTGATCCGGATCAAGTTGTACACTCAATGTATCGAGGTTACTCTGACAAACCTCAACCGTCTCATAACCAAGTACACCCCCGCAAATAGACAGTAACGTGATCAGACTACAAGTATTGTTCAATATTTATTTTAAATAGTACGTTTGAGATCACCGCACTACCCACACAGGTGTGTCCCGTCGTGGAAACCAGGGNATCAGACTACAAGTATTGTTCAATATTTATTTTAAATAGTACGTTTGAGATCACCGCACTACCCACACAGGTGTGTCCCGTCGTGGAAACCAGGGTGAGACGGTTCGATTCCGTCGCTGGGCATTCGATAAGACAGCTATGATGAACCGACGAAAACTCCTCATGTTGCTCGGCGGTACTGCCGGCGTTAGTGCCGTCGGGACTGGCGCGTTCAGCAGTGTCACAACAAATCAAGATGTCAGTGTTGAGGTTGCTGGAGACACCGGTGGGTACCTCGGACTAACGCCTTCTAGTGGGCCAAACGGCAGGTATGCGACTGTAACAGGTGCCAACCAGCTTGGACTCAACTTCA
>NZ_AOJL01000065.1 GCF_000337035.1 Halorubrum coriense DSM 10284
TACAGACGCTATCTATTTTTATCCGGGAAGTAACCAGAACGAAAGGCTTCGTAACGGACAGGACGAAGTTCTTGGCTTAGGCGTTGGTGAGAGCGAGTCAGTCGGCGTGTACATTGATACAGAAGCAGTTAGTGCCGAACAGACCCTCCCAGTGACTATTCAGGCTGCTGTCGAGAAACCAGACGCGTCAAACGCGGTTGATCAAGAAGATCTCGCGACACAGACGATCTCATCTCCAGATGGATCTATCAACATGACAGTCGACGTTTCGTCGGGGGTCCCAAATTATACTGTTACTTACGAGGGAACGACATANATCTCCAGATGGATCTATCAACATGACAGTCGACGTTTCGTCGGGGGTCCCAAATTATACTGTTACTTACGAGGGAACGACATACGTCGAGCCGTCGCCGATTGGCTTCAACTTCTCCGGACAAGAGGCGTTCGGGACGGACATTAGCGGGAGTGGACCAAATATTCTTCCCACTGGAGGCGAGCGCGGGACAATGACCGAAGAGTGGACCCCCGAATGGGGTGAATTCGCCTCTGTCGAAAAAGAGTACAACTACCTCACCCTCAATCTTGAAGAGACCACGGAAGATGGCCGAGCGGCAAGCCTTGAGGTACGAGTATTCAATAGTGGGCTCGGTTTCCGTGTAGTGCTGGATGACGGATTTGGAGAGTTCAGTATCGATTCGGAGAACACGGAATTTAATTTCGCTGATGATTACGACGCTTGGTGGATCGAAAACGAGTGGGTTAACCCGCGGTTTGAACAGGAGTATGCCACAGGCACTTTGAGCGATATTCCTTCAGGAGGAGGATCTACCAGGCCAAACAGAATCCCCGTGCGGCTCGGAGCACACACGCCGCTGACGATGGACACTGGCGGCAACGGGCCGTATCTGAGCGTTCACGAATCAAACCTCAATGATTATGCTTCCTTGTCGCTGGCATCTCAGTCTAACGCAGGCAGTCCGGAATTTGCAGCTGAACTCGCGCCACTCCCAGACGGATCGTCAGTGAAAGCTTCGGCCCCTCATATGACGCCCTGGCGGACGATACAGGTTGGAGACACACCGGGTGATCTTGTGGAGTCTCAACTCATTCCGCTGCTAGCGGACCCACTCGACGAGTCGGTGTTCCCGAGCGGTGACACGTCGTGGCTCGAAAACGGTCGCAAATATGTTGGGATCTGGTGGACGATGATCGCTGGAAGCGCCAACTGGGAGTACAAAAGTGACAACGAGATCTCCGCGAATAATAACGACCCTGCTGCGTACATC
>NZ_AOJL01000066.1 GCF_000337035.1 Halorubrum coriense DSM 10284
AGTGTTCTCGCAGAAGGGTGGAATAAAGGCTGGAGTAGTTACGGTGCCAATGCCGATGGAACTGCCCTCGAACTTGGTATTGACGACTCCTATCCGGACTTTGATGTGAATGAGGTTACCGAGTTCGGTGCCAACCTCTCGAACCCGGTCGAAATGACGATGCACAACGAGACGTCTGGGAATCTCGCTAACTATGAGGATGAAATTGAAAATGAGAATATATTTGAAAATTACGAGGACACTGGGATTCGATCAATCAAAAACGGGTACGTCAACGACCCTGGGCTGTATGATAAATTAGACGATCAAGAGCCGACTCAGACCCACCACTCTCAGCGTGCGGTGAACCACCACCAAACGGTCATCCAAGCTGCCGCTGCGAATCGTCAGATGCTAGAAATCCATGAGGGGATCAAACCGACCGGCGAGATTCGGACATATCCGAACGTTGCCGCACGAGAAGTAGTGAAAGCACAAGAGTACGACGGGTTTGGCGAACTTGGTTCAAGGGTTGGACGAGACCACCATGTTACCCTCCCGTTCACTCGGATG
>NZ_AOJL01000067.1 GCF_000337035.1 Halorubrum coriense DSM 10284
GATGGTGATGGTTTTGACGAGGATAATAGACAGATCCAGACAACTCGAGCAAAACAATTAGCGATGTATCCGGTGTATTTAGCTGGTCTACAGATGGCTGCCGACCGCATCGAAGCGTACATCGATAACACGTTCGAGATTGGCGAGTTTATTCAGGCACAAGCTGGGGAACTGGACGGGCTGATCACCGCTGATCAGTGGCGGAACGCCTACGGAGCTCATTACGTCCCCATAGACCCCAATCGAGAAGACCCGGGATCAACGGCGACATTCACGATTAAGAATGTCGCTGAAGCAGGGACCTACGATCTTCACCTTCGGTATGCGAGTGACGAAGAAGAGAACCGAAACGAAGTCACCAATAACGGTAACGCAGAACTCACACTGTTGGTCAACGGATCCGAGCGAAAGCTCACACCGGCGTTCACGGACTACTGGGATGATTGGGATATCCATACCGTTTCGATCGACCTCGAGGCCGGTGACAATACAGTGGCAATAGAACTCAGCTCGAATGATGTCGGTGGCCTGAACATCAATACCATCGGTGTCACCGAGCAGAACAACGATCCACCATTCCCTGCGACATACACAGACTTCGAGGACAGGCACACTGAAAACGAAAATTACGACACGGAACCGGAGTTTGACTTCATTAAACAGGTTCCTACGAACTGGGACGAGACAACTGTCGTGGACGCCGCTATTGGAGAATATATCGTTGTCGCCAGACGCAGCGGTGAGGAATGGTTCCTCGGGGCGATGACTAATGGAACCGCCCGAGACTTGACCGTACCATTAGATGAATTCCTCACCGCGCAAGATAATGGGTGGTCAATAACGGAGTATGCTGACGCCCCTAGGACCGGCGTGGATAGTAATCCGACAGAAGTCGATATTAACAAGTACCGTGCCTCAGCAACCGACTCAGTTGGTGTTTCGATGGGTGCCAGCGGTGGTACTGCGATGCGTATCCAACCCGCTGATTCCCCGAGTGTCACCGTTGCTGAGTTCGATGACCCGGAGGGTGATGATTACGGCCCTGGTTCATACACATACCCGACGAACGGTGCGTTCCAGGACGGTGCGTTCGACCTGCGATCGTTCCGCGTGCTGGAGACCGAGGAGGAGTACCGGTTCGCGTTCGAGGTGGAGAACCTGTACGACACGTTCGGTGGCGACTTTTCCCCGCACTACTTCCTCGTCTACTTGCGCGATCCCGACGCAACCGGCGGGCGGACGGACGCGCTGGAGGACCTAAACCTCACCGCGGAGTTCGATCAGCCGTGGCAGTACCGGATCGACGCCAGCGGCTTCGGGAAGGGGATCACCGACGCCAACGGGGAGAGCCTCGGGACGCCAGAGGTGGTCGTCAGCTTCGAGTCGAACACGGCGGTGGTCTCGATACCGAAGTCCGTGGTGGGTGGCGACATCGCGAACTGGGAAGCGGTGCCGATCGTCGGCTCGGAAGNGTCGAACACGGCGGTGGTCTCGATACCGAAGTCCGTGGTGGGTGGCGACATCGCGAACTGGGAAGCGGTGCCGATCGTCGGCTCGGAAGCCGAGGGAACCCTGCGACCGGTTGCCGCCGAGAACAGTTCTTTCGTCTTCGGCGGCGCGCGAGAGGGCGCGGCCGGCAACGCGCCCCGCGTGATCGACATGATCACGCCGGAGGGCGTCTCGCAGGCGGAGGCTCTCGACTACGACGCAGACTCGCTTGCGTCGCTGCCGTTCACGCCGTTGTGAGGGAGACTAAAGCGTCAGGAGAGGCCGAGATCTTCGTCTTCAGTGGTGCCCGTGAGGGAACGGCCGGGAGGTGATTTATCCCCCAGCGAACAGCCTATAAATATGAATTTAGCTGGGGATCACAGTCGACTCTAGGTTTACGAGCCAGTACGCCGAGTTGGACGAGGAGATTCTACCCCACGAGGGTACGTCTGAAACCGTCCTCGAACTCAGCATGAAGCTGCTCAAGCATCGCGTCGGCCTGCTTGTTGTGCTCGACACGGTTGGCGACGATCTTGAGGATGTGGACAGCGCCGAAGTAGTCGCGGACACTGTCGATCTGCTTTTGGAGACGGTCGAGCCCCTGGACCGAGAGCGCCTCGGCGTACGCTGGGATGAGGACGCCGTCGCTCGCCATCAGAGCGTTGTCGGGGGGACGTTGATGCTCGGCATGTTGTCGACGAGGACGACATCGTACCCGGTGCCAAGGTCGTCGAGGACCATCTTGAGTCGTTCCCGTGCCCGGGGTTCGCCGGACAGCTCACCGCCAGTCCGATCGACCATACGCTCATTTGCCGGGAGCAAATCAAACTCCTCGCCCTAGAGCACGAGGTCGCCGATGTCATCGCTCACCGTGTGTCCTCTTTGGATCAAGCGTTCGCCTTGCGCTCCTGTCCCAACCCAGACCTGAGCGGGATGTCAGCGTCAATCTCGTCGTACCACACGACCGGCCTTTTCGCCCGGCCATCCTCTTCGAGTTCGACGAGGCCGTAGTCGGCCAGCTCGTTCAGGTTCTCCAGAACCTCTGGCGGATTCCGGTCAACGAGTCGAGCGAGCTCACGGATACTCCCTGGCTCGTGTTCGACGATCGCCTCTAGGAGCTCGAGGTTCGTCGAGCAGAAGACGCGACCGAACGTTTCGAGGTCTTCAATCGAGAGCGTCGGCTCGCTCGGTTCGACGTCCTCGCCGGCGTCGATCGCTTCGAGGCGATCTTCGAGGTCGCTACGGTCGGCAGACTTGATCTGTACGTGGAGTGTCTGGGTCATGGGTGGGCGTGGGGGTGTGGGTCATAGACAAGTCAGATCTTCGAACGGATACCTACGCGGAACCGTCACGGAACCGTTCGATCGGGATATCGGAGACGTCGTCATAATCGTCGTCACCGCCAACTAAGAGCGTCGCGTCGACATGNTCACGGTTGTACTTCCGGGCGATTGTGTACCGGATCTCAGCGAGATTCACGCAGCTGGCGTAGCCGACGGTGTCCTCGACTGCGACCGCGTCGAGATACTCTTCTACAACCTCGCTGCCTGGTTCATCGTCGGCGTGTGCTATCAGTGGCTCGGCGTCGAAGACAACGCGGTCAGGAACCGACATTACTCTTCAGTTGAGAACTGCGAGTCGCGTTCTTTCCGGTCTTGGTCGCGTTTCTCTTTGAGGATCTCGGACGCAGGCTTGTCGGTACTCGTTTCGCTACGGGCGGCAAAGCCGCGCATCTCGCTTGGTGAGCGGACCTGTTCGACGATCACCTCTCCATCTTCGGTTTCCCGGAACAATACCTTCCCAGGCGCTTCGATCCCGAGCTTCTCGCGGAAGCGTTTTGGGATGGTCGCTTGGCCGTGCTTAGTGACGGCGACAATCTCTTTTTCAGAATTATTTGACTGTTCTGTCTTACTCATAGTTCATAATTAGATCTCGATCATAATCAAATTTTCTTCTCATTGGCAAACAGTTGTTACTCCTCTGTCGGGTGTTTGGCCGAGTTCAAAGTGTGGTTTAGCTTCTGAGGGACGTAAAATACTAGACTCAAACGGTCCTCGAACGCAGCGGTTCGCTCACCCGTCGTGGTCAATATACCCGGCTTCCCATTCAGTCCGAGCTTCGATCTCTCTGATGCCCCGGCGAGTAGTGCTGTACTCGTTGGNTATACCCGGCTTCCCATTCAGTCCGAGCTTCGATCTCTCTGATGCCCCGGCGAGTAGTGCTGTACTCGTTGGTCCGCCGGTCCCGCTGACTTTTTTCGATGAGTCCCTTCTCAACGAGCGTGTCGAGGTTAGGATAGAGCCGACCATGATGAATCTCTTTTTCGTAATAGTCCTCGAGCTCGTCTTTGATCGCGAGTCCGTGGGGATCATCAAGTCCGGCAACTACGTACAGCAGATCGCGCTGAAAGCCAGTGAGATCGTACATGTCGCAATTTACTCATCCGAGTTTTGAAATACTACTGATCTGGTGACTGCGTATTATAGAATACGTTTTACACCCTCTAGACAGTGATTTTGACTGCTTCATCTCACGCTTGAGTCGGAGAAGTACCGTATCCCCGTCTCCATGGTCGGTGGCTACTGTGGGGTAGATGCTACAGCGGAGACCGGATCTCGGTGGAGAGTGTTTTCAGGTCTGCTGTCGCGAGCTCATCGGTTGCGATAAGTCGAAGCCGGGGGCGACCGATGTCTAGTGGAACTTTTTCAGTCTCGATGAGGCCAGTATCTTCGAGTGCTGATTTGGCCCGTGAGAAGGTCGCTTTCGAAGCGATACCCGTATCCTCTCCCCATTTCGAGATGTCGTAGAGGAGGACCTCGTTGCGGGCTGCGAGGATGAGCATGATCTCGACGATACTGAGGTATTCGTTGCTGTTGGAAATCTCTTCAGCGTGTGCGAGGACTTCGTTGAGTTCGTCTGCGACGTCGTCGCCAATCTTCTCCCGGAGCGTCTCTTTCACCACTGAGAGGGCAGGTGTCCGGAGGTGATACTGCTCGGCGGCTTCGAATCTGGAGTTGAACTCACCGTAGACCGATGAGACCAGTTCGGGATCCGAACTTGATACACTGTGCTTGCCCATCACAGGAACTACAGTCTCAGATTCGGTTGTAAAGATGGTATTCTGGACTGGCTCTCTGAGTGTTCGGATGCTAAGTTGATCTCGGCGGATCAGTTCGGCGATTTTCGATGCTGTGAGGAAACTGTAGAGGGCGTCTTTGACTTCACCTGTGTCTGCGAGCAGTCGGACCTTGGGTTGTTCCTCAATCGTTACTGCTTCCTCTGCGAAGGCTGCGATTTGTTCAGATCGGGGATTGATATACAGTGCTGGCTCGTCTTGTTCGGGAATCATCTGAGTGAAAATATGTTGTTTGACCATGTTTTGTAATTTTATCGATATGTACTTAATAGATATGGTTTCTGAGGATTAGACTACTTTGCCAGTTACACGATAGAGCTGACTATCCGTTTCGAGTACGCTCACAGGAGGTAGATGGTTGGTCGCGGTAGTGGCCCTCGATCTGAGGTAGTAGAATCCGGTAATCAACTACACCGCTGATGATATAGTTCCAGTAGTTAGCAAAGTTGCTGCTGAATAGAGCGCGTGAGACTGTCACTCATCTACAGACTGGGTGGTATAACGATTGTACAACCACCATGGAATATGGAGTACCATTGCTAAGACAACTGCCACACCAAACTCCAAGAGGACTCCATCAGTAGCCTGGGACGCAAGAAAGACCGCAGTGCCAGCTATGACGGCAGTTATGATCCGACTGGGATTCCAATTGAGGAGGGCAGACTGAAGCGCGGACATTACTATCTCGGTCGGAAGCTACGAACAAATGTGTTCTGGAAGTCTGGGTTCGGTATGATAAACTCACCCTCTGTATCGGTCACACCGCCACTGGCAGACAGTCGAGAGTTCACCGAGGCGCTGCTGAATAGAGTGCGCAGGTCAGTTGTGGAGGATGTGGTCGCTTATCGTCGTGTTCAGGAAGCTCCGAGACGGTTGTGACGTCGGTACAGGTAGTAAGATAGCGCCGGGACTGATAGGAGCAGTAATACCGAGAAGATAGCACCAGCGAGGTGGACAAGTCCGGCAACTCCCCAAGCCACGCTCGGCGACCAGGTCCCCTCTCTGCTGAGTGTTCGTATATCTCCAAGCAAGCAGACGAGTACGAGTAACGCTACGAGAATCCCACCCCAGAACGCAGCGACTGACAGAACGAACGAAGCAACCCCGACCGCAATGTTCGGCTCACCCGGAGCCATAGATACAGTGGTGAATGTGCGCAATCCAAATCGGGACAGGAATTCCAACAGGAGGACAAGGGGAAATAGGACGATTCCGTACCACCAAAGGGACCTTGTCATATTCTATGTATCTGGAAGGCATCTGATATAGCTGCCGAGTGAGGGTGTCATAGAGCTCTTGTATGATGTTTATTCGACTCTGTTGAAATCCTCTTCTTCAGAAAGGTTCTCGCCAGAAACAACTGGTCGCTGAATCGTGCGAGTTGTCCAGCTTGAGGTTTTGGTGGATGTGAGCCTTGGTTAAACGTAGCGCAGATTGTCCGCCATAGGTCTTCCAAACACGGTATCGGGTCCTGACGTACTCACACTCTGATTCTGTTGATATAATATAGCCATTGATCGCAGCATTCAGAGACGTCTGCTCTGTTGAATCCGCAGAAGACGTCGGGATCGGGTTGCTCTGACCTCGGCTCTGGAGCGCTATCGAGAGAATTCAGAGATGGATCCTTGGCAGAGAGCAGAAAGATTGAGATCACAGAGTGGATCGGTCCAACTCCTCGACGACGAAGAGCGAGATAATCGCTTCTCCAGAGATCGTGATCCCCGTGCCGTCGTCGGATTCAACAGAGCAGAGACGTATGAACAAATCCCACCATATTTGAATCCACGATCCAATATTTTTCCAATTAAAATGCAACTCAACCGACGCCGATTTTTGAGTGGGCTTTCACCTACCATAGTCGGTTTATCTGGGTGTGTCGGCGTTATCGGTGGGACGACGGACATCTCAATTTCAAACGAGGCATCGGATCGGGTTGCTGCTGGTATCAAAGTAACACGCACTTCAGGTGGACCAGAAGACGTCCTAATTAGCGACAGATTTGGCCTTTTGTCAGGCGAAAGCAAAGAGTATGAAGAGGTCGTTGATGACGCCCAAGTACTGATCGAAGCTGATGCACGACAGGGCAGCGATACAATTGATTACGTCAAGTATGTTTGGTCCGATACTACGGAGGACACTGAGGGGACCGATATCGAGATTACTGCTAATTCGATAGAGATCTCCGGTTCTGGTGAAGTCATCAACAGGTGACACAGTCAGACCCGGTTGCGATCAATGCCACCTCTACACTGAGCGATTGGGATGAAAACTATCACTTCCTGAGGATTTCCACAGAGCCATCGATCTGGTTCTGTGCCTGTACGCGAAGCCGGTATTCGGCTACCGATAGCGCCAGTCTCACGCTCAAACCGACCCCTCAGACACCAATCTCACACGGTTTTCAGTAGCGTTAGCTCGTTACGCCTACTATGCGACTCGACGATACCCCGAACGAGACGGGAAGCGGGTCTGGCTCAGCCAGAGCGACGAGAATGACGAGGTCGCAGCGCTGATCGACGAGGCCGAATCCCCCGAGCAGGAGATCGCCTTCCGGCTCGGCGCGCAGGTCGGCCTCCGGCGCGAAGAGATCGCCAGCGTCACCCCGAACGACTTCACCCACGCTCCCGACGGCTTCGTTCGCGTCTGGAACGACTACGCGAAGCGTGGGAAGTACCGAGAGACGCCGATCCCGGAGTAACTCGCCAGCTCTGTTCGAACTCTCGCGTACGAACGCGACCCCGACGAGCCCGTGGTCGGCGTCGAGCCGAACTCGATCTACCGGTGGGTGAAGCGAGCAGGCGAACGCCGGTACGCCGCGACCGGTGACGAGGGGTGGACCTGTCTAGATGTTCATGATCTCCGGCGGACATGGGGCGGGCACCTGCTGTGGGATTGTGGTGTTCTCCCTGCCGTCGTAATGAGTTGGGGTGGTTGGGAAGACTGGGAAACATTCAGAAATCACTACTTGGGAGAAATGAGCCCCGCAGCCGCTGACCGAGAGCGGGAGAAGATCTCATTTGTTTCCGGCGACCGCGAACCTAACGCGGGCCCGGTTTTTGAACCCACAGTTCAGTCCAAATCACCTTACTAGTTGCTTAGGCCAATATGACAATCCATTATTATATGTGAAGAGTATTTCTAGCGTAATATGAGCTTATTGGATAAATTAAAGACACACCCACCTACGGTGACAATTGGCTTCACAATCATTTTCTTGGGTATGTACACGGCTCAGATATTGGCAGTCGGTGGTCCTTCTCAAGACGCTGGATTTCAAGCCGTGAAATTAGTGACGAACACGCTAGATGCTGGAGCGGTTCTGTTTACATGGCTGCTTCATTCCAACCACACGCATATTGGAGGAAACGTAGTTGTGTTCTTTGCGACCGGGTGGGTGATAGAAGATCGAGTAGACAGAGATCGGTTTATTTTCGCTACCGTCTTTCTTCTGGGAATGGGTGTCAATCTAGTATATTTCATTTTATTCCGGGGGGCTGGCGTAGGGATCAGCGGAATTACGACTGGCTTAGTTACGATGATAGCCTTAGGTAGTCTTGAAGGGTTGTTTGACTTTGACAATCTGGCGTCGATTTATTTCGCGATTTGGGCACTTTCTACTCTTTATTTACTGTATTCTGTCGAGGTAATCGGTCAACTTCCCAGTGGGACCGCTGTCGAAGCTCACATCTTGGGTTCAGGTTTTGCTGTAGCTTGGTATACGACTGAGAGGTATCAATACGGTGCTGAATACAGATTAAAATAGAAGGAATACACCCACCTCAGGAATTGAATCATTCCTCATCACAAAATTATGAGTACTCACTACCCCTAGAGCAGCGGTGGGAGATAATTTATCCCCCACATAACAAATGCTACTACCAGTACTATTCCTAATCCAATAGCAGTAACCAACTCAAATCGATTCATGCCAATATATAATCAAGCCTGTATCAAAAATCTAGTTCAGAATATTACTTCTCAAACAGAATTTCCACCTAAACAATTGCTTCCTCAAACCAACTTGGGAAGTCTGCCTCTCGCTTCACGTCAGAAAAACTCTCATCTAGAACATAGTATCGGCACTTGTCACCCTCTTTCCGAACGCCTCGACCAACAGATTGCTGAATCTGCTGAGAAGTACGTTCCATATAGATGTCATCACGGCCTCGTTCACTCGTTAGGAAACGCGTTCTGGGGTCAGCAAGATTAGGGTATGGCACTTTCACCAATGCTTGCCACCGGCACTTCTCTCCGGGGAGATCAACGCCGTCCATTGCTGATGGAGAAAAGAAAATATCATCGTCACTCTGTTGCCAGTGAGATATTTGGAGATTCAGATCATCACCAGTTCTACTATGGCATCGCGCGTTGTGTTCAAAATGCTCATGAAGCTTTTCAGCACGGTCGTAGCTGACTGTGTGGACAAGCCCTTTCTCGCCACTATGTTTTCGTGATATCAGCCTTATTTTCTCAACAATGGCGTCGAAGTGTTCTTCGAACCCCCCGGAGGACATCCTACCAATCTCCGTCTTTGTAATGATCTGCCGGTTCTCTGAAGGGAACGGCATAGGGTACTGAATAACCTTTGTCAGACTCGGATTGAGCCCAAGGCGATCAAGCCACTTCTCAGGAGAACTTGAGAAAGGCATTGTTGCCGTACTTAAAAGCCTCTTTTCACTTCTTGACCAGACATTCTCTTGTAAGAATTCATCTACATCTACCGGGACGATTTTTAGACTTTCTCCTGCTGCCGTCTCGCTTTTTTCAACTACCCAGTCTCGACCACCCTCCGTTTGCTCAACGCACCACTCGTACTTTTCACAGAATGACATACAATCTTGGAGATCTGGATTATCAACAGCCACAGCCCCCGCTTGATCCTCAATAAAATCTTGTGCCCGGTCGTAGACGTTCTGAAGCTCGTCTTCCACATCCTCAAATGTGAGTACTCCGTCATCTGGAATATCCACACGCGACGGCGTCCCATCAACGACTCCCTCTGGCAACGAATACGGAGAAACTGTAATGCCAGCGTGAAGCGATGCTACTTGGCTTTCCAGTTTGTGACACTCATCTACAACGAGCAGCTCCCGGTCTGAAAACGAAACTCGCTCGGTAACTTCTTCGCCACTTACCATCCTTGGAATATACTCTGGAAGGAATCTATCGAGAATTAGGTATGAGAAGGTCAGGACAGCCGTTTTATCATCAATAGCATCTTGCTTGCTCTCCCAATACTCGCAATTTTGTTGGTCTATACACGATCTATCGTCACTTTTGTTTATCTCACACTCTTTACAAGAAACGCTATCAGCCACTAGCTGAGAGCCAGTGACGCATGTGTAGTCATCTCGTGCCCTCAGTGTCGAATAGTACTCTCGTAGATCATTATCCTCCTCTAGTTGTCTGCGAAGCGCCTTCTGCGGTGTCGTAATGAAGGCACTGTCAGCGAGTTCCGCGACTGTAACATTGATCGCTGACTTCCCAATGCCAGTAGGCAGATTGAGTACAACATTTTGATACCCTTGTTCGTAAAGGGCTTCAGCAGCCTCAATTAGTGATTTCCTCTGATAGTCCCTGTACGACGGGTAAGGGAATAAACTCGTAGCTCGACTCGCTATATCAGAGGGCATTTGACATTTCCGTTTATTACCTCCGCCGTTATAGGCGGTTCCCAAGCACAGTGAAAGTGGTGTAGATTAAATCGGCTCGTCGTTGCCGGACGTGAGTTTGTCACTCTATTAGGAGATTCTTCAACTCGTCTCGATCGTTGTCACACTCGCAGGGATTCGAGAATTCCTTCGTCTCAGTCCATGACGGGTCCACTACCAGTAGGCTCATTCCATCGCTTTGAACTTCTCACTTATCGCGATCACCACCCTCCGGCGCTGTCCCAATCTCCACGAACTGCTTCTGCGACGCAGCCGCCTGCTCACCATCGGGTTGTGGCTCGAGGTCACCGTTCACATCCAACTTATCGCATCCTAGTCCGTGTTGAACAGTACCGCGTAGAGCCGCTCGCTGCCCGCGTACTCTGCCGACTCGTCGAACTACTGTCAGGCGTCTCGACCAGTTATCGATATCCGGGTGTGTGTTATGACTCGCACGGCTCAACCTTTGTCGTGTTCTCGTGTGAGTCTATTTCTCGAATCAGCGACAAAGATGGTGGGGAAGGATACGACGAGTTGGGTATTCCAACAGGCCTAACAGATAATGACGACAACAAGTCTGAATAACTAACTCTCTATCTCCTATTCATAGGTGATTCCGAACCGTGGCCGGCCATGGTCGTAGCCGTGTTCCTTCTGGCGTTCGATCACCCGCCGTGACTTCTCGATCTCCCCTTCTTTCGCATCCGCTCGGTGCGGCCGCTTCATGACGATACACATGGTTTCAAATGGGACCGACAGGACAGACTACGTAATGTATGAGTCAGATCTTCAAGACGTTGTATCGAGCGAGATCATCGATGGTGAGGTGTCGTCGTTGAATCTGAAGATAACCGACAACGAACTTGCCGTCATNACGGCTGATGAAGCCCGACAGTTAGCGACCAGTCTCAAGTCTATTTCGGACCAGCGTTGGGACGTAGATAACGATGACATCGTAGAGTACCTCCGCGACTTAGCCGACGTGGTTGACAACGAGAAGTCAGTAAATGAAGTAGAAGTGAAGTGGGAAGGTAGAAAGGTGGATATCTCAGTATGATGGAAGTATAAACCGTTGAGCCTGCTGTCAAGCAGGTTTACACTCGCCCGTGTGTCAGAAATTGAGGGGGTGGAAGCGCTAGCGGTTGTTTACATCTGTGGCCTCCTCTAGCCGCTCAACGCGTTTGCGCAGCTCTTCGAAGTCGGGATCCTCGGCCCGCGTATCCTCCAGCGGGCGGACGTCGGTGAGTGCGTCGTCGACGCGATCGTCCTCGGCCTCGCCGGCGAGGTAGAGGTCTTTGCGGTCGGCCTCCAGACTCCGGAGCGTCGACTCTGCGACGCCGGTCGATTCGGCGATGTCGGCGTACGGTTCACCACGGTTGACGCGGGCGACGGCCTCGCGGATGTGGAGGAACTCCGCCGGGTTGACGCGGAGGTAGCCGTCCTCGACCTCGAACCCGGCAGGCGGGCGGCCAGTCCATTTCCCCGCGTCCTGAGCGGCGCGGACACCGGAGCGGATGCGCTGGAGCTTCTGCTG
>NZ_AOJL01000068.1 GCF_000337035.1 Halorubrum coriense DSM 10284
CCGCGCCACCATGCTGTAGATCGTCTGCTGGAGCTCGCCGTCGTCGACGCGTATTTCCAGCCCGACATCGAGGGCCTCGACGCCGGTATCGTTCTCCAAACAGTGCTGGATGAACTCGTGAATCTCTGTCGGTCCCAACCGGGAGAGACGGCTGCTCTCATGGACGACAACCAGGTCGAACGCGCCGCTTGCGATGTCGTCGAGGAGCTGGCTGTAGACCTCACGAGTGTCGGTATCAGCGGCTCCAGAAACAACCTCAGGGTACTCTTCGACGTCCTCGACGCCAAGCCGGTCGAGGTGTTCGCGTGCCTCCTCCAGCTGCCGGCCGACGTCTTGATCGGCCGTCGAGACGCGAGCATAGATACCCGCGGATTCGGGTCCGGATTCGCTCATGTTTTCGAGGACACCTCAAGCAATTATACAACTGGGGGTTTATACGGAAAATCGAATACCACTACCTTTTCGGCATACTCGACATCAGTTGTCCTGTATAGCGAACTATAATCCGCTAAAAATTCGGGCTCCCAATGCTAGCTCCGGGTGCACCATAGCGTAATTAAGATCTTTGCGAGTGTCGCCTCTCACTCGAGAAACTCTAATTCGATACAACCGCTGTCGCCGCTGAAGCGGTCAAAGCTGAGCATAGAGCACTCGATATTTTGACCGTCTCATTCCTTATCACAATGCTGCCCTGCCCTGATTCAGGCATAATCCTCGATCGAGCTAAGTCCGTTGCGATTGGCGGTTGCTGTCGGAACCAGTGTCCCTCTCTTTACTTCTTTGAATAGATCAGAGAATATCAACCAGCTATAAAGGCGCTTAGCCTTCGTTTCAACAGTCCCTTCTGACCAGCCCTTATTGAGTTCTTCACCAATCTTCCGCACTATATCCTTATTTTTAAATGGTTCTTCTGGAGCAATCTCACAATAAGATTTCACAATCTCAAGCTCCAATAATTTATCACGAATAAGTACCTTCCTCTCATTCTCTGGAGCTGTAAGAATTTCTCGTCCTAAATCGGTGAGTTGGACCTCATCATTATCAACTGTAAGGCCGAGCAGATAACATGATCTCAGCATTTTCCCTGCTTGACGATCGGAAACATCGAACCGTTCAGCTAGTTCTGCGGACCGACTAACCCCTCCATTGACAACATCTAATGTTTCAAATACTTTGTTTGGGCTAACTTTCGGGTACGACACCCCAGAGGAATCTCGCCGAGAAGTCTTGTTTTCATTATAGTCTGCCGGTTTATCTCGGGAGAGTCTCTGGTTAGATGCATAGCCCATTCCTAAGTAATCGAACCATTGAGAGTAGATTCTTCCATATGTACTGAACGCATCCTCGTCGATAGCCTCAGAATCTGTATAGTAGCTTATAATCCGCCCCACCCTATTAAAAGAAAGACTTCCACCGACCAACTCATCATTAATTTCTTCCACCCCCGCCATCTGCTTGAATCTCTTTTTTAAGATAGCACGATCATCCAGCTGGAATAGCTTCATTAGCTCTTGTTTGTCGGTTATGACATACCGGCCATCTTCTCTTTCCAGAAATCCGAGTACTTTCGGATCGTGGACCTTGTTGTAAACCGTGCGTTCTGCGCATCCGAGGCCCTCTGCGAGCTTCTCTTGGGTATTAGACCCTTTGATAACTAATCTAAGCACCTCTCTGGTAACACGAGGGTTATCGTAGAGACGGGCCGTACTCATTCGCTCATTATTTTCACCCCCGAGATAATAAGTGTTGTGCCAAGTACACGGTGATGGCATATGTGGTTTGTAATCGGTTTTGTGGCCCTAAGACGCAAAGTTTCCTGATTTGACGTATTGGGAGGTAGGGGAGAAGAATGACGGTATTCACACGGGAGGGTTTCTGTTCTATACTTCCCTTTATTTATACTGTTATCCAGATTTTCTAACATAAAGAACCACTTCAGTCATATTCGAAGTGGCCCCCATTATTCAGAGACTGACGCTCCACTTTCTGGGAGTGCGGACGAGAATAGCGTACAAGAGCATCGGATCAGTTGAGATCTCTACACTTAGGAAATATTCTGAGATAACAGAGGGCCTGTTGCCTCCCATGTTGGCCCACCTACAACTCAGTCGGTACCCAGCCGACCGAGTACAGAAGCGCAGAACCACCTCTACCCCCTAATTCCGTTCTACTGCTACCCCCTGAGAGAGGCATTTTCAGATCAGTTCAACCGCGGACCTCCCGATTAGAGAATCATCTCTCTGTAGTCTTTTGATCTGCTTTAGTCGAAGAGAGGACTCCACGATATTTCAGTCTCTAAGATATTACATTTATGTTCAATTTATATAGATACAATCCTGTGGTATATAAAAACTGTTCAATTAATATGGATGTCGTTACAGATAGTACGACCGCAATTGCGATAACAAGAATGGTCGAGATAACAGGGGTGACCGCGCTCCTGTTGACACATTATGAATTTTACATTCTGTACAAGCTCACTGACGGGGAGATCGAGATCGTGGAAGAAGCAATTACCGATCAAGTAGCTTCTTGTGGTCGTGATTATTGCGCTAATTCTGGCCAATCGGTAGCACTACAAACCCGAAGGGGCATTTTTCGGTTTCGTTCACACGGCGTCCGATATCAATCTCTTATGTAACATACAGATAACACCAGGAAGCAAGAGTTACACAAGGTGTTACGACGGTATTGAGCAGCTACTATGGCCACCCGATTTCGGCGGTTTATCAGCTATCTTGCTCTTCATCAATACCTCTAGAACACTCGTCACAGTCGACACCGATCGTGGCAGCTCTGTTGAAATCCTCAGGTACTGATAGTTTGGAGAGGCTATGCTGAATACACAGCGCGAATCGGTCAGTGGTCTATCCGCTGAGAGGCGGAATTAGGAATCGCTCAGTACAATTGAAACAAAAATCAAGTTGGTTGTCGTGAGGACCGCGTGAGATTTGTGACACGGATGGATGAAAAGGTCGCCGGTGACCTAGGGGCATTTCGATACATCGCGTTACAGTGCCGCTCGCGAGGCACTGTGGCTTGGAGTAATCGCACTCCAGAACGACGACCTACAGATCAAGGGCCCGTTCGGGATACCGCGGCCGTTCGCGGAAGTCGGTCTCTCGGAGCAGATTACCGATGAACAGGCGCTGGAGACATTAACAGATCTCCAGAAGCACGTGTGGACTACAGAGTCGATCGTCACATCAACTTGAGCACCACGTCGAAGAACGATCGTCCAACGTCGACTCCATCCCAGAGTAAGACCAGGTGCTATCTCGTCGCGAGCTTCTCCAGGCTCGGCAGGTTCGTATCGGGAGGGGCGGCATATCCAAACAGCACCGGAGGAACGTCGTCGCGAGAGGACGCGATAAGTCGGTCACAGACGGCCTCAACCAACGCGTTCGCGACATCGGAGTGAGCGGATGCCTGGCCGATCTTGTTGAACTCGTCGATGTACACGCAGACGGGATATCTCCTGTCAGGCGTGAACTGCTCCCAGAGTCGTGTCCGAACTGCTTCGGGACCACTCAGTATGTCATTCTCAGTGAGACCGAACTTCCGGAACTCGCCCTGCCCGCAGTCGTCGTAGCTAGCTAGGAACCGGGCGAACGCGCTCTTGATTTTTTCTTCGGCTCTGTTCGGTCCAACACGAACGACCGGGTCTTCGGAAGAGAAGTTCGGAGCGTTCGCTGTCCCTCCGGCGGTGTCTGAACTCACCATCCGGGTGGACTGCATAGAGTTGTCCGCAGCACGGGAGAGGTGTGTTCCTGTCAGTACGACTCTCGGCGAGTTCCCGGAAGTCTGTTCCGCGTCTTTGTCTGCGAACCGCGTCGCTCGTTGCACAACCTGTTCGATGTCGGCACCCGTCCGACCAGCGAGGAGAGACGCAATCTCGTCTCCCTCGGTGGCGTCGTCGAGAAGTTCAAGCCGGCCAGTCATTACGAACTTTCGTAGCGAGTCAGAGAGGTAGTTGCGGTCCTTAGCAGTGGTGTGGCGGCGGACTTCGTCGAGGTAATGATGTAGGACCGCGACCGCGCCTGACTCGCCAAGAGTCTCGAAGGACTCTGTCCGCCCCAGTCGTCCAGGGCGACGGAGGGCCTCATCGACCATCCCGGCCATATTCGTCGACGCGATGACCTTGACCTGATCGTCGTCTCGCTTGCTGTCGATCCCGTCAAGCAACACCAACAGCTGTGCGACTATCTGGGCACTGTGCTCCTGTGTCGACTTCCCTCGCGAGCGTGCTATTGAGTCGATCTCGTCGATGTATAGAACGTTGGAGTCGTCCTCCCGCGCGGTCTCGAATCGCTCACGCAGTGTTCGTTCGGATTCACCGACCCAGCGACTCAGGATCTCGGGACCTGAGATTTTGACCGGAACGGCCCCAAACAGTTCCCGACACGCCTCGACGACGACTTCCGTCTTTCCCGTCCCGGGCGGTCCTTCGAGCAACATTCCGTGCTCCGGTGAGAGCCCCCAACGGTCCCTGTCGGACTCAAGAAAGTCGAGAACTGCTTCACGCTCCTCCCGGAGTCCCGCCACACGGAACTCTCGTGTCCGCTTACAGTCGATGAGGACGTCGAGCGAGACTCCGATAGAAGACGATCCGTCGGGAGAGAACGGGTGCTCGTTGTCGGTCACCTCGACCTCGAACTCGATCTCGAATGAGTACTCGTCCGGGACGGTATCGCCACACACCGATTCCAGATCGAACTCGCATCGATCGTACCGGCGTACCCGTTCGCCGTACGAATCGTCTGGCTGGTCAGGGATGTAGCGATACCAGGTCCGAGTCTCGTAGTTGTCAGCCGAAAATCGAAGAACCTCGTCGTCTACTTCAGAGTCTCTGTCGGCTCGGCATAACAGGTCATCCAGACGCCTTTCCGCCTCTTCTCCCCTCACTTCGTATCGGATGTCGGCTGGGGTTAGCTCTAGCTCTGCGCTCGAGTGTTCGAGCCACTGGGCAAACGTCGGCTCTTCAGTCACGGTTATACACCTCCTCGATGAATTCCTCGGCGTGTTTGAGAGCAACGCAATCTCCTCGTTCGTCGAACACCGGAACGGAGAGTGTGGCATTGGGACCTTTAATATCGGTCTTTTCGTCTCTCACGCGTCGGTTCCAGACCGACACCAGCCGGCAGAGATAATTGGCCTGTTCGTCCGTTCTGGCGAGCAGGCGTGGCGGAACAACGATACACACTGAGGCGTTGGCAGACGAGCCGAGCCCATCACTGTCAGCAAGTCGGTCGATTGTGTGCCAAAGCTTCCGGAAGTTCGTACCGCCTTCACTGCGCCCAGTCTCCACTTCGATGATGAGATTACCGGAGATATCGGCGTCGTCTGGGAGCGGCACGAACGACTCGGGGAGGCCGTCGAGCTGCGTGTAGATGTCGACACAGGGACCGTCTCCGTGTTCTGTCTCAAGCTTGCCGGCTTCCAGAATCGTCTCGAAGACGTATTCCTCAAGCGTCGACCCGTCCTCGTCTTGGAAGTCCTCTCGCACGAGACCCGCCGCAACGGCAGCTTTCAGCAGGTAGTGTTCGTTGCTCTCGTTGCCGTCGTGTTCCTCTGTGAGGACAGTCCGAAGCCATCCCGACTGACGGAGGCGCCGTTCGAACAGTTCTTCATATCCCTCGATAGTCGACGGGAGGTCGGCGGAGTCGTCGGCACCGACCTGCTGTCCGAACCAGTACGTAGATGCGTCGGCAGGCAAGTCGGCGTTCTTATTTGGCTGGCATCGGGTGACGAGAGGCGGCTCCTCGTCTCCGTCTCCGGAGTGGCCCCTGCCACGCAGGTCGCTCTTTGATCCGGACGGGGGAGCGATCCGGTCGTGGATACGTGTAAACACATCACCGCCGCTCAGGGGGTCTTCCCACCGACTTGGGACATTAACCACGAGGTAGCCCAAATCGCCAGCGAAGCCTGTCTCGACGATCGCTTCGACGTACTCAAGAGCGTCTCTCCCGTCTCGTTCGACACGGATCGACTCTGAGCGCGCCTCAAGACTCCACTCCTCGTCGGTGAGGTCGAACGTAGCGACTGTATTGGAGAGGTTCGGGATCTTCGGTTTACCCGCGATCATCCGCACTCGCTTCGCCTCCGGCTCACCCCCTCGTCTGTAGGTGTACTCGTCACGGAGACGGCGCTGTAAGAGGGCTAGCGAGTCCCCACGACGGTTCTCGGGGGAGACGTGGAGGATAACTGACGGGCGAGCGCTGTCGAACGGGCTGGCACTCCCCCAGTCGTAGAACGGATCCTCGAACTCAACTTCCCCTTCACCGGGACGGACTGTCCGTGCTAACTCTGTCGACACCTGCGTCATCTCGACCGCAGCCGTATTGAGCTGATCTAGTCGTTCGGTTCGATGCTGTCCTGTCGGCCGAACTGTCTCCACAGCTTGGTCTGTGCGGCTGTGTCGAACCGATACGTCGACTGTTCTGATGGACGTGTCTACGGTAGACGAGGACCCGGTGAGTGGCACGCGGCAGACGTTTCCAGTAGGATTCTGTCTCGTCTCCACAGAAGAGGTTGGGACCGACAGTTCCGAGTGATCAAGCTGATCGAGGCGCCACCGCTCGGTGGCTTCGTCTTCGACATTCGCACTGTTTGGTTCGACCTCTGATTGGGTTTCTTCATCCTCTGTTTGTTTGATATCGTCGGGTACGTCGTCGTCATCATCGCTGCTTGGCGAACTGCTCTGTCGGCCGCTACCTCCACCGGACTGGGAGGACTCCTCCTCCTCAACCGATTCCGGATTCAGTTCTGGTTCTCTATCCATCGATTGTAGTCGCAAGCAGATTGTACCGCGACCCAAGCGCCGACACTATGTTTTTAGATCGATCGTGCTGGGAATCATTATATTTGCTCAATCTCCGGTGGAACCCTCGGCACTGTGTGTCAAATGTTAAGTAGTATCCTTCATCATAATCGTATCTAACAGGAAGCTCCAAACAGTGGGGCGCGCGCCGAGATCGCTCGTTATCGTCAAGATTGCTAGCACGGTCGCTACTACACATACGAATCGTCTCCTGTTTTTCATCGTCCAACTGGTTCGTCGCGCTCGCCCACGCGTCTATGTACGCAAGCTCAAGTCCAGCCCCCATCTCAGTATCCTCAGTTTCGACAGCCACCTCTCGGTCAAACACACCACGGAACCGCATAATATCCGCGAACGCATTCCGGTACGTACTGCTATACACGTGTTCGTCGTCGTCTTCATCGCTGAGGCCAACGTCAGTTAGGACATCGACATCAACACCGAGGTCCTCAACAGCGTAAACCGGCAGTCCGACGTTATACCAGATCAACGCCGTCGTCGTCCGGTTGAAGGGGGGACAAAGGCGCACGAGCTCTTTGAGCCACCCGTTGAACTCGCCGGTCGTCTCAATACGACTCGGGTCGTCGTCATCTGGGTCGGATTCCATTATGCTGAAGATCGAGTCCGGGAAGCGCTCTTTCTCCTCGCCGGTGATCAGGTCACTTGGATCATCGATATCGGTGTGCTTGACTAATTCGTCCCGGACCGAGACGATTCCGTCGATCAGGCCGTCGAGATCTTCACGAT
Source organism: Halorubrum coriense DSM 10284 (assembly GCF_000337035.1). GTDB lineage: Archaea > Halobacteriota > Halobacteria > Halobacteriales > Haloferacaceae > Halorubrum > Halorubrum coriense. The sequence continues at coordinate 7,568 of NZ_AOJL01000068.1, forward strand.
CCGACCCACTGCTGTACTCAGATATTTTCACCCGGGTCGTGTTCGGATCGAACGACTCCAGTCGTTCGAGATCGCCGTCCGAAGTTGAGAACTCCCCGTCGCCGGTCGATTCGAAGCTCCACTCGAAATCATGTAGCCACCACGGGAGGTCGTCATCGTCTTCACTCTCTATGTACCCGATCAGGTCCGCTACCCCGTTAGCGAGCGATTCATATGGAACGTCATCACCGGAGCTCTCGTCGGTTCTTGTGACCGTCTTCCAGAATTGATCCGAAATCTTGCTGTTGATCCGGTCTTGTGCGTCGCTCGTGTCTTCTTCCCACAGGTACCTCTGAATTTTTCTAACTACCTCTCTGACTGCCTCGGGCGACAGCGCCTCCTCAACCTCCACTGTTGTTGTCATAAAACAATTAGCGAAAGGGAATGTATCAGACTAAGCTGTTTGCTTCTTAGTATCACTGCTGATAATATACTGGACTGAACTACACAATCAGATCTTATAAAAGAGATTTTCCAATTGTGAATAGTTTGTAAGTTTTTAATAACCTCTGCTAAGTCTCAACTATCGCCTCGGTTGGGACATCACCGTCCACAATCAACTCGATGTGATCAGTAAATTCGTCTCGGTGTTGCGATATGGAATCGATATCACTGAGTTGGACGATGCTGTCGTTGTATTTTCGGACAGCCTCATCAAGTGATTCCGTTGCCGTGTTGCCAGCAGGCGCCACATGATGATCAATAAAGTCGTTCGCAATAGTCATACTGGCAATGTATAGTGGGTCTAATACCTTGCTAAGATCGACCACGACGACGGCGGGGGTGTTCGCAAACTCAGTAGAACTCTTGCGTGCCCAGTCAACGGCGGCCGGATTGACGTGACAGTAGACGACCTGAGTCCTATCGAACGGGAAGGGACTATCATATCCTTCAGTCGTGAGTGCTTCTGCTATTAGATCAGTGTCAGCGTTAGTTGTATTGGACCCCTTGAGTCCACCTTCACGAATCGAGGCAACCTTATCACGGTCAGTTATGTGGAACGCAAATCGTTCTTTTTGACGATGACTTGCTGTTAACCCCATATGATTTGTGTTGGGCCGACAGCACTAAGTGGTACCGGTACGGTACCACTGGTACCGGTTGTGGATCAAATTGGACCCAACCGGATCAAAATACAATGGCCCGTCCACGCCTCTCTGACGAGACAGCAGAGCACATTAACGACATCTATCGCGAGTACGCGGATCAAAATCCACCAGATTTTGAGACCGCACTGGCAACAGTTCTCGAGCTCGCAAGTGCAAAGCTTGAAGACGACCGCGGGTGGCGACCGGGAGACTACGCGAGGAAGACGATGCAGATGGTCATCGATGACACAGCTAAAAGACCCGAGCAACCATCGCGTTCGGCAAGCATCGTTGATAATCGCGCGGATTTTAGGGCAGTTCTCGATGACGACGGTCAAATCGAGATTCCGGTTGGCGAACGCCGGGCGCTCGGACTGGAGAGTGATGACCTGCTCGAGGTGACCGTCCAGCAGTTCAAGCGAGACAACGACACCTAACGACACGCAACCGGCCAATGACCGGCAAGACGCGTCGGCGACCAGCCACAGCGATAGCTAGCACACGACACACCACCAGCTAAATCATGAACCGACGAACCCTACTCGCCACGACACCGCTCCCGCTCGTTCCACAAGTGCCCCCGGGAACTTATTTAATGAGTGAGGTATCTGCCGACGACCCGCCATCAATCAAGGATTTTCTTCCTGGAACCGATGAACTACCCAGTGGTTGGGTTCTAGGTACTCCAGACTCACCGGTGGTCGGTCGACATAATGAAGATCCACCGTCAACGGTTCAGGGTGTTAGATCTCGACGCCACCCGCAAACTGATGAGTTGCTTTCTTCTCGGTACGCTGAACAGCGGTATGTTACTAGTTCTGATCTTCCACCCGAATTTGGTCATTTCGACATCGCGGTTGAGACAGCGAGGACCGATGAGAAAACGGCGTATGATACCAAGCCTGAGGCGGTTCGAGCACTTCATGAAATAACGCTCGCTGAAGAAAACGAAAACTGGGAGATGTTGAGCACGGGGTGGACTGAGGTTGATATCGAACCGGCTGATAATTGGCTACAGGATCAAAGCGTCGCCTCCATACGGAAACCGCAATGTGCGGTCCCATACGACCTCGACCTGTCAACCAATAAGCCGCTGATAGAGATGGCTGTCGTCGTTGAGCCACTTTCATGGGGCATAGTCGTGGTGACTGCGACGCTTTTGGATTCCGATGAGGATAATCGCCTGAGCCACCTTGGAAGCCAAATTGCGTCTCAAATGGTTAAGACCATTCGTGAACAGCCGGTGCCAGAAGAGGCGCGTCAATGACGCATGGTGTTGACGAGGCCGATGGTGGTGAGTCATCGGTTGACGTCGTTATCAACCGGACGACAGCACCAGCCCACCATCCATCAACAGTAGTGCTAGCGACGAAGACGCTAAATCAGATTGGTACACAGCCAGGCGAACCCGTCCAGATTTCAACAAACAATGGTCACAGCGCGTACGCAGTGACCGAGACAGAGGAGTCAACTGGACTTGATGTCGATCCGAATGAACTCCTCACCGACATCCCAGTGTTTGCGACGTTAGTCTGTGGTATCGGTGAGCAGGTCTCTGTCTCTCCAGCGTCGCTGCCTGAAGCGAACCACCTCACGGTCACCTCCATAGATACAACAACGACTGGTGTCCTCGAACGGTGTTCTGTGACTACCGGTGGCATCGTAGATGCTGTCGTACACGACGAAGGGATTGTAGAGTTCCGGCCTGATGACGTAGACGACGATGAGCCAGCTGGACCGTACTACGCTGGGGTTGAGGCAGTTGATCCGGAGCCACCAGCACGGATAACTGCGAATAGCCAAGTTGACGTGAGCGGTCCTGATATCGGCGAGCAACAAGGGGGCGTGCTGTCGCCCAGCGAACGCTACGGGCTGTACACGACAGACCTCAAGACGCAGTCACCTAATGACGAGTTGCGAGCACAACTCCGCGAACGGCTTGAAGCATCGCTCCGGGATCTTCGGTTGCTCGCAGAACGACTCCCTGATGATGACATCAAGCGGGTGTTTGGCGATGATGACGGGGCATCAGGGACAACCAGTGTCGCAACCGATGTCGTGGCGTTATGTTGGCTTGGGTTCGATCTTGCGGAGAAGTCTCCGGAGTGGAGGGTCAAGCAGGGGATTGAACGCGCTCTATATGCTCACAATGAGGATGGAGAAGTGAACCTCAGTGTAGTCCGCCAACCACTGTTACCGGCAGCAGCGTCACTTGACCGCTTTCGTCAACATGACCTCAATACTTCGGACGCCTACGGCACACTCGAACACCTGTGGGCTGCCTCTGACATCAACCCGTTCGAGCTGTACGACGTGACCTCCGAGAAATTAGGAAGAGAATTTGCCCTTCCGCCTGCCGATTTGATGATCGAACGACTGGCATATCGGGCGCAGGCACGGCGGTTTCCTGCGGCGCAGGTGATGGACGTATCCACTGATGACGATCTAAAGGAGATGTGAATGGGCCTTACTAATCATTTGGATCTGTTGAAATCCTCAAACGGTGATATGTTTTAGGCTGGGTGCTGAATACAGAGGATATAGTCAGCACAACGGCTTCGGTCAAATCAGATAGATTGAGCTTTCGTTGAACATGCTTGTCGATTTTTGTGTGAGAGACTGAGTAAATGTTGAGGTATATGAAAGCCCGACCAGAAGCAGGGGGTGGGGAGTGCCTCTGACACCGGAACGGCTCACGTTCCGAACTGGCCCCCGTTTCAACGGTTCACCTCTGTATATATAAAACATCAGTAATATTCAGTGGACCAACTGTACTGAGCGATCCCCGACTCCTCTGTATTGACTGATCCGGCCAGCTGGTTTTCCGAAGAATTTCTGTGCGAGACTCGCGCTCTGTATTCAGCAGCACCTTTGCCACCTACTCAGTCTCTGTCAGTAACAATGTGACCGATACAGAGCATCCATTCAGCAGAGAGTCCCAAGGCTATATTATCTAGTAAAGAATAGTTTTGGTAATGAATCAACAGGATCGCGCTGTCACTCCTGTTATCTCGACTATTTTCATGGTCGCAGTTGTGATTGTTTTAGCCGCAACAACTTCCATGTTTTTGCTTGGTGTCACAGAGGATATTAACGAACCTGCGCCGAATGTTGCGGATATAACAGGGGAGTTCGAACTCGAAACGGACGCCTTCCAAAGTAATCAAATTGTCCGAATTACACACGTGGCGGGGGACGATGTCTCTGTGGACGAAATGGAAATTGTTGTTCGCGCTTCTGGCCCAGGGGTGAATACCGAAGTACGACTGATCAATCTCCCTGCTAAAGATTGGTCTATCGACTCCAGCAATATGCAGGGTGACAAGAATTTAATTGATTCGACTTCCCGTACTCCAAGCGGAGCTAAGATTCAGAATCAGGTTATTGTATCTGCAGACTCAAATGTGTGGTCTACAGGAGACACAATCCAATTTCGAATAAAGACGGGCGCTGCTGATTTTCGTGACGGAGAAACCCCGGATGCTGACAAGCTGAAGGTTATAATCGTACATACTGAGTCAAACGCGATTATTTCAGAGAGTACGTTTACGCCTTAGTAAATTAAGTGAACTGCCTGAATGGATACTGCCACATAACCGCTCTCCTAATGACGTATACGCGCTCTGTATCTCGCACACCAATCCTATCAGATCCTTAGGATTTCAACAGAGTCAATGAAGTTGTACCAGCTATTTGCTCCCCACCAATGATTTCCACTCAAGCATGACCGGAATCATGGTCCTCCCCGCTGGTCGCGACGACGCGTTTGAGGACTACAAACAGTTCATCAGAGATAGGCATCCAATTGAGGATATTGAGTCCTACCTCAATGACGAAGAGTTCGAGCTATTCTAGACGACATCTGAACTATTTTGTGCGTGAGTGAGTCATGGGTGTCTGACGTACACATAACACAATCGCGTTTCAAGCGTTTCATAGAATGACACAAATGACTGAAACGGGTGAAACGATCGAAACGCCGGCGATCGTCGCGATGCTCAACCAGAAGGGTGGGGTGGGGAAGACGACGCTCACTACCCTCCGTCGCCGAAGCGGGCAGCTGGCCTCGCCCTCGGGATCGGGGCGTGGGCGCTCATTTTCGGCACTTGGTGGGCGGTGGAGGGCGCCCTCTACATGGACCCGTTCACCGGCGAGATACACGCTACTCCGGGTGCTGTGATCGGCATCGTGCTCGCGCTGGGCTACACCGTCTACCAGCTCCCAGAACTCTAGAGTCTCGTCGAGTCACAATTCAGAATGAACTTTTCCAATACCGACACCTATGAGCACCCACGCGGTCGGCACTCGACGTCGTCGAGCACGTCACGGATCGCCGCGACGTCCGCCGGCTTCAGCGACATCGTCACGTCAAGCGCGTCGCCGTCGACAAGCTCCAGACACACCGCCGTCCCGTCGTCCGAGAGCGGCGGGTGTGGCGCCGGTCGCGCCGTGGGGCTTATCGTTCGCGTCTCTGCGTCGATCCTCTCACTCTCTGCCAAGATTCTATCTCCGGATTCTCTCGGTGGCGTTTCTGAACCAAGCACAGAATGACTCGATTCCGACGCCTTCCGCGAATTCAACGGAGCATTCTCGACTGAAACAGCCGGTTAATAAAGAGTACGAACTGGCTGGGCGGACCGGACTACTAATCTCGCAACCGTCTCTTCACGACTTCTCCAAGTTCTGTCGCAGGAATCTCTTGGAGTCGGTCGTCTTCGCTTAATGTATCTAGAACAGCCCCAACGGGCTCGGTGAACTTGAAGACCAAGTGGACACCCGATTTGAATCCACCACTGACCCGTTCGCTTTCCAGCACACCGTACGTTCCTGCCTTATTGATGTGGCTGTTGACTGTTTCTTGTGTGTATATTTCCATGTCGCTTCCCTCACAGAGAATTTTGTAGATGTCGTACACCACAGGGCTCGGAGCCACTCCTTCATTGTCTTTCGCGACGAGTGCGGCAGCGTACAGAGACAGCTTCTTTTGGACAGACATCCCACCAACGATCTCAAGGACCCGATTCTTCACCACAGAGTCGTTTGCCGATCTGACGTGGCCCTGCGTCACCACCGGGTCGCCCGCCCGGTTCGCGATTTCTCCAGCATCTCGAAGCAGATCGATCGCGCGACGCGCGTCACCTTCGTTTTGAGCACCGTACGCAGCCACAATCTCAATTACTCCGTCTTCGAGGGCGTCGTCTTTAAACGCATCTCGACGTCGTTCGAGAATTTCGATGAGCTCGTTGGCGTCGTAATCCGAGAAATGAATCCCGTTCGGGTTGTAGGAGCTGTCAGTCCGGCTGTCGAGGTTCTCACGGAACTTCGGGTAGTTCGTGACAACCACTGTTGACAGCTGCGTATCAACATGCTGTTCCGACATGACTCGGCTCAAACTATAGAGCAGTCGAGAGTACGCCGGTTCGTCTGCGCCGGTACTTCCGGTCAGCGCGTCGATCTCGTCGAGGATGAACACGAGTGAGTCGAAGTGATCGTCGACGATCTCGTAGAGCCGGGTGTATTTCATATCGGTCGACACACCTGACCGAGGGACATCCCAAACGACGCCCGCTTTCCGTGCCGTCTGGTGGCCTAGCTTCCACACAGCGCGGTCGAGCGTGTGGGACTCCATCGTTTTGAAATTGACTGCCACAAAGTCGAACTCAATACCGCTCTCCAGAGCTCGTTCTTTGACTTTGTTCGCGACGGCTTTCACCGTCAGGGTCTTGCCTGTTCCACTGGGGCCGTACAAAAGCAGATCCGGCGGTCGCTCACCATCGAGAGTGTCCCGGAACGCCCGAGCTTCGGCAGCGAGCTGCTCGTCCCGGCCGTAGATCCGGTCCTGATCGACAATCGTACTCGAGTCAACGAGGTCCTTGTTTTCAAAAACAGTCTGTACGTCGCCATCGAGGATGCTATCCACGACAGATGATCCGGACTCTTGTGACCCACCTGAATCGGTATCTGGCTGTCCCGAGTCGGTTTCGTCGCCTTCCATAGTGGTCATTGTGATCCAACCGCTAATAACCTTTGTCGAAATGAAGGGGGTAGAGTCGAAATGAAAGGGGCGATGTCGATATGAATACCCCTCCGTCGAAATGAATTTCTTGCCTCTCTCATGTCATCAAACACCAACTTCGAAGTGAAGACCCCTCCATCGATATGAAATCTCGGAAACCAAGACAGACACCCCTTCTTCGAAATGAAATCCCACCTCGGAGTCTTGACCGCGGTGGATTTTCTTCGAACTAGGCACCCCTTAGTCGATATGAAGCCATCTAGCCCGGAAATTGTCCCCATCCACACACCCCGTCATCGAAATGAAATACAAAAACACTGTGTGCGAGTTCGTCCACGAGGTTTACATCGTGAGGAATAGCAGCAGGTTCTTCGAGATGAAATGCTTGAACAAGACACTAATACTGCCGTATTAGACCATACAAACCAGGTTTAGAGCAATTTTCTCTGTGGAAAACCAATTTCATATCGAAGACGGTGTGTGAGAGTTATCTCATTACTACATCAATTTCCGATTTCATATCGAATATGGGGTGTGAGGGATACTGATATTGTCTCCCGTTGTTCGCTCACAGTAGAAGCTCCATTTGTTTTCATTCCATACTCGTTCAACTGGTGGCGGAGCCGGTACCCACATCTGTACCTGTTAGGAGACGACAGACCGGCCAAGAGAATTGACTAGATACTGTATCCGAATCTTCCTCGAGGCTAGGTTTTGTGCGTGTGATGGACGAAACCATCATATGAGCGACTCGGCGTCTCCAAGCGCCTCTATCTCGCTATCAAATCCTACCGATATTCCTACAGTCCTAGACGGGCCGGAATCGATTCCGTCCACGTTCATGATCAGCGACTACTGGCTATCTATCGCACCAGCATCTTCGATGTGGTAACTGAGCCGGAGTCAGTATCGGATGCGCACTCGCTCAAGATCGGATGCTGGGAAGCCCCTTGCCGTCTTGTTAGGGTGTCATAGAACGATTCACACACTTCAGTAGCTCCCAGAAAACCGCGGTCTGAGAACTAGATATTATTGCCGCTATTCAGAAGTAGCAAAAGCAGTTCTCTCAACCGGTGTCAGAAAACCATGCCAACCGTTCTATGACTCCCTCGTCTCGTGGTGATGAGCGATCACCACAGGAGCTTCTCGAGGACTTTGCGGGCGTGTTTGATGTCGACGATGAGTCCTGAGGTGGTCTCTCGGGTATTTTGGTCAAACCGGCGCTAATCAGTTGAGAGCGCTAGAAACGCTAGAAACAAGTCAGCTGGCACGAACCAACACAATACGCGATTTATGGACATTTCTGAGACGCTCCAGACACTGTATACTGCGACTGTTGAGCAAGACGATGGCACCTACCAGATAACCGTACCAGACCGTGAGATAGCCACCGGAACACTCTCTGAGGGTAAAACATACCGTGTTGCGCTCATATCGACATCGACGTCGGATACCGAAGCCACCGACACGACTGAAGTCACTCAGTCAGCTGACCACGCTGGTCAGCAACACGAATACGACGGCCCGCCTGTCGAGGAAGGTGAACAGCGAGACGTTGAAATCGAGAACCTCGGTGACCAAGGTGACGGGATCGCGAAAGTTGAGCACGGTTACGTCGTGATCGTTCCCGGAACGAGCGTCGGAGACCGAGTCACCGTCGAGATGCAACAGGTGCGTGAGAACGTTGCGTTCGCTGATGTCGTTGATGACACCCTTCGTAGGGAAGCCTAGGACCGCAGGTTGGCACGAACGGGTGGTTATAGCAAACTTCTCACACCCCTACTCGCCTTCTGGCTTACCGACGTACTCCGATTTCATCGTCCCGTTCTCACGATAGTAGCGATAGAGATACGGACCATGCATATCCGCGGGATTCCCGCTGGCGCACTTACAGCTGTCATCACCACAGGTGACTTTCTCTTTGACGACGGTCCCGCTTCCTGCGCTATCGGACTCTTCGACGGGTTCGGCAGTCTCGGGAAGGTCGTCGGTGTCGACCGATTGGTCGCGATACTCGATGAGCGCCTCAACGTAGTCCTGTATCTCATGGAGTGTCTCCGTATCCTGTTTCGGGAGCCCCTCTGCGAGATACTTCGGGAGCGAGGTGGGTGGTGACGGCTCGTTCATGCCTTATGTAACAATCGAGCCATATTAGCGTTTGGGTGCTACATAAGGTTTCGAATCTTCTCCACCTACCGTGACCAGTTCAGCAATTACTCGAGATTGTAGGCCGCAATTTCTTGAGAGCCACACTGTGGACACTCATCGACGTCTTTCTCCACGCTGTACCCACAGTGGCGGCACTCGTGGTGCGTTGCCGACGACGGGTCGAGCCTGACGATCTGCTGGATGAACTGTTTACTGAGCATCGGTGGGGTCAACGATTTCGCCACAGCGAGGGCATTCAGCCCACACGCCTGTGTCGCCGCCAGTGGTCTCATAGTGGATGATCGCGTGCCGACCCGTGACTGTCTCGCCGCAGAACGAGCAGTCGCCACGGACTGTCTCTGGGTCATTAGAAGTCATTCTCACGAGTTCACGGGCTCCTTCGAGGGGAGGGAGCGTGTGACACTGTTTTGGAGCTGATCAGGTTGTTGGAACCGACTCAGCGGTGCTCCCTCTCCTCAAAGTTTGAGACTCTGTGACTTATACTTCGGGCGAGCGGGGTGAAAGTACTGTTCCGGGACAGCAGCGTGACCGCAGGTCGTGAGTAGCCATCGTGCGCGATGTCATACAACAGTTCACATACCCGGATCAATATCGGTCAATACAAGCGACTCACATACTGGCCAAGATAGAACTTTTTTTGCTACCTGTCAGGAGCGTCGTGCGAGATACAGAGGGTGCGTGTAGCAACTTCACCTCTTGTCTTTTCGGTCACTCCTAATGAGTCCTCCGTGCGAATGGACTCCTAACAAGAGCGGTGACCTCAACCCAACCGGCTCAATCACACTAAGAGGAGCTCGGGCCTGACGAAGCCGATCACGAGAATACTCGCCAGTACAGCAATCGCTGTGAGTCGCAGGGCACCAGAAGCCCGTCGTCGAGATTTCGGCAAGGACTCGGCAATACCGGAGAGGGCCATCCCGGCACCAATAAATAGTGTAGCATAATAAAGCGTTGCCCCTTTTAGAATGACGTAGTACGCTTGCTGCCCGGCTATCAGAAGTGCGCCACAGAGGAAAACCAGTCCAAGCCTTTTGGAGGGCTCGCCGAACACGGTCTCATCGATAATGGAGGGCATCAAGCGTGTTGTCTCCGGCGACGCTCAAATATTGCGGGGTTTGCGTACCCGCTGAGACGAGTATAGTGTGATCGTGAAACGGTGCTGGTGGCGCTGACCGACTCGACCTCTGTATTTAGCCGAACGCTGGGAAATGTCACAGGTTGAGGGTTTCACCAGAGCCCATTCTGTCTACACCGGTTCGGCATAAATGTCGAAAAATAGTAATTTTATACTTAATCCTCTTCTAGCTTACTGGCATCAACTTTTCCTTCAAGATACTGCTCCCCAACATCAGTAATTTCGTAATAGCCATCTTCGGGGCACTCTACGAAGCCATATTTCTGAAGCTCTTGAAGTCGCTCACTGACCGTAACACGATGCTTATCAATATTTTTAGCAATCGCTGTAGGACCAAGTCTTAACCCGGTATCGAGGACCTCTAAAATCCGCTCATCAGTCGGATTTTGCATCCAACTGCCGGGTTTTCTCATCATTACGAGGTCACAAATCTAGGGTTTACATCCTTCGAAGTGTCAAAATAGAATTACGATATCGTTGTATTTATACTACGGTATCGTAGTCAAATTTATTGTAGTGGAACATAGATTGTGGGTAATGAGAGGCTCAGCAACCCCAGCGATTCGCTGGATGGTACAGATGTGGTTGAACTGGAATCGTCTCTGTGTCAGGACTGTAGGTAGATGACACAGACTCAAGGGTGAGGTAATGACTGCGAGTACGCTACAGTTCCATGATCGGATCCGGATGCTCAGTGAAGCCATCACGAAAGATGCCTTTACCGACTGGTATCGAGAACGTCAAATCAGGCAGAATCTCCGCGACGGCCAACCGTGGCGACACGCGCCAGACACACTCCGTGACCCGGAGCGGCATTCCCCACATCAACTGCTTCAGTGTCAGCGGAAAACCTACTACAAAGCGAAGAACACGCCCGTTGAGGATGAGCCGCCTGCGGGAATTTTCTGGGCTGGCAGTCGTATCGAAGAAGATCTTATCATGCCGTTTCTCGAGGATGTGGCGCTTGACACAGCTGCCGATGCGTACGTCCAGAATTCCATGTGGGTCGAGTATGAGATGGCGACCGACCAAGGCGCTCTCCACATTAAGGGCTCGACTGACCCCGTCATTTGTACTGAAGCAGGCGACCCGCTGTTACCGACCGAAATCAAAACCAAACGCTCGCTGACCCAGTTTGACCAGGCAGATCCCACACCGGATCGCCGCCACAAGGCACAACTCCATGCTTATCTCCATGGCCTCGATCAGACGGTCTCACATTCACTTGATATGGGGTTGGTTATCTACGTCGATCGCACCCAGCACGACCTTCTCCCAGTCTGCGTTGAGTTTGATTCCGAGTTCTGGACGGACACAGTCATTGACTGGGCAGCAGACCAGACAACCTACCGACTCAGTGATGAACTGCCGCCAGCAGATCCTGAACAACAGTGGGAATGTGAGTACTGCTCGTACCGTCAGCGCTGCGGTCGCGATGATGACCCGTTCGCGGATACGCCGGCAGCGGGGTTTCTTCCATTAACATCTTATCCACGCCATGCTGTCGTCGAAGCACTCGAAGCTGAAGGTGGGGCTGACGCACTGACACCGACGCTCGCATACCAGCATCCAGATCTGGCAGCAGAGGCCGAGACTGATGTTTACCCGTGGACGTGTGTACTCTGTGGAGAAGAGTACGCTTGGGATTGGGACGAACTGGAGTGGGACGGCAATCCAGCAAACCCACCCATGTGTCCAGCGTGTACATCCGGACACTGGTTCACAGAACTTGCTGAGGGTACACCGCTCTGGGAGGACGGCTTACATGAGTAATGACTCCCTGTTCGTACAGCATCCATCGATCAAACTCGAAGACGTTAGAGAAGATTTTGAAGCAAATCAGGCAACTGGACGAGGTGGCGAAACCGCGTCGAGTCGCGGGTATAATGCTGAACGGCTGGCGGGTGCTGTCCTCAGCGAAAGGTGTTCATTTCATTCTTGGTCTGATCAGAGTCACTACGATACGTTCGTCACGCCGACAGACGGAGTCTGCGGACGTGTCGAGTGTAAGAGCTGTATTTATCGATACCCCTCTGGTGGGTACGGACGGTTCCGAATCTGGGCGCATCACCATGGCGTTTTGTCATATATGGCTGAAAACTGGTCTGATACAGCAAGCTATCTCTACTTTTTTGTCGTCTACACAATTGAAGACTCTATTGAGCGCGAAGTAGGCAAATTGGTCACAACAGCCGGTACAGTTGATGATGTGATCGACGAGTGGACGCTTCGAAATCACGACTCAATGGGTGAACAGCGGGCACGAGACATCTCCTGGCGCGTGCTACTCCGCCGACTGGGTGTCTCTCAGGAGCGATTCGAGACAGCTGATATCATCGATCTGACTTCCTAGACGTAGAATCACATATGTCGTCTGGTTGATTTTATACGAGAAAACTCTAATTCTCTAGCGGTAGCAGAGCCAGTACGGACATACTGGGGCCAGTCAGATAGTCCGCGAGCTCTGAGGGCGTGACTTCGGTCCTAGTTCACTACCACGCCCCGCATCAGCTCTAGTCGTCACCTCCTTTGGCGTCTTCAAGCGTTGCGTCGCCGTCTTCCTCAATGACCTTCGCCACCGAGACATCCTTCACTCTCACAAACGCTTCCTTGTAAGATTAGTCGTTGCTTGTGGGCCTTTTGAGCGTCTTCGATCAGCCGCTCGAGCAGCGGCGGTGGTGAGTAGCCGAGGAACCCACCAACTTAGTGGGAATGAGCCGGGCGTGCGACCGGAAGGTCGCCGACCAGCACTCTGCCGGAAACACAAGATCACTATTATGCTCTGTTGAATCCGATGACAGCACGGGGATCGTGATCTATGAAGGCGGGATTATCTCGCTTTTTGTCGTCAAACAGTTGGATCGATCCACCCGAAGATCTCGATCTTCTCCCTCTCGATCAAGAGTCCATCTCTGAATTCTCTCAGCAGCGCTCCTGAACCGAGTACAGAGTGACCCGATCCCGACGCCTTCTGCGGATTCAAAATATCACACTATTAGTAACATACGTTCCATGGAATAAAGATCTCACCGGTGGTGTTCCTCCTCAATTGGCAAAAATGTCAGAATCGTCTTTTGAGAGAGACAACCCCGTAGTCAGCTTCCACAATTTTTCTGTGGGTATCTGGATCGTGCCGTCGTTCCATTCCATCTGGTCTTCGTGGAGGTGAGTCACCTCGCTGGAGCGGGCCCCGAGGGGACCACAGGCAACGACGAGTAGCCGGCACTCCAGGGCGATCCCCTCGCTGTCGATGCCATACTCGCTCGGAGCATCCGCTCTTACTGCCGGGGCGTGAGGGCGTCGTCTCGTGAATGCGAGTGACCGGACCGCCTGCTGAGGGCCTCTGCCGCGGACTACTCGACCGTTGTGTGCTCGCCGATCTGAACTCCCTGTGCGATCTGCCGGCGCCGGAAGTCTATGTCTGTCATGCTGACTCGCCGGTGTCCGCGGCGCGGTCAACGATGTCCATCAGCTCGGTGAGCGCGAGGCCGATGTCGGTCGGAGCGACCTTCTGGACACGAGAGTAGTACTCCACGGCCCCAAGGTCGTGGAGGAGAGGCAGATGCGTCTGTGTGAGCGCCACGTACGTCGCGTGCTGGTCATCGTCATCGCCTCCGGTCTCTGGGCAGAGCTCTTCACCGGACGCGCACACGACCGCAGAGAGCGGGCCCACCGGTGCGTACGTTTCGGCGTCTCGGTCAGCCAGACGGGAAAGAAAGCGTAACGTCTCGCGGCGTCGCTCGTTCGAGAGGATGGTGTAGGTCTGCTCCGGCGAGAGGTCGATGTTAGCAACTGGGTGAGCGCGACCGCCATCGGCGACCGGCTGGCTACCGTCGACAAGGGAAACCGCCACGTAGTACAGCCCCATCGAGATGATAATCAGGCCGCGCGCTTCGAGCCGCTCAAGCCGACCCTTTACTGTGTCACGTGCCGCACCGGTCGCCTTCGCTAACTGGTTGAGCGAGACCGGCCGGTCGATGTCTTGAAGATGATCAATCAGTTCTGCTTCTGTCGGGACCCCGCCAGTATTATCACCGGTAGGGCGCGTACTTTCTGGCGTCGTCATAGCTGACGGCAACAGGGTGCGGTGTTCTAGCACCGGGCCCGCTTCTCAGGGTAACCCTGCGCCTACCAATTCCTTCTGTATGTTTGTACATAAATGCTTGGGATACTGAGGCTAGTTTATATACTAACACCTTGATTCTGACTCAGATAGTGGTTTCGACTGTCTAATTGTTAAATTTCGCCATTAGATATTTACCTCTGGTATTGGTAACCCAGAGTATGTCATCACTCGATGAATTCTCGGACGGGTTCCCGAAGGCGGAATCCCTCTACGATCCGAACCTCAGCGCCCAGTACGAGTCAGGGGAGCGAGAACTCAACGCTGCGCGTCGACGCGTGGTCAACGAAGACGACCTCACCCCCAGCGAAAAGCGGACACTCTACGAGTTCGACCGTGAACTTCGCAATTTAAACAACCGGGAAGACCGCCACCGGAAGGTTACCCGCGCCCTCCACGTCGACATCACGCGGCTCCTCCAGAGCAAGTCTGGGCTCCTACTCGACATCCTCGACGATTCCTACGACGGGAAGGAGGCGCTCGACGGGCTGCTCGCGTGGATCCAAGACCAGGGCTACTCGAACAACTACGTCCACAACCTACTGATCACCGTCCAGACGTTCGGCGAGGTACTCGGCTCGGAGATCGTCCAGGACCGCGTCGACGAAATCAAGCCGGGCCGCTTCCGCGACGAGGGCAAACCGCCACTTCCAGGAAACGTCATCAACTGGCAGGACGCTATCGAGATGGCCAAAGTGCGGTCCAACTGTCGTGACAAAGCGCTCATCCTCTCTGAGTGGGGGCTCGGCGCCCGCCCTGACAGCGAGCTCCTCCGGCTCCAGTACAAGCACCTGAAGTGGGAAGACGGTCACTACCAAGTCACTATCCCGTGGGACGGCAAGACCGGCGACCGAACCATCCGGCTCTTCCCCGGGGCCGCGATCCTCCGTCGTTGGATCGAAGAAAAACATCCCGTCCACGCCGATCCAGAAGCCGAGCTCGGCCCGGATACGTATCTGTGGACCAAGCTCAACTCGAACACACAGATGGATTATGACAACCTCTATCGGATTTTCGACGAGGCTGGCGAAGACGCTGGCATCGCGAAGGACACGAACCCGCGGCACTTCCGCCGCTCCCGGGCGTCGTTCTTCGCCGGGAAGCCGACGGTGAGCGAGGTCGAGCTCCGCACCCAATTCGGCTGGTCGTTCGACTCCAATTCACCACAGCACTACATCACTCGGTTCCGAACCGACATCGACCAGAACGTGGCGGCCGCCGACGGCGCAGACGTGGACCTCCTCCAAGACAAGATCAACGTCACGCCGATCGAGTGTAACCACTGTGGACGGTGGACCGAACGACACGTTAAAAACTGCGTCTGCTGTGGCGGTGAGGTCGAGCAGGAGCGCCACGAAGTGACGACGTCGGCGACAGTGACGGACGGCGAGACGGATCTCCTGAGTTTGATGATGAATGGCGAGGTGGACGCGGGAGATCTTCGGTCAGTGAAGAAGCTCTGGGGCGTCATCACCACCCGTGAGAAGTTCTATGAAGAACTCGACGGCCTGATCGAGACGGCTGAGAGGGCGGCCGGCGGCGATAAAACGGGACTCTACGGTGGTCCGGGAGCGGTCGCTGCCGTCATGGCCGGCACCGCCGTCGATATCGGTCACCGGGCGGCCGCCGCGTGGGCGACAGCGAAGCACCGGGCGCTGTCGCTCGACCCGCAGATGGAGCACTACCCGCCGAGTCCGGAGCGGGCGACAGCGATCGGCGCCGGACTCGGGATCTACCTGCTGGCCGTGTCGGCATACATGAGCCACATGGGGATGATCGAGCCGCTGCTCGCCGGCGAAGCGACGTCGCAGCTGGGGCTCGTGCTTGGGCTCGGGGTAGGGTTCGCGATGATCACGCAGGCGATGCCAGACCTCGACGAGGTCGAATCTTAACCAACACTTGACGCTCGATGCGGCAGAATGTTGGTTAATACTCGGAATTGCCACATTTCGCGCTCGTCACGCCTTCACCAGTCGCCGATCTTCTGCCCGTGAACCAGCGTAGTATTCACATTCGATGGGGATAGAGGGGGTGTATGAGCTTAGAGATAGGTGATTGCCGCATCGTCAAAATAAAACAGTGGGAAAAACACACCTGCCCAGCGTGTGACAAGATAAACACTGTACAGGCCAGTTATCTCCTTCCAGCCGGCCACAAACTCCACTGCCACAACTGCGAGAAGCCTATCGGAAAGTCTAACGAGTATAAGCAGGCCGCAGAACTGAAGGTACCCGCTTAGTCAGCGCACCCACCATTCGCCGACCTGCCTCGCCTCGATGTCGACGTTGAAGCTGACGCCGCACGAGCAGTGAACACCGATGGTCCCGTCGTGGGTGGTAAACGGGGCTTTCTCCGTCCCACAGCCGGGGCACTTGAGATGGAAGGTCTCGGTCATGTTGGGTCGTCAGTCCGTCGGGAGGATAGGTGCTCTGCCGAGCATAGTCAGATTCCGGGATAACCTTAGTTATCCCAAAAACTAGGCATACTCTCACCGGAAACCCATTATCAACCACGCTTACACCTTCGAGAAGCCGTTCTTGTCGTCCTGAATCAGGGGGTCAGACCGCCGAAGATACACTTCGGTAGTGGAGTGTTTGTGGGAGACACCTCATTTCGTCTATTTGTATAGTGTATACCGCGATAGAGATATGGCGCCTACTCGCCAAGACCGAGCTCTTCCTCAATCGACGACTCACCCAACGCTGCCCGGATCGCCGCCGGGTAGAACTCATCGTTCTTCGGCATGTCCTCTCCGTGGCGACGTCGCCACTCGACATTCAATTCCGAATACCGCATCTGGAGGTCATCGACGAGACCCTCTGGGAGATACATGTTCACGTTCTTCCGCTCACGGACGGTCTCATTGCTCTCTTCGCTCTCTGCTGTCTTTTTGCTCTTAGACATCTTTGTTGTCTTTTGTTTCTTTGAGGTCTCTGATGTATTCGATGCTTCCGACATCTCCGTAGTCTCTGAGGACGCCTCACTTTCGATGGCAGCATTGTCTCGATCGTCATCATCGCGGTCGTAGCGATCGTCCCACGGGTTGCGGTCCCGCTTCCCGTCACCATCAGTCATCGGCGTAACCCTCCAAGTGCTCAGCGACGTCTAGATAGACTTCCTCCATGTCGCAGCTCTCATTATGCTCAAAGATGGAGACGCCAGCGTTCCATGCGCGCTGGAGTGCGACACGCTTTCTGATCTCAAAGACCTCACAGTCTTCTTTGTCCTCAAAGACATCTTTGAACCATGCCATCATCTCCTCAGCTTCGCCGTCGACGCCGACCTCGTTCGCAACAAGTGCGATCTCGTCGACCTCGCCAAACGCGGACTCGATGCTCCGGAGTTGTTTGAACAAGAGTTCGATCGCGCGGATGCTGGTTGACTTCGCCTGAGCAGGGATCAGGGCGTTCCCGGTTGCGACGATTGCGTTGTCGGTGAGGACACCGAGGTTTGGCGGGCAGTCAACGAGGATATAGTCCCAGCGCTGGTCGGCGTCGCTCTCGTTGAGGAGCATGTCGAGTCGCTCCTCGCGTTTCATCACGTTCGCGAGTTCGTCCTCGGCGTTGATCATCCGCTCGTGGCTCGGGACGACGTCGACCTCTTGATGCTCGACGACCAACCGCCCGAGGTCGTCCATCCGGTCGATATCTGGGAGGACGTCGAATAGCGAGTCGCGGTCGGGATCGTCATAAAAATCCTCGAAACCGAGCCCCTCGGTCGCGTGGCCTTGCGGGTCGAGGTCGATGACGAGCACGTCGTGGCCGTGCTGATTCAGCGCGCCGGCGACGTTCAGTGTCGTGGTTGTCTTCCCAGCACCCCCCTTCTGGTTGGTAACTCCAATTCTCATAGATGTCTTTGCCCTCAAAGAGCGCAGAGATGTCGAAGAGTCTTAATACTACGTCAGACGCTCATACCCACCCAAGTATTGAGATTCATCTCCGGGTGGAGATGTTAATGCCGTCGTAGAGAACCTACGACCGCTTGATGATCTTTGAGGTGGATCGGCAGAAAGTCGAGGTTGTTGACGGAACGGCTTTAAAGATCACCCCTCCGACTTTTCGCTCTTGACATCCTCCCCGCGCTAAAGCGCGAGGATCCCTCCGTTGGGGTTCGGCTACCGACCCACAGAGGCAACTTGCGGGTTCGTGCGCACTTCTTTGGGACTTTCGTGAGGGTATGGTTTCCCCGACCAATCGTGGTCGTTCCACTCGAATCGCACGGGCCGTGCCATCGGCCTGACTTCGCAATCGCTGTTTTCTCGAAGGAACGTCTCCGACGCCGTGAGGTCGGCGTGCCCCTCGAAACCGCACGGACACGTCAGCGTCTCCCCGTGGCGAACCGTCTCCTCGTGGTCGCCACACCCGGGACACGTTTGAGAAGTCCACGCTTCCGATTCGACCTCGAGACTGATGCCGTACTCCTCACAGATACACGCG
Organism: Halorubrum coriense DSM 10284; assembly: GCF_000337035.1. Taxonomy (GTDB): domain Archaea; phylum Halobacteriota; class Halobacteria; order Halobacteriales; family Haloferacaceae; genus Halorubrum; species Halorubrum coriense. Next base: position 26,574 of record NZ_AOJL01000068.1, read on the forward strand.
AGATGGTGGCTGAACTTCTTGAACGCCCAGAAGTTGTGCGTCTTCTCGTTCACTCTAACCGACCAGTGCGTTTCCAGCACGTCGGTCAAGTCGCCCACGTACACCGTCGTCACACCCTCGTCGTACAGTCGTTCAACGAGGTCGCGCACCAGCGCGTTCTGTGCGTGGTCACGACGCTTCGTCCGCTGTCGGTACAGCCGTCGAATCTGATTCGAGGAGTAGCGCCCCTCTCGGAGTTTCGACTGTAGGCGGGCGATTTCGTCGGTCGTCTCGCGGAACCGTCCGAACAACTCCCGTCCGTCGTAGAGGTACTGGTTCCCAGTAGTCGTGGAACAGGCGACGAGGTTGTTCGCGCCAACGTCGAGGGCGGCTTCGTGAGAAGCCAGTGGTGAATCCAGTCGAGAATCAGGTACGGTGACTGGTTGAAAAGTCCTGAATGTGTCGCTCACTTCGTCGTATTCGAGTTCCAGACGACCCTGTTTGCCGTCCCACTTCGGGTTGCCTCGGAGTTTGAGGCGGAGTCGTTCGTGGTAGCCGAGTCCGTATTCGTCTTTCAGTTCTTGCCCAACAGGGATTTCCAGACGGCTACGCTTGCCCCACTCAATCGTGTACTGGTTACATCGGATGTAGGTACGGAGTTCGCGTCCGTCCTCCTCGTTGCCCCAGTACGACGGTGGGTTGGCGTACTCGCCTTTTTCCGTGAGGGCGAAGAACGACCGTCACGCTTCACTGCTCTTGCGCGTGACCTGTTGGACGGTCGCGCTTCCGACGACGCCGTTGTACTGTCCACGGTACTCGGAGGTGTCCCACACGTCGCCGTCTCCGAAGTAGTTCTGGCGACGTTCGTAGGTCAGTTCGTTCCACAGGGAGGCGGAGGCGTCGAGTAGCCGTAGAAGGCACTCTTTGTCGTTCTCGGTCTGTGGCATGACCTCGAAGGTGCTGACGCGCTTCATTCGTCGTCACACTCCTGTTTAGCGATGTACTGTTCGACAGCGCCCTTCGAGGCGCTTCCCGCCGTACCGACGTAGTATGAACGAGTAATCATCGCGGCGCGCGTCGGAANAGCGATGTACTGTTCGACAGCGCCCTTCGAGGCGCTTCCCGCCGTACCGACGTAGTATGAACGAGTAATCATCGCGGCGCGCGTCGGAACAGGAACAGAGTTGTGAGGACAATACCGATGAGCAACGCAATTCCTCCAAGCTCAGTAAGATCGATGCCAGAACGTTCAGTCACTGCTTCTTCCCTGTCATCTCTCACTTCTGTCTCGCCTGAGACACCCGTATCGGCAGAGCCATCATTTGGAGTGTTGACACTGGAAGCACCTCCGGCCTCGGTACCGGTTTCGCCATCGGGTTGTTCGGTCACGGTAATAGACTGCGCGATTATTTGATCGGTTCCCATTCCGGAATCCCCCGGTCCAGGTTCAAGAGCTGGACCTGTCAGGACGAGGTTGTACTCTCCAGGGGAGTTGAGGCGGACAACTATTGATTCGGTCGTCGTCTCGCCAACCTCAGCGTTGACTGTGGCGACCTCGTCACTCACCAACTCTCCTTCATCAGCGGTTACAATTTGAACCTCCACCTCATTCGCGGGGGCCCGTCCGTTGTTATCGAGATTAACAGTAACGGTTAGCGTCTCCCCAGCCGCGACTTGATTGGCTGAGAGGGTCGCCTCAACCGGGACTAATGCTGGGCGCTCGGCTGCGACCGCGAACGCAGAGAACCCCGTGGAGACAACTCGGAGTCGGACTGTCTCATCGTTCGCGCTGACTACGGTCGTCTTCGGCTGCTTCCAGCCTGCCTCCGTCTCACGGTAGACGGCGAGTTGTTCGGGGTCAACGTCCGTTTCCGCGAGATAGTCGCGATCCACAACGAGCTCAGTAGTAGCCTCGCTGATTGGCTGGTCAGGTGTGGTAAACTCAACTGTGTAGTAGCCGAGCGTATCCACACCAAGCGGCATGGCGGAAGTTTCTGGCGGTGGGTCGGTGGTACCCCTTACTTCGAACTCGACGTCACCGGAGTCCGTACTGACGAACGTCAGGTTAGTGAGTCGGACCGCTGGGTCGCCGACGTGGAGCTGTCGGAGATTGACTTCAGTCTCTACTTCAGCAGCAAGCGAGAGAATTTCAACATTGCGGGCGGTTGAGTCGGGTGACTCTACCGTCGTAACTGTTCCCGGATCGTCATCGTCGTCACTATTGCCATCGTTACCTACGTCTCCGACCGCCTCTGAATCGGACGGACGGGCGTGGACCGAAATTTCATCAATGAGTTGGTCGCCCGGAGCGACTTCGGCTACACGGGTGTCAACTTCGACGCCGACTGGAACCGCGTCGTTTTCCGAAGTCAGCCGTACAGCGTTCGACTCGGTCTCGATCGGTTCGCCGTCAACGACAAACGTGACGCCTGTCCCCTCGTGGTCGATCCATGCTTCTGCGGACGCGTTTCCGTCGTAGGTAATATAGAAGAGTGTCTCCTGAGCCGCAAATGCGTCTGGATTCACCCCCTCATTATCGAGGTTCGGATTGTTTTCAGTGATATCAACCGCGAGTTCGCCATTCTCGTTGAGGTATGCGTAGGGGTTGTCGCCGGGTTGGAGTGCGACCTCATCATTGAGTGAATCGCTCGGTTGATCGAGGATAGCTGCGCCGCTGGAGACGACCAACAGGACGACCGCTCCTAACGAGATTATGATGAGTAGGACGGTTGACCCACGCTGCCATCTCATCTTGTTATACTAAGTGTCATTAGTATATAAGAAATTGCCGCACATGAGCGTATCGAGGTGTGCTTGAACACGGTGGCGGCACAGACACCATTTAGTGCCGATGCGTTGGTTGATGATGTGTTCGCTAATTACTGCGAGTCGCTACGAGCATCCTTCGCGGTAGTGAAAACACGACTGACCTCCACACGCGATACATCGTACCAATTCTTCAGCACGCCGACACACCACCGTCACCCATCACCCAAGACAACATCGCGGATTACCTCGACTTCGGGGTGACGTGAGCGACGCGATCCAGATGAGCATCATCGGCGCACTCCGCGTATTCTTCAGTGATTTCCTCGATCGGGAGGTGATGGACGCCTTCGAGATGCCGAGTAAGTCGGCGAACTCCACGACGTACCGTCGAAAGCGGACATCCAGGCGGTCTACGACGCGCTGGAGAATATGAAGTACAACGTGGCGTTCCTGTTCGCGGCGATGTCGAGTCTACGGTCCAGCGAACTTTGTCAACTGGCGATAGACGACACCGACGAGAGCAAGCGGATGATCGTCCCCGAGAAGGAGTCAAGCACGGAGCAGACGTGGGTCACGTTCTCAGCGACGAAGCGGCGGAGGCGTTCGAAGCGTTCAAACCCGAGCGTGACCCTGACGATGAGCGTGTGTTCCAGACCACGAAGCAACCCTGAATCGGAAGTTCCGCCACGTGTCTGAGGAGGTCTGCGTGAAGGTGACGGTACAGAAACTCCGGCGCTGGTTTGCGACTGAGATGAGTTGATGCGGCGTGGATGTGACGTATATCAACGCCTTCTGCGGTCGGACGCCCTCGTCAGTACTGGAGAAACATTACCTCGATTACCTCCCGGAACGGCTGAAAGAAATCTACGATGAGGCGGGCCTCACAGTGTGCGAGTAAGCCCGCGACTCGTCGGTTGTGAAAGAATGGAAAAGCCGCAGTCGGTTAGAAACCAGTTCGAAGCAGAAGTATACAGGTAGCCTAATTACTCCTCACCGAGAATAGCATCATCAACGATGTACGTGGAGTCTTCCCCAACAGAGGTAGTTGTAACCTCACCAGTTGTGTTGAACGTGTTATCATCCACGACTTGATCCACTGCGAGTTTCTCACCGTCGCCAGCTGGGGTAGGTCGGGGAGCCTCCTCTCTAGCAAGACTCGTCACGAAGATCCCGCTATCAGCACTAAACTCGTTCTCTGTGACGGTTACATCGAGGTTTTCAGACTCGTACACTGCGAGGCTGTAAGTACCACTATTGTCGAACTGATTACCTGTAATCGATGCGCTGTACGTCAGCGGATTATCAGTAGTATCATTACCACCGAAGGCCATCCCCAGGGTCGTCTCAATCACATTGTCACTCACCGTCAGGTTCTCAATATTCGAGACGTATCGAGTGATTCCGATCGTGTCAGCGCTATCGGCAGCCGGTGCGATCACGTTATCGCTGATTGTCACGTTGTCTGCGCTTTCAATCGCGACGCCAGCGAGGCCAGCGGATTCACTGTTGGTGTCGTTCGGCGTAACGGCGTTGTTGGCAATCGTCGAGCCGCTGGCCGAATCTCCGACGGCCCCCATCTGAATCACACCCTTCTGGTTGATGCTACCACTAGCTTCGCGCTCAATAGCGAATCCATCGATGGTAACCTGTTCGGCGTCAACGGCCACCAAGCCATTGATATTTGCTTCAGCACCACGCTGGTCGCTGTCACCAGCGATGCCAGCGTTCGGGCCTTTGAGAGTTAGGCCATCAACATCAATCGCTACGCTCTCCTCGTACCTACCGGACTCGACCAAGATCGTTGTCCCATCAACGGCATCAATTGCGTCCTGAATCGAACTGAATTCCCCAGCGTCTGGATCTTTACTGACGACGGCAGCGTCCTCACCGACTGGATCACTTGGTTGTGAGCCTTCTAAGCCACCCGGCACATCGACATCAGCAGTTAGCGAGGCAGTGAGTGCCTGATTTTCCGTTGAACTGAGAACACTCGTGTCGATGTGGACGCCAACGTTGACCTGCTGGCCGGTAGTGAGTGTCACAACACTGTTACTACCGTCGTTTAATTCGCGATCCGAGTCGCTTCCCGGATAGAACCAAATATCGTCGTCGTCAAGATCCTCGCCACTGAAGTTAGCCCAAACGTAGATCGTCTGGGTACCTTGGTTCTCAATCCGGAATACGTCGTCGAAATTGTACGTTGAATTGAGGCCAACACCAGATCCGCCACCATCTGACGCTCCGAAGTCCAACGCAATCTCACCATCGCCACCAGAGCTGGTGTCCACCGATGCGAACTCTCCGTTTTCATTAGGAGAAGCAGAGAGCCCGAGGTACCCATTCGTGTCGTCTGCGACGGAGACACTTACATCACGGCTTGCGCTTACACTAGTGAATGCGCCAGTCCCCATTGCCGCAGCAGTTCCACTTCCCAACACGCCCAGCGCTGCGAGATATTTGCGTCGGTTCATATTGACCTCCCCCTTGAGGGGAAATGCCCACCGGCGGAATCGAACCGCCGTTACACGGCGATGCCGTGCCACGTGTCCCGATATCATCGAGACAACGTGTGCCAGCGTGGGTCGTGGTCTACAGCGTCTTGGCTTGGAGTCAGATCGTACTACCGGAACTATTGATGAGAGTGCCACCTGGTTGGGTGGCTTGGGCGGTGAACGTGGCCGACAGCTCTTCTTTTTCAGCCTGCGTCGTTTGTGATGCACCAGTCGAGTCGATGAAGAATCCTAACTGCGCTGGCGTACCGGTGGGGAGTTTCAGCCAGGTCTCACCTTCAGTCGTTCCATCGAACCCGGTTTCATCACCGTCAATTGGCCTACTCTCCACACTCGCGACGTAAAAGTACGCATCGGTTATCTCGCCCGTCGCACTGTCGTCGCTGCTGGCATCACTGACGGGTGCCTTCAAGTAGACTGACTGAGCCCCTTGATTCGTAACCTGAATTACTCCATCGAACGAGTATGTCGAATCAATCCCGACACCAATACCACTAGCACCGCTTGAACCGTTGAAATCAAGCGAGATCTCACCGTTCCCGCCTGCCGCACCCGTCCGCGCGAATGAGGATTGATCGGAGCCCTTGTCGAGGGCGAGATAAGCTTGTGACTCGTCTGCGACAGTTACGTTCACAGTGCGGTTCGCCTCAACAGTGCTGAATGCACCTGTTCCGACTGCCGTAGCTCCCCCAAGCGTCGTCGACGCCAGACCAGCGATGAAATGTCTTCGCTTCATAAGTGGAATAGGGGAAGTCGAATTTAATTACGTCGCAGAGCCGTCGGCGTCGTCAGCATCCGCTTCGATTTCGAGGGTACCAGAGAAATCACTCGTCCCGGAAACGACAGTCACATCCACATCGATACTCTCACCGGTGTCTAGTTCAACATTCGTGTTGTTGAATCTCTGAGGGTTGGGATCTCCAGTATCGCTGGAATCTTCATCAGGATCGTAGTAGATGTATACACCATTGCTTGGGGAGGAGTCGGACGGCTGACCAACGGTCACATCATTGGAGCCAGTAGAAGGAGCAGCAAGGTCAGCTTCGACTTTCTGCGTGCCCTGGTTCGCGATCGTGAGGACACTGTCAATCACCGTCGTCGCGTTCGGGTTCACACCCTCTGCGCCATCAGGGGAACTTGGAGACGAAGTAGTAGTGTCGCTCTCGTCTAAGTCATCAAGGTTGAGTTCAACTTCGCCGCTGCCCGTAGTTTCGACGTAGCTGGAGTTCGAACCACTCGAACTCAGTGCGAGGTAGGCATTCGCATCGCCAGCCACAGTAACGGAAACCGACCTGTCTGCTGTGACACTTGTGAACGCGCCAGTCCCTACGGCAGCCGCGCTTCCAGAAGCCAATGCACCCAGTCCGACGACAAACTTTCGCCGTTGCATATTGGATTTCACCTGTGTTCTGGCACCCCCGAGCCTGACCATTCAGGCCGGAAGCGCTCGAATGAGTCATAGAGAGGGACCTACTTCGTTATGAGACGCTCGAGGCTACATCTTGGAGGAGTTGATGAATTGAATGGCAAACTCGATTTGGCTCAGGCACGCGTTATTGTTCGCATCAAGCAGTGCCTGAAGCGACATGTATCTGTATCACAGCGTTCAGGGTATCATTACGGACAGATCAAGAGTAGCTTGAAGACCCAAGAGCGGATTCTGTAATGTTTCAATCAATTCCTTCAGAATGATAGGGAGACCCAGATAATGTGTCGTGGAACATAATAACAGATAAAATATATTATTGCTTTATACTATCTGTCCTCACAAATCTAAACAGACAATCGGCGGTTTGGTGCTTGGGTATCTTGACAAGCGGGCTAAGGGGTCGATCGAATGCTACCAATCACGACATCAACAAACGAATCAAACTCAAAGGAGGATGAACTGTCCGAAGACAAAATCTATGATGTTCTATCGAATCGTCGACGACGATTTGTGATCCACGCGCTCAAACGCAAGCAAGGGCCGGTCGATATCTCTGAACTTTCAGAACATATCGCTGCTTGGGAGACCGGTAGAGATCCCGACGACGTTGAGTACGAGGATCACCGAAGCGTGTACAGTACCCTCAAGCGCACCCACCTGCCGAATCTAGAGAAAAACAACATCGTAACTGTTGACGAAGAAGAAAGTGTAGTTCATCCTACGCCTCAGTTGGAAGACCTCGACATATATGTTGAGGCTGTTAGTAGCAAGGAAATCCCCTGGAGTCTTTATTACGTTGGGCTCGCAGGTGTCGCAGTTTCACTCCTGCTCGCAGTCACAGTTGACGCACCGGTAGTTGGGACACTTGAACCAGTTGAGGTGGGCATTTTCACAGCCACCGCCTTCGGAATGTCAGCAATTGTTCACTACATCGTCGGACGCCGTACTCGTCTTGGTACTAGAGAGAAACCACCTGAACTCTATCAGTAAGAATGAGAGTACCTAGTCGGACGCCGCAGATCCGCGCTGGTAAATTCCGTCTCCTGAGTATTCTGCTCGCATTTACAGCAGCGATTGGATTTATTTTTGGTACCGCTGGGTTCACGACTATAGATGCTGACCGCGGAGTCGCAGTCAACGTAACTGAGGACGACAACGCATATCTCGGCTACGAGCAACTCGCCAATGAGGGTGAAAACATTACTGCAGGGCAACCGACACCAGTTGTAGAGTATCACAATCAAATCGGTTTCGACCTCGACACCTTGGAGGTCAACGCTTTGCGTACAAGTTCGTCTGGGCCCACAATCAAAACCGCTGATTCTCCAAGTCAACTCAATCAAGGGGGCGCTGGTACTGTCACCGTTACGCTAGATTGTTCTACAACGCAAGATATTGAGCTCAAATTTGAGGTAACCGGGACCGGANGGGGGCGCTGGTACTGTCACCGTTACGCTAGATTGTTCTACAACGCAAGATATTGAGCTCAAATTTGAGGTAACCGGGACCGGATCAAGTGCAAGCGTCTCGTATAATCGTACTCTCGAAGTCACGTGCGTACCGAGTCAAGCCGAGAGCGAACAAGGGGATGGGGAAGACGAAGACGAAGCCGAGAGCGAACAAGAGGATGGGAAAGACGAAGACGAAGCCGAGAGCGAACAAGAGGATGGGGAAGACGAAGACGAGGAGTGAGGTTACTAGGTCTCTTTGCTAGAGCAAGAACGGTTTCACTCCAAGAGAACGGTAGAAATTAGCTTCAATGACTGATTGATTCTGGCTCAAGGGGTTCCTGATCCGGATCAAGTTGTACACTCAATGTATCGAGGTCCCCCTGACAAACCTCAACCGTCTCATAACCAAGTACACCCCCGCAAATAGANGTATCGAGGTCCCCCTGACAAACCTCAACCGTCTCATAACCAAGTACACCCCCGCAAATAGAGAGTAACACAATCAGACTACAAGTATTATTCAACATGTATTTTAAATAATACGTTTGAGATCACCGCACCACCCACACAGGTGTGTCCCCGTTATGGAAACCGGGGTGAGACGGTTCGATTCCGTCGCTGGGCATTCGATAAGACAACTATGGTGAACCGACGCAAACTCCTCATGTTGCTCGGCGGTACTGCCGGCGCTAGTGCTGTTGGGACTGGCGCGTTCAGCAGTGTCACAACAAATCAAGATGTCAGTGTTGAGGTTGCTGGAGACAGCGGTGGGTACCTCGGACTAACGCCTTCTAGTGGGCCAAACGGCAGGTATGCGACTGTAACAGGTGCCAACCAGCTTGGACTCAACTTCANCGGTGGGTACCTCGGACTAACGCCTTCTAGTGGGCCAAACGGCAGGTATGCGACTGTAACAGGTGCCAACCAGCTTGGACTCAACTTCAGTGACACAGCCGCTGGCGGCCAAGGGGTTGGGACCAACTCTGTGTACACGTTTGACGATGTGTTCCAGATCACAAACCAAGGGACACAGACGATCTACATCTGGGGGACGTTCGATTTCGCTAATGTCNGGAAGTAACCAGAACGAAAGGCTTCGTAACGGACAGGACGAAGTTCTTGGCTTAGGCGTTGGTGAGAGCGAGTCAGTCGGCGTGTACATCGACACAGAAGCCGTTACTGCCGAACAGACCCTCCCAGTGACTATTCAGGCTGCTGTCGAGAAACCAGACGCGTCAAACGCGGTTGATCAACAAGATCTCGCCACACAGACTATCTCATCTCCAGATGGATCTATCAACATGACAGTCGACGTTTCGTCGGGGGTCCCAAATTATACTGTTACTTACGAGGGAACGACATANATCTCCAGATGGATCTATCAACATGACAGTCGACGTTTCGTCGGGGGTCCCAAATTATACTGTTACTTACGAGGGAACGACATACGTCGAGCCATCGCCGATCGGCTTCAATTTCTCCGGACAAGACGCGTTTGGGACAGCCATTGACGGGAGCGGACCAAGAATTCTTCCTACTGGAGGCGAGCGCGGGACAACAACCGAAGAGTGGACCCCCGAATGGGGTGAATTCGCCTCTGTTGAAGAAGAGTACAACTACCTCACCCTTAATCTCCAAGAGACCACGGAAGATGGCCGAGCAGCAAGCCTTGAGGTGCGAGTATTCAATAGCGGGCTCGGTTTTCGTGTAGTGCTGGATGACGGATTTGGAGATTTCAGTATCGATTCGGAGAACACGGAATTTAATTTCGCTGGTGATTACGACGCTTGGTGGATCGAAAACGAGTGGGTTAACCCGAGGTTTGAACAGGAGTATGCCACAGGCACTTTGAGCGATATTCCTTCAGGGGGAGGATCTACCAGGCCAAACGGAAACTCTGTGCGACGCGGAGCACACACACCGCTGACGATAGACACTGGTAGCAGTGGACCGTATCTAAGTGTCCACGAATCAAACCTCAGTAATTATGCCTCCTTGTCGTTGGCATCTCAGTCTAACGCAGGCAGTCCGAAATTTGCAGCTGAACTCGCGCCACTCCCAGATGGATCGTCAGTGAAAGCTTCGGCCCCCCATATGACGCCCTGGCGGACGATACAGATTGGAGGCACACCGGGTGATCTTGTGGAGTCTCAACTCATTCCATTGCTAGCGGACCCACTCGATGAGTCGGTGTTCCCGAGCGGTGACACGTCGTGGCTCGAAAACGGTCGCAAATATGTTGGTATCTGGTGGACGATGATCGCTGGNCTCGATGAGTCGGTGTTCCCGAGCGGTGACACGTCGTGGCTCGAAAACGGTCGCAAATATGTTGGTATCTGGTGGACGATGATCGCTGGGAGCGCCAACTGGGAGTACAAAAGTGACAACGAGATCTCCCGGAACAATAACAACCCTGCTGCGTACATCCACGGCGCGCGGACAGAACGTATGAAGCGATATATGCGGTTCGCGAGTGAACACGGTCTCGACAGTGTTCTCGCAGAAGGGTGGAATAAAGGCTGGAGTAGTTACGGTGCCAATGCCGATGGAACTGCCCTCGAACTTGGTATTGACGACTCATATCCGGACTTTGATGTGAATGAGGTTACCGAGTTCGGTGCCAACCTCTCGAATCCGGTCGAAATGACTATGCATAACGAGACTTCTGGGAATCTCGGTAACTATGAGGATGAAATTGAAAATGAGGATATATTTGAAGATTACGAGGACACTGGGATTCGATCAATCAAAAACGGGTACGTCAACGACCCTGGGCTGTATGATAAATTAAACGACCAAGAGCCGACTCAGACCCACCACTCTCAGCGTGCGGTGAACCACCACCAAACGGTCATACAAGCCGCCGCTGCGAACCGCCAGATGTTGGAAATTCATGAGGGAATCAAACCGACCGGCGAGATTCGGACATATCCGAACGTTGCCGCACGGGAAGTAGTGAAAGCACAAGAGTACGACGGGTTTGGCGAACTTGGTTCAAG
>NZ_AOJL01000069.1 GCF_000337035.1 Halorubrum coriense DSM 10284
GGTATCTTTGACATCACATTCAACGATGGTGATGGTTTTGACGAGGATAATAGACAGATCCAGACAACTCGAGCAAAACAATTAGCGATGTATCCGGTGTATTTAGCTGGTCTGCAGATGGCTGCCGACCGCATCGAAGCGTACATCGATAACACGTTCGAGATTGGCGAGTTTATTCAGGCACAAGCTGGAGAACTGGACGGGCTGATCACCGCTGATCAGTGGCGGAACGCCTACGGAGCTCATTACGTCCCCATAGATCCCAATCGAGAAGACTCGGGAGCAACAGCGACATTCACGATTAAGAATGTCGCTGAAGCAGGGACCTACGATCTCCACCTTCGGTATGCGAGTGACGAGGAAGAGAACCGAAACGAAGTCACCAATAACGGTAACGCAGAACTCACACTGCTGGTCAACGGATCCGAGCGAAAACTCACACCGGCGTTCACGGACTACTGGGATGATTGGGATATCCATACCGTTTCGATCGACCTCGAGGCCGGTGACAATACAGTGGCAATAGAACTCAGCTCGAATGATGTCGGTGGCCTGAACATCAATACCATCGGGGTCACCGAGCAGAACAGCGCTCCACCATTCCCTGCGACATACACAGACTTCGAGGACAGGCACACTGAAAACGAAAATTACGACACAGAACCGGAGTTTGACTTCATTAAACAGGTTCCTACGAGCTGGGACGAGACAACTGTTGTGGACGCCGCTATTGGAGAATATATTGTTGTCGCCAGACGCAGCGGTGAGGAATGGTTCCTCGGGGCGATGACTAATGGAACAGCCCGGGACTTGACCGTACCATTGGATGAATTCCTCACCACGCAAGACAATGGGTGGTCAATAACGGAGTATACTGACGCCCCCGGGGCTGGCGTGGATAGTAATCCGACAGAAGTCGATATTAGCAACTACCGTGCCTCAGCAACCGACTCAGTTGGTATCTCGATGGGTGCCAGCGGCGGTACTGCGATGTATATCCAACCCGCTGATTCCCCGAGTGTCACCGTTGCTGAGTTCCATGATCCGGAGGGTGATGATTACGGCCCTGGTTCATACACATACCCGACGAACGGTGCGTTCCAGGACGGTGCGTTCGACCTGCGNTTCCATGATCCGGAGGGTGATGATTACGGCCCTGGTTCATACACATACCCGACGAACGGTGCGTTCCAGGACGGTGCGTTCGACCTGCGTTCGTTCCGCGTGCTGGAGACCGAGGAGGAGTACCGGTTCGCGTTCGAGGTGGAGAACCTGTACGACACGTTCGGTGGCGACTTCTCCCCGCACTACTTCCTCGTCTACTTGCGCGATCCCGACGCAACCGGCGGGCGGACGGACGCGCTGGAGGATCTAAACCTCACCGCGGAGTTCGACCAGCCGTGGCAGTACCGGATCGACGCCAGCGGCTTCGGGAAGGGGATCACCGACGCCAACGGGGAGAGCCTCGGGACGCCAGAGGNGTCGAACACGGCGGTGGTCTCGATACCGAAGTCCGTGGTGGGTGGCGACATCGCGAACTGGGAAGCGGTGCCGATCGTCGGCTCGGAAGACCAGGGAACCCTGCGACCGGTTGCCGCCGAGACTAGTTCTTTCGGCTTCGGCGGCGCGCGAGAGGGCGCAGCCGACGAGGCGCCGCGCATCGTCGACCTGATCACGCCGGAAGGGGTCTCGCAGGCGGAGGCTCTCGACTACGACGCAGACTCGCTTGCGTCGCTGCCGTTCACGCCGTTGTGAGAGAGACTAAAGCGTCAGGAGAGGCCGAGAGCTTCGTCTTCAGTGGTGCCCGTGAGGGCACGGCCGGGGGGTGATTTACGAGGAACGCTCTTGTGTAGCACATTGTTCATTTCAGAGAGTTGCTTTGACGGCGTCTTTAAGTGCTTCTCGTCCGGGTTTGCGGTAGAGTTCTCGTCTGAGTTGGAACGCTCGGAAATACTGTGTGAGGCGATCTTTTGAGATGCCTCGATGCGGCGAGAGCCACCGTCGCGCCAGCGACGCGTGGCTCTCGCACAAGTTCACGTGGATCGTGTCGTCGGCGTATTCGCCGTCACCGTGAACGACGTATTCACGCTTAAAACTCTCGTCTTCCTCAAGTGGATCGTACGCGCGAAATCCGTCGGTATAGACGTGAGAGGCTCCTGCTGGCGGCCAGCCAGCAGGAGCCGGCTCGTCGATTCGTCTGCGGATTTCGCCGGCACGAGATACCGCTGCTCGGTGCCGCGATCCACGAGGACAAACACCGGCGGTTTGTCTTGTTCATATGTCCCGCGCCCGCGCCGAGAGAGGCCGCGAGAGCGCGACCGCCGGTCGCGCTCGCGGCCTTTCAGGCCGGCAGAGACGGAGAAATCGTCAATTTCAATCGGACCACGGAGATCGAGTGACGGCGCGTCGAGCGCTTCGGCAAAGCGCTCGACACGCCTGTGGATCGTTTTGTAAGTGACTTCGATTTCGCAGTGTAACTGTCTAAGACTCTTGTTAAACCGCAAAAACGCGTAGATCAAGAACAACCATTTGCGGAGCGCAATCTTCGGATGAGCGAAGATTGTGTCGGTCTTATCATTGAACGTGCGGTCGCAATCCTTACAGAGATACCGTTGAAATTGCCCGTAGCTGCCGTTTCTGACCGTTCGGTCAGAACGGCAGCGAGGACAGGAAACACCGTCACGCCAGCGAAACTGCTGTAACAGGTCCGCTGCGACCGATTCCGACCCAAATGCATCTAGCGGAATCATCCGTGTCGGACACCGCGTCAGCGGTGTCCTTGTCCTCTTCGACTCGACAGCCACAGCTCAGCAGTATCAACAATCTCCTACAGAAGAGCGATTGGTCAGAGTCACCACGCTCAGTTCCCAACGAGGAGCATACGAACCCGCAAGTTGCCTCCGTGGGTCGGTAAGCGATACCCCCAGCGTGAGGAAACCTCGCCATCCACGGCGAGGAGGATGTCATGCGGAACCGTCACGGAACCGTTCGATCGGGATATCGGAGACGTCGTCATAATCGTCGTCACCGCCAACTAAGAGCGTCGCGTCGACATGNGCGGAACCGTCACGGAACCGTTCGATCGGGATATCGGAGACGTCGTCATAATCGTCGTCACCGCCAACTAAGAGCGTCGCGTCGACATGTTCAGCCGTTGCCAGTGCGAACGAGTCGCCAAGCGCAGGATTATACCTGAGCGTATACTCCGAGGCGTCCGTCCAAGTATCACCGACATCTACCGTTTTGACACCAAGATCGGTCAGCCAGTCGAGATACTCGTCGGCTGTGTCACGGTTGTACTTCCGGGCGATTGTGTACCGGATCTCAGCGAGATTCACGCAGCTGGCGTAGCCGACGGTGTCCTCGACTGCGACCGCNTCACGGTTGTACTTCCGGGCGATTGTGTACCGGATCTCAGCGAGATTCACGCAGCTGGCGTAGCCGACGGTGTCCTCGACTGCGACCGCATCGAGATACTCTTCTACAACCTCGCTACCTGATTCATCGTCGGCGTGTGCTACCAGTGGCTCGGCGTCGAAGACAACGCGATCAAGAACCGACATTACTCTACAGTTGAGAACTGCGAGTCACGTTCTTTCCGGTCCTGGTCGCGTTTCTCTTTGAGAATCTCGGACGCAGGCTTGTCCGTACTCGCTTCGCTACGGGCGGCAAAGCCGCGCATCTCGCTTGGTGAGCGGACCTGTTCGACGATCACCTCTCCATCTTCGGTTTCCCGGAACAATACCTTCCCAGGCGCTTCGATCCCGAGCTTCTCGCGGAAGCGTTTTGGGATTGTCGCCTGGCCGTGCTTAGTGACGGCGACAATCTCTTTTTCAGAATCATTTGACTGTTCTGTCTTACTCATAGTTCATAATTAGATCTCAATCATAATCAAATTTTCTTCTCATTGACAAACAGTTGTCACTCCTCTGTCGGGTGTTTGGCCGAGTTCAAAGTATGGTTTACCTTCTGAGGGGCGTGAAATACTAGACTCAAACGGTCCTCGAACGCAGCGGTTCGATCACCCGTCGTGGTCAATATACCCGGCTTCCCATTCAGTCCGAGCTTCGATCTCTCTGATGCCCCGGCGAGTAGTGCTGTACTCGTTGGNTACCCGGCTTCCCATTCAGTCCGAGCTTCGATCTCTCTGATGCCCCGGCGAGTAGTGCTGTACTCGTTGGTCCGCCGGTCCCGCTGACTCTTTTCGATGAGTCCCTTCTCAACGAGCGTGTCGAGGTTGGGATAGAGCCGACCATGATGAATCTCTTTTTCGTAGTAGTTCTCGAGCTCGTCTTTGATCGCGAGTCCGTGGGGATCATCAAGTCCGGCAACTACGTACAGCAGATCGCGCTGAAACCCAGTGAGATCGTACATGTCGCAATTTACTCATTCGAGTTTTGAAATACTACTGATCTGGTTCTATATGGAGCTAAGGTGTTCATCGCTCTCCCCGTGGGTCACCAACCGGTATTTCACCATANCGAGTTTTGAAATACTACTGATCTGGTTCTATATGGAGCTAAGGTGTTCATCGCTCTCCCCGTGGGTCACCAACCGGTATTTCACCATATTCTGGACATGAGACCCATCCCTGTCCGAATGCCCCACCCATCCCTTGGTCGGGGCTCCATTCGTGTTCATCCCCACAATGTGGACAGTCTACTAGTGGAGGGTCAATCTCGGCCTCTTGCTGGATGAAATGGTTTCCTTGGTAAGAATCACAGTGCTGGCAGGCATTCCCCCAGACGTTCTTGCCGAGAGTATTGCTGTAGACCCGTTCAACAGGGGTTTCGTAATTCGCTAATATATCTCCGAGAGGCGTATCAAGATGGTCTTCTCGTGGCCAGACTACAGGCGTTTGCTCGCCACACTGCCNGTTTCGTAATTCGCTAATATATCTCCGAGAGGCGTATCAAGATGGTCTTCTCGTGGCCAGACTACAGGCGTTTGCTCGCCACACTGCCAACATTCTGTTTCCTATGTCAGCAGTTTCTGGCGATCAACTGGGAGATCGTCTGGGAGCATGATCATAAATCCTACTCTGATTGACTATGTGATTCTTTGTCTCTAGTTCCCTGTTGAAGTCTTTAACAGTCGATAGGATCTGCGTGCGAGGTACAGAGGGTATACTCAGCAAGATCTTGGCCACCACCCCTATATATACAACATGGAGTGGTGCTTCCGCCGGAGATGGCGCACGATTTTAATATACTTATACGTGTACTGGACCCATTGTAATCGATGGATGACAATACAACCCACCCAGAGAATGATAACCACAAGCCTGAGTGGTATCAGACGCTCGTTAAGGAAGTAAATGATCTCGCGACAGTCGTTGATACCGACGGGACGATAACCTACGTTAGTCCAGCCATCACACGAATTCTCGGCTACGACCCTGACGAATTGGTTGGCCACGAGGGATTCGAGTTCGTCCATCCCGAGGACCGGGAGCGAAACGCCGACGCGCTTGAAGACGTTCTCTCAAACCCTTCCGGATCCAAGACTGTTGAACTCCGATTCCGCCACGCCGACGGCTCGTGGCGCTGGATTGAGGCCACAATGCGGAATCGAGTTGACGACGATATTATCGATGGGATTCTGCTTAGCAGTCGAGACATCACTGAGCGAAAAGAGTACGAAGGCGAAGCGCGAGAGCTTGCCGAAGAGTACGAAGCCGTTTTGAACAGCGTGGAGGACGCCATCTTTCTGATGAATGTTGAGGAAAATGGAGATGGTTTCCGATTCGAGTTTGAGCGCCTCAGTCCCTCCTACGAGCGCCAGACTGGGATTACTACCCAGGAGGTACAGGGCCAGACACCACAAGCCGTGTTCGGTGAAGAACAGGGCGCTGAGTTAGCGGCGAACTATCACCGCTGTGTCAAGACTGGCGAACCGATCTCGTATCAGGAAGAACTTCTGGTCAGCGAAGGAGCACGCTTCTGGCAGACAAAACTTGCGCCGGTAGTCTCCGATGGTGAGATAACTCGCCTCGTTGGGGTCACTCGGAACGTGACTGAACGCGTCGAACGTGAGCGACAACTACGTCAGCAGAACGAGCGGCTTGGAGAGTTTGCGAGTGTTATTTCCCACGATTTGCGCAGTCCGCTCAACGTCGCACAGGGTCGCGCTGCACTCCTTGCTGGGCAGGGAGAAAGCGAGCATCTTGATCCACTACTACAGGCGCTTGACCGGATGGAGGCGATCGTCGAGGATACGTTGACGCTTGCTCGCCAAGGCAATACGATAAGCGAAACAGAGTCGGTCAGTTTGACAAACCTCGTCGGGAAATGCTGGGCGACAGTAGACACAGGCGAGGCAACCATCGAGGTCGTCGACGAGATGACATTTCAAGCTGACCCTGACCGGTTACGCCACGTGTTCGAGAACCTGTTCCGAAACGCTGTTGAACACGTTGGATCTGACGTGACCGTTCGTGTCGGCTGTCACAACGAATTTGGGATCTACGTCGAAGACAATGGACCAGGAATTCCAGTCGAAAAGCGTGATGAGGTGTTTGAACCGGGACACTCGTCGGCACAGGGTGGCACTGGTTTCGGGTTGACTATCGTAAAACGAATCGTGGAAGCCCACGGCTGGGAGCTGTCTGTAACCGATGGAACCGATGGTGGAGCACGGTTTGAGTTCGAGACAGCTGAACAGGGAGAGTTCGTGTGAGTGTTTAGACAATGCCCGACCCATGACTGAGAAGTGCGACCTCAACTTCTGAGCGCAGCGTACGAGATAACCGCTCTGTATTCAGCACAACCTCAACGGACTATCAGCGACTACGGATTTCAACACAGCCGTCTCTGGATGTGTTAGACGCCGGTAATCAACTACACCGCTGATGATAGAGTTCTAGTAGTTAGCAAAGTTGCTGCTGAATAGAGCGCATGAGACTGTCACCCATCTACAGACTGGGTGGTATGACGATTGTACAACCACCATGGAATATGGAGTACCATTGCTAAGACAACTGCCACACCAAACTCCAAGAGGACTCCATCAGTAACCTGGGACGCAAGAAAGACCGCAGTGCCAGCTATGACGGCAGTTATGATCCGACTCGGATTCCAATTGAGCAGGGCAGACTGAAGCGCGGACATTACTCTCTCTGTCGGAAGCTACGAAAATATGTGTTCTGGAAGTCTTGCTTGGAACAGGCCGCTCATACATTCGGGATCATTAGATCGCTGAATCTCACAGGCGTATCCGTCGATATGACCATCGACTGCCTTGTTATAGGAACTTTCCGTAGTTCTACATAAGAGCGAGAATCGAGCTACACAGTCCCTACTGAACGACTAATGAAAACGATTGGGGGAGAGAAACCGCCGAAACGATTGTCTCGAGGTGGGATCGTTTGTATCTGTTCCGTATCGCTATTGTGTTAATTGTACTCAATGTAGATGATGATACCAATGCTTAATATCAATAAAATATAACGACGTTAGCGTGGATGAGCGGGAGGCAGTCGGCCATGTGGGAGTGGCAGTCGGCACTCAGTGCTGTTCTCATAGTGTCGGTCTTAAGAGCCACAGGCACACCTGACGGCAGTACCCGGTAGTCCACGACTACCAATGAGACGACGCACGATTTTGCTCGGCCTTGGCGCAGCGACCGGCACCGGCGCAGCAATCGGCTCCGGCGCCTTCTCAACAGCATCGGCAGACCGACAGGTAAACATCACTGTTGCCGACGACGCGAACTCGTTTCTGGCGCTTATTCCAGGCGAAGAAAACGGGCAGTACATCGACGATTCTGGTGATGCGTTAGTAATCAACATCAGCGGTGACGACGGCGTTGGCGTCGGTGTCGATACGGAGTACAGCTTCGACGGCATCGTTGAAATCACAAACAATGGCCAAGATCCAACGTTCGTCTGGACGACCGTCGGCAGCGCAGCGTTCGACGACGACCAGCTGTTTATCTACACAGATGACTCCGAAACGTCGCTTTCGGATACAAATGCCGTCGAACTCGGCGCTGGCGAGTCAGTTTTAGTCGGCCTGTACATCGATACAACAGGACTCGAAAGTGACGAGTACGCCCCCACGCTGACGGTTGAGGCGGCAGACGAGGATCCCGACGCAGAGAATCCGGGCGAAGAACCGGGCGAAGAGCCGGACCCACCCGCAGAAACGATCCCATCAATACTGCTCGATTCCGTCAGTAGCCTCCTTGACGAGAATCAGGAGCCGCTTACCGATGAATCCATCATTCCGCTTCAAGCTGAACCAACAGCAGTCAACAGCGATGAGGACGGGGACAACGACGCGGTGTCATACCCCGACGATGTCGACATTCCTGTCGTCGCCGTCGACGGTGGTGTTGTCGGCGTAACCGGGCCGTTCGTAGCGACCGACACTGACTTCTCCACTTTCGGCAACGAGGAGTTCTTGATAAACCTCTATGATCAGCTGATCGGTGGGACCGGGACCGTACTCCACGACGAGGGTCACGGCCAGTTTTACACTCTCACACCGAACGGTAGCGATGACTTCCAAGCATTCAGCGGCTACGCTGAAACCAACGGCTACACCTACGAAGTGACCAGCAATATTGAGGCCGATCTTTCTGGGGCTGATGCGGTGGTCATCACCTCACCGTCTAACGGATTCACAGATAGTGAACTCGATACACTGTCGGGCTTCGTTGATGAAGGGGGTACCGTGTTCCTTCACGATCAGTCGGATTTCAGCAACCTCGACGAGACCAGCAATCTAAACGATGTTGCCTCGGAGTTGGGAGTTGGCTTCCGGTTTAATGACGATCAGATTCTCGACGATCAGAACAACACCGGTGTTCCGTTTGTCCCGACAACTACGAATTTCAACATTACGGGATTCCCCGAATTGTTCGCGGACCGTGATGGGCTTGGCATCGAGTTAGATCCGACAGAAACGTATGATGTCGACGTTACTGATGTCGCCGACGGTGACACCGTTGACGTCATCTTCGAGAACGGCACCACTGAGACGGTGCGTATCGTCGGGATTGATACCCCTGAGACGGGTGAGACAGACGAACGCCTCGAAGAGTACGAGGGGATCGATGACGGTCCAGATCTAAAGGACGAAGGTGATGATGCGACAAGCTACGCAGTCGATCAGCTTGCTGACGAGACGGTGACGCTGTCGTTTGACGAGGGTGAAGGTTTGCGCGGCAACTTTGGGCGCCTCCTCGGCTTTCTTGAACTCTCTAATGGAAACGTGTACAACGAACAGGTGATCGAAGCCGGTGAAGCGCGGGTCTATGACTCCGGACTGCGCCAGCACGACGAGTATTGGGATCTCGAACAGGACGCCCGTGCGAACGGCGACGGCATTTGGGAAATCTCCGATCAGGCGGCTACGTCAGAGCGGCGTGACGATCCGATCGATGAGTTGTTTTTCCCAGAGCCGGTCGCCGTATCCGGACCTGAAGAACCAGTTGCGTCAGAGAACGGCGAATCGCTGGTCGCACTCGACCCCGACGCAAACGTCGCCGCCATCGGCGGCCCGCTGATCGAAGAGTCCGTCGAGGCTGATGAGGGGGGGCCTGGGATCGAAGAGTATGGCGTTTTCCCGTTCCTGACAAACGTGATCGATTACGTGGGCGACGCGACCGGCCCGGTGATTGTCGACGGTGGGCACGGTCAGTTTGCAGCTGATTTTGCCGTCTCCGCCGAGGATACCGCCTTTTATATGCGGTATCTTGAAGGACAGGCGCCTGGCGATGAGGCGTTTATCGATCTCGAAGGCGTCGTTGATTTGACGAGTGACCCAGGACCAGACCTGCTTGACGCGGATGGAACTCCAGCGGCTCGTGCATTAATCCTCTCGACGCCGACCCAAGCGTTGAGCTCGGCAGAGGTAACTACAGTGGCCGACTTCGCTGCTGCAGGCGGGGCAGTGGTTCTTCTTGGCAGTGCGGCCGACACCGGCGCACTCGACAACTTAGCCCCGGTAGCGAGTGAGCTTGGAACCGATGTCGGATTCACTGACACGGCAGTGACTGACGGACAGAATAATCTCAACGGAGATGCTGTAATTCCGACGACAACGAACTTCGACACTGATAATTTCAGCGAATTGTTCACGCCGTTCACTTTTGACGATAGCTCGTCTGGTGGGCAACTGGAACTCGTTGAGATCAATGCAGATGTAGAAGGCGAAGAACTAGAGAATCCACAGGAGAACGTTGTCTTCGAGAATGTCGGTGACAGCGCGTTAGATCTCACTGGCTACACCGTGTCAGACGACACGTCAAAGCAGTACCAGTTCCCGGATGAGTTCACGCTCCAGCCAGGCGATCAAGTCACGTTGTTTTCCGGGATTGGAGACGCTACAGATACGGAACTGTACTGGGGCCAATCAGGAACTCCGATCTGGAACAACGGTGAAGACACAGTTAACGTCGTCAACGCTAACGGCATTACGGTGATCGAAGAGTCGTACTCGTGAAATGTAACACCGCTTGACGCTGAGTAAGACTCAGCGCCAGGCCTTCGAGCAGGCACACATTTGTCGGTGCCTTTACTCCTTATTCAATTACACGTCCAGTTGATCATCTTCGTCAACCCTAGTTTGATTAATCGACAGACACCGAAGCTAAGGGTTGATCATATCGGTGGCTACTGAGAGGTAACACACCAGTACGAACCCCAATCCAATCTGGTGGATATCTCACCCTCGATTAACACGTCTACTTTCGCTTGAGGATGTTTCTACGACACGACGTAATCCTCTAATCTTTCAGCTGAGAACAATTTCCGTAGTTTTCTGACAACAACAGGGTCTGCGGTGTACGCGAATCCCCGCAATCCGTACAGGTGAAGGTACGATCGTCTCTCATGCTCTCACATTCGCAACCAGCGTACAAGAATCGACACGTCGGAGAAACAGCGGTCTAGCGGTTACGTCTCGAACACTGAGGCTTTCGCGAATCGCTCCTATCAGGCTCTGACCTTCCAGCAAAATCCCTACAATTATGAGGAGCAAGTACACCCGGTACGCAGCATTCTCACACAGTCTCTGGTAGCTTCTGGGACTGATCTACATATAAAAGCAGAAGTTGCTGATCAGCGACGGCTTCGGAGCAGGAAGGCTCCTCCAGCGAGTGCGGCCACGGCAACAACGACTCCAAATCCGGGGGCCGATTCGCTGGAATTAGATGATGACGCCTGATCATTACGGACTGGTGTCTCAAACTCAGCTGACTGGTTCTCACTAGCGACTACGCTAACCTCCACTGTATCGTGCGTCTCAATCGCGCTGAAATCAAATGTGGCGTTCCATTTACCGGTAGGACCGACTGTGGCTGAGTCGCTTTGTAGGAACTGTGGCTCCGTCTCTCCAGACGACTGAACACGGATTTGGAGTTCCGTGCCCGTTTCTAGAGTTGATGTCCCTCGGATGGTCTGGTTCTCTGTGGAGGTGACGTTCTCTGTTGTCAGTCCGAACGTATCGCCACCGGACTGTGCGGCTACAGGAATCCCCACTGCGGATAGCAAGAGGAGGGCGGCCAGACCGAATGTAACGAATGAACGAAGCAACGATACCTGCGAAGCGATGCGGGAATCTGTGCCGTTAGAGCGTGTTGACGGTGGAGAGGGACCAAAGGTCATACCCAACTCTAAGTTCTGATTTCAGCGAAATGAACCTTTAGATGGCTAAAAGAGATACTTAACTCAGACCCAATTTGGGATTCTACTAGGAGATTCTCCAACTCGTCTTGACCGTTGTCACACTCGCAGAAATTCGAGGATTCCTTCGTTTCAGTCCATGACGGGCCGCACCACCATTATGCCCATTCCGTCGCTCTGAACAGATGCTCGTGAGCGATTGGGGGCGCGAGCAGTCCTTCCCTCACCGTTCCCACTTATCGCGATCACCGCCCTCCAGCGCTGCCCCAATCTTCACGAACTGGTTTCGCGACGCAACCACCTGCTCAACATCGGTTTGTACCTCAAGGTCACCGTTCACACCCAAGCTTATTACATCCTCGTCCGTGTTGAACAGTACTGCGTAGAGCCGCCCGCTGCCCGCGTACTCTGCCGACTGGTCGAACTACTCTCAGGCGTCTCGGCCAGTTATCGATACCCGGGTGTGTGTTGTAACTCACACGGCTCAACCTTTGTCGTGTTCTCGTGTAGGTCTATTTTATTTATACTAGTGCGGGCTTACACGGCTTTGCGAGAACAACTTGGTTTTTGTTACAGATTTTTGTTTTATGATGGCAACGCTATCTGACAGTTGGTTCCCAGCGGTTGTTGTCAATTCCAGCATGTGTATGTCATAAATATAAGACGGCACATACTTGGGAGCAACGAAAGACGTAGGTCTTTCGTCTCGAACAAGATCGACGCACCAGCGAGCCATCTCATCGAGTTGTACGCGATGAGATGGCGCGTGGAGACGTTCTTCAGAGGCACCAAGCAGGACCTTGGTTTTGTAGACTGCGAGTTACGGCACGCCGCAGGTTCCAGTCAGCACTGGCACCTGCTGATGCTGGCCTACAGTCTTCTCAAGTTCTACTGTACACAGCGCTCTTAGAACGCTTCTCGCTCACGCGAGTTCACTCCGCAACGATGTCAAGCGATTTCCGCGAAAGCGTTCAAAACTTTTTTCGCACTTAATGGCCCCAACCGCAAGGTCGACGAGCTAATGTACCAAATCGACGGGATATTCGTCTAACGTGCGAAGTCAAGTAGCTACTCTACTCCGCAATAGCACGTTCCGGATCTTCGCTTACGCCATTCGGCCGGTAATCGATGGGGCCTCCTGTTACGGTCGTTTCATTGATATGTATTGTGAAGGAACCACCACCCAAATCGGCTTTTATATTCCCGTAGTCGGTGCTAACCGTTGCACTGTCGAGGAAAATATCGCCTGTGGAAATGAGGTTGATAGTTGAGTTTGTACTAATATTTACACCAGTGGCATCAATTTCATTATCAGTCTCAATGGTAATCGTGCCATAAACAGCGGTAATGGATGAACTGTTGACGGGAATATTTTCAGTAGATCTTAATAGAATATTACCAGGAGCTTCGATTGTCGAATCAACCGCAGTGAGTTGACCATCTGTTTCAGCTGTGAACTGACCTGTATCAGAGATCACGGTAGCACTGTCAAGAGTAACGTCGCCGGTGGACGTAGATCTAACAACAATATTATTATTTGCGGTGATATCTCCGCTAGTCGTATCGATTCCATTATCGGAGACAATAGTAGCTTGACCGGTTTTGGCGTCAATTGTCGCACTCTCTAGCGATATTTGCGCCGAAGAATCTAAATAAATATTATTATTGGCGCTAATTGATGAGCTAGTCGCAGTGATTTCATCACCTGAGTTAACAGTAACAGCGCCTGTTACCGCTTCGATAGTTGTACCGTCTATTGAGGTGCTACCTACAGATATTAAGTTAATATTGTTGTTAGCTGTTATGTCTGACCCATCTGTGACGATGTCACCATCTGTCGCTTCAAGCCGAACGTAGTTATTATTCGATGTGAAGTCAACTTCTGAGGTGATTTCGTTGGCTCGGATGTTGATCTGGTTGCCTCGCTCAACAGTCTCAACTGACTCTGGAATAACGAGATTGACTGAGTCATCACTGAATGAGTATAGTTCACTCTCTTCGTACGTGGTTTCGCCGTTATCTAGTTGGTTGTTATCGTTGGCATCATCAAATGCCATTTTTGGGTCTCCAAGAACAGGGCCATCATCGTTATCTGTATCACTATTGCCACCACCGCTACCAATCTGTGCATTGTTATTCTGAGTCGGCTCTCTAGGTGCTTCCTGTACACCAACCGTATCTATTGTAAGATCGTTGTTAGTTGTATTGAGAGTTAAGTTGTATATGCCATCACCATTTTCGTCGTCTGTGATACTGTATATCTCGCTTGAGATGTCAGTCTTGTTCCAGTACTCTCCATCACTCAACCGTGTCGGAACAGTAACACTGAGATCACCTTCAGGGATGTCACCAGTGACACCCTCTGCTGGGCGGAGTTCGAGCGTAACTTGGCCGGTCCCACTTCGTCGAAACTCGTTCTGGAGTGCCGTAATCTGTACCTCACCGTTATCGACGAGGGCTTGATCTTCAATCACCGCGATTCCACCCCCATCGTCACGGGCATCAAGGTAGAGCACGGATGCGTCATACCACGTCGGAGAGCGATCAAGCTCGTTGTACCCTGGCTGATACTCAATAAATCGCGTTGGAATCGTTATCGTCCCTTCAGGTGTGCCACTGTTGTTCGAGATCGTGATTGGATACGGGTCCGTCGTTCGTATGGTTCCAGCTGGTGAAGGTGGATTTATTGTGAACGTGCGGGTTGAATAGACAGTACCCAGCTGAACCGTCTGATACTGTGGTTGGTCGATGCTTCCAGCTTGTAGAATACCCGCTCTGAGCTCAACAAGATCGTTACGGGCCTCTCCGGAGTGTTGGAACTCTGTCTCCGCATTCTGCTGTGGAACAACCTGTACCTGGTACAGTGAGAGCGCAACGATCAGAAACCCAAACAGAATAACGACCCCAATAACTGGCGCGACAGCACGATTGTCGTCTATTCCTGATGTATTGATTAATGGTCCATTCATTGTGGATTCACCTGAACACGCTGTGTGTCTTCTACCGACGGCCAAATGGCTAGTCGAATATCTACAGGACTGGGAATGATATAGAGGAACCAGTACGCTATCATAAGATGATGGAGATAGTACGGATCGGCGATTTTAATCTGTTGCAAAATACCGGTTTGAATAGCAATGGCAGCAGCCACGCCGCCGACAAATAGAGGGGCAAGTACAATCATCCGGAGTGTGGCTTTTGCCGGCAGTCTCTCAAAATCAAGACGAAGTCGGAACGGGACCCATGAGGTCTGTTCAATTGAAAGTGGGCAGGCAATCCGGGCAACTGCTAGGTGGGTCAGTTCGTGGAGTCCTATCGCAAGAACTGGGAAACAGATAGCAAGAAAGATTGCTTGAACTCCAGCCATACCAAGTCACTATTTGCTAAGCATTTAAGTCTGCTACTGAGATTTGACGTTCATGATAATCGGCTGTAGTGCCACGTTTCGAGCTTGCGGCCCCTATCTCGACATGTAGACCTGTACCAGACAGGTAACCGTCCTCTACAAGGAACTCAATAAGTCGCTATCTCATACCGAATTAATGTATCCGACGCGCCGTCGTTTTTGCTACTGGTCTTCGAGCAATTCAAGCGCCTCGCTGAGTCGCGAAATTTACTCACCAGAAGCAAGAGATAACTACTCGGGAGGGGCTCTCAGGTCCGATACTATGAGAATAGTCTGATTATCAGTTTGACCGATCGCATTCATCAGGAGAGAATTTTACTAAACTCAAATTAAATAAATTATAAACAACACAATTAATATGTGACTCGAATGACTAGTAGACATGTTGGTGAATCAAAGGTGAGGTTCCATCGTCGACTTATTGACCACTTTCGCCGTCAATGGTTCGCACTGATCTATGCGGCGGTACAGAACTCCTCTCAGGGTCCGTTCTTCTTTTGGTTTCCTGGTGTGGCCATCTATCGCTCAGGTAGTAAACAGCAGAGAAAGAAGGAAGTCACTACCCCCAGAGGGTTGTCTAAGTTGGGAAATCCACTTATATTGTTTATTATTGTTGTCGGTATAACTCTAATGTTTGGGACAATTGGACTTGTTCCAGGGATCATCATCGGAATAATCATATTCGTAATTGGGACGATCGTCTCACTCTGGGGGCTATTCTTGGGTACTCTTGATTACAGGAACTTCAAGCAAATAAAATCATTAAATGGGAGTCAGAGTGCTCAAAGTGCTGCTGAAGCATTCCAATACGTCTCTGCTAGTCAACCAGAAATCAGGTATAATGCCCTCAATCTGATCAGTCGAATCTCAGAAGGAACTCCCGGAAAGGTTCTCAAGCAGAGTAACAGAGACGCACCGGCAATCGCTGAATTGTTGATCCAGTCACTTCGAAGTGAAAACAACACTGAGCGCCAACTCGCAGCGACAACAATACGATGTTACTCTCGTGACTATGCTCCATCATATCAACCGTTCGCAAGAGAGTTGGCCTCGCTTGTTGACTATCCTGATTCAGTAGTACAGACAGAAGTTGTGATTGCGCTTGGAAATATTGGCCGAACAGCTACTGACCCACCGGTTCCATATGCCAAAGCGATCTCCTCCGCAGCTAAAGACGAAGACCCTGATGTTAGACAAGCCACGGCTCTTGCACTTGGGAAGCTCAACTGTAGGGTATCAAGGCAGGTGCTTCAACACCTTGCTGCGGACACAGCCCCGGCTGTTCGAATTCAGGCAGTTCAGTCTCAACAGGCTCTAGGAACCCAATAGTTGCCCGTTGAGTAGGGTGTTCTTGATCATCACCTGTGACTGAGGAGTAGTTTCGCGTGTGAGTGATGCTTGTCCGTCAGATCAAACAGGACCGTTCCTGAAAGTGTGATTGACATACTACATCCGGTGTAGATCAACGAGGTTCAGCTTATCTGCCCCCTCAAATACTCCGGCTCTAAGGATGCCTCGGCCGATGTCGACCTCAGTACACCACTCCTAAATCGTTCAGTTATTTTATACTGTCTCTCGAAATCCCAGTAAAACGCTGTCTCAGTATTATACTCGTTGATGACCTCACGATACTCCTGTGACATCGTCTCTGTTGCTGCCGTGGGGTCGTCCGGCAAAACGCCAACACACGCTGATGAGCCAGCAACCCAGAGGAATTCGTCTTGGCTGTTCCCTACCCAGACGACTCTGTCGAAATCCTTCAGAAGTGATAGATTCGGATCCAGTCGTGGTCAGTGTAAGGAACTCACGAATCGCTCAGTACATACTATA